>NZ_JAPKNE010000004.1:0-395227 GCF_026344075.1 Enterobacter nematophilus | reverse complement strand
GCCTCAGCTGCCCTCTGTAAATTGAAATGAATTAACGACGTACGGCAATCGCTTCAATTTCAATTTTCACGTCTTTTGGCAGACGAGCCACTTCAACACAGGAGCGCGCCGGGAAGGAGGCGTTGTGCTCGGTGAAGAAGGCTTCGTAGGTGGCGTTAACGGTCGCGAAGTCATTCAGATCTTTCACGAAAACGGTCGTTTTCACGATGTCGCCCACTTTCAGACCGGCAGATTCAACGATCGCCTGCACGTTTTCCAGCGACTGACGCGCCTGCGCCGCTACGTCGGCTGGCACTTCACCGGTTTTTGGGTTCACCGGGATCTGGCCAGAGGTAATGATCATGCTGCCCAGATCGACGCCCTGAACGTAAGGGCCGATAGCCGCTGGTGCACTTTCCGTCGCGAGTACTTTGGTCATGATTTCTCCAGAATAACAGCTGATTAAATGTTCCCGGCCATTATAGGGAGGCCGGGATCCTTTACCAACCTCAATTAGTTGGCCAGCACCACATAATGAGAAAACTCTTTTTCGCAGTATTTGCATTTGAGCGCGATGTCATCGGCGCGTTTTTTCACTGCAAAACTGGAGGAAACCGGCTCAGCATGACTGATGCAGTTGCTGTTCGGGCAGACCAGCACGCTTTCGATGCGATCCGGCAGGCTCGGGCGAGATTTACCCACCACGTCGTAATCGTCGATGCGGTTAACGGTGGCCTCCGGCGCGTACAGCGACAGCTGGTTGACCTGCTCGTCGGTCAGGAAGGTGTTCTCGATCTTGATCAGATCTTTGCGGCCCATTTCTCCCGACGGCAGGTTCAGGCCGATGGTGATGCGCTGGTCGGTTTCGGTCAGTTTGAACAGCGTCAGCAGCTTAAAGCCGACCTGCGCAGGGATGTGGTCAATCACGGTGCCACGCTTGATGGCTTCAACCTGGAGTTTGTTATCGTGTGTCATTGTCGTTTCCCCTTACAGTGCCAATTCGCGATTCAGAACCAGTGCCAGTAACGCCTGGCGGGCGAAGATGCCGTTTCCGGCCTGCTGGAAGTACCAGGCGTGCGGCGTTTTGTCCACGTCGGTTGCGATCTCATCGATGCGCGGCAGCGGGTGCAGGACCTTCATGTTGTCGCGCGCGCCCTCGAGGTCGCTTGCGCGCAGGACAAACTGCGCCTTCACGTTGGCGTACTCGGACGGGTCCAGACGCTCCTTTTGCACGCGGGTCATGTAGAGAATATCCACGTTGCCCACCACCTCTTCGATGCTGGCGTGCAGGCTCCACTGAATGCCTTTTTCGTCCAGCATGTCGAGAATGTACTGCGGCATCGCCAGCGCGTCCGGGGCGATGAAGAAGAAGCGGTTGCCGTTAAACTTCGCCAGCGCCTGAGTCAGGGAGTGAACGGTGCGGCCGTACTTCAGGTCGCCGACCATGGCGATGTTCAGGTTCTCAAGCGTGCCCTGGGTCTCCTGAATGGTGAACAGATCCAGCAGGGTCTGCGTCGGATGCTGGTTGGCACCGTCACCGGCGTTCAGCACCGGAACGCCGCCGGAAAACTCGGTCGCCAGACGCGCCGCGCCCTCCTGCGGGTGGCGCATCACAATCGCGTCCACGTAGGTGCCGATCACTGAAATGGTATCCGCCAGGGTCTCGCCTTTTTTGCCCAGCGACGTGTTGCTGCTGTCCGAGAAGCCCACCACGCTCGCGCCCAGGCGGTGCATGGAGGTTTCAAAGGAGAGGCGCGTGCGGGTCGAGGCCTCGAAGAAGCAGCTCGCAATCACCTTGTGCTTCAGCAGCTCCGGTTGCGGATTGGCCTTCAGTTTTGCCGCGGTTTCCAGAACCAGTTCCAGCTCTTCGCGGCTGAGGTCGTTTATGGAAATGATGTGTTTTTGATAAAGCGGATTCATGTTTATCTCCTGACGCCGGGCAAAAAAAAGCCCCTCAAATGAGGGGCTCTGGGAATAGGTTTAGCAACGGGAAGAAAAACGGCAGGCCAGCGTCTGATTTCAGACGCGGTAAGACGTTATGTCGTACACGCTTGACCATGCTTCCTCCCGGCAAATTGTCGGGCATTATACGCAGCTCGCTTTGCGGATCAAGCGATTTAATGCACGCTTTACTCAATGCAAACGGTTCTTTATGAATATTAATGCGTTCTGAGTAAATAATTAATTTGCTTATGCACCAGGGCGGTGCGCTTCACGACCCGAGGGGCGACCCAGACAATACTGCTTCCGGCCACCACGCCTAAAATTTCCGGTAACTGGTGATAATCCAGAATACGCGCCACCGCGCGGCCATATCCGGCGACGGTATGGATAAGGATAAATTCGCTATTATGCTCCACGCTCACCACCATTTCGGAGACGGTGCGCGCGGCGTCGGGGGCAGGGCGCAGCTGGGGATTCAGCGAATAAATCTTTAGCCCTTTGGCATTTCGAATTTTTATGACACCGAGCAGCTTGAGCAGACGTGAAACGGTGGACTGGCTGATGGTCTCAAAACCCCGCTCCTGCAGGTCGCGGCGGATCTCCTCCTGAGAGAGATAGCTCTTTTCCGCGATCAGACGCTGGCAGACCGTTAGCTGTAGTTGCTCTTTGGGAGAGTACTCTTCGTAATCCATCATAGTTCCCATATCAGTTCCCGAAATAACCGGTGGCACTGCACCGATCCGTAGGCCGGATAAGCGCAGCGCCATCCGGCAAATCACAACACGGCGCCCAGGCTTAACGCCACCATAATCACCACCGTTAATATCCCCAGCAGCGGCGCCACCCATTTCAGATAACGCACGTAGGGCACGCGGGCGATAGCCAGCCCGCCCATCACAACGGCAGAGGTGGGAGTAACAAGGTTAACGATACCGGACGCCGACTGGTAAGCCGTAACCACCAGGTCGCGGTTGACGTTAGCGAAATCGGCAAGCGGCGCCATGATCGGCATCGTCAGAACGGCCAGGCCGGACGAAGATGGCACAAGAAACGACAGCACCACCTCCAGCCAGTACATCACGTTGATAAACGCCACCGTCGACAACCCGGTGACCATCCCCTCGGCGCTGTGCAAAATGGTGTGGGTAATCATGCCCTTATCCATGATCACTACGATACCGCGCGCGATGCCGATAATCAGCGCGACGCCCAGCAAATCTCGCGCGCCGTTGATAAAGGTTGAGGTCAGCTCCTCTTCGCTCATCCGCGCAATCAGCCCGACGATAATGGCGCTGGCGAGGAACACTGCCGAGATCTCCGCCATCCACCAGCCCAGCACCGCCACGCCGTAGATCATCACCGCGAAGGCGAGGGCGAAAATCACCAGGATAATTTTGCGCACCGGGGTAAATTCCAGCGACCGTTCGCCCTTGTTGCCGAGGAAGTGGGCGAGGTTCTCCTCCTGCTTATCCGCCACGATCGACAGCGACGGATCCTTGCGCACCTTGCGGGCGTAGCGCATCACCCACGCCACGCAGATGACCCAGCCAATCACCAGCAGCGCGATGCGCAGCATGATGCCGTTGGTGAAGGGGATCCCGGCAGCGTTGGCGGCGATCACCGTCGCGAACGGGTTAATAGTCGAGCCGAGGGTGCCGATCCCCGCCCCGAGCAGCACGGTAGAAGCCGCAACGACCGGATCGAAACGCGCCGCCAGCATCACCGGCACCAGCAGGGTGTAGAAGGGCAGAGACTCCTCGGCCATGCCGTAAATCGTGCCGCCTGCGGCAAACAGCGCCATCAGGATCGGGATCATCCACTCTTCGCGACCGCGCAGCTTAGTGGTGACGCGTTCGATCCCGGCGTCAATCGCTCCGGTTTTGGTGACGATCCCGAGGAATCCCCCGATGATCAGGATAAACAGCGCGACGTCGATCGCCCCGGCCTGGCCGGATTCCGGATCGTATAGCCCGGCAATCGGCGCCATCAGCACCGACACCAGCCCCTGAGGATGCGCCGCCACGTGCGCGTAGGTGCCGGCAACCGGCACGTCCTTGCCGAGCGCCTCGTTCATCGCCATATGGTACTGCCCGGCCGGCACAATCCACGTCAGCACGGCGACCACGGCAATCAGAAAAAAGAGAATGGTGTAAGCGGAGGGAAACTTGAACTTGCCCATGATGTTCTCCTGAAACCCGGCGCACCCGCGGCGCGCCGGGCGGTGATTAGTCGCCGAGTGTCGCCACCATGACCGCTTTAATGGTGTGCATGCGGTTCTCTGCTTCGTCGAAGACGATTGAATTCGGTGATTCAAAGACCTCTTCCGTCACTTCCAGCCCCTTCAGGCCGTACGCCATTTCGATCTCGCGGCCCACTTTGGTGTGCTCGTTGTGGAACGCGGGCAGGCAGTGCATAAACTTGACGTTGGGGTTTCCGGTGGCCTTCATCACGTCCGCGTTGATCTGATACGGCTTCATCAGGCTGACGCGCTCGGCCCAGGCCTCCTTCGGCTCGCCCATGGAGACCCACACGTCGGTGTAGAGGAAATCGGCCCCCTGCACGCCTTCTTCCACGTCGTCGGTGAGGGTGATGCGCGCGCCCGTCTCTTTGGCGATAGCGCGGCACTGCTCAACCAGCCCGGCCTCCGGCCAGAAGGATTTCGGCGCCACGAGGCGGATATCCATCCCCATCTTGGCCGCGCCGACCATCAGGGAGTTGCCCATGTTGTTGCGCGCGTCGCCCAGATAGGCAAAGCTCAGCTCCGGCAGGGTTTTGCCCGGCGAATACTCCAGCATGGTCATCAGATCGGCGAGAATTTGGGTGGGGTGGAACTCGTCGGTCAGGCCGTTCCACACCGGCACGCCCGCGTACTCGCCCAGCTCCTCAACGATGGCCTGGCCGTAGCCGCGATATTCGATGCCGTCATACATGCGGCCTAATACGCGGGCGGTGTCCTTCATCGACTCTTTATGGCCAATCTGCGAGCCGCTTGGGCCGAGGTAGGTCACCTGCGCGCCCTGGTCAAACGCGCCCACCTCGAAGGCGCAGCGGGTGCGGGTAGAGGTTTTTTCAAAGATCAGGGCGATGTTTTTCCCGACCAGAGTTTGCTTTTCGCGCCCGGCTTTTTTGGCGGCCTTCAGCTCGATGGCGAGGTCGATCAGGTACTGGATCTCCGCCGGGGTGTAGTCCAGCAGTTTCAGGAAGTTGCGGTTTTTCAGGTTGATGGTCATGGGTAAATCCTTTTTAAAATTATAAAAACCTTTCCCCTCACCCCGGCCCTCTCCCCAAAGGGGAGAGGGTGTAATCGTCCCCTCTCCCCTTTGGGGAGAGGGTTAGGGTGAGGGGGGGAGTTCTCAGTTACGAATCAACGTGCCTTTCTCGCCCGCCAGGATCTCCGCGCCGTCATTCAGCGCGCCGATCCCGGCAATGCCGCCGCAGGCCTCAACAAACTCGCGGCAGGCGGCCACTTTCGGCCCCATCGATCCGGCGTCGAACTGCATCCCTCTGAGCAGCTCCGGCGTCACCTGCGCCAGCGGGCGATGGGTCGGCTTGCCCCAGTCGAGGTACACCGCGTCGGCATCGGTCAGGATCAGCAGGGCGTCGGCCTCGATCTGGCGCGCCAGCAGGGCGGCGGAGAGGTCTTTGTCGATCACCGCCTCAATGCCGCGATAGCCGTTGTCGCTCTCCACTACCGGCACGCCGCCGCCGCCGTTGCAGATCACCAGGTGGTCGCGCTGGATCAGCGCCGTGATGGCGTCGCTCTCGACGATGCGCTTCGGCTGCGGCGACGGCACCACGCGGCGGAAATAGCTCCCGTCGGCCTTGAACACCCAGCCTTTTACCGCGGCCAGCGTTTTCGCCTGCGCTTCGCTATAGACCGGGCCGATGTACTTGGTCGGGTTGCTGAAGGCCGGGTCGGCCGCGTCCACTTCCACCTGGGTGAGCAGGACGCTCACCTCGCGCTGGGGCAGGTTGTTTTTCAGCGCCTGCTGGAGCATGTAGCCGATCATCCCCTGGCTTTCGGCACCGAGAACGTCCAGCGGGTAGGGGGTGACTTTGTCGTAGGCGCTGTTCTGTAATGCCAGCAGCCCGACCTGCGGGCCGTTGCCGTGCACCAGCACCACGCGCCACTGCTCCGTTAACCCGGCGATGGTGCGGGCGGCCTGCTCGATGTTCTGGCGCTGGATCTCCGCTTCCAGCGGCTCGCCGCGCTTGAGCAGCGCGTTGCCGCCCAGGGCCACAACCAGAGTGGGTTTTCGTTCCATGATGGCTCCTTTAAATTCCGTCGCGTTCCAGCGGGCAGCTCATGCAGCGCGCGCCGCCGCGGCCGCGTCCGAGTTCATCACCGGGGATGGGCAGCACGGTGATGCCCGCTTTGTCGTACTTCTCGTTGGTCCAGACGTTGCGCTCGTAGCCAATCACCACGCCCGGGCGGATGGTCAGGACGTTGTTGGCGTCGTTCCACTGCTCGCGTTCGGCTTCAAAGGCGTCGCCGCCGGTGGTGATCAGTCGCACCTGGTTAATGCCGAGCGCTTTCTCGATGGCGTGCAGCAGGTCGGTTTCCTGCGTGCGCAGCAGGCCGCCGCGTCCGTCCGGGGTGAGCGTCCAGCACTGGGCGTCTTTGCGCACCACTTCCGGATACACGGAGAAGGTGTCCACGTCGATGTGGGTCATGACGGTGTCGAGGTGCATGCAGGAGCGGTGTTTGGGCAGCTCAACGGCAATCACGCGCTCGGCCTGGCGGTGTTTGAACAGGCTGTTGGCGAGGAACTCCACGCCCTGCGGGGTCGTGCGCTCGGACATGCCTATCAGCACCGCGCCGCGGCCAATCACCAATACGTCGCCGCCTTCTAAGGTGGCGTGGTCGTAATTAATATTCTCGTCGCCGAAATATTTAATAAAATCGCCGTCGGCAAACGCCGGGTGCCAGCGATATATTGCCCGCAGGTTATTGGTTTCACGCTGACGGGCCGGTTTGGCCATTGGGTTAATCGAGACGCCGTTATAAATCCAGCAGGAGGTATCGCGGGTAAATAAATGGTTCGGCAGCGGTTTCATAATAAAATCATTCGCCGTGTGGGTATCGACCACCATATTTTTAATCGCCGCCGGAATTTCGCCGTAGGTTAATCCGCCGCTCAGCCTGCGCGCCAGTTCTCGGTGCGGCATATCCGCCAGCCAGCCGCGCACGTCGCCAGCAAAGGTTGGGCCGAGGCGATAGTCAGAGATTTGCGTTTCAAGAAGCCAGGATTTTGCCTCTGCGATATCAAGGGTTTGTGTCAGGAGGTCGGTCAACAGCAGGACTTCCACACTCTGCTCGCGCAGCGTGTTTGCGAAGATGTCATGCTCCTCACCCGCCCGTTCAACGGAGAGCACGTCATCAAATAACAGCTCCTGACAGTTTGACGGGGTTAAACGTTTCAGACTTAAATTTGGGCGGTGCAGCATAACGCTACGCAATTGACCAATTTCAGAACCGACGTAATGCTTTTCCATAATTATTCCTTTAACTTTTTTCAGAATAAAAAGGGCATGCGCCATGCGTTTTGCTTAATTACATGGCGGCTAAGCTCAATTGATTTCGAGATTTATACTAGGCAGTTAAATAATCCGTAATGTGATATTGCTCACGCGAAAAAGGATATTGAAAGGTTTGTTTTCATTTGCATGATTCGCATCAGATAATGATTAATTTCATATTATTGGGATATGAATAGCTAAGCAGGATCCGGGGGCATTATTTGATGTTGTTATTATTATGTAGAATTACACACTTTGTAATTATTAGTTATCCATTTGATTTTAAACGATTAAATAAAATGAAAAGAATGACTATGCAATAATGACAATTAACTATTTTTGACTTAAGGAAAATCCATAAATAATTATGAGTTTATAACGTAAATTATCAAAGTCATAAAATGTGATACGGCAGTGGGTTTTGTTATTAAGCGCTTTATTTCAATGGGTTATGTTAGCGCCTTAGCGCGCGCGAAATGAGGTTATGCATAACCCCTGCATAATTGCCCGGGCAGGATTAACAGCGGGTTAACACCTTTCCCGATAAACATGCGCTGGCGCAAACCTCATCGAAAAAGGGCTGGTATGGCAGGCTTAACTCTCGTATAAAAGACCAAAATGAAACGTTGTTTTACATTGAGGGGTTTCTCATGATTATCGGCAACATCCACCATCTGCAGTCCTGGCTGCCTGACGCGCTGCGCCAGGCGATTGAGCACGTTAAAGCCCACGTCACCGACGCCACGCCGCTCGGCAAGCACGACATCAACGGCAACAGCCTGTTCTATCTGGTCTCGGAAGACACGACCCAGCCGTTCGCCGAGCGCCGCGCCGAGTACCACGCGCGTTATCTGGATATCCAGATTGTGTTGAAGGGTCAGGAAGGGATGACCTTCAGCACCCTGCCGCACGGCGCGCCGGACACCGACTGGCTGGCGGACAAAGACATCGCGTTCCTGCCGGAAGGCGAGCAGGAGAAAACCGTGGTGCTGAACGAAGGGGATTTTGTGGTGTTTTACCCGGGCGAAGTGCACAAGCCGCTGTGCGCGGTGGGAGCACCTGCTAAGGTCAGGAAAGTGGTCGTTAAAATGTTGGTTGAGTAATTTGCCCTCACCCTAACCCTCTCCCACAGGGAGAGGGAACTTTTACACCCTCTCCCCGTGGGAGAGGGCCGGGGTGAGGGCATCAGGCCGCACCCTCTAATATGTGATCCAGCTTAAATTTCCCGCACTCCTTCTTCCCTTCCCATTTACCTCTCCTTTTTCTGCGTCATAGTATGATCGTTAAATTAATGAACGCTGTTCTATAATGTAGAACAAAATGATTCAGCAAGGAGATCACATGCCGCAGTCCGCGTTGTTCACGGGAATCATTCCCCCTGTCTCCACCATTTTTACCGCCGATGGTCAGCTTGATAAGCAGGGCACCGCCGCGCTGATCGACGATCTCATCAAAGCGGGCGTTGACGGCCTGTTCTTCCTGGGCAGCGGCGGCGAGTTCTCCCAGCTCGGCGCCGAAGAGCGTAAAGCCATTGCCCGCTTTGCTATCGATCGCGTCGATCGCCGCGTGCCGGTGCTGATCGGCACCGGCGGCACTAACGCCCGGGAGACCGTTGAGCTGAGCCAGCACGCGCAGCAGGCGGGGGCGGACGGCATCGTGGTGATTAACCCCTACTACTGGAAAGTGTCGGAAGCGAACCTGATCCGCTATTTCGAGCAGGTGGCGGACAGCGTCACGCTGCCGGTGATGCTCTATAACTTCCCGGCGCTGACCGGGCAGGATCTGACCCCGGCGCTGGTGAAAACCCTCGCCGACTCGCGCAGCAATATTATCGGCATCAAAGACACCATCGACTCCGTCGCCCACCTGCGCAGCATGATCCATACCGTCAAAGGCGCCCATCCGCACTTCACCGTGCTGTGCGGCTACGACGATCACCTCTTTAATACCCTGCTGCTCGGCGGCGACGGGGCGATCTCGGCCAGCGGCAACTTTGCCCCGCAGGTCTCGGTAAATCTTCTGAAAGCCTGGCGCGACGGGGACGTGGCGAAAGCGGCTGAGTATCATCAGACCCTGCTGCAAATTCCGCAGATGTATCAGCTTGATACGCCGTTTGTGAACGTGATTAAGGAGGCGATTGTGCTCTGCGGTCGCCCGATTTCTACGCACGTGCTGCCGCCCGCATCGCCGCTGGACGAGCCGCGCAGGGCGCAGCTGAAAACCCTGCTGCAACAGCTCAAGCTCTGCTGAGCCGGACGATAACGATGACCATTGAGAAAATTTTCACCCCACAGGACGACGCGTTTTATGCGGTGATGACCCACGCGGCGGGGCCGCAGGGCGCGCTGCCGCTGACCCCGCAGATGCTGATGGAATCCCCCAGCGGCAACCTGTTCGGCATGACGCAGAACGCCGGAATGGGCTGGGACGCCAACAGGCTCACCGGCAAAGAGGTGCTGATCATCGGCACCCAGGGCGGCATCCGCGCCGGCGACGGACGTCCGGTTGCGCTGGGTTACCACACCGGCCACTGGGAGATCGGCATGCAGATGCAGGCGGCGGCGAAGGAGATCACCCGCAGCGGCGGGATCCCGTTCGCCGCCTTCGTCAGCGATCCGTGCGACGGGCGCTCGCAGGGGACGTACGGGATGTTCGACTCCCTGCCGTACCGCAACGACGCGGCGATTGTGTTTCGCCGTCTGATCCGCTCCCTGCCGACGCGCCGGGCGGTGATCGGCGTGGCGACCTGCGATAAAGGGCTGCCCGCCACCATGATTGCCCTGGCCGCGATGCACGACCTGCCGACCATTCTGGTGCCGGGCGGGGCGACGCTGCCGCCGACCGTGGGGGAAGACGCGGGCAAGGTGCAGACCATCGGCGCGCGCTTTGCCAACCACGAGCTGTCATTACAGGAGGCCGCCGAGCTGGGCTGTCGCGCCTGTGCGTCGCCGGGGGGCGGGTGTCAGTTCCTCGGCACGGCGGGCACCTCGCAGGTGGTGGCGGAGGCGCTGGGCCTGGCGCTGCCGCACTCCGCGCTGGCCCCGTCCGGGCAGGCGGTGTGGCTGGAGATCGCCCGCCAGTCGGCGCGGGCGGTGAGCGAGCTGGATAACCGCGGCATCACCACGCGCGATATCCTCACCGACAAAGCCATCGAAAACGCCATGGTGATCCACGCGGCGTTCGGCGGCTCGACGAATTTACTGCTGCACATTCCGGCCATCGCCCACGCGGCGGGCTGCACGATCCCGGACGTTGAGCACTGGACGCGCGTCAACCGCAGAGTGCCGCGCCTGGTCAGCGTGCTGCCCAACGGCCCGGACTATCACCCGACCGTGCGCGCGTTCCTCGCGGGCGGCGTGCCGGAGGTGATGCTCCACCTGCGCGATCTCGGCCTGCTGCATCTGGACGCGATGACCGTGACCGGCCAGACGGTGGGCGAGAACCTCGACTGGTGGCAGAGCTCGGAGCGCCGGGCGCGCTTCCGCCAGTGCCTGCGCGAGCAGGACGGCGTGGAGCCGGACGACGTGATCCTCCCGCCGGAGAAGGCAAAAGCGAAAGGGCTGACCTCGACGGTCTGCTTCCCGACGGGCAACATCGCGCCGGAAGGATCGGTGATCAAGGCCACGGCGATCGACCCGTCGGTGGTGGGTGACGATGGCGTTTACCGCCACACCGGCCGGGTGCGGGTGTTTGTCTCGGAAGCTCAGGCCATTAAGGCCATCAAGCGGGAAGAGATTCAGCGGGGCGATATTATGGTGGTGATCGGCGGCGGGCCGTCCGGCACCGGCATGGAAGAGACCTACCAGCTCACCTCCGCGCTGAAGCATATCTCGTGGGGCAAGACGGTGTCGTTAATCACCGATGCGCGCTTCTCGGGCGTGTCGACGGGCGCCTGCTTCGGCCACGTGTCGCCGGAGGCGCTGGCGGGCGGGCCGATTGGCAAGCTGCGCGATAACGATATCATCGAGATTGCCGTGGACCGCCTGACCCTTACGGGCAGCGTGAACTTTATCGGCACCGCGGACAACCCGCTGACGCCGGAAGAGGGCGCGCGCGAGCTGGCGCTGCGGCAGACGCACCCGGACCTGCACGCCCACGACTTTTTGCCGGACGATACCCGGCTGTGGGCGGCACTGCAGTCGGTGAGCGGCGGCACCTGGAAAGGCTGTATTTATGACACCGATAAAATCATTGAGGTAATTAACGCCGGTAAAAAAGCGCTCGGCATTTAATTATTTTCAGAGATAAAACTGTCTGCGGAAAATATTCCGCGGGCGGTTTCCCTATGTCTGTAATTTATTAATTTAAACAATTGGTTGCGATATATCGTTGGCGTCACAAAAGCAAAATAACATAATTCGGAAATAAGATATGACTATTGCTGGTTAATTGAACAGCTCATTACACTCCATTAACACGATGTTGTAATTCAGCACACTACATAAGGGTGTAATTCTGATGACGCAATTAACCATGAAAGACAAAATTGGCTACGGGCTGGGTGACACCGCCTGCGGCTTCGTCTGGCAGGCCACGATGTTCCTGCTGGCCTATTTCTACACCGACGTGTTTGGACTCTCCGCGGGCATTATGGGCACGCTGTTTTTAGTCTCCCGCGTGCTCGACGCCGTGACCGACCCGCTGATGGGGCTGCTGGTGGACCGCACCCGCACGCGGCACGGCCAGTTCCGCCCGTTCCTGCTGTGGGGCGCCATCCCGTTCGGCATCGTCTGCGTGCTGACCTTCTACACGCCGGATTTCTCCGCGCAGGGCAAAATCATCTACGCCTGCGTGACCTACATTCTCCTGACTCTGGTCTACACCTTCGTTAACGTGCCGTACTGCGCCATGCCGGGCGTCATTACCGCCGACCCGAAAGAGCGCCACGCCCTGCAGTCCTGGCGCTTCTTCCTGGCGGCGGCGGGCTCGCTCGCCATCAGCGGCATCGCGCTGCCGCTGGTGAGCATCATTGGCAAAGGGGACGAGCAGGTGGGCTATTTCGGCGCCATGTGCGTGCTGGGGCTGGTTGGCGTGGTGCTGCTCTACGTCTGCTTCTTCACCACCAAAGAGCGCTACACCTTTGAGGTTCAGCCGGGCTCGTCGGTGGCGAAAGACCTTAAGCTGCTGCTGGGCAACGGCCAGTGGCGGATCATGTGCGCGTTCAAGATGATGGCGACCTGCTCCAACGTGGTGCGCGGCGGGGCGACGCTCTACTTTGTGAAATACGTGATGGATCACCCGGAGATGGCGACCCAGTTTTTACTCTACGGCAGCCTCGCCACCATGTTCGGCTCGCTCTGCTCCTCCCGCCTGCTGGGCCGCTTCGACCGCGTCACCGCCTTCAAGTGGATCATCGTCTCCTACTCGCTGATCAGCCTGCTGATTTTCTTCACCCCGGCGGAGCACATTGCGCTGATTTTCGCCCTCAACATCCTGTTCCTGTTCGTCTTTAACACCACCACGCCGCTGCAGTGGCTGATGGCCTCTGACGTGGTGGATTACGAGGAGAGCCGCAGCGGGCGCCGCCTCGACGGGCTGGTGTTCTCTACCTACCTGTTCAGCCTGAAGATTGGCCTGGCGATTGGCGGGGCGGTGGTGGGCTGGATCCTGGCGTACGTGAACTACTCCGCCAGCAGCAGCGTGCAGCCGGTTGAGGTGCTCACCACCATCAAAATTCTGTTCTGCGTGGTGCCGGTGGTGCTCTACGCGGGCATGTTCATCATGCTGTCGTTCTACAAACTCACCGACGCCCGCGTGGAGGCCATCAGCCAGCAGCTGATCAAGCACCGCGCGGCGCAGGGCGAGGCCGTTCCCGACGCCGCGACAGCCGCATCCCATTAACCGGAGGCAATATGGAAATCACTAACCCGATACTTACCGGCTTCAACCCGGACCCGTCCCTGTGCCGTCAGGGCGAGGACTACTACATCGCCACCTCGACCTTCGAGTGGTTCCCGGGCGTGCGCATCTACCACTCCCGCGACCTGAAAAACTGGTCGCTGGTCAGCACCCCGCTGGACCGCGTGTCGATGCTGGACATGAAGGGCAACCCGGACTCCGGCGGCATCTGGGCGCCGTGCCTGAGCTACGCCGACGGTAAATTCTGGCTGCTCTACACCGATGTGAAGATTGTCGATTCGCCGTGGAAAAACGGCCGCAACTTCCTCGTCACCGCGCCTTCCATCGAGGGTCCGTGGAGCGAGCCGATCCCGATGGGCAACGGCGGGTTCGACCCGTCCCTGTTCCACGACGACGATGGCCGCAAGTACTACCTATACCGCCCGTGGGGGCCTCGCCACCACAGCAACCCGCACAACACCATCGTGATGCAGGAGTTTGACCCGCAGACCGGCACCCTCTCGCCCGAGCGCAAAACCCTGTTTACCGGCACGCCGCTCTGCTACACCGAAGGCGCGCACCTGTATCGCCACGCGGGATGGTACTACCTGATGGTCGCCGAGGGCGGGACCAGCTACGAGCACGCCGTCGTGGTGCTGCGTTCAAAAAATATCGACGGGCCATACGAGCTGCACCCGGACGTGACGATGATGACCAGCTGGCATCTGCCGGAGAACCCGCTGCAAAAAAGCGGCCACGGCTCGCTGCTGCAAACCCACACCGGAGAATGGTACATGGCCTACCTCACCAGCCGTCCGCTGCGCCTGCCCGGCGTGCCGCTGCTGGCCGCCGGCGGGCGCGGCTACTGCCCGCTGGGGCGCGAGACCGGCATCGCCCGCATTGAGTGGCGCGACGGCTGGCCGTTCGTGGAAGGCGGCAAGCACGCGCAATTGACCGTGAAAGGCCCGCAGATGGCGGAGCAGCCAGCATCCATTCAGGGCAACTGGCGGGAGGACTTCGACGGCAGCACGCTTGACCCGGAACTGCAGACCCTGCGCATTCCGTTCGATGACACCCTCGGCTCGCTCAGCGCGCGCCCGGGCTATTTACGGCTCTACGGCAACGACTCGCTCAACTCGACCTTCACCCAGTCGACCGTGGCGCGACGCTGGCAGCACTTCGCCTTCCGGGCCGAGACGCGGATGCAGTTCTCGCCGGTTCACTTCCAGCAGAGCGCGGGGCTGACCTGCTACTACAACAGCAAAAACTGGAGCTACTGCTTTGTGGACTACGAGGAGGGGCAGGGGAGAACCATCAAGGTTATTCAGCTCGACCACAACGTGCCGTCATGGCCGCTGCACGAGCGGCCCATTCCGGTGCCGGAGAGTGCGCAGAGCGTCTGGCTGCGGGTGGATGTGGATACGCTGGTCTACCGCTACAGCTACTCGTTCGACGGCGAGACGTGGCACGCCGTGCCGGTAACCTATGAGGCGTGGAAGCTGTCGGACGACTACATCGGCGGGCGCGGCTTCTTCACCGGCGCGTTTGTGGGGCTGCACTGCGAGGACATCAGCGGCGACGGCTGCCACGCGGACTTCGACTACTTCACCTACGAGCCGGTATAGCCCAGCGCGCGTGAGAGCTCAAGCCCGGCCTGCTGAAGCTGCTCGCGGAAGCGGGCCAGCTCGGCATCGTCCACGCGGGAGGTCAGCGTCGACAGGCTCAAGGCGGCGATGATGCGGGATTCGTGGTTCCACACCGGCACCGCCACGCAGCGCACGCCCTGCTCGTTCTCTTCGCTGTCCAGGGCAAAACCCTGCTCGCGGGTCTGCGCCAGGGCGGCCATTAACGCTTCGCGAGAGGCGAGGGTCGCGGGTGTAAAGGTGGTGTACTGATAGCCCTCCAGCAGGGCGTTCAGCTCGGCCTCGCCCAGCCACGCAATCAACACCTTGCCGATGGCGGTGGCGTGAACCGGCAGGCGGCGGCCAATGCGCGAATAGGCGATGGCGGCCAGCTTGCCTTCAATCTTCTCGATATAGACCCCTTCACGCCCGTCCAGGATCCCCAGATGGGTGGTCTGCCCGGTCCGCCGGGACAGCTCCGTCAGCCAGCCTTTCGCCTTCTGACGAATATCGATGGAGCCCACGACGAAATGGCCGCGCTCAACCAGCTTCATGCCGAGGCGATACTTACCGTTCTCCGGGTTCTGATCGATATAGCCGTGAAGCTGCAGGGTTTTCAGCAGCGAGTGGAGGGTACTCTTGCTCAGCCCCATCAGTTTGCTGATGTCGGTGATCTTAAGCTCGGTGGCCTGCTCGTTGAACAGGTCGAGGATCTGCAACGCACGTTCAACAGACTGAATAATCGGCATAATGCTGGCATGTCCACGCTGGAATTAAGGCGAAAACGTACCTTTTTCGGGGTGAAAAATCAATGAAATGGAGCCGATGTTCTCCCTCTCCCTGTGGGAGAGGGCCGGGGTGAGGGCACCAGCGCGCAGAGGACCCAATCACTCCCCAAGCGTTGCCACCATCACCGCCTTAATCGTATGCATCCGGTTTTCCGCCTGGTCGAACACGATGCTCGCCGCCGACTCAAACACCTCGTCCGTCACTTCCATTCCGCCGTGCAGATCGAACTCTTTCGCCATCTGCTTGCCGAGCGTGGTCTGGTCGTCATGGAACGCCGGCAGACAGTGCAGGAACTTCACGTTCGGGTTGCCGGTCAGCGCCATCATCTGCGCGTTCACCTGATACCCGCGCAGCAGCGCAATCCGCTCCGCCCACTTCTCTTTGGCTTCGCCCATCGACACCCACACGTCGGTATAGATAAAGTCCGCGCCCTTCACGCCCGCCGCCACGTCTTCCGTCAGGGTGATTTTCCCGCCGTGCTTCTGGGCCAGCGCGCTGCACTCCGCCACCAGGCTCTCTTCCGGCCAGCAGGCCTTCGGGGCCACCAGGCGCAGATCCAGCCCGGTCAGCGCCGCCGCTTCCAGCATTGAGTTGCCCATGTTGTTGCGCGCGTCGCCCGCGTAGACCAGCGTCATCTCGTTAAACGCCTTGCCCGGCAGGTGCTCCTGCATGGTCAGCAGGTCCGCCAGCAGCTGGGTCGGGTGGAACTCGTTGGTCAGCCCGTTCCACACCGGCACGCCCGCATACTGCGCCAGCGTTTCGACCACTTCCTGGTCGTGGCCGCGATACTGAATGCCGTCGTACATCCGCCCGAGCACTCGCGCGGTGTCCTTAATTGACTCTTTATGCCCGATCTGGCTGCCGCTCGGCCCTAAGTAGGTGACGCGCGCGCCCTGGTCAAATGCGGCAACTTCGAAAGAGCAACGTGTACGGGTCGAGTCTTTTTCGAAGATGAGCGCGATGTTTTTACCGGTAAGCTTTTGTACTTCCTTGCCATTTTTTTTATCGGCTTTGAGCTGTGCGGCAAGGGTCAGCAGAGAAGTGAACTGTGCAGGGGTAAAGTCGAGCAGTTTCAGAAAGTGTTTCTTGTATAAATCGGACATTTTATCCTCGCATGGCGAACGCCACTTATTGAATTAAAATTCACTTTATATGTGTAATTATTCATTTGCAACCCCGTTTCACAAATCTTTCCAACAAAGGTGGAGGCAAACCCGTCCGTGTGTGAAAATAGAAGTATCTGCCGCACTTTAAAGAGGATTGAGCCATGGCAAACCCGGAATTACTGGAAGAGCAACGCGAAGAGACGCGTCTGATTATTGAAGAGCTGCTGGAAGACGGTAGCGATCCGGACGCGCTGTACACCATCGAGCACCATTTCTCTGCGGATGATTTCGACGCGCTGGAAAAAATGGCCGTGGAAGCCTTCAAGCTGGGTTACGAAGTGACCGAGCCGGAAGAGCTGGAAGTGGAAGAGGGCGACACCGTCATCTGCTGTGACATCCTGAGCGAAGGCGCGCTGAAGGCGGAGCTGATCGACGCGCAGGTAGAACAGCTGATGAACCTGGCCGAGAAGTTTGACGTGGAGTACGACGGCTGGGGAACCTACTTCGAAGATCCGAACGGTGAAGACGGCGAAGAAGGCGACGACGAAGATTACGTCGACGAAGACGACGACGGCGTGCGTCACTAAGCGTTTCAGGCGGTGGCGCGCGCCACCGCTTTTTCAAGGCAGAACCATGGATTACCCGCAGATACTCGCCCCCGTACTCAACTTCCTCCAGTGCCCGACCCCGCAAGCATGGATTGATAAAGCCCGCGACCCGGCGAACCTGCCGCTGCTGCTCACCGACCACATGGTGTGCGAGCTCAAGGCCGCCCAGACCGCGCTGCTGCTGGTGCGTAAATACGTCGCCGACGAAAGCGGTGCCGACGCCCTGCTCGACTGGCTCAAGCCCTACGAACAGTTCACCTTCCGCGACGGCCCGGAGCCGGACTTCATCGCCCTGCACAAGCAGATTGGCAAAAGCGTAATGCCCAAAACCGACGACCCGTGGGGCCAGGCGCTCATCGACAGCATGGTGCTGCTGATTAAAGAGGAGCTGCACCACTTCTGGCAGGTCCGTGAGGCGATGCTGGCCCGCGACATTCCGTACGTCAAAATCACCGCCAGCCGCTACGCCAAAGGGATGCTGAAGGAAGTGCGCACCCACGAACCGCTGACGCTGATCGACAAGCTCATCTGCGGCGCCTACATCGAAGCCCGCTCCTGCGAACGCTTCGCCGCGCTGGCCCCGTTCCTCGACGACGATCTGCAGAAGTTCTATCTCTCGCTGCTGCGCTCGGAAGCGCGCCACTATCAGGACTACCTGACGCTGGCCCAGCAGGTGAGCGACGACGATATCTCACCGCGCATACAGCATTTTGGCGAAATTGAAGCCACACTTATCTCGACACCGGACAACGAGTTTCGCTTCCACAGCGGCGTGCCGGTGTAAACCGGCATAACGCAAGGATAAGGATGCGAGATGAAAAAAACGTGGATCAGTACGGTCATTGTTGTTGTCGCGGCTGCCGCCGTGGCGTTCTGGGTCTTCTTCGACAGGCAGCGCGCTCCGGAAGCGCAAATTGATACTGCCCTTAACGCGATGCCCGCCTGGCAGGTGATTAAGGAGCAAGAGCCTGTGCTGCACCAGCGCATTCTTGACCAGATGGCCGCCCTGCAAAAGGCCGGCGAGCCGGAGCAGCAGATTATCGACACCATCCAGCCGCAGATCCTGCATTTGCAGATGTCGCGCCTGCAAAACGCCCCGGACGCCAACGTGGTGAACTACATGACCATCAATATGGAGCAGACCGCCGCCATCCAGAAGGTGAGCGACGACGCCTGCTTCCGCTTCCTCTACCCGACGGTAAAGGGCGGCGTAAACCCGATGCGCATGCTGGATAAAGACCTGATGACGCGGCGCATGCAGGCCGACGCCGACATGATGCGCGCGGCCTACGGCAAAAACCGCCACACCGTGACCCCGGCCGAACGCGAGGCGGCTGTCGAGGATGTGCGACCGATTATGAAGGCGCTTGCCGATAAGTACGGCGAGGATATCCAGCTGCTGCAGATGCCGGAGAAGGCGGCGGGCAAAGAGAAGCTCTCCTGCGATATGGTGCAGGAGATGTGGGCGAAGGTGCTGGCGCTGCCGGAGCAGAAGGCTGCGGGGGTGATTCGGCTGGCGGTGTCTGAGCTGGACTGAAGGTAGCGCTGGTTTTTTGGGCACTTAGCGCGGGTTTCGCGCGTCGTCGCTTGCATGGCGGCGCGCGACAGGTATAATCCACAACGTTTCCGCATCCCCTTCAGTGCCGAAGTGGCGAAATCGGTAGACGCAGTTGATTCAAAATCAACCGTAGAAATACGTGCCGGTTCGAGTCCGGCCTTCGGCACCAAAAGATGCAAATCAAAGTCGCTTAAGAGCGGCTTTTTTTTGTGTCTGAAATCAGCGCCACATAAGGCTATCCGCTATATTCCTTTCACCAGACGTTAATCTGAGTCAATACACATCAAGCCGCTTGTGAGGACAGAACTGTAGTGGTCAACAAGTATTTCGATCTGCTCAAGTGTCATGGGTGAAGTTATGGGTGATTTGCCCGCTCGCTCTTCTTTCAACTGGCGGGCCCACTTATCCATCATGGATTTGCCGACATTCATTGCAGTGGCAGCAGCGGCAACGGTGTAATGCTGATCGAGTACAAGCTGGGCAGCTTCAAGGCGAAACTCAGGGCTAAAATTGCGTCTGTTACGTCCGGTCATAATGTCACCTATTTTTGACTATGAGGCGATGATATCACCTCTACTCAGGTGGCCAAATTCACTATGCAACTACAAACTGACTCCTTTTGATGAACTCTATCGGCGGCGGTTGTTAACTTTGTTATAATCTGCACATCGTATTGCTTGGATAATCAGCACTGGCTTTGGCATGCAAAATGCTACTCGGCTACTATTGTTCTTTCGCTTTAACCATTTGGGAAGCGATTGTATCGAGAATCTGGTGCTATGCCTTTAAAGCATGCGTACAGCAGCAAGTGGGCAGAGTTAACACACTAGAATTGATTTAGATGACCGATTTTACTATAAAATGACCAACAAGAGTGTGCTACATAAGTTGTCGCTATCTTCTGTAAGAAGATGAATATTATGATAATAGTGTTAAATAAGGAATGGGTGGCGTGAGCAAACTATGGCAAATCCCCGATACATGGCTCTGGACAACAATGGGGAATGTTGCTGAGGTTGTTGGTGGAGGGACTCCAAGCACCAAAAACCCGAAAAATTTTGAGGGCTCTATTCCTTGGATCACGCCTGCTGATTTGTCTGGGTACTCCGAAAAACATATTTCTGGTGGAGTTCGATCAATTTCAAAGCTGGGGTTTGAAGAGTCGGGAGCTCGTTGGCTACCTAAAGGAACAGTGCTGTTCAGCTCCCGAGCTCCCATTGGTTATGTTGCGATAGCATCTAGACCAGTTACTACAAATCAAGGTTTCAAGAGTTTCATTCCAGCACAAGGAGTACTCTCTGATTACGTTTACTATTGGCTTACGTTAGCTAAAAGTCATGCAGAAAGCTTAGCGAGCGGGACAACTTTTTTAGAGTTATCTGGAGCAAAAGCTGCGTTAATTCCGTTTCCTCTTGCTCCCACTGCCGAGCAAGCCCGTATTGTAGAAAAAATTGAAGAATTACTCACCGTTCTTGATGCCGGAGTCGAGGAGCTTAAAACTGCGCGTAAGAAGCTTCTCCAATACCGCCAATCCCTACTAAATGTTGCTGCTAATGGAGGGCTTACAGAAAAATGGCGAGAAAATCATAGAATTGAAAAAAACGGAGTTCAGTTAGTTCATGATGTTCTGAATGAACGTCGTTCTCATTGGGAGGGCGGTAAACTAGCCAAAATTACTGAGCAAGGTAAGAAACCAATTAAAGGTTGGCAGAAAGAATCTCCGGACTTTTTACGACCCGGTATGGCTAATCTGTCGCAACTACCAAGTGCTTGGGAATGGGCAAATGTGCAGCAGATTGTATCCGATGAACGGCACAGTCTTGCTATAGGACCATTTGGTAGCAATCTTAAAGTATCTGATTATCGTGACTTCGGTGTACCGTTGGTTTTTGTACGTAATATTCGTTCGGGTAATTATGGTGGCGAGTTCACTAAATTTATATCGCAGGACAAAGCAAAAGAATTGAATGCGCATAGTGTGGTTGCAGGCGATGTCTTGGTCACAAAAATGGGAGAACCTCCGGGAGATGCTGACGTATATCCAGACAGTCAACCTCTCGCAGTTATTACTGCGGACTGCATAAAAATTCGCTGTAATGAAGCACTTATGAATCCATTTTTCTTAAAGATTGTGCTTAACTCGAACATCGGGAAGCGACAAATAGGGCCAATGACTCAAGGAGTTGCTCAAAAAAAAGTAAGTCTTGGTCGTTTTAGCAATCTAACAATTCCGGTACCACCTGTCGATGAGCAAAAAATGATTGTGAGAATGATTGGAGAAGCTGAGAACAATATTCGTGCACAATTGGCTTCCATTGATCTTTCGCTTCAACAATGTTCCGCCCAGCGAAAAAATATTCTGCGAACTGCATTCTCTGGCCAGCTAACACCACAAGATCCTAGAGACGAAAGTGTCCATTTATTAATGGAACGCATATTTACTCAGAAAAACTCACAAAAAAAAGTGATTAAGTCACGGAAAAATAAGATGAAAAAGGAGGTGGCCACTGTGGGAATGAAATTAGTTGATGTGTTGAGCGAGGCCGGGGATTGGTTGACAGCTCAAGAGGCATTCCATCGTTGTGGTGTTGCGGATCATGCTAGCACCGCGGAAATCGAGGTGTTATATGCTGAGTTACGGACATTAGATAAGAGTAATCGCTTGTCGGTCGAGCCAGTAGTGGATTCACAAGGGCGAAAAATTACTGATCGAATAAAATTAGTGGGCTAATTCATGCGCTTAGATAAGCTTATTTTAGGTAGTAGTAAAGATAGTCCTACTCATCAGTTCAAGAATCTGAAAAATATCACAATCGATTTCAATCAGGACCATTGGGTTACAGTTGTGATTGGCTGGAATGGAACTGGAAAATCAAATGTGTTGGAAGCATTAGCTATTATTTTCCGTGATTTGATAGCTAGAAAACGAAAGCCGCTTTTTGCCTTTCAGTTAGCGTATCGGATGGGTAGTGGTAGTGGAATGAGACATATTTTTATAAATGCTGACCCAGATCGAATAAAAGAACCTTACATTATTCATGTGGCAACTGATGATGAAGTAAAAGGTAAATATGACGCGATAGATCCCCCTGATAATGATAAGACCATACAAGCTCTATGTGGTAAAAAGCTTAGACTAACGGCATTTTTGAATGCTGATACTGAGTATTTACCACGCTATGTTTTTAGCTATTACTCAGGTGAAAGCACTCGAATGCATGAGGTTTTCCGCCCTTACTTGGAAAGTTACGATAGCAAATTACGTAAAGGCGAGGATCCAGGCTTAAAACGATTGTTTTATGCCATGCCCGTGCATAGCCAGTTCGTTCTATTAGCATTTTTGATACAACAATCTGAAAGTGTTAGAGTTTTTTTAGATGAACATCTAGGGCTCGACTCTAATGAAGGTATTGAGTCCGTGCTATTCGTATTGCGTCAACCACCATGGAAGTCTAACGCAACTGATAGCGATGCTCGATTTTGGAATGCGCGCGGAGTTGTGCGGGATTTCTTGTCACGCCTAAATGATATTGCATTAGCACCAATTGAAATCTCAAGACGGATACCAGTCTCACTATGGAACGAAAAAACACTACAATTCAAATACTTGTATGTAAAAGATATTAACGCGTTACGTAGTCTTGTCGGCGATCAGGCTCCCGCACAGTTCTTTAGAGACTTAGAAAGCACCTACGTTTCGGAACTGATCGAAGAGGTTAAAATTCGGGTCCGCCTTAAAAAAAATGATGGCAGTGTAACTTTTCGCGAGCTGAGTGAGGGGGAGCAGCAGTTATTAACAGTACTAGGCTTGCTCCGTTTTACTGCTGAGGATGAAAGTCTTTTTTTACTTGATGAGCCCGATACACATCTGAATCCTCGATGGAGTGTACAATATTTAAACTACCTGAGGTCGTTTATTGGACAAAATGACACTGGAGATAATAACAGTCATATTGTACTGACAACTCATAACCCACTTGCTATTGCTGAACTAGTTAGGGAGCAGGTCCAAATATTGTATCGCGAATTCGGCAGCGGTGCCGTACGCGCGGAAAATCCAGCAGTCGATCCAAAAGGAATGGGGTTTGCTGGAATTGTTACCAGCGATATGTTCGGCTTGGGTAGCAGTCTGGATAAGGCAACCAATAATGATCTTCTGGAATTGCATCGACTTTCTACACAGAAGGATCCTCTCAATGACGCAGAGCGTGAGCATTTAAGAGATATTCGTCAACGCCTTGAAGGTCTTGACTTTAATTTTGCTTCAAGGGATCGGCTCGAACAAGAATTTCTTCGTGCCCGCTTTGATCTCTCTTCAGATTCTATTACTAATGAAGCAATTCTTACTCCTGAGAACAAGCAAAAAGCTATGGAGGTTTTAGTGCAAAGCTTGCTTCGTAATTTGCAGGATGATAAATAATGATTTTCATACATATTCCTACTCCTCCTAACCTACCTACACACTGGAATAAAATTTATTTAGGAAGAATCGCAAAAGTTCGAGAGTTAACCACCCAAGAGCTTCGTTCTACATATATTAAAAGCCATGGTAGTTGGGGGAGATTAAAGAAATGGCTATCAATGTTGAGCTGCGATAAATGCTGGTATTGTGAAGCGAAGAGCACGAGAGCCCCCTTCGATGTCGACCATTTTCGTCCAAAATTAGGCATTACAATCGATAGAGTGGGTTTAACTGGGCATGATGGTTACTATTGGTTGGCTTACGAATGGTGGAATTTTCGGCTTTCATGCCAGCGGTGTAATCGTCCCGAAAAAAGTGAAGCAGGAACGAACTACGGTAAATCTAATGAATTCCCGATTCAGGATGAAGCACAACGTTGCTCATTACCTGAGCAAGACTTAAATCGAGAATTTCCAAAACTTTTAGATCCTTGTGTACAAGCTGATACAGAGCTACTAGCGCATGGTATTGATGGTGAGGTGAAGCCAACTGCTTCACTTGGAACATGGGAATTTCAAAGAGCTCGTTATACAATTGATCTACTTGGTTTTAATGAATGGAATACTCCAGAAATTAAAAGAAACGCTTGGCGTGTACTGGATGATTTAATTCGTTGTGCTGGCAATCAGCCTGCAGTCATATCACATTTGCAAGAACATCTATCAACAAATCATGAATACGCAGGTTTTTTTCGAGCTGCCATTGGCACACATCGAGATAAGCCTTGGGTTGAGGGGCTTTTATGAACGCAAACACACTTGTTCAGAAACTTTGGAGCTTTTGTAATACTCTGCGCGATGATGGCGTAGGGTATGGCGATTATTTAGAGCAGTTAACTTATCTCCTTTTTTTGAAACTAGCATACGAATACTCGCAAAAACCTTATCGTCAGGACACGAAAATCCCCAAAGGCTATGACTGGAGCAGCCTTAGTAGTAAAACTGGCGAGCATTTAGAGGCCCATTATCTAGCCATCCTGCACAAGTTGGGCCATGAACCGGGTATGCTGGGTGCAATCTTTTACAAAGCTCAGAATAAGATCCAAGATCCAGCTAAGCTTTCTCGTTTAGTCCAGCTCATTAATGCTGAAAGCTGGATTAACTTAGATACTGATACAAAGGGAGAGCTTTATGAAGGTTTGCTACAAAAAAATGCAGAGGATACTAAAAGTGGCGCTGGTCAGTATTTTACTCCACGCGCGATCATTCAAGCAATGGTTGCTTGTATACAACCTGAACCGTTGAAAACAATTGCAGATCCTGCTTGCGGTACTGGCGGGTTTTTCTTAGTTGCAAACGAATGGTTATCAGGTTCGGGTAACTGGTTGAAAGAAAATACCAACTGGTTGCAGCGTGATGTGCCTAAACTTAATAAAAAACAAGCACAGTTTTTGCGAGAAAGGACCTTTTATGGGAATGAGATAGTCCCAAGCACACGACGTATGTGTCTGATGAATCTTTTTTTACACAACATTGGAGAATTATACGCTGAACCAGCTATAGATCGATCTGATGCTTTGATTTCAGAACCAAAAATTAAGGTCGATTATGTTTTAGCTAATCCGCCATTTGGAAAAAAGAGCAGTTTGACCATCACTAATGATGAAGGGGAAGAAGAGCGTGATGCGTTAACATACGAGCGCCAAGACTTTTTGGAAACAACTTCAAACAAACAGCTTAACTTTCTGCAACACATAATGAGTATGTTAAAGATAGATGGAAAAGCTGCGGTTGTCTTGCCGGATAATGTATTATTTGAAGGTGGGGCTGGTGAAAAAATCCGTCGTAAGTTAATGCAAAACTGCGATGTTCACACAATATTACGGCTTCCTACTGGCATCTTTTACGCACAGGGAGTGAAAGCTAACGTAGTTTTCTTTGATTCCAAGCCGAGAGATGGGCAAGTTCATACAAAAGGCATCTGGTTCTATGATTTGCGCACTAACAAGCATTTCACTTTAAAGACACATACTCTAAAGTTACATGATTTGCAGGAATTCGTAATCTCCTATAACCCTAAAAATCGTCTCGAACGACAAGAAAACGCACGTTTTAAATACTTTACTTATGAAGAGTTGGTTGCGCGCGATAAAGCTAATCTTGATATCTTTTGGTTAAAAGATGATAGTTTAGATAGCCTGGATGATATGCCACCGCCGGACGTGCTACAACATGAGATAATCGAGCATCTAGAAGCTGCATTAAGTTCATTTCGTATGGTAGCTAGTAATCTTCCAGCTAGTGAAAATTAAGTAAGTATGTTTGGTATTAAAAAAGCTAGGCAAAGATGAGGGGGAACTGGTATATTAGTGGCTACATATTTTAGAACCGATTTAGCTAAAATTTAACCTGTCCATTTACAATATTAAGGCCTTCTCACACAATGAAGGCCTTATGTATCATGCATGTGATAGTTAAATTTGGCTACATTATTGTAATTACGATTTCTTAAAATCCAATAAATCTGCTTTAGAGGCTCGGTTTCCTTAGACTGCTTTAGTATATAGCCAATATATTGCTTCATTAACTTCTTGAGAATATTCTCGGTTAATTCTCCGGGAAGTGGCAGACTTTGCTGGTATAATATTAGTCAACTACAACTGGCCATCATTTTAAAATTCCTCCAGTAACGTTTTTCCGATTCGTTTGGTGGTATCCTACCATTATAATCGTATGACCTGATCGATCTGGAATATTACGCCGGCTAGCTTGCTGCGCGTTTTATCATTATATTTTCAGCGCTTTCATATTGAGTCTGCTGATTGTAAGAATGACATAGCCTAGCCCACTGGCTTTCTCGTGAAAAGTCCGAGAAAAACGGCGAGGTATGCCCAACTTTTGTCTGTTCAGATACGTCATTGTCATTAATCGTGTGCTCAATTTGGCCGGATAGTTGCATTCCACTACCGCCAGATGTTTGGTAATACGACGTATCGGGGTCAATACTCGTCTCTGAAAGAAGTTATGGGTTAGTCAGTAAATAGAAAAGCTAATAATGGGATAATGGGCTAAACTTTGATGCTTCTTTTTATAGTGAAAAATGACTTGCTTTACCTTTTTTACCTGTAATCCTGAGCGTGTTGGTAGTTCAGGAGCAACAATATTGGAAATTTGAAAGTATGAATAAAGCAGAAATTCTGGATAATAATGATTGGATTGAAACCAATATCAATGATTTTGCGCAAAGAGTTAAGGGAATCATTCGGGATAGTTATCCTCCATTACGTTGCCTCGCTTGTGAAAGACCGGTGCATGATAGTGGACTGGTAACACCTAACCCCAATTATCGCCCCAGGTTTTCGCATTCTACTCCTCCAGAGAATGGAGAGTTTTGCCCACTAAGTGCTGAAACACGCCGTTTTAGTGGTTTTTCTGGGAATGACAGTACTGCAACTACAGAGCAAGCCAGAACTCGTCGTGCTCAATTTATGGCCTTCGATAGTCTGTGTAAGGCTTGGATTGTTTGTCGCTCATTACGAGGAGGAAAAGGAAAGCTTGATCAAAAGTCGTTTATTCGATTGGTCAGGACAGCTGATAGCTTTGGGATCTGGCGCTATAGCTATCTCCCAGAATGGGGCATCCCTCTTCTTTTAATGCTGATGGACAATCATCCAACACCTAATGGTAAATCTGCATTTTTTTATTGTCTTAAGAAAGATAGGGCCCGCCGGGACGTTGAATGGTGAAATCTCAATGTTAGGCTGGAGGCTCATTGGGTTAGTAACGGTAAAATTATTGTTCCAAATCTTGAAAGACCAGCTTCGTTCCTGCTGGAGATCCCATTCAAAGAGGATGTAGTAAATGAAATTTTGAGGAAAGAGGATCTTTCGTGGTGTTCGAGGGATGTACTTAGAAACTTGAATGCCTTTAGTATCAGTGAAATACATTAAAATACCCCTTAAGATGTAATGAGAGATAAGAATGGAATTTGAATTGAAAGATTTATTGACTCCGATAGCTTCACTTCTAGCTGTCTGGCTTACTGCCAGGTTTACGCTTAACCGCGAAATTCGTAAGAAAGAGCTTGAGATCCGTATAGACCGGCTGGAGAAGCTCTCTGCTGAATGTGACGAGGTCTTATCACAACTTATCAACTATGCAGGTGGCATTAGTGGGCTTGTTCAGTCTCGGCTCTTAGAAGTTACTCAGGCTGATTCAAATGCCTGGATTCCTGTTCAAGTATTTACCGAAGATAAGGACCTACTAGATGACAGCAAATGGGCTCCAGATAAGGAAAAAGGACGAAGATGCGAACACGGCTTACGCTTCCACCATTATCATGAATGGCAAAAATGGGAAGCTATTGTTACGAAGCTGCAAAACGATATTTATGATTTTTTTATGATTACACGTGCTGGTGATATTGTTAAAGATTTAAAGGATCAGTGCAGAACACAAGAAGATTGTGAGGTATTCGTTCGACAGCTAAGCAAATGGCAAAAAGATGCTGATACACTTCGAAAACAGCTGCTTGACAAAATGTCCAGCGATTTTTATGAGTTGACCAAATCGAAGACAAACACATTTTTTCGACGGAATTTTTTACGTTAATATTTAACTAAATTTGGGAAATAAATATTTTAAACATCAGGATATCAATGGAATTTCATGTGCCATTAAATACTTTATGAAGTGAGCAAAAACAAGCTTAAGTAGTTCAAGAAGACTATAGTCTGGACTGCCAAAAAAATCGCCTATAACATAGCCCGTTAGACTACATATGGAGATGTAAGCATGAGCACCAGAAGAGAGATTAAGGATGGGGCACTCTTTGACGTTCTCGACAGAGGAATAGTCTACACCGAGGCGTTAGGCTGGCTTGATATGGGACATGCCCGTGGCAATGACGTGGCGGCGCTCAAACGTCAATTCGTTGAAGGAGAGCGTAGCGGTAAGCCATCTTATTCCGTCATGTATCGGCAAGATATGGGCGTCTTAAAATTCAAATCACGGCTCGGCGTCGGGAAGTTCTCTCATTGGGAAATTAAGCGTGGCCGGAGCACAGAAGACATTAACAGAATCATGCTGGCGATGATGATGAACACCGCATCCAGATTTGAAGGCCTGCAAAGTCTGCGATCATTCTCCTGGTATACGGACAGCGGCTTTAGCGGTGAGGATCTAGTTTCTGACCTGTTCGGTTTCTATCGGGCAATTATTCCAGGTCGGTACGGCTACCGTCTCAAACCCGTGAGCTATGAATCAGCCGTTCGCCGCTGGGATTACTACGGCGCTATCGGTTCCCATAAAAACCATGGCTTTCGCCCGATTCTCTTTCCTGATCCACAGGACCCGTGTGTGCGGCATCAGCCGTACACGGTCAATCTTCCGCATTTTATGACCTGGCTCAGGCCGTGGGATGATTTTGCATCCGAAGTGGTGAAGGTCATTACAAACGATGGGACATCGCTCTCGTTCATGGGAGCTAAGCTATGACAATGCTTTTAAAAATCCTGAAGTGGTGTGCACTCTCGGTCGCCACCGTCTTTATTCTCGGATGGCTGTTTGTCTGGCTCGTGGCATCGGGTTCTGATGAAGCGACTGTTTACACAGAAAATGACTTTTTCCACTACCACACGCTGACTGACAAGGATATTGAAAACGCCCCGCGTATCACGCACGATTACTATTTCGAGGCGCATCCAGGCGATGGTTATCCCCCTTCAAATAGCATCTTTTTTAAAGGGGCCACTGGTGCAGCACCGTTGCGCGTGTATCTCGAAACGCTGGGATACACGAAGGAAAAGCGTCGCCTGGGGGATAAGGAAATTTGGTCAAAACCCGATCAGTTAAAAGGGGACATTTTCTATTTGTACTTTAATGCCGCTACGGGTGAAGTTGAGCTGACCAAGGTGATGAATTACTGAACTCACTTACTCCATGTCGATTAGCACCGCCTGATGATCAAGCGGCGTTTTTTCGTAATATCCCGTTCAGCCATGTCTCATCCCTGTCCGGGCGGTTATCCTGAGTCGCCCAAAGCAAAGATATCTCTATTCCCGGAACCGCCCTCAGCAACACCCGCAACCCCTCTTCATCCAGATCCGTAAACCGTCTTTCACCCTGCACGCGCTCACCATTGCCATACTTAAACGACACGTACCAGACTCCGCTAGGCTTAAGCGCATCCGCAAGCTTCTGCATCACTGCAGGCAACTCAGAAGAGGGGACATGCAGCAAAGAGGCACAGCACCAGATCCCATCGTACTGCGCTTTACAGTCGATCTCTGAAAACGTCGTCAGCTTCACGGGTAACCCGGTATGTTGCCTTGCCAGCTCCACCATCGCGGAAGAGGCATCAAAAGCATCCACCTGATAACCCATCTCATGAAAGGCTTTTGCGTCCCGGCCTGAACCGCAACCCGCATCCAGAACCCGTGCAACGTGTGGCAGATGTTGGGTGAAGGCCTCGTATAGCGGGGTCATATCGACATTGACTGTGCCATCGAAGAAATCCTGCGCGTGGTTTTGATAGTAGTGAAATGTCATTAAAACGTTGCCTCGCCTTCCGCGTTGGGTTTCCAGGTATGGATAAGTTTGTTCAGCGCGGCCTGCCAGTTACGCTGAAGAAAGCTTTTCCGTGCTTCAGGACGTTGCCCTGTCTGTAGAACAATCGTCTCATGTAAGGGCAGTTTGCTCTGAATAAAATACTCATTGCGGGTGTGTAACCGCTGCAGGAGCCTGAGCTCGGGAATGCGTGCCGACTTGCCTTCAACGCCACGGTTACAACATCGACAGGCCAGCACTAAGTTCCATACCCCGTTAATATTGCTCACTTCATGGCGTGCAGACCAGGGAATAAAGTGGTCGACGTCCGCCAGTTCTGCGTCTCCCGGTACCAGGCTGATGGGCTTGAAGCAGTAAAAACACCGTCCTTTCTGGTACCCATTCAGGCTGTCGCGGCAGCTGGTGATGTCTACGCGCCGCGCGTTCACCCTCGTGAACAACAGCTGATTATCTTCATCGAACTCCACGCCCACAAGGTTACGCGAAATCCCCATCGACCAGGCCTGTTCCACCAGGTTCCAGCGGGCATTGGTTTCAAAGGCGAGGTTTTTATACTGCAGGCGTTCGCCCAGTGAATAGAAGTTATCCGTCAGGCGGATCCCGTTGTGGGTTTTGCGCTCATCAAGGAAAAAACGTTTATCGATCTCACCCTGGTTCACGTAGTGAAAGGCATCAATCACGTTGTTAAAGCCCAGGCGCACCGTCGCTTCAATGAGCTGGGCGTGGGTGATTTCACCTCGGTTGAACTTCAGACAGGTTTCCAGAAATTGGCTGCTGCGGGAGGTGATCTGTTTTGGCGCATGCTTCAGATGCTCGCAAAGATAGTGGCTGAACGGTACGGCAAGCTGGTCGAGCGTAATCAAATCGCTGCCCGTCTTATCCACTTCATACAACGCCGACGCCAGCGCAAATTTGTAAGATGCGACGTTCCTTCCAAAGAGGATCACACCACGCCAGTAGTTCTCAAGCGTCGGATCGGCCTGATAAAATTCCATCGATGAAGTCCTGTTACGGTTGGCTGGGCAGGGCGTTACTAAAGCCTGTAACAGGATCACATAACAAAATCAGAGTGATGTAAATCGTTAATCTATCGGTTTGATGAATTTTTGAGAGATATGTGAGAAAGGTGTGGAGGCAACCGATGCGGCATTAGCGCCAGATTTGCGAACGAACAGATATCTGGAGGAGGTGAGTTGAAGTGATTTCCAGCCGAAGCGTTGTCATCTCTCGAATTAAAACCCTATTTCCTGAATCCCCCTCGCACATTCCAAATTTACCCCACCCAAAACCGCTGTATTTATATTCAGCCCTGTATAATGGTCACCAGAAATTACGCCGTACGGCAAAGGAAGTATCAAGGAATATTTAAAGAGAGAACTCGCGATATGAAGGTGCTGCAACACCCCCATACCGCTAACCACAACCAACTTGATAGGAGTTGTATATGGCTGCGACGAATTTTAAGCCAGAGTTTACTGTTTGCAAAACAGAATCAGACGCTTTCTCCGGCATGATTGAAAACCGCGAGCTGGTACGCAAAAACAGCGCCCGCCGCCTTCATGGCAACCAGCCCAACGCGGCACCCATTCACCCCCGCGCAGAAACGCCGCAGGACAGTGCCGCCTGCTGCGAACTCTATGCTCGCATAGACATGAAATATCTTCTGCTAGGCGGCGAGTGGTTAACCCGTGCGGGCTTTATAAACGGCATGCCCGTAAAAATCCGCGCCATGAAAGACTGCATTGTGATCACTCCACAACATACAAGAGAATTATGGGGATGCCTGGAAGGTATGAGTGTGGTGAATATAAATAAAAAGAAAGTCGCGCAGTGGTTGAAGACGTTTCCGGGAGCGCTGAATGATACCGGTGATATACCGGCTGTTAAGCGTGGAACAGGGAAGGCGATGTCGGAGTAATCGTGCTTCCCATCTAATGTAACCCTTAAGTAATAAAACGGGCATATCATCCCATGCCCGTTGTAAGTAAAAATCACTCGTGCTTTACCTGCTTTTTCACAGCTTTAACCAGCACAGCATGAAGTTCGCCGACGGTTAAATCGCGTATAACAGGTTCGGGTATGCCACGTACCCAGCGCATAAACCGACAGATGCCAAAAAAGTCTATACCTTCACCCGTAAACAGATACTCATTCTCTGCGAGAGAGAACGTTGTCATATAGCCATCTTCTTCCTTGGCAAGCTGAACGCCAAACGCTTCTTCGCAGTCTTCCAGTAGGTCTTCGCCGTCCATACCGCAAATATGCAAATCGGCCTCAATCAACGTATTGCTATCGATAGGTTTACGATGCTCACCTGAGGAGTTTCGAACAACCTCAATGACTTGTGAGATAGTGGGTTCCATCATGATGCTCTCCTTTAAAGCGATGGAAATATTCACCAGCGCTTCCTGACTGTGCTCCGCTTGGTCGGACCGGCAGGCACAAAGTTACCTCGGCCCGAGAAATATTAAAGTCAGTTCAGGCTATCGCCATATGATTCCAGGCATCTCTGTAAACGATATTCCCGTCACAGTGTTTCCAGGTGATTGCCTCATATCTTAGCTCGAGCGTCTCTGTATGCGTTCCTGTTCCAGAATTCGGGAACAGATTTGGCGTGATACCCGTGATTTTTACATTCTCCAGGATAATGTTGAAATATTCTCTCTCGATTCCTGCATCATCAATTTGATACATTTTGATCGTAGCCGATTTTAGCGTTTGGTTTTCACACAGTGCCCTGATTAGAACCGGTGTTGTTTTATCAAACTCTTTCTGGACGGCAATTGGTGTATGTACACGGGTACCTGTTAGTCGGCCTGTATTTCCACTCACAGGAATGGTGAGGTGATGAGCGACCGCCTTTAATTCAATAGCGCCTAACCTACCGGACACCATGGAACCTCCTACGACTGGTGAGCCATTAGCATCGGTTAACCAAAGATATGCTGGATTTGACATGATTATTCCTCATCTATATTTAAAAAAGAAGGTAGGCGTAACATCGCCACGACCCATATGAATAAGCCAATGATTTTCAGCGGCCATGGTTCAAGGACTGCTATACAAGCAAATGCACCGATGATAAGTAAGGGACCTGATAACACATCCAGGATCCCGCCAAAAAGGTATATCTTTCCTGGCAGTAATTTATTCATTACCAATGAAATAATGTAAGCGCTTATGGTAATGATGCAAAAGGCGATTGTTTTATCATGCCAGGTTTCGAATTCTACCCAGCAAAGGATATAGGCTAAAACTAAATATGAGCAAAGCAGCAGATTTATAATTGGGATAATAAATTTACTCATACGCGCCTTCCGTAGTGTGTGCAGTTAATTTTTCATTAACTTTCTTCATGATCTGAATAAATACAGGTTTTCCTTCTGAATAACCTGCATGGATGGCATCTACGAAAGGCTGAACGGCATCAGCGAACAGAAAATAAAGCAGGTCATAGTCTCTGGACCTCAGAAGTTGATATACCTCTGGGGCTTCGGCTTTGAGTCTTTCAGACGTTCTGATTGAGCGTTCAGCCATCCCCCCAAACAAAAGGAGTGTGCTCAGTGCCGTGATTGGGTTGCCTTTCCCTTTAAAAACAATAAACGTGAAGGACGTTCTTTCAATAACATGCTTCGCGATAGTTGATGCAATAATATTTGTTGATACTCTGCCTGCAATTGAAGTCATTACAGATCTGTATATTTTATCCTGCTCCGCTTCCGTTAAATATCTGTTGAATTCTTTAAGTATAACTTTGACGGCGCTGACAATATTCTCGTAATTCAAAATGTCATTTTTTATGGCAGTAATCATTCGTATGCGTTGAGTTTCACGAGCATATCTGGTATCCGTGTCAAAGATTCCATAAACCAGATATCCATAATCTAGCGGTACAGATAACCCTCCATTTATAAGCCCAGTAACTGTATCAGGAGAAGCGATAATGTTGCATAATCTCCGGGCTATATCTTCTACATCAGCCATAATAATCCTTTAAATGCGCAATAAAGGATTTATCAATGTAATATTAATGTGATTGAAGCAATTTATCTTATCTAAATAAGGAATTAAGAATTGTTAGAGGTATCAATTTCATCTTTAATGAGATAATCAGCGGCTTCGTGCCAATCCCACGCACTCCACCGCTAAATCTACTTTAACTAAACACCGGCACCCCCAACCCCACCTTCACCTCCCTCAACGTCTCCTGCGTCACTCCCTGCGCCCGTTCGGTCCCGCGCTTCAGCATCGCCATTAGCTCTCCCTTGTCCTGCATATACATCGCCCTCCGCTCCCGCATCGGCGCAATCAGTTCCTGCAAACACGCCTCCAGCTCGTTCTTACATACCCGGTCACCCAGCCCGCCCGCCTGATAGTGCGCCTTCATCGCCGCCACTTTCTCTTTGTCCGGATGAAACGCGTCGAGATACGTAAACACCACGTTCCCCTCAATCTGCCCCGGGTCGCTCACCTTCAGATGGTTCGGGTCGGTGTACATGGCGCTGACCGCACGGTAAATGGTCTCTTCGCTGGCCGAAAGGTGCAGCGTGTTGCCCAGCGATTTCGACATCTTGGCGCAGCCGTCGATGCCGGGCAGGCGGCTGGTGTCGCTCAGCATCGCCTTGCAGTGGCGCAGCACCGGGGCGGGCAGCAGGCTGTTCATCTTGTGCACAATCTCGTTGGTCTGCTCAATCATCGGCAGCTGGTCGTCGCCGACGGGCACGCACTCGGCCTTAAATGCGGTGATGTCCGCCGCCTGGCTGATGGGGTAGGCCATAAACCCGACCGGCAGCGAGCGGGCGAAGCCCTTCTGCGCAATCTCGTTTTTCACCGTCGGGTTACGCTCCACGCGGGCGACGGTGACGATGTTCATATACAGCATCGTCAGCTCGGCGAGGGCGGGCAGGGCGGACTGCAGGCAGATCGTGGTCAGGTTCGGGTCGATGCCGGCGGCGAGATAGTCGGCCAGCACTTCGGGGATGTTGTCGCGGATCTTCTGCGGGTTGCTGCCGTTGTCGGTTAGCCCCTGCAGGTCGGCAATCAGTACAAACTGGTTGTGCGTCTGCTGGAGCGCCACGCGCTGGCGTAGCGATCCGACGAAATGACCGAGGTGCAGCGGGCCGGTTGGGCGGTCGCCGGTGAGGATGGTTGGTGCGTTCATAAAGACTCCTTAACGTTGTAATGCCGAAAGGGGTCTTAGATGTGTGAAAGCCGCCTTTCGGCGGCTATCTGAAAATGGGGAAAACTACTCCGTGCCGCCTTTAAGAAGGCAGCCACCAGCGGTTTACGGTGAGCACGGCGTGGTTTATGTTCATCTCTTTACCGTACCACGTCCGGCGCGAAAAACAAAAGGGCACGTCATGCTGCAATCTCTCAACCACCTGACCCTTGCGGTCAGCGACCTGCAAAAAAGCGTCACCTTCTGGCACGAGCTGCTGGGGCTGGCGCTGCACGCCCGCTGGAATACCGGGGCCTATCTTACCTGCGGCGATCTGTGGGTCTGCCTGTCGTACGACGAGGCGCGCCAGTATGTGCCGCCGCAGGAGAGCGACTATACCCACTACGCCTTTACCGTGGCGGAAGAGGATTTTGAATCGTTCTCGCACAGGCTTGAGCAGGCGGGCGTCACCGTCTGGAAGCAGAACAAAAGCGAGGGGGCGTCGTTCTATTTTCTCGACCCGGACGGCCACAAGCTGGAGCTGCACGTGGGCAGCCTCGCCGCGCGGCTGGCGGCGTGCCGCGAGAAGCCCTACGCGGGCATGGTGTTTACCTCAGACGAGGCTTGAGGCGCGCACCTTCAGCCTGCCCGCCAGCGTCACGTGCGTGGCGGCATCTTCCTGATTGCACAGGTACTCCACCGCCAGCCGTCCCAGCTCGCTGTAGGGCAGCTGGATACTGGTCAGCGGCGGGGTGAGCTGCTCGGAAATCTTCTGGTCGTCGTAGCCCGCGAGCAGCATGTCCTGCGGAATGCGAACGCCGTTCACCGCCAGCGCCTGATAGCAGCCAATCGCCAGCCAGTCGCTGGCGCAGAAGATAGCGTCCGGGCGCTCGGCCAGTTCCAGCAGGGAAGTGGTCGCGGTAAAGGACTCGCTGAACTGCCAGTTGGTCTGGCGCACGAGACTGTCGTCGCACGCCAGTCCGGCTTGCTGTAATGCCGCCCGGTAGCCCGCCAGACGCTGGCGCGAGGCCTCCATCCAGCTCTCCCCGGTGATGTGGGCGATGCGCGTGGCCCCGCAGGCGATGAGGTGTTTAGTCACCTGGAAGGCGTTGGCGTAGTCGTCCGGGATAAACGACGGCAGCAGCGGCGAGCCGGGGTCGCGCTGGTTGAGCAGCACCAGCGGGATGCGGGTGCAGTCCTGGAACGCCGTCATGTCCACCAGCGTGGTGACCGGAGAGGCGAGAATAATCCCTATGCAGTTGCGCTTCTCCAGCTGGCGGATGATGTTCAGCGCCAGCTCGATGTCGTCGCCGTAGTCGTAGACGGTGAGCAGGGTCTCGTTGCGCCACGCCGCTTCCCGCGCCTGGCTGATGGCGTCGATAAAAGGGTCGAAGCTCTGCATGGAGCTCACCAGCAGGGCGATCTCCTCCTGGTTGCGCGGGGCGTGAACGGCGGGGAGGCGGTCGTAGCCGAGCTCGGTGGCCACGTTAATCACACGCTGGCGGGTGTCGTCGCTGAGCTTGATGTTGCGGGACTGGTTAAGCACCAGCGATACCGTCGCCTGCGACACGCCCGCCGCCCGCGCAATATCGTTCATCGTCACTTTCGTTTTTCGCTTCATCCGTCCTCTCCCTTTCGCGACTTCGCATCATACCCTAACCGCACGCTTTAGCGCCGTCGATCACGTTTCTCATTCATCGAAGCGCGAACTTTGTGAGAGCCGTCGCTTTTCGGAGCGCCGTGATTTGCGCATTTATCCTGCAACTAATATTTATTAGCTAAATATTATCAGTAAGAGGACGCGTAATGAAAGAGCAGTGGAGCAGGGAGCAGGCACAGGCGTGGTATCAGCAAAAAGGCTGGCTGTGCGGGTTTAACTATCTGCCGTCGACGGCGGTGAACTGGACGGATATCTGGCAGGAGGAAACGTTCGATGCCGCCACTATCGAGCGCGAGCTGGGCTGGGCGGCGGACGCGGGCTACAACACCCTGCGCATCAACCTGCCGTTTATCGTCTGGGAGCACGACCGCGACGGGCTGATGGCGCGTATCGACCGCTTTTTGACGATTGCCGACGGTCACGGGTTCAGCACCATGCTGACCCTGATGGACGACTGCGGCTTCTCCGGCGACGAGCCGTACCTCGGCCCGCAAAAGCCGCCCGTACCGGGCAAGCATAACAGCCAGGCGGCGGCGAGCCCCGGTCGCGATAAGGTGTGCGATCCCGACTGCTGGGGAGACATTGAACGCTATATCCGCGACGTTGTCCGCCAGTTCCGCGACGATAAGCGCGTGCTGCTGTGGGATCTGTACAACGAGCCGGGCAACCGCGGCATTTTCGCGACGGGCACGCAGGAGGTGCAGTACGACGCGAAGCTGGAGTCCTGCGCCCACGCGCTGATGAAGCTGGCGTTCCAGTGGGTTCGTGAAGAAGATCCGACCCAGCCGCTCACCGTCTGCGCGTGGCGCGTTCCGCCGCAGGAGGAGGACGAGACGTTCTTCCAGCACCCGCTGGACCAGACCGCGCTGGCGCTCTCGGACGTGGTGAGCTTCCACGCCTACACCCACACCGGGCGGATGACGGCGATGATCCAGCAGCTGCAAAAGCTCGGCCGGCCGCTGTTCTGCACCGAATGGCTGGCGCGCCACGTGGGCAGCACCATCGAAGAGCAGCTTCCGATGATGTACATGGCGAAGGTCGCGCCGTACCAGTGGGGGCTGGTGCGCGGCAAAACCCAGACGTGGCTGCCGTGGCCGGTGGTGATGAAGGAGTCCACGGACTACTGCCGCCTCTGGTTCCACGACGTGTTTGAGGAGAACGGCATTCCGTTCTCGCGCCGTGAAATCGCATTAATGCAGCAGCTGCGTAAGATCGCCCCGAAAGTTCAGGGCTAATAATATCGACCCGGCGGTCCACCGCCGGGCAACCAGGCAGGCATATAACAATGGCAACGACAATGAAAATACCGTCTCGCGAGTTGTGGTCTTATTTTGGCTATGGTTTAGGTCAGTGTTTTAGCTTTGGTTTAGTGGGTTCGTTTATTAACTATTTTTACACCGACGTGCTGGGGATCTCGGCGCTGGCGGCGAGCACCATCTTCCTGATTGCCCGCGCGTGGGATGCGGTTCACGATCCGCTGTTTGCCAGCATTATGGACACCATTAACAGCCGGTTCGGCAAGTTTCGCCACTTTTTGCTGATCGCCCCGCTGCTGATCACCGGCGTCACGCTGCTGTCGTTCTATAAAATCGAAGCGGACATGACCACCAAAATCCTCTACGCCGGGGTGACGTATATCCTGTGGGGGACGCTGTACGCCATCTCCGATATCCCGTTCTGGTCGATGTCGTCGGTGATGACCAACGACTCCGGTCAGCGCACCCGCGCGGTGACGGCGGCGATGCTCGGGGTCAACGCGGGGATCGCCTGCGCCAACATCTTCTTCCCGAAGCTGGCGGCGTTCTTCGCCCAGTACAGCAACGATAAAGGCTACTTTATGGCGGCGCTGGTGATGATGCTGGTGGGTCTGCCGCTGATGCTCAACGGCTTTATGCAGATCAAAGAGCGCGTACCGCCGAGCCCGGAGAAGGTGACTATCCGCGACACCTTCCACAACCTGCGCCAGAACAAGCCGCTGTTTATCGTCCTGCTGTCGTTCTTCTTCTGCGTATTTCACAACGTGGCGGGCGGGCTGTATATCTACTTCTTTATCAACAACCTGGGCGACGGCAGCCTGCAGATGGCGATTGGCGTAATGGGAATAGTGGCGGCGGTGCTGTGCCTGGTTGCGCCGATGCTGACGCGCCGGATGCAGAAGCGGAAGCTGTTTATGATCCTCTGCGGGCTGGACGTGGCGGTGCGCGTGGTGATGTGGTTCGTCGGGTATCAGCAGGTGACGATGCTGTTTATTCTGCTCGGCCTGAGCACGCTGTTCGTGATGATGACCAACATCCTTACCTCGTCGATGATTGCCGACACCATCGAGTACGCGGAGTACCACACCCACAAGCGCTGCGCGGCGATCACCTTCTCCGGGCAGACCTTTACCGGCAAGATGTCGGTGGCGGTGGGCGGCGGGCTTATCGGCGTGTTTCTGACGATGATCGGCTACGTGCCGCAGGCGCAAATTCAGAGCGACGGCGTGCTGTCGGGGCTGTTCTTTGGGATATGTTTGTTACCGGCGATAGGCTCGCTGATCCGAATGGGCTTTATGTCGCGCTTTACCTTTACCGAGGAGAAGCATGCGGAGATTTGTCGGCTGCTGGCGGAGCGGAACGCGTCTGCGAAAGCGCCGGGTGGCGGCTGCGCCTTACCCGGCCTGGAAAAAATTACAGCGACTTCACAAACGTCAGCAGATCTTCGTTGAGCTGGTCCTGGTGGGTCAGCGCGAAGCCGTGCGGGGCGTTGTCGTACACCTTCAGCGTGGCGTTTTTGATCATCTCTGCCGCCAGCTTGCCGGTGCTTTCAAACGGTACGATCTGGTCGTTGCTGCCGTGGATCACCAGCGTCGGCACGTCAATTTTCGCCATATCCGGGCGGAAGTCGGTTTCGCCGAACGCGGTCACGCAGTCGATAGTGCCCTTCAGTGACGCCAGCAGGGCGATGTTCAGCGTCTGGGTCAGTGCGCCTGCGGATACGGTCTGCCCGGCGTTGGTGCCGTAGAACGGGGTGGCGAAATCGCTGATGAACTGGGCGCGATCTTTACGCAGCCCGTCGCGAATGCCGTCAAACACGCTCTGATCCACGCCCTGCGGGAAGGAGTCGGATTTACCGAAGATCGGCGTTACCGCGCCCAGCAGCGCAAGCCCGGCGACGCGTGAGCTGCCGTAGTTGTTGATGTAGCGCGTCACGTCGCCGCCGCCCATGGAGAAGCCCACCAGCGTCACGTCGCGCAGGTCCAGGGTGGTAATCAGGTCGTTGATGTCGGACGCAAAGGTATCGTAGTCGTAGCCGTTCCACGGCTGATCCGAGCGGCCAAAGCCGCGACGGTCAAAGGCGATGGCGCGGAAGCCGCGCTCCGCCAGGTAGTTCAGCTGGCTGTCCCACATGTCTCCGTCCAGCGGCCAGCCGTGGCTGAAGAGAACCGGTTTGCCCGCGCCGCAGTCTTTGTAGTAAATCTGCGTGCCGTCTTTTGCCTTAAACGTTGCCATAGTGTCTTCCTCTACAGGTGATGGTTATGGTTATACCGGCGCGACCAGATAGCGAATTGCCGGTGATGTTGTGCCCTGATGAAAAGCCAGAACGCGGCTCTGCAGCAGGAGGTCATTCATGGTGTGGCGCTCCTGCTGGCGCAGATGCTCAATCCAGGAGCCCATCAGGAAGGTCTCGATAAACAGACCGGGGCGCTCAATATCTTCGTACACCGCCCAGCTCATCGCCCCGGCGCGGCGGCGCACCCGGCGCAGCTCGTGCACCGCCTCCAGGAAGGCTTTCGCGTTCTGCGGGTCGATGATGTACTCGTGCGATACCAGCACCGGGCCGCGCTCGTTCGGCAGGTCGATCTCCACGCCGTCCAGCGGCTGGCCGCTGAGGTCGAGGTTCAGATCGGGATCTTTCTCGAGCTTCCAGCGGAACACCGTTGCGCTTGCCAGCACCATGCCCAGCGTAGCGACCACCAGCGAGGTCGGGGTGCCAAACTGCGAGGCGATCTGCCCCCAGATGGCGCTGCCGGTGGTCATCGAGCCGAAGAACACCGTCAGGTAGACCGCCAGCGCGCGGGCCTTCACCCAGCGGGCGGCGCTGCGCTGTGCGCCGAGGTTGAGGGTGGAGAGCACCGCAATCCACGCGAAGCCGGTGAAAAATTCAAACAGGTTCAGCAGCCAGACGTGACGCACGAACGCCAGCGCCAGCATGGTGAGGGCAAAGGTCAGGCTGGCGGCCACCATCAGGCGGTCGGCGTTCAGCCGCTGGCGCAGGCGCGGCAGCAGGATCGCCCCGGCAATCGCCCCCAGGCCGATGCAGGCCAGCATCACCCCGTAGCCCGCCGGGCCTAAGCCCAGCTCGCGACGCGCCACCAGCGGCAGCAGTGCCCAGCCCGCGCTGCCGAAAACGAAGAAGGCCACCGTGCGTACCAGCACGTTGCGCAGCACCGGCGCGGCGTGCACGTAGCGAATGCCGGAGCGCACCGCAGAGAAGAAGTGCTCCGGCGGCAGACGCTGCACGGACGGCGCCGGACGCCAGCGCCACAGCACCCACGCCACGCCGACCACGGACAGCGCGTTTAGGGCAAACACCATCCACGGCCCGGCGAGCGACAGCAAAAAGCCGCCCAGCGCGGGGCCTATCGCCCGGCTGATGTTCACCCCGAGCGAGTTCAGCGCCACGGCGGCACCCAGCTCCGGCTTGCTCACCAGATCGGGCACCACGGCCTGGAACGGCGGCGAGCTCATCGCCGCCCCCACGCTCAGCAGGAACGTCGCCACCAGCAGAACGGTAGGGGTAACGTGCCCGGTAAAGGAGAGCACCGTCAGTACGGCGGCGGCGATAAACACCCACAGCTGGGAGAAGAGCAGGTATTTACGCCGGTCGACGATGTCCGCCATCACCCCGGACGGCAGGGCGAAGAGGAACATCGGCAGGCTGCTGGCCGCCTGTACCAGCGCGATATCCAGCGGATCGGCGCTCAGGGTTAGCATGCTCCAGTTGATGCCGACGTCGCTCATCCATGAGCCGACGTTAGAGACCACCGTGGCGATCCACAGCATGCGGAACACCGGCTGGCTCAGCGGCTGCCACGGCGAAACCGCCTGCGCGGGCGTCGTCTCGACGTGTGCGTCGCGAACGTCGTTAACCTGGGTCATGCGAACCTCTCCGCTGCCTTACGCTGCAGCCGCCACTGGCCCGGCCCGGTGAGGGCGAGGGTGGTGAAGATAATCAGCAGCAGCCAGCCAAACTGCCCTTCGGCAATCGACCAGTTCGGGTGGACCGCCAGCATCGCCACCAGCAGCACGGCGATAATCGGCAGGCACGCCAGGCGGGTGTACACGCCCGCAATGATAAACAGCGGGCAGATCACCTCGGCGACGATCGCCGGGATCAGGCTTGCATAGGGCCCGAAGCCGAACGGATCTTCAATGCGCGTCAGCTCTTCGCTGAAGTGCAGCACCTTCGGCAGGCCGTGCACGTAGAGCAGCAGCAGGCTGCCGGTCAGGCGCAGGAAGAACAGCCCCAGGTCGACCCTGGGCGGAGCAAAGGTGTTTTTCATCAGAATGCAAAGCAGCTGCAGCCCAGCGCCCCCCAGAAAGCGTTATCGTCGGACACCGGCATCTCTGACGTGCGGGCGAAATCATGCTGGTGGCTGTGAACCCCGCACGGGCCGCTGCAGTGGTGAATTGGGTTCATGCCAACGCGTGCGGCCTGCGGCGGCGCGCTGCGGTAGTGGCCCGGCACCTTCACCACCGGGGACCACTCGGGCAGAACCGGAATGGCCGGCGGCGCGAGCGGGCCAAAGCTGCCTGCGGCGTAAACGATATCGCCGTTCACCACCGTCAGGACGGACTCAATGCCCTTGATCTCCTCTTCCGGCACGCGGAAGTAGTCTTTGCTGAGCACCGCCAGGTCCGCGAGCTGGCCGACCTTGATCTGCCCCTTCTGGTTCTGCTCGCTGGAGAACCACGCGCTGCCCTGGGTCCAGAGCATCAGGGCGGTGTCGCGGTCCAGACGGGCGCTGTGGTCGTACATCTGCATCCCGCCGACGGTGCGGCCGGAGACCAGCCAGTAGAGCGCGGTCCACGGGTTGTAGCTCGCCACGCGGGTGGCGTCCGTCCCTAAGCCCACCGGCACGCCGGTCTCGAGCATTTTTGCCACCGGCGGCGTGTGGCGGGTGGCTTCGATGCCGTAACGCTCGGCAAAGTACTCGCCCTGGAAGGCCATGCGGTGCTGCACGGCAATGCCGCCGCCCAGCGCTTTGATGCGGTCGATATTGGCCTGCGTGACGGTTTCCGCATGGTCGAAGAACCAGTGCAGGCCGTTGAACGGAATGTCGCGGTTCACCTTCTCGAACACGTCCAGCATGCGGCTGATGGACTCGTTATAGGTGGCGTGCAGGCGGAACGGCCAGCGGTGCTCCACCAGGTGGCGCACCACGCGCTCCAGCTCGTCCTCCATGCCCGGCGCGAGGTCAGGACGCGGCTCGAGGAAGTCTTCAAAATCGGCGGCGGAGAAAACCAGCATTTCGCCCGCGCCGTTGTGGCGGAAGAAGTCGCTGCCCTGGCCCGGCGTGAGCATGTCGGTCCATTTTTCAAAGTCCTCCAGCTCGTGGCCCGGACGCTGGGTGAACAGGTTGTAGGCGATGCGGATGGTCATCTGCTTTTTCTCGTGCAGCTCGGCAATCACCTCGTAATCTTCCGGGTAGTTCTGGAAGCCGCCGCCCGCGTCGATGGCGCTGGTCAGCCCCAGACGGTTCAGCTCGCGCATAAACTGGCGGGTGGAGTTAACCTGCTGCTCCAGCGGCAGCTTCGGCCCTTTGGCCAGCGTGGCGTAGAGGATCATGGCGTTCGGACGGGCGATCAGCATCCCGGTCGGGTTGCCGTTGGCGTCGCGCTGGATCTCGCCGCCCGGCGGGTTTGGCGTGTCTTTGGTGTAGCCGACCACCTTCAGCGCGGCGCGGTTGAGCAGGGCGCGGTCGTACAGGTGCAGGATGAAGACCGGGGTGTCCGGCGCGGCGTCGTTAATCTCGTCCAGCGTCGGCATGCGGCGCTCGGCAAACTGGAACTCGGTCCAGCCTCCCACCACGCGCACCCACTGGGGCGATGGCGTGCGCAGGGCCTGCTCCTTGAGCATGCGCAGGGCGTCGGCCAGAGACGGCACGCCTTCCCAGCGCAGCTCAAGGTTGTAGTTCAGCCCGCCGCGAATGAGGTGCAGGTGCGAGTCGTTCAGGCCGGGGATGGCGGTGTGGCCTTTTAAGTCGACCACCTTGGTGCCGTCGCAGTGGTGCTGCATCACCTCGGCGACGGTACCCACTTCAAGAAATTTTCCGTCGCGCACGGCAACGGCTTCCGCGACAGGATTCTCGCGATCGACGGTGTGAAACTGGCCGTTAACCAGAATAAGATCGGCTTTACCGAGGGTAACCATAACTGCTCCTGACTGAGAGGGGGAATGGTCAGGATTATGGGAACCGGTTTCGGCAAAGATCCAGTTATACAATAGGATAGGTATACCAAAGTATAACTATACCTAAGGTTAACTATACGAAGAGATAATTACGCGCGGCGACGGAAAACCGCAGGATGAGGGTGACTTTATCGTCGTGGCACTCACGGCGATTTCTACCCTTAACCACTGGAAAATGCTATGACCTCTTCAAAGCTCGAAGTGTTAACCCCTGCGAACTGTCAGATCATCTTTATCGATCACCAGCCTCAGATGGCGTTTGGCGTGCAGTCTATTGACCGCCAGGTGCTGAAGAACAACACCGTGGCGCTGGCAAAAGCGGCCAAAGTGTTCAACATCCCGACCATCATCACCACCGTAGAGACCGAAAGCTTCTCCGGTAACACCTATCCGGAGCTGCTGGACGTCTTCCCGGGCCAGGACATTCTGGAGCGTACCTCAATGAACTCCTGGGACGACCAGAAGGTGCGCGACGCGCTGAAGGCTAACGGCAAGAAGAAGGTGGTGGTTGCCGGCCTGTGGACCGAAGTGTGCAACAACAGCTTTGCCCTGTGCGCGATGCTGGAAGGCGACTACGAAATTTATATGGTGGCGGACGCGTCCGGCGGCACCTCCAAAGAGGCCCACGACTTCGCGATGCAGCGCATGATCCAGGCGGGCGTGATCCCGGTGACCTGGCAGCAGGTGATGCTGGAGTGGCAGCGCGACTGGGCGCGTAAAGAGACCTACACCGCGGTGATGGATATCGTGCGCGAGCACTCCGGCGCGTACGGCATGGGCGTGGATTATGCCTACACCATGGTGCACAAAGCGCCGTCTCGCCAGAAGAGCGAGCACCGCACCTTAGCGCCGGTCCCGGCTCGCTAAGTTCCGCTGGCGGGCTGGTCCCTCGTCCGGCTCGCCGCTGCCTCTTTCTCTGGAGTTCACAATGAGTACTGGGCTGATATCCCTTGCCGCAGGCGTGTTGATTGGCCTGATGTATGCCGTGCTGAAGGTGCGCTCCCCCGCGCCGCCCGCGCTGGCGCTGATTGGCCTGCTGGGGATGCTGGCGGGTGAAAAGGCGACGCGCCATCTGTTATCCCGCGACGGCACGCCGCCTCCTCAGGTGACGGTTCCGCAGGTTAAATCGCAGACGGGAGCGTCGTCATGAAAGCATGGATAATTTCGCTGGTGTGCGGCGTGGTTGCTGGGGTAATTTACGCCCTGCTCGACGTTCATTCCCCGGCGCCGCCGGTTGTCGCCCTGCTTGGCCTGTTTGGCATGCTGGTGGGTGAACAGCTCATCCCGGTGGGACGGCGTTTACTGAGTCGCGAACCGCTTACCCTTGCCTGGTTTCGTCACGAATGCGTGCCGAAAATCAGCGGCACGGCGCCCCCCGCGCCCGCGAAGGACGATCGCGACGTTTAATGATTTTTTTGAGGAAAGACAGCATGACGCTGCCGTGGCGCATTGCCATCATTGATGACGAACGTTCCGTCCGCAGCGGGCTGAGTAATCTCCTGGAGTCGGAAGGCTATGCCGCCGACGCGTTTGATTCGGCAGAGGTGTTTCTGAGCCATCCGCTCGCCCTGTCCGGCGCGGCGCTGGTGATTGCCGATATCAAGCTGCGGGGCATGAGCGGCCTGGAGCTGTATGAAAAGCTGCGGCTGCTGGCCGTCCCGCCGCCGCCCGTGATCTTTATCTCCGGTCATGCTGATGAAAATATGCAGCGGTACGCTCTTAGCCTGGGCGCCGCTGCATTTTTGCGTAAACCCATTAACATCGATATTCTGCTGGATCATATACAGCGGGAGCTGGCCCGCCGACGATAAGGATCGCGGATGAACGAACACGAGCAGCCTGCATTCTGGCCCGCCCAGGGGAATCTTCACCAGGGGCGGGTTTTTGTCCTTAAAGAGGATGTGATTTTTACCGTGCTGGCGCAGGAGGGCGGTATCTCCTGGATGAACGCGCGCCATCCCCATTCCGGCGGCTCGTTTATCATTGCCACCGCGGTGAGCGACGAAGAAGAGGAGCGGGCCACCCGGCTGCTGAAAAACGAGTTTGCCCTGCGCGACGTGCTGCAGGACAGCTGGGCCATCCGCGCCGTTGCCTCCACCCAGTACCGGGGACGCTTCGCGCTGGTGTATGCGCCGTTTTCGTTTGAACTGCTGGCGCGGCGCGCGGGCAGGGCGATCTCTGGGATCTCGCGCTTTATCGAGCTGGCGATCCAGATCTGCGCTCCCCTGCGCCAGATGCACCTGCAAAACCTGATCCACGGCGATATCAAGCCCGGCAGTATTTTTGTTCATCACGATGCCACCTGCCGTCTGGGCAGCTTTGGCCTCTCCTGTAGCCTCTCCGGTGCCTTCTCCCAGACCCGGCTTGCCGTTTCAGGCGGAACGCCCGCCTATATGTCGCCGGAGCACACCACCCGCACCCGCCGCCCCGTTGACGGCCGCAGCGATCTCTACAGCCTCGGCATGGTGCTGTATGAACTTCTGACCGGACGCCTGCCGTTTGAGCTGGGAGAGCACGATCAAACCAACTGGGCGCACTACCATATTGCCTCGGAGCCGCTGGCCCCGGACGTGATTCGCCCGGACGTGCCGGGAATGCTGTCGACCATCATCCTCAAGCTGCTGGAAAAGCATCCCGATAACCGCTACCAGACGGTCGACGGGCTGATTGCCGACCTCCGCCGCTGCCAGGCGACGCTGACCTGCGAGGGCGAGATCGTCGCCTTTACGCCCGGCCAGCAGGACCGCACCCCGGCGCTCCATCTGGCGGACACCCTGTTCGCGACGCACCCGCAGGCGAATGACGTCATTGCCGCGTTTGAGCGGGTGGGGCAGAGCATGGTGCCGGAGCTGGTGACGATCGGCGGGCCGTCGGGGATCGGCAAATCGTCCATCATCGCGACGGCGCTCAAAACGCTGCAGCAGCGTCAGGTATTGCTGGCGGTGGGGAAAGTCGATCAGTTCTCTCCGTCTTTGCCCTACGGCGTATTAAGCTCCGCGTTCCGCACCCTGACGCTGCACCTGCTGGGGCTGCCCGCGGAAGACGTGGCGAAGTGGAAAATCCGCCTGTCCCGCGCCCTGGAGGGGTACGAGGCGCTGGCCGTCAGCCTGGTGCCCGAGCTGGGGCTGCTCCTTGAGAGCAAGCCGCGCTTCTCGGCGGATACGTTTTCCATTGATGCCCGGGCGCGCTTCAGCCATATGGTGCTGGCCCTGGTGAAAACCTTTGCCACTCAGGGCTGCCCGCTGGTGCTGGTGCTTGACGATCTTCAGTGGAGCGACGCCGCCAGCCTGCACACGCTGAAACATCTGCTGGTGACCTGCGGCGCTATCCCGCTGCTGCTGGTGGTGGCCCACCGCGATATCGGTTCGTTGTCCGAACCGACACTGCAACAGCAGCTGGCGAGCCTGCCGGAGGCGGCGCAAAACGCGACTGAAATTATCCCGCAGGCGCTGTCCGTGAAGGCGGTGGCGCGCTGGCTGGCGACGATATTTCGTGCCCGCAGCGCGGCGACGACCGACCTCGCCACGCTGATCCACGAGAAAACCGGGGGCAACCCGCTCTTTGTGCACGAGTTTTTCCGCCGCATCGTGGATGACGGCCTGGTGGTGCACAACAAATATCAGGACAAGTGGCACTACGATCTGCAGGCGATCCGCGCCCGACACTACACCGAAAACGTCGTTACCCTGGTGCTGGAGCAGCTCGAAGAGATGCCAGACGAGACGCGGCGCCTGCTGGGCAGCATTGCCTGCCTCGGCGGCGCGGGCGAACTGGAGATGATATGCCGCGTGGTCGGTGTGTCGGTGGCAGAAATTCGCTATGCGCTGCACCCGGCGGTGATGGCCCAGCTCATCGTGCTGACGGAAAAAGAGTACGCCTTCACCCATGACAGGGTGCAGGAGGCCGCCTTTGCGCTGCTGGATCGGCATGAGAAAAGCCATCTTCACCTGACCACCGCCAGCCTGCTGGCCGACGCCGCGCGTCAGGCGGCGGGGAACGAACTGCTGTTCCGCGCCGTTCATCACGTCACGGCCGCGCTGGACAGCATTCAGCCCGCGCCGCAGCGGCAGATGTTCCGCGAGCTGAGCCTGCTGGCCGCGCGACGGGCGAAGCGCACGGGAGATTATCTTTCGGCGCTCGGCTACCTCCAGACCGCCAGAGCGTTGGGCAACGCCGGGGCGGTGTCAGACTTTATGCTTGATATCGAAGAGGCGGGCTGCGAGTTTGCGCTGGGGCACCTGGAGCGGACCCGCGAGCTGTGTGACGCCATTCTCGGCTGCCCCGGCGGGCTGACCGAAAAGGCGCTGGCGGCCAACCTGCTGGTGGAGGTGTACACTCGCCAGTCGGACAGCCGTCTGGCGCTGGAGGCGGCGCTCTGCTGGCTGGGCATTTTTAGTATTCAGATTGGCCGCCATCCGGAAGACGCCGACTGCGACGAGGCCTGGGCGCTCTTTTGCAACCGCACGGGCGACGCGCCGCAAAACCTATTTGCCCAGCTCTCGCGAATGGATAACCCGGAAACCGAAGCGGTGATGAACCTGCTCTACAGCGCCAGCATTTGCGCCAGCTTCATCTGCCCGCGCCTGCATTTTTTGCTGCTCTGCCGCATGATGCACCTCACCCTCGACCACGGCATCACCGGGGCCTCCACCACGGCGATGGCCTGGTTTGGCGTGCTGATTGGCCACCGCTACGCCGAGTATCGCCTCGGGTTCCAGTACGGCACGCTGGCCCGCGAGCTGGTGAACCGCCACGGCTACGACGCGTTCGAAGCCAAAACCCTGCTGCCCCTCGACCAGCTCAGCGTCTGGACCCAGCCTTTGTCGTTTACCATCGAGTGCGCAAAAGCCTGCTTCACCGCCGCAGTTACTCACGGTGATATGACGGTGGCCTGCTTTGCGGCCTGCCACCAGGTGATAAACTTCCTCTCACGGGGCGATCACCTGGACGGGGTGTTGACCAGCATCGATCGCGGCCTGGCGTTTGTGCGTAAAACCCACTTCCAGGACGTTGAAACCATATTGATGCTCCAGCGCACCTTCGTGGAGTTTTTGCGCACGCCGACGATCGGCACCTGGACCGCGTCGCAGGCGCTGCCCGAGGCGCTGCTTCCCGCGTCGCCGGAGCAGGCCCCGGAGCAGACCTCCACCATGCTGTTCTGGTACTGGCTCTACCGCGGCATGGCGCACTTTACCTGCGGGGAGTATGCCGACGCGCAGGCGGATCTTGAGATGGCGGGCTGGTACGCGTGGTCTGCGCCGGGGCACATCCATCTGCTGGATTACCATCTTTACAGCGCGCTGGCGCTCTCCCGTCAGCTGACGCCGGAGACGTTTTCGGCAAACCACCGCCGCAGCATTCACGCTCACTACGACAAAATCGCCCTCTGGGCGCGCATTAATCCCGGCACGTTCGCGGATAAAGAGGCGCTGATCTACGCCGAAATTGTCCGTCTGGACGGGATGAACAGCATTGCGCTTGAGCAGTACGAGAAGGCGGTCCGGCTCTCCCGCGAGGGCGGCTTTAACCCGATTAACGCCCTGGCCCACGAGCTGGCGGGCCGCTTCGCGCTGGCCTGCGGCTACCCGACCGCGTCAGACGCGCACTTCCGCGGCTCAATTGCCGCCTGGGGCCGCGCGGGCGCGCAGGCCAAGGTGCGCCAGCTGGAGCAGGATTTCCCGCACCTGCTGGCCTCCGGGCAGGCCAGCGCCTATGACACGGTGGCGTTTGCCCAGAACGAGACGATCCGGGATCTGCAGAGCGTGATCAAAGCTTCCCGCGCGCTGTCGGAAGAGATCAATCTTGAGCGCCTGATTGAAAACCTGATGACGATCCTGCTCGAACGCGCCGGGGCGCAGCGCGGCCTGCTGCTTCGCGTGAGCGATAACCTGATCCCGGAGATCGAGGCCAGCGCCTGGACCAGCACCGACGGCGTGCGGGTGCGGATCCTGAAAGACGTGCCGATGGCGACCGACATGCCGCTGTCGGTGCTGGCCGCGGTGATCCGCACCGGGCAGGAGATCCGCACCGGCAGGCCGGAGGAGTTTCACCCCTTCAGCCAGGACCCTTATCTGGTGACTTCGGGAGCGGCGGTGATGTGCGTCCCGATGTTCAAACAGGCGCGGCTGGTGGGCGTGCTCTACCTGGAAAACCGCCTGATGCCGGAGGTCTTCACCGCCGAGCACTCGCGCGTGGTAAGCCTGCTGGGCGCGCAGGCCGCGGTATCCCTGGAGACGGCGCGGCTCTACGCCGAGCTGCTGGCGGAGAACATTCAGCGCCGCCGGGTGGAAAAAGAGCTGCGCGCCAGCCAGACCTCGCTGATGCTGGGCGAGCAGATCAGCCACACCGGCAGCTGGCGCTGGGAGCTGGAGCAGGATCTGATGTTTGTCTCGGAAGAGTACGCCCGCATTCTCGGCCTGCCCGACCAGCAAAAGATGATCTCCATGGCGGAGTTTTTGACCTTCGTTCACGAGGACGATTACGCCCGCATCAGCGCCATCGTCACCCAGAGCGTGCGCGACGGGCTCTCCATGCGCGCCGAGTTTCGTATTAAGCGCACCGACGGCTCGACGCGCTACATCCTCGGGATTGGCGATCCGGTGGGGGTGGGCAGCGAGGTGAACGAGTACTACGGCATTATCACCGATATCACCAGCCAGCGCGCCGCGGAGGATGCCATGCGGGTGGCGCAGGCGGATCTGGCGCGCGTTTCCCGCGCCACCACCGTCGGGCAGCTGACCTCCTCCATCGCCCATGAGATCAACCAGCCGCTGATGTCCATCGTCTCGAACGCCGGGGCGAGCCTGCGCTGGCTCAGCCGCGAGCCCGCCCGCCTGGATAAAGTGCGTGAAGGGCTGGAGGAGATCGCCGCGGAAGGTGCGCGGGCGGGGGAGATCATTCGCAGCATCCAGTCCCTGACGCGCAAGCAGGATCCCACCTTCTCGCGCATCGACATGCACTACCTGATCCGCCATATCCTCACGCTTTCCCGCAGCGAGCTGGAGCAGAGACACATTAGCGTTGATTATCTGTTGAACGCCAGCGACAGCTTTATCACCGGGGATAGCGTGCAGATCCAGCAGGTGCTGCTGAATCTGGTGATGAACGCGGTAGAGGCCATGGCCGAGGTGAAGGATCGCGCCAGCACCATCATCCTCAGCACCGCCAACGCGGACGGGAAAGTGATTGTCGAGATCGCCGATACCGGGAGCGGCATTGAGCCCGAGCGGCTGGAGCAGATTTTTGACTCGTTCTACTCCACCAAGCCGCAGGGGATGGGGATGGGGCTGACCATCAGCGCCAGCATCATCGAGCGCCACTGCGGGAAGCTGAGCGCGCGCCGCCGGGAGCCGCACGGCACGGTGTTTACCTTCGCGCTGCCGCTGGCCGCGCAGGAAGGATAAACGTTACTCCGCGGGCTGGCTTTTGGTCAGGCGCTCAACGGCCCTGACCAGCTCGGCCACGGAGCGCACCTGCATTTTTTCCATCACGCGGCGGCGGTGCACCTTCACCGTGATCTCGCTGACGCCCAGCTCGGCGGCTATCTGCTTGTTGAGCTTGCCGGTGATGGCAAGCTCAAGCACCTCGTGCTCGCGCGGGGTGAGGGACAGATGGCGCTGCTTCAGGGCGTAGTGCTCTTTATTGCGCTCGGCGTTGTTTTCCGCCAGCTGCAGCGCGGACTCAATGGCGTCGATCAGCGCGGCGGATTCAACGGGCTTGGTGAGAAATTCGTACGCGCCGCCTTTAATGGCGCGCACCGACATCGGGATAGTGCCGTGGCCGGTGAGAAAAATAATCGGGATCTCGCGCCCGCTGTCTTTGAGCGCGTCCGCCACCTCAAAACCTGAGATGGCGGGCATTTGCATGTCGAGGATCACGCACGACGGCAGATCCTCAAACCGGTGTTGAAGAAATGTTTCTGCTGATGAAAAGCCGATGGCGTTCAGTCCCGCTGATTCCAGCAGCCCGATTACGGACTGCCTGACCGCGTCATCGTCATCAACCACATACACAATGTGTTCCATTCACCGCCCCGGTGCTGATTTAAATGTCGAGGATGCAAACAGTCCCAACGGTGACGTAAGAGACTGTTTATGCTGACTTTCATCTTAACACATTAAATATCATTATCATTTAACAATATGATAACCATATGAAGTATAGCGAGCCGGGACGGGGGCGGTGAAGGAACGAAACGCTGTTTTTATGCACCGACAAGCTCAATGCGGTTGCCGTCCGGGTCCGCGATCACCGCTTCATAGAAGCCGTCCCCGGTCATGCGCGGGGCGCTGAGCAGCGTGCCGTTGGCCTGTGCCCGCTCGGCCATGCTGTCCACTTTTGCCTTGCTGCCGACGTTAATGGCGATATGCGCCCAGCCGATAAACTCCGGGTGCGACGGGGCGTCGGGCAGGTCCGGCAGCGTCATCAGCTCCAGGGTCGGCCCGTCATCCAGGGTAATAAAGTGGGATTCAAACCCCGGACGGTTTTTGCTGACGTAGCGTTCGTTACTGCGGCCATTAAACACCGTTTCCCAGAACTGAACCTGGGCCTCAAGGCTGCGGGTCCAGAGTGCGACATGTGCAATTTTCATTGTAACCCTCGTTGTTTGTATTGCGCGGTTATGCAACATTATGCGCATTGATACTCGATTAGAAATTTCAAAGGACTTTCAATGCTCGATTATGCAGCTTTTCCTGAACAGCGACAAGAGCGGATCCGACAGATCCTTCAGGAGAGCGGAAGGGTGGTCTGTACCGAGCTGGCGAGCCAGATGAACGTGTCCGAGCACACTATTCGCCGTGATTTACATGAACTTAGCAAAGAGAGGTATTGCAAAAAGGTCTACGGCGGCGCGGTGCTTCAGCTTCCGGATGCGGGCAGTTTTTTCAGCCGCGAGCAGAAAATAAGTGCAGAAAAGCACACAATCGCGCAGAAAGCTGCAACGCTGGTTCAGGCGGGCGGGTGCATTTTTATCGACGCGGGGACGACAAACCTGGCGCTGGCGAAGGCCCTTGCGGCGGATCTCAACGTCACGGTGGTGACCAATTCACCCGCCATTGCCGCGGAGCTGCTGCATCATCCGCTGTGCGAGGTAATCATCACAGGCGGGCAGATCCAGCGAGCGTCCGGCGGAACGGTTGGCGCCACGGCGGCGAGCCAGATCCAGGGCATTATCTTCGATCAGGCCTTTATCGGCGGCTGTGCGATGGATCCTGAGGCGGGGCTTACGGGGTTTGATTTTGCCGACTGCGAGTTTAAAAAAGCCGTGATTGCCCAGAGCACCCAGACCATTGTGGCCCTGACCGCAGACAAGCTTCCCGGCGTCGCGCGCTTTGTGGTCGCGAAGAGCCGCGACATTGATCTGCTGGTGGTGGAAGAGGGGATGGAACAGGGCGTTTTTGACGCGCTGGCGGCGCAGGATGTTCGCATTGTGTGCGCCTGAGGACTTTCACGGGTAAAACAGGCTACACTCTGGTTTTGAGCGCTAAATGCTGAGGACGTAACAATGCACTACACACTGAAAGAAAGCGACAAGGACAAAGCGGAAGGGTCAAGCGGCGCGGGCGCTCTGCAGCAAAAACTGCTGGAGTCCCGTTCGATTGTCATCTCCGGTGAGATCAACCAGGAGCTGGCGCAGAAGGTGATCACCCAGATGATCCTGCTGCAAAGCGTCAGCAACGATCCGATCAAGCTGTACATCAACAGCCAGGGCGGCCACGTGGAAGCGGGCGATACTATCCACGACTTCATCAAGTTCATTCGTCCGGAAGTGCACGTCATCGGCACCGGCTGGGTGGCGAGCGCCGGGATCACCATCTTCCTGGCGGCGAAAAAAGAGCACCGCTACTCGCTGCCGAATACCCGCTTTATGATCCACCAGCCGCTGGGCGGCGTGCGCGGTCAGGCGACGGATATTGAGATCGAAGCGCGCGAGATCATCCGCATGCTGGAACGCGTGAACAAGCTGATCGCTGACGCCACCGGCCAGCCGCTGGAGAAAGTGAAGAAAGACACCGACCGCAACTTCTGGATGTCGCCGGCGGAAGCGCTGGACTACGGCATCGTGGGCAAGCTGATTACCCATTATGACGAGCTGAATCTGGATTAAGCTTTACCGCCTTGTACGTGTCGGGTAGCGGTTTCGCCTTACCCGACCTACGCGCGCTCGTTTGACCCATGACAAGTTCCCCCTCTGCCTTCTTGCCTATAATCGCGCCTGTTTCCCCTCTCACTGGTGCTACCCATGGCGTATCAACTGAACCTGAACTGGCCGGAATTTCTTGAGAAATACTGGCAAAAACAACCCGTAGTGCTGAAAAATGCCTTCCCGAATTTTGTCGACCCGATTACCCCGGACGAGCTGGCAGGCCTGGCGATGGAGCCGGAAGTCGATAGCCGTCTGGTGAGCCACGCTAATGGCAAATGGCAGGCCAGCAATGGCCCGTTTGAGCACTTTGACGGTCTGGGCGAAACCGGCTGGTCGCTGCTGGCGCAGGCGGTGAACCACTGGCATATGCCTGCTGCGGAGCTGGTGCGTCCGTTCCGCGTCCTGCCGGACTGGCGTCTGGACGATCTGATGATCTCCTTCTCCGTGCCGGGCGGCGGCGTGGGGCCGCATATCGATCAGTACGACGTGTTTATCATTCAGGGGATGGGCAGCCGCCGCTGGCGCGTGGGCGACAAGCTGCCGATGCGTCAGTTCTGCCCGCATCCGGCGCTGCTGCACGTGGATCCGTTTGAGCCGATCATCGACGAAGATCTTGAGCCAGGCGATATCCTCTACATCCCGCCTGGATTCCCGCACGACGGCTTCACCCATGAAACCGCGCTCAACTACTCCGTCGGCTTCCGCGGGCCGAACGGCCGCGATCTGATCAGCAGCTTTGCCGACTACGCGCTGGAAAACGATCTGGGCGGCGAGCACTACAGCGATCCGGATCTGACCTGCCGCGAACACCCTGGCCGCGTCGAGCAGTACGAGCTCGATCGTATCCGCCAGATGATGATCGACATGATTAGCAAGCCGGATGATTTCACAAAATGGTTCGGCAGCTTTGTCTCCACGCCGCGTCACGAGCTGGATATTGCCGCCGCCGAGCCGCCGTATTCAGCGGAAGAGGTGCTCGACGCGCTGCAGGGCGGCGAAACGCTGTCGCGCCTGAGCGGCCTGCGCGTGCTGAACGTTAACGGCAGCTTCTTCATCAACAGCGAACAGCTGGAGACGGTAGATGCGAAGGGCGCGGACGCGCTGTGCCGCTACACCGAGCTCGGCCAGGCCGAGCTGGGCGACGCGCTGAAAAACCCGGCGTTTGTTGACGAACTCACCGGGCTGATTAACCAGGGCTACTGGTTCTTCGACGAGTAACAGCAGGCGGCGTTTAGCCAGCCTAAACGCCGCTACGTTCAAACCAGCATATTACACGCCTTCCAGTAGTTCAAAAGCCGCTCGTCGTCGCGCTCTTTCTCCGCTTTGATTTTCATCGCCTGGGCGAGATTCTGCCGCGATACCTCATGGCCTTTTTGCACGATGTCCAGAACCGCTTCACCAAGAGCCAGCGAAATTTCTGCCCGATTATTGTTGCGAATCGTCATAAATACCTCCTCGTTGGTTGCGATAATTTAATTATGAACGGGAAATAATCACTCGGTAATAATTCATCTCATTCTTATTTTTTCAATGCGGCGCTAAATAGACATAATATTCCATTCTGTCAATGATGTTTCAAAATGCTAATAAGCCTTTTAAGCCTGAATTTATGCGCTACAGTTATTTTCGTGCAACAGGCAAATAACCGAAACAGGAGAATGATTATGGTAGATAAAAGCGCAATTAAGGATCACACTCAGGTTGTCGCCAGCTGCGGAACGCACGTCGGGGTTGTGGACCATTTAGACGGTGAGCGTATCAAGCTTGCGAAGAGCGACCCGGAATCGGGCGGCAAGCACCACTTTATTCCTCTCGGCTGGGTCGATAAGGTCGAAGATAATAAAGTTGTCCTGACCAAAAACCATAAAGAGGTTTTTGCTGAGTGGCAGGAAGCATAAAATATATTTCTCGTTAAGAAATATACGCCTTCGCTCCGGCTTCGTCCGGAGCGTAATAGCGTCTGCGCCCGGTGATTGCTGATATAGCAAAGGGATGGTACTGTTTTGCCTGACCTTTCCCCGATGCAGGCCCCGAATGATGCTCCAGAGTGAAAATAGATCAGCGAAACGCATATTTTTTGTTGAGGATTTTCAGGTATTCGGCGAGCGCTACGGCATCGACTACCGTTTCCCGCTGTTAAAAGGGGAGCAGGTTAGCGGCAGCCCGGTGTTGCAGGGGAATGTGGAAGAGATGACGCTCTCGTCCGGCATTTCGCTGACCCACTCCGACGTGCATGTATTACAACCCTACGAAACCACATCCCGCCACAGCAGCCCGCTCTATATGCTGGTAGTCCTGGAAGGGTGCGTTACGATCGCGCTCAATGGCATCGACTATCACGTTCGTCCCGGCATGGCGTTCAGCGCCCGTCTGAGTGAGGAACAGGTGATGAGCGCGCGTCACGACGCCGACAGCTCGCTGAAAACGCTCTCGTTTGGCGTGTACCCGCATGAAGCCGGGCGTGAAGCCCTGCTTGAGTCGCTGCTGCTGGAATGGCAAAACCTGAATACACCCACGTTTGTCTGGCACGTTCCCGAGTTTGTTATGTCAGGTATTCAGCATGCGCAGCAGCAGAGGGGAAGCGTGCTCGCGCGTAAGCTGTTGCTGGAGGGGCTGATGTACCAGCTGCTCGGCCACGGCCTGAACCAGCGCCAGCAGCCCTGCCCGAGCCGCCCTGAGCATGCGCGTCTGGAACGCGTGCGGAGCATGCTGGAACAGTCTCCTGAACGGGATCATACCCTCGCGCAGCTGGCTGCCCTGGCTGCAATGAGCCCAAGCAGCCTGCGCAGCAAGTTCCGTCAGCGCTACGGCTGCACGCTCTTCGATTACCTCCGCGACTGTCGCCTTGCGCTGGCGCGCCGCTATCTGCTGGAAGGCCACAGCGTGCAGCAGGCGGCCTGGATGTGCGGGTATCAGCATGCCACCAACTTCGCCACCGCGTTTCGTCGTCATTACGGGATTTCACCGGGCGACGTGCGCAAACTCCGCTAACGTAATTTCGCCCATCGCGCGAACGCATCCCGTGCGGTTTAGCATCGCGCATACGTAACCTGGCGGCGCGCATAGCCGTTTGCTCCCTCAAAAAGGTAATAATTCTTATTAACAATAAGAAATATCTCTGGAGAGGGTTATGTTTGCTAAATCGCGTCTGGCACTGGTGGTGGGATGGGTTACCGGTAGCGTCGCTTTTCCTTTACTGGCGCAGGATGCGCAAAAAACTGACACCGTGGTGGTGACCTCGCAGATGCAGTCTGCGGCCACCAAGCTTGAAACGCCGGATATTGAGACTCCGCAGTCGGTCTCTATCGTCACGCGCGAGCAGTTCGAAGAGCAGGGCGCAACCAGCGTGCGTCAGGCCGTGAGCTACACGCCGGGGGTCTACAGCAACCAGATCGGGGCGTCAAACCGCTTTGACTACATGGTGCTACGCGGCTTCTCTGACGGCAGCCTGGACAACGTCTACCTGGACGGCCTGAAGATGATGGGCGACACTAACTCCCACAGCTCGCTGGTGGTTGATCCGTGGTTCCTGGACAGTATCGAAGTCGTGCGCGGTCCGGCCTCCGTGCTCTATGGCCGTTCATCGCCGGGTGGGATTGTGGCGCTTACCTCCCGTAAGCCGTCGTTCGATCCGGGCGGGGAGATCAAGCTCTTTGCCGGGAACAATAGCCAGCGTGGGGCGATGTTCGACGTCACCGGCCCGGTTGATGATAACGACCGCGTGGCGGTGCGCCTCAGCGGGATGACCCGCTATGCCGATTCCCAGTTCGATCCGCTGAAGGAAGAGCGTTACGCGCTGATGCCGAGCCTGACCTGGCGTATCACCGATAGCACCCGTCTGGATCTGATGGCCTACCTGCACCGCGATCCGGAAGGCGGCAGCCACTCCGGCCTGCCGTATGAGGGCACCGTTGTGCCGCACAGCGGAAAGAAAATCTCCAACACGTTCTTTGAAGGTGAAGACGATTACGACAAGTACGATCGTCGGGAAAACATGGTCGGCTATAACCTTGAGCACCTGTTTGACAGCGGCTGGTCCGTGCGCCAGAAGCTGCGCTACCTGCACACCAAAGTGGAGCTGAACCAGGTGTATGCCGCAGGCTGGCTGAATGACACCGAGCTGAACCGCGGCTATTCCGGCTCCGACGAGAAGATGAACGCCATCACCCTGGATAATCAGGTCGACGGCAGCTTCGACACCGGGGCGGTGAACCACCGCGTGCTGATCGGCATGGACTACCAGGACCGCACCAACAACGTGACCGGCTACTATGGCGGCTTCCCGCCGATTGACGCCTTCCACCCGGTTTACGGTGCGAAGCCGGACTACATCACCCAGTACAGCAGGGAAAAGCATAAGCTTCGCCAGACCGGCTACTACCTACAGGATCAGATGTCCGTTGACCGCTGGCGCCTGACGCTCGGCGGGCGTTACGACCAGGTGAGCGTGTCGAACGTCGACAACTTCAACCACACCCGCAGCGATCTGGATAAAAACAACTTCAGCAGCCGCGCGGCGCTGCTGTATCTGTTTGATAACGGCGTTGCGCCGTACGTCAGCTACTCCACCGCCTTTACGCCGACCAGCTTTGCCGACGAGCAGGGCAATATCCTGGATCCGATGAAGGGCAAGCAGTGGGAAGCGGGCGTGAAGTATGAGCCAGAAGGGATGAACAGCCAGTTCAGCGCCTCGGTGTTCCGCATCAACCAGAAGAACATTGCCACCAAAGAGGAGCCGACCGATCCGTACCGTTCCATCGGTGAAATCGAATCCGAAGGCGTTGAGCTGGAGGCGATTGGTCAGCTGACCGACAGCCTGCGCATGCAGGCGGCGTACACCTACACGGATATTCGCTACAAGAAGAGCAGCCCGGAAGAGGAGGGCAAGCGCGCCGTCTATGCCCCGCGTAACATGGCCAGCGCCTGGCTGAGCTACGACGTCAAAACCGGTCCGCTGGACGGCCTGACCGTCGGCTCCGGCGTGCGCTATGTCAACGGGATCGCCAGCGATCGCCAGAACACCCATACGCTTCCGTCGTACACGCTGGTGGACATGGTCGTGGGATATGACCTGTCGAAAGTGGGGCTCACGGGCGTGAGCGCGCAGCTGAACGTCAATAATCTGACGGACAAAAGCTACGTTGCGGCGTGTAACTCGCTCTCTTACTGCTATTTCGGTGCAGAACGCAGCATTGTGGGCAGCGTTTCGTGGAAGTTCTGAGTCGTTGATTTTGCCGGGGGCGGGAGCGGTTTTCTCCCTCTCCCTGTGGGCTGAGGGATCCCCACAAAATAATGTTTGCATGGACGACCCCCTCTCCCTTGAGGGAGAGGGCTGGGGTGAGGGGGAACATACGGCTCCGGTGGTCATTCCGTTCACTTTATGTTCCTTGCTACTCTGTAAGGACATGACCGGTGAACGTGCCAGGGCGGCTCAATCGCCACCGCCCTGGCGACCCGGGCTCCCGGCGGTAAATCGCCGCTTCGCGGTGCCCTCAGCTTATTCCTTCAGGCTATCGGGTCGGGCATGAGCCTGCATCCCTGCAGGCCACGCCCTCTCGGCGCATCCGTGCGCCTCGCCCCGGCCTTACGGAAACGCTTCGGCGATTTACAGCCGGACCAGGGCGTCGCTGAAAGCTTTAACTCGTTCTGAAACAACCTTATTGCTTCTGCTTATAAATTACTGGGGATTCCTCAGCCCCGTGGGAGAGGGCTGGGGTGAGAGCATCAGGCCGCACTAGCCCTCCTCCATCGCAATCACAATCGCTTCACCCATCTTTTTCAACGCCTCGCGATGCTTCTCCGTTGGCGGCAGCGCCACGTTGATCCGCAGGCAGTTGCGGTACTTCCCTGACGCGGAAAACAGCGACCCGGCCGCGGCCTGGATCTTCAGCCGACACAGCTGCTTGCTGACGCACACCATATCCACCTTCTCCGGCAGCTCAACCCACAGCAGAAAGCTCCCCTGCGGGCGCGTGACGCAAATCTCCGCCGGAAAATACTGCCGCACCCAGCAGGTATAGGTTTCCATATTCTGCTGATAAATCTGGCGCATACGGCGCACGTGGCGGTGGTAATGGCCGTCGCGAATAAACGCCGCTACCGCCATCTGGGTGCCCGGCACGTTAAACCCGCCGGCGGCGTATTTCATGTGCATCACCCGGTCGTAATAGCGCCCCGGCACAATCCAGCCGACGCGCAGGCCCGGCGCCACGGTTTTGGTAAACGAGCTGCAGAGGATCACGCGGCCGTCGATGTCCATCGAATGAATGGTGCGCGGGCGCGGGTACTCCGCCGCCAGCTCGCCGTAAATATCATCCTCGACAATCACGATATCGTGCCGCTGGGCGAGGGCTAAAACCTGCTTTTTCCGCGCTTCCGGCATGATGAACCCGAGCGGGTTATTGCAGTTGGGCACCAGGATCACCGCCTTGATCGGCCACTGCTCCAGCGCCAGCTCTAACGCCTCGATGCTGATCCCGGTCTCGGGGTCGGTGGGAATTTCAATCGCCTTGATGTCAAACCCGCGCAGCATCTGCATGGTGCCGTGAAACGACGGCGACTCCACCGCCACGATATCCCCCGGTTTGCATACCGAAAGCAGGGCGATCGACAGCGCGCCGTGGCAGCCGTTGGTGATGACTATCTCGTTGGCCGCGACGGTAGAGCCGCCGTCCAGCATCAGGCGGGCGATCTGTTCGCGCAGCTCAAGGCGGCCGTCGAGCACGTCATAGCTCAGCATCTCGCTCGGGTTATGCTGTGCAAGGCGGCTCATCTCGCGCCACAGGGGCTTGAGGCTCGGCTGATTTACGTCCGGCGAGCCGCCGCCAAAGGAGATCATCTCTTTGTCGGCGCGGGCGTCCAGCAGCATCATCACCTCGTCCCACTGGGTGACGTCCACCGGGCGCTGCACCGGGCGCGTCATCGCCGGGACGGGCGGCTGGGCTTTGCGTTTCGAGACAAAATAGCCGGAGCGCGGCTGAGGCGTGATCAGCTGAAGATTTTCGAGGATCTGGTAGGCCTGCTGTATGGTGCTGATGCTCACGCCGTGCTCCTGGCTCAGGGCGCGCACCGACGGCAGACGTTCGCCGCTGCGGTACAGCCCTTGTTCAATGCGTTCTGCCAGAAGGTTGGCGAGATGTTGATAGCGCGTCATGCTGTATCCTCTGTTTTCACCATACAGATTGTTAAACCAGTACAGATTGCCGCAAAAAACGGCATGCAGATACCGTTTTAGCGGATCTGTATGTTAAACAAAAGTTGTTTTTGCATCTGTATTGCACGGGCCGATTTCCAGGATGATAACCCCACTGGCACAGTGAGGAGAGCATCATGGAATTCTACGAGAACCGTTCAAAACGTCCGTTCGTCGTGTTTGTCTGGATCGGCAAAACGATCCGCAGCTGGTATCGCATCAACCGGACCCGCCGCATCCTGAGCCAGATGAGCGACGAGCAGCTCAAGGACGTCGGGTTATCCCGCAATGATATTTAAACCGTAGCCGGGTAAGGCGCAGCCGCCACCCGGCGATGTTCAGCTCAACAGTTCAAGCGTCTGCCGCTTCGGCCTTTCCAGCAGCTCCACCGCCTCCTGATAGGACCGCACGTTGTTATAGCCCATCACCAGCCCGTAGCGTTTGCCCGACCCGCGGTACCACTCCGAAAGCGCGTTCACCTGCAGCTGCTGTTCCTGCCAGCAGCGGGCCACTTCCCGGTCGCAGCTCCCTTTGGTGAGAAACGCCACGATATGCATTCCGCCGTCGTTTTGCTCGGTGAAAAACAGATCGCCATACACCTCGCGCAGGGCGGCAATCATCCAGTCGCGGCGGGTCTGATACAGCGCGCGCATCTTCTTAAGATGACGGAAAAAATGGCCTTCGTTGAGAAACGCGGTGAGGATCTTTTGCGTCAGCACCGGCTGGCCGCTGGTGGTAATATCCGCGCAGTCGGTAAAGGTCTCGACGGTGCTGGCGGGCATCACCACGTAGCCCATGCGCAGCGACGGCATGATGGTTTTACTGAAGGTGCCCATGAAGATCACCCGGTCGTGCTGGTCGAGGCTTTTCAGCGACGGCAGCACCTTGCGGGTGTAGTGAAACTCCCCGTCGTAATCGTCTTCAACGATCCACGCCTCGTTCTGAGTGGCCCAGTCGAGCAGCTGCTGCTTGCGCGGCAGGGAGAGCGTCACCGCCAGCGGGCTCTGGTGCGACGGGGTGACGATGGCAAAACGCGCGTCGCGATGGTGACGGAGCAGGTATTCCGTATCAATGCCGCTGCGATCGACCGGCACCGTGTGCAGGCGCGGCACGATCCGCTTCAGCAACTGCTGGCCCATAAAGTAGCCCGGATCTTCAAACACCACCTTGTCGCTGCGGCTGGCGAGGGTGTCGAGGATCAGCCGCAGGCTGCCGCTGTAGCCGCTGGTGATCAGCACCTGTTCAGCGGTGCAGGACAGGCCGCGCGAGATATTGAGATAGCTGGCGATGGCCTGGCGCAGCGGATACCAGCCCGGAACGGGCGGGTTGAGCATCTCCTCCTGACGCATGGCGCGCGTCGCCTGGCCCGCCAGCAGCAGCCATTTTTTATACGGGAAGCTGTCGAGGGCGGGGATGCCGGGGCGCAGAAACCCCGCCCGCTCGCGCTGGCTGATAAGCGAGGCCGGAAGGGCTCCGGTGGGCTGTTCCGCCGGGGCAGCCCTGTCCGGCAGCAGTAAATCCGGGTTAACCCGCGTGCCGCGCGCGCCCTGGCTCACCAGATACCCTTCACCCGTCAGAATGGCGTACGCCGTTTCGACGGTTTTGCGCGCCACCTTCAGCTCTTCCGCCAGCACGCGGATGGCGGGCACCTTATCGCCCGGCTGCAGCACGCCGCGCGTGATGTTGTCGCGATAGCGGGAATAAATCTCGTGATAGCCCGGCTTCATGTCCTACCTCATTTCACGCTTTTTGTATCTTTTTACTATGTCATGAACGGCGTAGATTTGCCCCATCGCATGACATATGCCGCACAAAAAGAGGAAAGACAATGAGCACTCGCGTTAACCACCATAAAGCCACACCTGCCCTTGCCAACGCGCTGTCTGCCCTGAGCATGGAGGTGGCAAAAACCTCCATCGACCCGGCGCTGAAGCACCTGATCGACATTCGCGTGTCGCAGCTGAACGGCTGCACCTTCTGTCTGGATATGCACTCGAAAGAGGCCAAAATCGCCGGCGAGCGCGAGCTGCGCCTGTACCATCTGGCGGCCTGGCGCGAGTCCCCGCTGTTCAGCGCCCGCGAGAAAGCCGCGCTGGCCTTCACCGAAGCGCTGACCCAGATTGGCGTGCACGGGGTGAGCGACGCGCTCTATCGCAGCGTGGCGGAGCACTTCTCGGACGTGGAGATTTCAGAGCTGAACTTCGCCATCGTGGCGATCAACGCCTGGAACCGTCTGGGGATCACCTCCCGCATGGCGCCGGGCTCGCTGGACGCGGCTTACGGGCTGAATAAGGCTAACCTGGAATAATCCCGCGCTCGCGGATCGTTGCCACCAGCGCCCGCAGTCCAGGCGGGACGTGGCGATGGCCGGGGTAATAGAGGCGCAGCCCGGCAAAGGGCTGCGCCCAGTCGTTTAGGACGCTCACCAGTTCTCCACGCTCAAGCTCTTCCCGGATATACAGTTCCGGCAAAAATCCCACCCCTAATCCCGCCTTCACGGCGCGGATCGAGGCAAAAAGATCGGACGTCGCAAAGCGCGGCGGTACGGCAAGGGCGTACGTTTCCCCCCGACGCGCCAGCTCCCAGCGGTAGATCCCGCCGTGGGCCATGCGCATGCCGATCCCCTGGTGTGAAAGCAGATCGTCCGGCGTCTGCGGAATGCCGTGGCGTGCAAAATAGTCCGGCGTGGCGGTCACCAGCTGGCGGATCTCCCCGGTCAGCGGCACGGCAATCATGTCCTGCGGCACGGACTCTTCGAGGCGGATCCCAGCGTCGTAGCCTTCGGCAACGATGTCGATCATGCGCGCTTCGCTGACGGTCTCTACGCGCATCTTCGGGTAGCGGATCATAAAGTCGATCAGCAGCTGGTCCAGAAACAGGGTGCCGATATGGTTCGGCACGTTCAGACGCAGCGTGCCCGCGGGTTCCCCGGTGTCGCTGTGGATCTCCTCTCCGGCGAGGCGGATCTCCTGCAGCGCCGGGCCGACGCGCGCCACGTAGCGCTGCCCGGCGTCGGTGAGCGCCACGCTGCGGGTGGTGCGGTTAAAGAGGCGGGTATCAAGGCGGCTCTCCAGCCCGGCGATGGCGTTGCTTACCGCCGTGGCGGACATGCCCAGCTCCTGCGCCGCGCCGCGAAAGCTGCCGCGCCGCACCACCGCCATGACCACTTCCAGCTCTGTCAGACCTGAACGATGCATAGATTATCCTGAAAATCGAAACAACCCTTGCAGCATAGCGTGGATTATCGCAACGGAGAAGCCGTGCCAGACTGTGCTCACACAGCCTGAGGAGGTTTATATGCACACTATCGAACAGATCTTTATCAACGGCGAGTTTGTCACCCCGCACGGCACCGAACGGTTTGATTTATACAACCCGGCGACGGCGCAGGTCATCGGACAGGTACGCCTGGCGGATGAAGTTGACGCAGCGCGCGCCGTTGCGGCGGCAAAAGCGGCGTTTCCGGCGTGGTCGCAGACCACAAAGCAGGAGCGCATCGCCGCGCTGAAGCGTATGCACGCCGCCGTGGCCGCTCGTCACGACGATCTGCTGGAAGCGGTCATCGAAGAGTACGGCGCGCCCGCCTCGCGCTCGGCGTGGATGGCCAGCTATCCGGCGGAGGTGATTGCTCAGGCCATTGAGGCGCTGGAGGCGTTTGAATTCGTCACCCCCGCGGGCGCAGCCACGGTGCAGATGACGCCGCTCGGCGTGGCCGGGCTGATTACGCCGTGGAACAGCGACGCCGGGTTTATCTGCGGCAAGCTGGCGGCCGCGCTGGCGGCGGGCTGTACGGCGGTCATCAAGCCGAGCGAAATGAGCGCACTGCAAACGCAGATTGTCACCGAAGCGCTGCGCGATGCCGCGCTGCCGCCGGGCGTGTTTAACATCGTCACCGGGCGGGGTGAAACGGTCGGTGACGCTATCAGCCGCCATCCGGACGTGGCCAAAATCTCGTTTACCGGCTCCACGAATACCGGCAAGGCGATCCTGCGCAACGCGGCGGAGAGCTTTAAGCGCGTGACGCTGGAGTTAGGCGGGAAATCGCCAACGATCCTGCTCGATGACGTGGATCTGGCGCAGGCGATCCCGCTTGTCATTCAGGCCGGGTTTATGAACAGCGGGCAGGCGTGCGTGGCCGGAACGCGCATTCTGGTGCCTTACTCGCGCAAGGCGGAGATCGAAACCGCGCTGGCGCAGGCCGTGGCGGCGGTGAACTCCGGCGACCCGCGCGATAAATCAACGGACGTCGGCCCGATGGTCAGCGAAAAGCAGTGGCAGCGGGTGCAGGGCTATATCCGCAAAGGTGTTGAAGAGGGGGCGCGCCTGCTGGCGGGCGGCGAAGGGCGGCCAGAGGGCACGCGGGACGGCTGGTTTGTGCGCCCGACGCTGTTTGCCGACGTCAACAACCGGATGGCGATTGCTCGTGACGAGATTTTCGGCCCGGTGCTATGCGTAATCCCCTACCGTGACGAGGCGGAGGTGATAGCCATTGCCAACGACACGGACTACGGCCTGAGCGCGATGGTGCTGGGCGGCGATGCGGACCGCGCGCGCCGCGTGGCGCAGCAGATTGTTTCCGGTCGCGTGCTGGTGAACACCCTGGCCCATGAACCGAAAGCGCCGTTCGGCGGGTTTAAGCACTCCGGCGTGGGGCGCGAGATGGGCGAGTGGGGGATCCGCGCGTTTATGGAGCCGAGGTCTGTTCTGGGCTAAAGCTTCGCTCTTTACCGAAGCATTGTGCTTTTCCATCCCGCATTCTCTCCTCAACATCACAGCGGAGAGACCCTCATGATTGCAGTCATTTTCGAAGCCAAAGCCGCGCCTGCCCATCAGGCGCGCTATCTTCAGCTTGCCGCAGAGCTTAAGCCTTTGCTGGCCGACATCGACGGCTTTATTGATATCGAACGGTTCCAGAGCCTAACGACCGACGGCAAAATCCTGTCCCTTTCCTGGTGGCGGGATGAAGAGGCCGTCCGCCGCTGGAAGCAGAACGTTTTTCATCAGGCGGCGCAGGCCGAAGGGCGGGAGTCGATTTTCTCTTTCTACCGTATTCGGGTGGCGCAGCTGGTGCGGGAGTACAGTTCCGAAACGGGAGGGCACGCGAATGTATGACGTTCACGTGATTTTCAGCGACGGGCCCGGCGAGCTGGCGCGCTTTGGACAGCTGTTGGGGCGCAACGGCGTGGGGCTTGAGGGCGGCGGCGTTTTCGGTACGGAAGCCCATTTCCTGGTGGAGGACGGGGAAAAAGCCCGCCGAGTGCTGATGGAGGCCGGGTTTAGCGTGCAGGCGGTGCGCAGGCCGGTTATCAGAAAACTCAAACAGGAGCGCCCCGGCGAGCTGGGTGAAATTGCGGCGGCGCTGGCGGCACGCGGGGTGTCTGTTCTAACCCAGTACAGCGACCATGCGAATCACCTTATTCTGCTGACGGATGATGATAAGCTGGCCGCAGAGATCACCGAACCCTGGGCGGCACATGTTAAAGACAAGCTTACCGACTGATAACGGCGCGGCGCTGGAGCAGGCCATTGCGGCGGTGGCGGCGGCAATGGCCGATCCGTCGCGCGTGAAGATGCTGTGCGCGCTGATGGACGGGCGGGCGTGGACCGCCACCGAACTGAGCGCGGCGGCAGACGTCGCGCCGTCGACCGCCAGCGGGCATCTCGCCCGGCTGGTGGAGGGAAAGTTGATTACCTGTCTGTCTCAGGGGCGGCACCGCTATTATCGTCTGGCCGGGCACGACGTGGCGGAGCTGGTCGAACAGATGATGGGGCTCTCCTGGAGCCGCATTGCGCCGCCGGAAACCACCGCGCCGAAGGCCATGCGGGAGGCGCGGACCTGCTACGACCATCTGGCGGGTACGGTGGCGGTAAAGATCTACGATTTCATGCAGGCGGAAGGCTGGCTGGAGGCAGACGGTTCAGCGCTCACGCCGTATGGCCGGGAGCAGTTTCTGAAGCTCGGCGTTTCGTTAAGCGCTCACCCGCACCGCAAGGCCTGCTGCGCCTGCCTGGACTGGAGCGAGCGGCGGTTTCATCTTGGCGGTGAGGCGGGCGCGGCGCTGCTTATTCATCTGGAAAGCAAAGGGTGGATCCAGCGGGTGGCGGGGTACAGGGAGGTGGTGGTGACGGCGACGGGGAAGGTTGCCGTCAGGAAGCATTTTAGCCGCTAAACGCTGCTGCGGACTGATGCACTCCCTATTGCTACAGGTAACCCTGTTCCAAAAACAGGCTTTCTGTACAATAGTTCTCTGTACCCAAACTGACCAAGACTGGTCGGTTAAGGAATATTCGTCCTGACGACAGAAAAGGAATTTGCAATGGATATCGCTCTTTTTCCTGGGCAGAGTCGGCGCCAGTGGGCTGATACGATGATCAATCTGGAAGCCCGAAAGCTTGTGAATACCGCAAATATCATCGCGGCCATGCACCTTAGTGATTCACTGACCCGTCTGAAATTCGTGGATGAAATAAGACAGGTTGTCATGCAACAGTTTGACGCGGCGAGGAGAGCAAAGAGCGATGAAGAATGCATTACCTGCCTGAAAAAACTAAGGGCTGAGAATGAGTTCCTGCTTGAACAGTCGCGCATGCTTAAAACCGGTTATGCCCGAATCTACGCTGAAATTCAGTATGTAACAGAGCAGAATAAAATTGTCGGATACTTCATATCCGGGATTAAGGTCGTTCTCGCCGGCGTTCAGGCTGTGTTTGGCGGTGTTATGATCGCAACGATGACGCCTGCTGGTATGCTTGCCGGTGCCGTTTTGGTCGGTGATGCTCTTAATACGGTATCACGGGAGGCAGCCCGTCAGCTCCTGAATGAACCTTCTTCAGAGGGGATCCTTGCGGATGGCGCCATGTCCGTAGCGGAATTTATGGGCTTCAGCCGCGATGTCGGCCTGGGGATCTTTAATGCAACTACGCTTGCAGCCAACGTTTATGGTGTGTTTGGTCTGACTGGGAAAGCAGAGGCCTGGCGTCTTTTCCGTTATCTTCCTGGAGACTATTACCGCAAGGTAGAAACCATGTCTCCGGGCAAACTGACGATGAAGGTTCTGGGATGGGGGGTCAGTGCGAAGGTGGTACTGGAACTCCTTACCCGTGATGACCGGAGTCGCTGATATGTGATCTCATCAGCTTCCATGATTTATAGCCAAGTCTGACCGGCATCACCAGAAGCAGCACAATCAGCAGAAAGATGACTGCAACCACACAGGATATAACATGGCTGGTGCTGCCAAAGATCATGGTAAGCAGGGTGATTATGACCATCCCGCCGGTGATCCAGGCAACCGACAGGAAATAGCCGGCCAGATCCTTCAGAACCTTTTCCTGCGAGTCTCCAGTCGCCTGGTGACGTTTGATCCTCTCAATATCTTTACTGGTGAATCCTGCCGCGATAAGTTCCTGATTGTTAACTGTCATTCACGTCTCCTTTAACCTGATAAAAAGAATACACTATTTAGAAGTTCCGTTCCTTCCTGCTTTTGTCTTTACCTTCCTGGATTATTGTGCCGTTGCCGTTAAATGATGAGCTTGGCAGAAGAAGTTATCCGGCATGACCATATTACTGGCGATCCCTAAGCCCACAGGGAGAGGGAGATATCGTTTCGCAATTCCTGCGCTTTAACTTCTCGTTTCTTGATACTTATCCTGATAACTATTATCTTGACCGCGTGTGACGAGAGGTTTCCCCATGAGTGAAGAAGAACTGTTTAGCCGCAGGCCGATGGGCATGCGGATGGCGATGATCGTGCGCCAGTGGCGTGCGGTGATCGATGACGCCATTCTCGATACCGGGTTAACCCAGTCGAGCTGGACGGTGATGATGCAGCTTCATCAGCTTGGGGATAACGTCTCAATGAGTGAGCTGGCGGAGGTGCAGGGTATTGAACTGCCGCCGCTGATGCGCACCCTGACACAGCTGGAAAAACAGGGTTACCTGCTGCGCACCACATCGCCTTATGACAAGCGCATCCGGCTTCTGACGCTGACGCCTGAGGGAAAAGCCATATTAAAAAGGCTCACTCAGGTGATTGAGACCTATCAGGCGCGCGTATCGCAACACATCGCGCCGGAGCATATCGAGATTTTCAGCGCTACGTTGAATCAAATCGCCTGCAATTTGCGGACAATCCGCGAAGAAGACAACAAGACCGAAAAATAATGACCCCTGAACAAAAGTTTGCCCGCTGGGTAAGGGTGAGTATTGCCTCTTTCCTGCTGATGTTTATCTATTTTGTCGTCGCGGATATTTGGATCCCGCTGACGCCGGACTCCACCGTGATGCGCGTGGTTACGCCGGTTTCTCCGCGCGTCTCCGGCTATGTGGCGGCGGTTCACGTGCACAACAACAGCCAGGTGAAGAAAGGCGACCTGCTGTTTGAGCTCGACGACACGCCGTTTCGCAATAAAGTGGAGGCGGCGCAAATCGCGCTGGAGCAGGCGCGTCTCTCTAACGAACAGCTGGACGCGCAGATCGCCGCCGCGCAGGCCAGCCTGAAAACCGCCGTGCTGACCGCGCGTAACGACAAAGTGACCTTTGACCGCTATCAGAAGCTGAGCACGTTACAGAACGTCTCGCAGGCGGATCTGGATAAGGTTCGCACCGCCTGGCAGAGCAGCGAGCAGTCCGTCAGCTCCATTCAGGCCAACATTCGCAACCTGCGCATTCAGCGCGGCGAGCGCGAAGAACGCCGCAACGTGACGCTGCAAAAATACCGTAACGCGCTGGATGAAGCAGAGCTGAACCTCGGCTGGACAAAGGTCTACGCTCAGGCGGACGGCACGGTCAGTAACCTGCAGTTAAGCCCCGGTTTTTACGCCTCATCCGGCTCCGCCGCGCTGGCGCTGGTAAACAACCAGACCGATATCGTGGCCGATTTCCGCGAGAAGAGCCTGCGCCATACCCGTCAGGGCACCGATGCCGCCGTGGTGTTTGACGCCTTCCCGGGGCAGGTGTTCCGCGCCCACGTGGCCAGCAGCGACGCGGGGATCCTTGCAGGTCAGGAGGCGGTTAACGGCCAACTCTCCCAGCCGGAGACCTCTAACCGCTGGGTACGAGACGCCCAGCGCATGCGCATTCACGTCACGCTGGATGACGCGCTGCCGAAGCCGCTGCCAACGGGCGCGCGGGCGACCGTACAGCTCTATAACAGCGAAGGGCCGTTTGCGCGCTTCTTCTCCGGGATGCAGATCCACCTGGTGAGCCTGCTGCACTATGTCTATTAATACGCTGGAGCGGGTCTTTACCCCGCACGGCAACGTCGTCTACACGGCAAACGACTTTCGCCAGACCCTGCGCATCGTCTTTGCCGGGATGATTGCCCTGAGCATCTCGAGCTTCTACAACACCAGCTACGGCGTGTTTTTCGTGGTCTACCCGATCATGCTGCTGTCGCTGGTGCCGGTGTTTAACCGCCACGTGGCGAAGCAGTTTATCTTCAGCGCATCGCTGAACTGCGTCGAAATGGTGATTATCATCGGCTATCTGTCCCAATGGCCGGTCATCATGACGCTGGTGGTATTTGCCCTGTACGTGATGCGTTTTCGCTTTATGAGCAAAGGGCCGCTGTTCCTGTTCGGCTCGATGGGCGTGGTGTGCCAGAGCGTGATGCTCAACTTTATGAGCTACCCCACCACCAGCTGGCACACGCTGCTGTTTTCCAACATCGAAGCGAGCGTGATGGCGGTGTGCCTGAGCGCGCTGATGAACTACCTGCTGCCGGACGTTGAGCCCCGCAAGCCGCCGCCGCTGATTGAGAAAGACGACGCCCGCGTGCGCCACGAGTCGCTGCTCTCCGGCAGCGTCGCGACGATGATTTTCGTGGTGTTTCAGATTAGCGATTTAAGCGATTCGCTCTCGGCGCTGATGGCGGGGATTCTGATCCTGTTCCCGATGCACTATCGCGGCGCGGTGATGAGCTCCATCTGGCGCGTGGTCGGGGTGGTGCTGGGCTGCCTCTACATTCTGGTGGTGCAGCTTATCCTCTACGATCACAGCAGCCATATGCTGCTGATGATGCCGCTGATTGGCCTCGGCCTGGCGTTTGGCGCGCGGCTGCACGTGATGGAGAAAGTGGGCGCGGGCGTGGGGTTTTCCAGCATCACCACCATCGGCATTATGTTCGGGCAGAACATGCACCCGGACAGCGACCTGGTGTTCAGCGATCTCTATCGCATCACCTCCGTCACCTTTTCGCTGGTGGCGACGCTGACGATGGTCTTTCTGGTGCACCTAATCCTGAACCGTTTCGCTGCCACGCGCTACGTCATTCAGGGCTGATAGCCTATACCGCCGCTGAAGCTCCAGTCTTCAGCGGCAGTAAACTGGATAACGACCATCACGTCACCACCGTCGATGCCCATCTTCTCATTCAGTTGCGCAGCCAGCTGGCGATAGAGGGAAGCTTTCTGTTCATTGCTCCTCGGCTTACCGGCCACGATATTGAATAATATCGCCCCCTCCGTTCTGCCCTTGCTGAGATAGTGCCGGTCAATGTATCGATCCCCTGCAGCGAAGCATTCAAAAAAATGAAACCGGTCCTGCGCGGGAACGGCGAAGGTTTCCGTCAGCGCCTGGTGCAAAATGTCCGAGATCTGTTTTTTCTGCATCTCGGTATAGCGGTCACCCGTCATGATGCGAACAAACGGCATTATTTTTTCTCCTCTGCCAGGCAGGTCAGAGCGCTGACGGCTGCCGGCCAGCCTGCGTAAAACGCCAGGTGGGTAAACGCTTCGGCAATCTCGTCGTCCGTCACGCCGTTTTGTCGGGCGAAGTCGATATGCCAGGGAAGCTGCGCGGTGCGCCCCAGGGCGACCAGTGCGGCAAGCGTGATCAGGCTGCGATCCCGCGGGGCCAGCTGCGGACGCTGCCAGATATCGCCAAAAAGCACCTGCTGGCTCAGTTCCGCCAGCTTAGGGGAGACCTGCGCAAGCGTGTCGCGATTCAGTGTTGTATTCATTTTTTTCCTCCTGTTGTCTGGCAATGACTCTCGCAGGTTGCCACCATAAAGAAAATCGCAATGTTTCGGACTCAACGTCCCGAAAATGAGGATGATATGGATAAACGGTTTTCAGCATTAGACCTGGACGCGCTGCGCAGCTTTGTGGAGGGTATTCAGTCCGCCAGCTTTGCCGTGGCGGCGGACAGGCTGTGCCGGTCTACCTCTGCGGTTAGCGCCCAGCTAAAAAAGCTGGAGCAGCAGTGCGGCGTGGCCCTCACCGTAAAGCAGGGGCGAACGCTGGCATTGACCCCGGAGGGTGAAATTTTGCTGAGCTACGCCCGACGCATGCTGGCGCTAAATGATGAAGCTCTCCGGGCAATCAAGGGAGAGCAGCTGCAGGGAGAAGTGCGTCTGGGTATGCAGGAGGACTTCGGGGAGTCCGTGATGCCGCAGGTGCTCGGCGATTTTAACAGACAGCACCCTGAGCTCCGGTTGACCGCACGCGTCGAACGCAATCAGCCGCTGCTGCGGGGCGTTGCGGCAAACGAACTCGATCTGGCGCTGGTCTGGCAGGAAGGACGAGAAGGCGACTATGTGCGCAGCGAACCGCTGGCATGGATTTGCCGGTCCCGTGAGGACGTCGAGGCACTTTTGCAACGAGGGGAGCCGCTGCCGCTGGTGATGTTTGACGCGCCCTGCCTACTGCGAAGCCGGGCCATCGCTGCGCTGGATGCCGCAGGTATATCCTGGCGTATCGCTTTTACCAGCCATAGCCTGAGCGGGCTGTGGGCAGGCGTCAGCGCAGGATTGGGTATTACGCTTCGCACGCGTATTGGCCTGCCAGAGACCTTACAGATCGACAACCGCCTGCTGCCCAACGCAGGAGAGCTGGGGATTGCGCTGCATCAGGGGGATGATTCCACCGATACAGCCATTTCCAGCATGAAGGCGCTAATCATCAGGACGCTCAATGGATAAGCGTCGGGATTTGCGAGAGTAAAAACAGGATCAGGCCAATCGTCCCGCCCACCAGCGTGCCGTTGACGCGAATAAACTGCAGGTCTTTGCCGATGTTAAGCTCAATCTGGCGGGACATGTCTTTGGCGTCCCAGCTTTTGACCGTGTCGCTGATGTGGCGCGTCAGGAATGCGGCGAAATCCGGCGCGACGCGGTGCGCGGCCTGCTCCAGATGCTCGTTCAGCGACGCCCGCAGGCTGGCATCGTTAGACAGCGTTTCGCCAAACCACAGCCCGGCGTTTGCGATGCGCTGCTTCACGCTGGAGTCCTCGCTCTGCATATCCGCCTTCAGCCACTGGCGCAGGTCGGCCCACACCTCTCCCAGATAGCGGTTAAACGCCTCATCGTTTTTCAGGTAGTGCTTGATGTTGTCGGCTTTGGCCGCCATCTCCGGGTCGTTTTTCAGGTTATCGATAAGCTTCAGCGTGGCGCGGTCGAACGCCTGACGGATCTGGTGCGTTCGGTCGTGGCTGATATCGTCCAGCAGCGTATTCACCGCGTTCGACACCATCTCCGCGCTTTGATCCCCCAGCCACTCGGTAGGCAGCACCATCGCCTTGCGCGGGTGTTCGGTCTTCAGCCAGTGGACGATCTGGTCAGAGATAAAGTCCCGCGTGCTTTCCCGCTGAATCAGGGTAATCAGGCGGTTGATGATGGCGTCCAGCAGAACCTGATGACGGTTGTTTTTGGTCATGCTCTCCAGCATGACGGCGCTGGTTTCGGTGAAATCAACTTTGTCGATGGCCTTATGCACCGCCCGTTTGAGCAGGCGCTGAATACGTCCGTCATCGGTAAGCTCGAGAAAACCGCTCATCACCTGCATCAGATGCAGCCCGACGCGCTGGGCGTTGTCGGGCTTGCTGAACCAGGCGCCGATCATCTGCGCTGGCTCATAGCGGCGAATTAACGCGACCAGCGACTGGGTATCAAGAAACTTCTCCTGCACGAACTGGCCGAGATTGTCGCCGATCCGGTCCTTATTACGCGGGATAATCGCCGTATGGCGCGAGATAAAGGGAATCGGCACCCGGCGAAACAGCGCAACTACGGCAAACCAGTCTGCCAGCGCGCCGACCATCGCCGCCTCGGCAATGGCCTTCACGCCACGCACCCAGAAGGTCTGCGGCAGGAACAGAGTGGTGATAAACGCCGCGGCGGCAACCAGCAGCAGCGACAGCGCCAGCAGCTTGGCGCGTTTGAGTTCAGCGATTTTTTCCATGGGTTAAGGATAGAGGGTTGTGAACCAAAATTGCAAAGCTGGTGTAAGGGGGGAGGGAGACGTACTCTCTGAGTGAATAAACGACTTGTATATTAAAAAGTATATACATTAAAACTATCTATTATTAATTTTTCTAAGTTTTCTGTGCTTAGTTATTTTTGGACGTAATGTTTTGTGACCGTCGTAGTCATTTTAACGCTCTTGTTAGCCATAAGATAAATGACTATTCATGAAAGGAGACGGTATTGATGACATGGGAATATAAAGTTTCAACGGGAGTATTAAGTCATAATGGCGAGTTTATCGCAAAATGCTACAGCGGCGCGGGTGAATCAAGAGATAAGCATGAATATGAAAGTCAACGAAACAGAGGGCCCATTCCCAGAGGTATTTATTTTATTGCCGGATGGAATAATCATAAAAGTGCAGAGGCCATTATTCTTGAACCTATAGCGGGGACCAATACCTTTGGTAGAGATCATTTTCAAATTCATGGAGATAAAAAGGGTCAACCGCCAGGCTCGGCATCAGCAGGCTGCATCATTATGAACGGCCAGGACAAGCGTCATATGATTTATGATTCAGGTGACACAATACTGGTGGTGCGATAATGAAATATATGATTGCGCTGCTCTTCTTATGTGCTCCGATGGCTCTCTTTGCCAAAAACCACACTCCTGCGCAGATTATTCAGATGATAAACGATAAAGGTGCAAGGCGTGTTGTAGCAGAATTGTATGCTAATGATAGCGGTGAGTCGGAATGGTGGAATCATGTTATTCCAGAGATAAGTAAAGGAACTCAGGCATGGTTAGCCGTAGCGAGTGCCCTTGAACCCGGTGTAGACGCCAGTACGGCTGAAGATCTAAAGGCGGCGCTTTCAAATGCTATCCCGCATAACCCTTCGGGTGTTTTAGCAATCTTAAATGACGAAAAACCGTTGCTCACTATTGAACAAGTCTGCGCTTTTGCCAATTTCCCTGAGACGGAAGCAGAGAGTAATAAGCTTTTTGTCGATTCAATCAGGGAGATGTTTAAGGTTAAAAGTTCGGAGGGTAAAAGATGTCTCGCCATTATGATCGCCACCGTTGAACACTCTATTCCATTCGATAAGGATAATTAAATGGCCATTCCGGGATATATGTCATTAACTGACGATGCGGGTAATATCATAAAAGGGAGCGTGAGGGTTAAAGACCGTGAAAACCAAATTGAGGTATTAGGGCTCTATCATAACGTAAGCTATAACTCTGACCTGCATAATGGCAGAGCGTTGAGTAAACGCCAGCATCGCCCCTTTCTCATTGAAAAGGAAATTGATGCCTCCAGCGTTTTTCTTTATAAAGCACTCAGCACGGGCGGTACGCTCAGGAAAGCGACTATCGACCTGTACAGAATCAATGCTGCCGGTCAGGAAGAAATCTATTTCACGATAACGCTGGAAGCGGTGAAGGTCGTCACAGTGTTTTCATTGATGCATGACGTGAAAGAGGCTTACCATGAAAAACAGGGCCATCTTGAGCTTGTTGTGCTTCGTTATGAAAAGATTATCTGGCATTACCGTGACGGTAACGTTATTCACTTGGATGACTGGGATTATCGGTTAGGGGCTTGATTAACTGGCAACGGGAGACAGGTGGTTTCCCGTTGCCAGAGTGCAATATCTGCTGTATTTCAATCTTTTAACCGTGTAATTTGTTTTTTGTTGAAAATATTGAAATTTAAATTCTTAAAGATTTTCCCTTCACCCCAGTGATTTGTTGTTGGGCGTACTTTACCAACAACAATAATCTCGTCTTTTGCTTCGAGGTTTTCAAAAAAGGTAGTATCGTTACAAGTTAAACCTGGTGCGAAAAACTCTTTGCTTTTATCCTCATGCTCCAGTGTACATAACTCTCCTTTGAGTGAGTAGAAACTACTTCTTTCAGTGTTAATGTGTTTTTGTGCTTGTTTAACAGTTATAAGAATTGCGACAGGATGAGCGATTCTCTCGGCTTTTTTAAAAAGAATGGGGTAACGGTCTTCATCATAGAAAAAGTTGTTCCAGCTAATTTCTTTGCCGTTATAATCTATCTTAACCAGCTCAGACAGTGCTTTCTTATCACTGCTTTCCTCTATTTTTGCTCTGATTTTGGCAATGCCTGTAGCCGTGTTAAAGTAATCGGCGAGACGCTTTTCTGTTTTCTTATAGCGTATTCTTTTGCGTGTTTTCTTATCCGGATCGGCTTCTTCTTCTGGTGTAAATGTGGCTTTTCTTAGAGCGGCACTGGCTTCAATAAGGACGTTCATTCGGAAGATAAACGCTGAATCTTGCGCCTCGAGGAGAAGTTTTCCGTCTTCAATATTCTGTGAATGAGCTACAAGCGAAGTGATTGCAGATTTGACGCTGTTCTTGCAGTTGGACGTATGCTGTTCATTTTTCTGTAATCTTAAGAAGGCCGAAATGTTCTTGCCGTGCTGTTGATGAGGAGTGACCCAGCTAATTTTTGCCGGACAAAATTCACAGATCAATCCTTTTCTGTCACTCTCTTTTATTTCTTCGACAGGAATGCGAAGGTTAATATTGTGTTCATAACGCGCATAGAACATTTTTAACCCTTCGGCCATCATATACTCCTTTTAATCATCGTTGCACCGAAAGAATGGCTCTATGGTGAACGAGTTGTGATGTTAAATATTTAGCGTTCCCATGTTTTCTTTAAAATTCTCTGCCTGCATCAATACACCCTGGTAAACTTCATCGTTTGCTACCGGAGGGAACTTATGTTTATGCAGTAAAAGAATCAACTCAACTTTAAGCTTTGCTTTGATGTCATCACGTTTACTCCAGTCTGGATACTTTGACGTGTTATCAACGACTGTTTTCATCTCTTTTGCCAGCGCTAGCATCTTGTCGTCTTCATAGGTAAACTGATACTTGTCGCGCATATGTGCAAGAATGTCGTAAAACGCTTTATCTTCAATATCAATCCCCAAATCTGCATAAGTGCCCATTTCGGTTTTAATATCATAGATAATGTCGGTCATTTCCTGACTGAAATGATCGAACTCTTCACCGTTCAGTACGTCATCTTCCCTGCGTTCGTTATATCTGTCCATAATCGACTGGAAGCGGCGAGTGAAGTTGATCCCCTGAAGCTGGTTAATTTTTTTAAAGTCGCTGATGGCTTTCTCCAGCAGTTTCTGGAGAAGCTGGATCTTTGTTGCGGGCAGCTTGATCTTATTAATACGCGCCAGATAATCCTCGTCGAAAATATCGATTGATTCCGCTTTTTTATCGCCCAGGAAAAATAGCTCTTCCACGCCATCTGCCTTTAATGCGTCAGAAATCATCTCACGCACGCGGGCGTTCATCTGGGTAACGTCAGGAGCATCACCCTTGGTCAGCTTAAAGACGATGGAGCGCACGGCAAGATAGAAATGGATACGATCTCGCTCTGCCTGTGATAACACCTCGCTGCCGCAGCAGACATCGTAGGCCGCCTTCAGACGCTTCACCAGCCCCATAAAGCGACGTTCTATTTTCTGTGTACGCAAGACAAATTCTGCCGCCTGATTCAGACATGCCAGCTGAGCCTGAGGCTCTCCCGTAAAGTAAGTGCGGCTGTCGAAATCGTGGAACACCTGCGAAAGCAGGTCGAGATGGTTCTTCACCTCAATGACCGACTGCTGAATGTCCTCAAAGTTGGAGGCGTCAATGCGGGAATACATCGCCAGTGCCTGGTTCATCTGGCGCTTGATGCCGATATAGTCCACCACCAGACCTTTGCTTTTTCCTTCCAACTTGCGGTTAACACGGGATATGGTCTGGATCAGGTTATGTTTTTGCAGCGGTTTATCGATATAGATAGTGTCCAGTTCCGGGACGTCGAAACCGGTGAGCCACATATCGACCACAATAGCGATTTTGAAATTCGACTTTGCATTTTTGAACTGTTTATCCAGCTCTTTACGATACTCTTTGCTGCCCAGCAGGTCGTACAGTTTGGCATCATCGTCTTTACCTCGCGTCATCACCATCTTGACCATTTCGGACGGTGGCAGTTCTTTCTGCTCCTGCTCGGTAAGCTCAACCCCTTCAGGGGCCTGTTTAACCTCAAACCACGCCGGACGACAGCCTTTCAACTGACGATACAAATCCCAGGCAATCTCCCGGCTGGCGCAGACAAACATTGCCTTCCCTTTCACCGTTGAGCCTTCAGCAACGCGTTTTTCATAGTGTTTGGCAAAATCTTCCGCCAGCGCCTTCAGGCGATCCTCATCACCGAGGATCGCGTTCATGGTAGCGCTGGCTTTTTTACTTTCATCGATTTGCCACTCATTGGTGCCCGCATTAGCGCACTCTTCGTAATACTTCTCTACCTCTTCCAGCTTGCTGGCATCCAGGATTACTTTTGCAGCCCGGCCTTCATAGACGATGCGTACCGTGATCTCATCCTGAACGGATTCGGTCATGGTGTAGCTGTCTACTACCGCGCCGAAGACATCCAGCGTAGCGTCTACAGGCGTCCCGGTGAAACCAACATAGGTGGCCGCTGGCAGCGAGTCGTGCAGATATTTGGCGAACCCCCAGGTCTTGCGTACCTTGCCGCTCTCTTTATCGACGATCACTTTCTGATCCAGATTGATCTGGCTGCGGTGCGCTTCGTCAGAGATACAAATGACGTTGTTTCGCTCGGAGAGCAATTCGGTGTCTTCAGTAAATTTATGGATGGTGGTCAGGAAGACGCCGCCGCTGTTACGACCGGCCAGCTTTTCACGCAGATCGTCGCGGCTGGTGACGGGCTCCACGGTATCGTCACCGATATAATTTTTGGCATTACACATCTGCGTGGAGAGCTGATCGTCCAGATCGGTACGGTCAGTGATCAGCACGATGGTCGGGCTGGCAAACTCGACGCTTTTCATCAGCAGGCGGGTTAAGAACTGCATGGTATAGCTCTTACCGCAGCCCGTGGCGCCAAAGTAGGTGCCGCCTTTACCGTTACCGTACGGTTTACGCGCTCGCTCGATGCTGTAGTAAAGCTTACGCGCCGCGTAATACTGCGGATAGCGGCAGCAGATTTTCACTTCGTGTTTGGCTTTATCCGGGAAGCAGATAAAGTTTTTAATCACATCCAGCAGGCGTACCGGGTGAAATAGTCCCTGAATCATTGAGTGCAGGGAAGGAATGCCGTCCTGCTCTCGGTTTTCGTTACCGGTGACTTTACGCCAGGAGTAGAAATACTCATAAGGCGCAAAAAGGTTGCCCATGCGGTTGTTCACGCCGTCGCTGATGATGCACAGCGCGTTATAAACAAACAGCTGCGGAATATCGCGGCGATAGCGGGTGCAGAGTTGCTTATACGCATCACCTATATTGGCTTCCTGCTCGCGCACCGCGCTTTTAAATTCAAACACCACTAACGGTAGGCCGTTGATATACAGGATGGCATCCGGAATGCGCGGCTGGTTTTCTTTGCCGGTGATGGTCAGCTGATTAACGATCTTAATGCGGTTCAACGGCTGGATAAGATAGTTTGCAGGCGTTTCAGCAGCCTGTTGCAGTGGTACTTTTTCGCTATCGAACAGTTCACGCAGCGCGGCGGGCAGGTGCCGGGTATCGAGCAGTTCGATATAGAGATCTTTCTGCTGACGATCGTCGCGTTTAAACAGGAAGCCATTTGCCAGCCAGGTGCAAAAGATCTTATTGCTTTCGTAGAGATCGGAAGCGGGCAGGGTGGTCAACTGTTTAATCAGCCGCTGGATTTCATCTTCCGTAATACCATCGGCCTGATAGCGAGCAGCAAGATAGTGGCGAAGATCGTCTTCAATTATCACCTGATCGAGGCTGGAACGCGGCACATTGTCGCCTGGCAGGTGCGGGTAACCCTGCTCCTGTAGCAGTTCAATTATTGCCTGTTCTAACTTCGCTTCACTGAATGAGAGATGCATATCCCGCTCCGGCCCTGGCTGGTTTTCTGGTAAGGGTTCCTGTAATGAGAGAAAACCTTACCAGAAAGCCCCTGATTTTACAGGGGCAAAAATGCGTTATGCGGCTTCGGTTTGTTTGATGATGTCAGGGAGGTCCTCCAGGGACAGCTCACCGGAGATGAGTTTGGGAAGCAGGGTGTCGCGGAGGTTGGTTAAGTTCATATTCGCTTTTTTTGTTGCAATTATTTTATTATAAGCTGGTGCAAGATAACTATTAATAAATAATTCCATGATCTTATGATCATTGGGCATTATGAAATTAATAAATTCTAGTTCTTTAAAAGTGATTTGTGGAAAAGTACCAGATCTTAGCTCAGCAACTCGTTGTAATTTTCTAGTATTATCTTCAAGTGTTATAATGAAATATGGTAATAGAGGGTTTATTTCATTTTTTGCACGTAATACCATTAACTTTGTTGATACAACATAATCATCTGATTCAAAATGTACAAAGGCATACCTTTTATTTTCTGGCCTGATTTCACTAAAGAGTATATCGCCTTTTTTTATCGATTTTTTAGCTTGACCAGGTAATCCTTCTGTCTTGGAATAGTTTTGGTGTAAGAACGATCCTTTTTCAATATCACCAGTATTAAGGAATATGACCTTATCTGTTTTGCTCAATGGGAATGTAATTGAGACACTTTCGACGAGATCATGCATTGACTTAAGTTGCCAGCCTTTCGGTACTAATCCCAGCTCGGTTTCTTCAAATTCAGCGGGAAATAATGCACGAATATCCGCCGAAAGTGGTTTGAAATCTGCACAATTTCGTGCTTTTTGACGCAGCTCGGCGCGGGATTGCAGCGCTTCCGGGATTTGGTTTCCCGCATCCAGCGCGTTATCAATCACCGGGTCGAAATCCACAAACCAAGATTTGAACAGGGCTTGGGACATTTGTTCCAGGCTTTGGTTGATCGCTCTTGATATTGCTATTTTTTCATCAAGAGAAAGTAGGATGTTTGCTATCTTTTTTTGTATTTTACGATCTGGATAACTTATTTCCAACCGACTAATCATTTCATTATTAAGACTAGCTCGGGTTGACATGGTGGAAAAGGCAAGCATGCTCTGTCTAAATACAGGGCTACGCAAGTAATAACCAACATACTCTGGTTCTAATTCAGATGTTTCCTTCGGTCGCAATCTTTTACAAAAGCCATTGAACGTGGCATCTGTATAATCTTTTAATGCTACAGAACTCATACCCAGCTCATGCATCGTTTCGCTTGTACGAGTAAGAAAAACATCCCCGCGTCTTACCGAGCAAGAGGCTCTTTCTTTATCTGTACTTTGCACTAATTGCGCGAGTGAATCAGGTAAAAAATAATTATAAAAAATATCCTTAAAAGATAAGAACGGGTAACCTGTACCAAAATCTTTAGCTGGTTTGGAAAGACCAGAGCTAATGCTGTAATGGTCGGTTAAAAAGGATGTTTTCCACTTACTCCCCATAACCCAAAACCTCCAAGTTCTGACGAATCGCCTTATCCAGCTCTTCCGCCTGCTTCATCTGCGCAAACAGCGTCTGCGACAATTCACGCATTTTGGTTTCAAACGCCACGCCGTCATCTTCCTGCTCGGCAGCGCCGACGTAGCGGCCCGGCGTCAGCACATAGTCGTGAGCCTTGATCTCTTCAATAGTGGCGACCTTGCAGAACCCGGCCTGATCGTCGTATTGCGCCAGCTTGCTGTCGCCGCGCTTAACACGCTCGGCCAGCTCTTCCGGCGTGCTGCGCCACGCATGGTAGGTATCGGCGATGGTGGCGATATCGTCCGCCGTCAGCTCTTTGGTGGTACGGTTCATCATTGTGCCGAGATTACGCGCATCAATAAACAACGTTTCGCCCTGACGGTTGCGGTAGCCTTTGGCAGGATCGGCAGCCTTCGATTTGGTTATAAACCACAGGCAGACCGGGATCTGCGTGGTATAGAACAGCTGGCCGGGTAGGGCGATCATGCAGTCGATCAGATCGTTTTCGATCATCTGCGCGCGGATCTCGCCTTCGCCGCTGGTGTTAGAACTCATCGAACCGTTCGCCAACACAAAACCGGCGGTACCGTTGGCCGACAGCTTGGAGAGCATATGCAAAATCCAGCCGTAGTTGGCGTTACCGGTTGGCGGCGTGCGGTACCCGGCAAAGCGCGGATCGTTGGTCAGCTCGGCGTCGTTACGCCAGTCCTTCAGGTTAAACGGCGGGTTTGCCAGAATGTAGTCGGCTTTTAAATCCGGGTGCTGGTCGCTGAAGAAGGTGTCCGCCGGGCGTTCGCCAAGGTTGGCGGAAAGACCACGAATCGCGAGGTTCATCTTCGCCAGTTTATAGGTGGTGGCCGTCAGCTCCTGACCGTACAGGGCGATATCGCGGCTTTTCCCCTGGTGGCTTTCAACGAACTTCACCGACTGGACAAACATCCCCGCCGAGCCGCAGCACGGGTCATATACTTTGCCCTGGAACGGTTCGAGCATTTCGGTCAGCAGCGTCACCACGCATTTTGGCGTATAGAACTCACCACCGCCTTTGCCTTCGGTAGCGGCAAACTTGCCGAGGAAATATTCGTACACGCGGCCGACCAGATCTTCTTTCGACAGCGCTTCAACATCGGTTTCATGCGCCAGCGTTTCGATGTTATCGATAGTGTCGATCAGCGATGCCAGCTTCTTGGTCTCCAGATCCTGACGGCTGAAGTAGTTATCCGGCAGCGCGCCTTTCAGCGTCGGGTTGTTCTTCTCAATGGTGGAGAGGGCGTCATCAATCAGGACGGCGAGGTTATCCTGCTTGGCGTTCTGTTTAATGAATGACCAGCGCGCCTTTTCCGGCAGGTAGAAGATATTGTCCTGCTGATAGAAGACCTCCATTTCCAGGAAATCTTCCTGGCCTTCGTCCTTCATTTTTTGACGACGGGCCTCGAACTTATCGCTGATAAATTTCAGGAACACGAGGCTCAGTACCACGTGTTTGTACTCGGAGGATTCAACGCTACCGCGAAGCTGATTCGCGGTATCCCATAATGTGTCTTCAAAGCCTTTCTTTGCTTTGGCTTTTTTTGTTGGTGCTTTGGCCATGATGAACTCAATCAGGAAAATTTGGCGTCTATTGTAGCCATTAAGACGTTAAATTTCGCCTTTTAATCCCTCTTCCAGTTCATCAAAAAGCTGTAGATCCACATCCAGCAGCTCGACCGCGTTGCTGCGTCGAATGCCGACATTATTCTCAATCAACAGTTCTAGCAGCCGGTCACCATCTATCAAGGTAATAGGAGCCGCACCGGGATGCAGAGCCGCTTTTTCACAGTTCCCGGCAAAACGCCCCGTGGTGATGAGCGTGCCCCGGATCGCGCTGTGATAAGGCAACGCACCACGAAACTGGTCGATAACAGGGCGGGTAATATTGCTCTGCATACGCTTAACCTGCACCACTTCCGTGATGGTGGTAATGCCCACCTGTACTCTGCCGACGACATCGACGCCCTTATCGCCCGACGCTTTGGTCACTTCCACCTGTTCATAACCCATCGCCTCCAGAAGCTGACCAATCAAATGCTCGAACTTGTAGGGATTCATGGTGCTGATTTGTTCGCGAAGCTGCTCTTTTTGCTGGTGGTTATAGCGCTTCACCGCGTCCAGAAGTTCTTTTCGAGGATCGGCTTTGCGAGCCGGTAGGGCATTCGCTAACCATGCGCGACCTTTATCGGTGATGTAGTAACTCATCCCTTCCCGGGCGACCATATCGCGATCGATCAGGGTATAGAGGCGTTGCTTTCTATAGGGGCAATACACTATTTGCCAGCACCCGCCACATCACCCACCCCCCAAACCCCATCAGCACCACCCCCGCCGCCCGCTCAATCCACCACAGCGAACGGCTGAGCTTCTGTTGCACCGCCGATAGCCCCATCATCGACACCAGCGCCAGATCCCACGCCAGCACCACCATCACCATCCAGACGCCGCAGGTCGCCTGCTGAAGCAGCGTCACGTCCGGCCCCAGCAGCGCCGTCATCAGCGCCAGGTAGAACAGCGCATTTTTTGGATTTAACAGCGCCGATCCCAGCCCCAGCAGGATCTGCTTCATCAGAGAAGGGCACCGCTGTCGGGTTTCTGCAAGCGCCAGCGCCTGCGGCCGGCTGCGCACCAGATGCGAGCCGATCCACAGCAGATACAGCGCGCCGCAAAGTTCGATCAGCGTAAACAGCCACGTAAACTGGCGCAGCGCGCTCCAGCCGATAATCACCAGAACAATATAGAGCGCGTTACCCGCGGCGATGCCGACGCACAGCCCGGCGCTGCCGCGCAGCCGATAGCGCGCCGCGTAGCCCACAAGCAGGAAAAAATCCGGGCCCGGGCTGAGCAGGGCAACAAAATGCGCCAGCGCCAGGGCGAGAAAAGCGGAAGGGAAGAACAGTTCCATAGCGACCTCAGTTAACAATCTGAGATCAGAGTACGGCGCTGCAGAACCTATTTATTGTCTGATATTGATCGGCCCGTGGCGTACTGGCGCGGCGTGGCGGCGGTATAGCTGACGAAGGTCTTATGAAAATGGCTCTGGTCGGCAAAGCCGCTCTGGTAGCCGACGTCGGCGATAGCATCCCCGGCGCGCAGCCGCGCTTTGGCGTACTCCACGCGGGAGACGTTGAGGAAGCTGCCCGGCGTCAGGCCGGTGTCCTGCCTGAAGGTGCGAATCAGCGTCTCCTTGCGCAGCGAGAACCGTTGGGCAAGCTCGTCGAGAGAGGGCGGGCTGGTGAGATCGGAAAGAAACGCCTCCTGAACCTGCTGGCTGGTTGAGCGAAGCGCGTCTGCGTTATCCGCGCAGCGGGGAAGGGCAGAAAGCAGCGTCTCCACGGATGCTGGAGACATTGTTTCAATAACGTCCAGGTAATGGGCAAACAGGTCAGGGTTACGAATCACCTGTAGCGCCAGAGGAAGATCGGTGTCGATATAGAGCATATGGTAGCTGCGCGGTTGCCCGTCGACGGGGTTGCAGCTGTGCGGCACATTAGCGGGGATCACGATGAGGTCACCGGGGTTAAGGATGTACTCTCTGTCATGACATACGCAGCAGGTCTGGCCCTCAACAATCGCGCCGATGGAGAGCTGAGGGTGACAGTGGCGTTTGTACGCCTGAGTGCTTTGCCAGGTGCTGCGCAGCTCAAGGCCCTGGGCGCGGTGAAAAGTCTGACGAACGTGTCGGGTATCGGTCATGGGAACTCCTTCTGGAGGTTTTTTATACCACGTCAGCGAACCGTCCGGCACAGCTTCATTAAGAACCTTCCGGATATACCCAACTTTACGTCCACAGCCAGTCATGTTGACTACCCTTAATACCCTAAGCGGTAAAACATGGAGATTCGATATGGCTTATCAGACAGTAAATCCTGCCACTAACCAGCTCATCAAAGAATACCCCTCACATACCGACGCGGATATCGAAGCGGCGCTCAAGGCGGCCGATGCGCTTTACCATTCGCAATGGGCGAAAGGCGACATCAGCCAGCGCCTTCCGGTGCTGCATAAGCTCGCCGACCTGATCGACGAGCGCGTGGAGGACCTGGCGAAAATCGCCAGCCAGGAGATGGGTAAGCTCATCGAACAGAGCCGCGGCGAGGTGAAGCTGTGCGCGCAGATCGCCCGCTACTACGCCGACAACGCGAAGCAGTTCCTGGCCCCGGTGAAGTACGACTCTGAGCTCGGCGAAGCGTGGGTGGAGCATCACCCCATCGGCGTGCTGATGGCCGTTGAGCCTTGGAACTTCCCGTACTACCAGCTGATGCGCGTCCTGGCGCCAAACCTGGCGGCGGGTAACCCCGTTATTGCCAAGCATGCCAGCATCGTGCCGCACTGCGCCGAGACCTTTGCGCATCTGGTGCGCGAGGCGGGCGCGCCGGAAGGGGCGTGGACGAACCTGTTTATCTCGTCTGAACAGGTAGCGAATATCATCGCAGACGATCGCGTGCAGGGCGCAGCGCTAACCGGCTCCGAAAAGGCAGGCAGCGTGGTGGCCGCGCAGGCGGCGAAGCACATCAAGAAATCGACCCTGGAGCTGGGCGGTAATGACGTCTTCGTGGTGCTGGATGACGCGGACCTTGAGAAGGCCGTTAAGATTGGCGTGAATGCGCGACTCAACAACGCCGGGCAGGTCTGTACCGCGGCGAAGCGCTTTATCCTGCATGAAAAGATTGCCGATGCCTTCCTGACCAAATTTACCGAGGCGTTTAAGCAGGTGAAGATTGGCGATCCGCTGGACGAAAGCACCACGCTGGGGCCGCTCTCTTCCAAAGATGCGCTGGAAACGCTGACCAAACAGGTTAACGAGGCGGTGAAAAACGGCGCCACGCTGCACTATGGCGGCAAGCCGGTGCAGCGCGACGGTAGCTTCTTCGAACCGACGATCCTGACGAATATCTCCCGCGACAACCCGGCGTACTTCGAAGAGTTCTTCGGCCCGGTGGCGCAGATGTACGTGGTGAAAAACGACGACGAGGCGGTCGCGCTGGCGAACGACTCCCACTACGGCCTGGGCGGGGCGGTGTTCAGCCAGGACATCGAGCGCGCGAAGAAAATGGCGTCGCGGATCGAGACCGGGATGGTGTACATCAACTGGCTCACCGATACCGCAGCAGAGCTGCCGTTCGGCGGCGTGAAGCGCTCCGGCTACGGACGCGAGCTGTCGGATCTGGGGATCAAAGAGTTTGTGAACCAGAAGCTGGTGGTGGTGCGTAAGTAAGCGGTCATAAAAAACCTGCCGGTTGGCAGGTTTTTTTTCAGTTGATTACTGGACTTCGATCTTGTCCCAGCCGCTTTTGAACATGCAGCTGTCGACTAACGTATCCCGGCGATATTCATTCGCGTCTTCAACCGTGTAGCTCGTGGAAATATCCTTTTTCTTGTTCTTTTTGTCCGTTTTTTCCGAGCTCGAACCGGTCACTACGTTATCCGGGGGCAGATCGATCAGGGCCTGCGCTTCGCATTCCGTGAGCTTTTTATTCATCTCAGCGTCGGTCACGCCCGGTTTTACCCATTTGTACTGGACGCAGCCGGTGAGCATCAGCGTGAGGCTCAGAACGCAAAGCGCGGTAATGCGGTGTTTCATTAGAAGGTTACTCCACCGCCTACATATGCGCCGTCAATCAGGGTGTGGTTTGGACGACCATCTTTGCCGTCAACGCTCACGTGGCGGTAGCCCACTTTCAGCGTAACCGGTTTGATTGGGGTCCAGCTTACGCCGCCGTTAGCTTCAACGTAGTTTTTCACGCTGTTGTTCAGGCCTTCAGGTGCCACATAGCCTTCGCCATAGACGTGGATGCTGTCGGTCAGCGCAACGTTTACGCCGCCGCCAATCGGGAAGGCCACGCCGTTATCGCCTTTTTTCGGGCCGATGTAGATGGCCTTTGCGCCCGCATTCAGCATCACCGGGCCCACTTCCAGATTGTAACCTGCGCCCACGCCACCGGTCTGGGTACCGTCGTCGGTGTTTTTCAGCCAGTTGCTTTCGAGATAAACACCGGAGGAGGATTTGCCCATTTCCAGGTTGAGGTTAGTAAAGTTTTTACCCTGCTCAATGCTGCCGCCCATTGCCAGTGCGGAACCCGAGATGGCGGTCAGCGCAGAAAGAAGAAGAATGTTCAGTTTTTTCATGATTCGTGCCTCATCATCAAATTAATCTGGAGGCACCTTAACAAGCGATGTTTATGACTGCAAATGTGATGAAAATCGACTTTTCATGCTGGGTTTGTTAATTTTTTTATCTTTATTTGTAACGCTGAGGTTGGGTTGTCGGTGTGTCAACGCGCATATTTCAGGCGTTGAGGAACAGTTTAATTTTTTGACTAAACGAAATCTGAACGAGCCAGGGATAGTGGTTTGAGATGAATTAATTGGGCTTCTAATAATTTCCAATTCCATTTCTAAAATCACATAAAAAAACAAATTTTTACATTTTTATGGTCATTATTCGCTCAAATGCCCGGCTACGCTTCCTTTCCATGTCATTTTTCTGACACGTTTGTTCATTACGTTGTGGGCTTCACTTTCTGGATGCTAACAATATGAAAAGAAAAATCATTCCTGTGCTTATCGGCTGTACGCTCTCTTTCTCTGGCCTGGCGGCGCAGCCCACGGCTGAGCGCTATGTTGTCAGCTTCCCTGACGGCTCACACGTGAAATACAGCGGCGCGTTTGCCGACGCGTTTCCAAATGGACTCCCGGTAGGGATTGGCTCCGGCCTGCTGTTTACGGGCAAGCAGGGCGATGCCCTGACCTTCGCGACCGTGACCGATCGCGGTCCCAACGCCGATGCGCCCAAAATGGGCAAAAACGAAGCCAAAATTTTTGTCACGCCGGATTTCGCGCCGCTGCTGATGACCATCCGCGTCCAGAACGGCAAAGCGGAGGCTGTCGACGCCCGTCCGCTGCATGATGATAAAGGCGAGATTAACGGCCTGCCGCTGCAAAGCGGCGTGATTGGATCCACCAACGAGGTAGCGTTCAGCGATACCCTCAAAATTCTGAAGGGTGACAACCGCGGGCTGGACACGGAAGGCATCACCCCGGACGGCAAGGGCGGCTTCTGGCTGTGCGACGAGTATGGCCCGTTCCTGATTAACGTCGACAGCAAAGGAAAAATTCTGGCGATCCACGGGCCGCAGGCGGCAGAAGGGGAAAAATCCATCGCGGGCGGTCTGCCAAACGTTATCAAGTGGCGCCAGCCGAACCGGGGCTTTGAAGGCCTGACCCGGATGCCGGACGGGCGTATTATCGCCGCCGTGCAAAGCACGCTGGATATCGACGGCAAGAGCAAAAAGCAGGCGCTGTTTACGCGTCTGGTCAGCTTCGACCCGGCGACCGGTAAAACCGCGATGTACGGCTATCCCATCGACAGCGCGGCCTACAGCAAAAACAGTGACGCCAAAATCGGCGACATCGTGGCGCTGGATGACCAGCACATCCTGCTGATTGAGCAGGGTGAAGATAAAAACGACGCGATGCGTAACCTTATCTACAAGGTGGATCTCAGCAAGGCGAGCGACCTGACCGCCTTCGACAAGCCGGGCGAGTACCCGGAGTTTGATGATGAGAAAACCCTGGCGCAGCGCGGCATTACCCTTGCTGCAAAAACGCAGGTTGTCGATCTGCGCGCGCTGGGCTGGAAGCAGGAGAAGGCCGAAGGGCTGGCGCTGATCGACGGCAAACGGCTTGCGGTGGCGAACGATAACGACTTTGGCGTGAAGGTGGCGATGCAGCACCCGGTCGAGGGCAAAAAGCTCAAGGATTATCGGGTGAACGCGGAAGGCAAGCTGACGCTGGATGATAAACCGGTGGAAACCACGCTCAGCGTGAAGCCGCTGAAGAAGCCGGAATCGGACAGCGAGCTGTGGATTGTGACGCTGCCGGAGGCGTTGAAATAATACCAGGGCTTACCCCTCACCCTAACCCTCTCCCCGAAGGGGAGAGGGGATTGTTCGGGGCGGTTATTTCTTCAGACCCGCAAACGCTGCCCGGATTTCTTCTTCCGGCAGCTGTATGCCAATAAACACCATCACGCTGTGCGGCGCTTCATCCCCCCACGGGCGATCCCAGTCGGCGCTGTACAGGCGCTGCACGCCCTGGAACAGCAGGCGGTTCGGCTCGCCGTCGATCCACAGCATTCCTTTATAGCGCAGCAGCTTGTCGGCAAACGACAGCAGCAGGTTTTCCATCACGCGGGATACCTCGCCGATGTCCACCGGGTAGTCCAGCTCCACCACAATCGAAGCCACGTCGTTTTGCTTGTCGGAGATAAAGTGGAAGCGCGGTTTCGCGGTGACGTTCTCCTCCAGCATAAAGCCGTTGGTGTTAAACAGCTGGGCCAGGTCGATATCGCCATGCGTCACCGTATAAATCGGCGCGCGGGAGTTGATGCGCGTCAGGCGCTCGCGCAGTTTTTCGCTGTCGCCCGCCACGTCGGTTTTGGTCAGCAGAATGCGGTCGGCGTAGCCTACCTGGGACTGGGCGATGGTGAACTGGTTCATCTGCTCGTCGGCGTGGACCGCGTCCACGAGGGCAATCACCCCGTCCAGCAGGTAGCGCTGGCATAGGATCTCGTGTGAGAAAAAGGTCTGAATAATCGGGCCGGGGTCGGCCATGCCGGTGCACTCGATCGCCAGACGGTCGAAGTGTATGTCCCCACGATCGCGGCTGTCGAGCAGGTCCAGCAGGGCGTCTTCTAATTCGTTAGAGCGGGTGCAGCAGATGCAGCCGTTGGTCAGGGTTTTGATCTGCGTGGCGCGGTCGCCGATTAATTGATCGTCAACGGAGACTTCGCCAAATTCGTTTTCGATGACGGCGATTTTGAAGCCGTGCTGTTCATTCAGGATGTGGCGCAGCAGGGTGGTCTTACCGGCGCCGAGAAAACCGGTCAGCAGGGTAACGGCAATCGGGGTCATGGTCTCTCCTTTAGCAGCAGCGGACGCCGCCTTCTCCACTTCCGCCGTAGCGCGCTTCCTGACGCTCGCGGAAGAATTCGGTGTAGGTCATGTACGGCTTATCCGGATGGTTGGTCTTCATATGCTCAACGTAGTTGTCATAGTCCGGAATGCCAATCAGCATTTTCGCCGCCTGACCGAGGTATTTTTTCGCTTCGCCTAAGTTACCAAACATTGAGGGTTCCAGACAGGAAAAGCCACTCACCCCTGCCCTCTCCCCATAGGGGAGAGGGTGTATAAAGTCCCCTCTCCCCTTTGGGGAGAGGGTTAGGGTGAGGGGATATTTGTTGATTAATGGTGTGAAGAGGTCTTCACGCCGCCTTCCGGTACCGGCACGTACGGGGTTTCTTTATCCGTACGGCCTTCGGTGTTGCGCACTTTCATCCAGGTTTTGATGCCGTAGAAGATAATGCTGTACACCACCACCAGGAACAGAATGCTCAGACCCGCGTTGGTGTAGTTGTTCACCACGATATGGTTCATGTTGGCAATCTGCTGCGCGGTCAGATCCGCGCCGCCAGCGGCAATCTTCTCTTTGTACTGGTTAGCCATGAAGAAGAAGCCTTCCAGCTGCGGGTTGGTGCTGAACAGCTTCAGGCCCAGCGCCCAGGTGGTGCAGAGCAGCAGCCACAGTGCAGGCACCACGGTTACCCAGATGTATTTGGTGCGTTTCATCTTGACGAGGACAACGGTGCCCAGCACCAGGGCGACGGCTGCCAGCATCTGGTTAGAGATACCGAACAGCGGCCACAGGCTCTTCACGCCGCCGAGCGGGTCGACAACGCCCTGATACAGCAGGTAGCCCCACAGGCCTACGCAGCCGGCAGTACCCAGAACGCCCGCTACCAGAGAGTCGGTTTTCTTCAGGAACGGCACGAAGTTGCCCAGCAGATCCTGCAGCATGAAGCGGCCCGCACGGGTACCGGCATCCAGCGCGGTGAGGATGAACAGCGCTTCAAACAGAATACCGAAGTGGTACCAGAAGCCCATGTCCGCCCACGGCAGCACTTTGTGGAACACGTGCGCAATACCCACGGCCAGCGTCGGTGCGCCACCTGCGCGGTTCAGCACGGACGGTTCGCCAATGTCTTTCGCGGTCTGCATGATCTGCTCAGGCGAGATCACGAAGCCCCAGGAGCTAACGGTCGCCGCCGCGTGTGCGCTGGCCTCTTTCAGCTGCGCCATGATCAGCGCGGTATTTTCCCCGCCCATCTCATGCAGGTTTGGCATGGTGATGCCCAGACCCGCCGGCGGCGTGTTCATCGCGAAGTAGAGGCCTGGCTCGATAATTGAGGCCGCAACCAGCGCCATGATCGCCACGAAGGACTCCATCAGCATTGCGCCGTAACCGATAAAGCGCGCGTCGGTTTCGTTAGCCATCAGCTTCGGCGTGGTGCCGGAGGAGATCAGCGCGTGGAAGCCGGACACGGCGCCGCAGGCGATGGTGATAAACAAGAACGGGAACAGGGCGCCTTTCCACAGCGGACCGGTGCCGTCAATGTACTGGGTCACCGCCGGCATTTTCAGCTCAGGGTTGATGATCACAATCCCGATCGCCAACCCGACGATCACGCCGATTTTCAGGAAGGTCGCCAGGTAGTCGCGCGGAGCCAGAATCAGCCACACCGGCAGCAGGGCGGAAACGAACGCGTAACCGATCAGCGCGAAGGTGATGGTGGTGTCTTTAAAGGTCAGCGCCGGGCCCCAGTACGGGTCGTGCGCAATCACGCCGCCGAAGTAGATGGAGGCGACCAGCAGCACGATACCAATGACCGACACTTCACCCACGCGGCCAGGGCGCAGGAAGCGCATGTAGATGCCCATGAACAGCGCAATCGGTACGGTAGAGCAGACGGTAAAGACGCCCCACGGACTTTCGGCCAGCGCTTTCACCACGATCAGCGCCAGCACCGCCAGGATGATGATCATAATCAGGAAGCAGCCGAAGAGGGCGATAGTGCCCGGCATGCGGCCCATCTCTTCTTTGATCATCTCACCCAGCGACGAGCCGTTACGGCGCGAGGAGATAAACAGCACCATAAAGTCCTGCACCGCCCCCGCCAGTACCACGCCCGCCAGCAGCCAGAGCGTACCCGGCAGGTAGCCCATCTGCGCGGCCAGCACCGGGCCGACCAGCGGGCCCGCGCCTGCAATGGCGGCAAAGTGGTGACCAAACAGCACGTAGCGGTTGGTTGGCACGTAGTTCAGGCCGTCGTTGTTAATGACCGCCGGGGTGGCGCGCGTCGGGTCGAGCTTCATGACCTTCTGCGCGATGTACAAGCTGTAGTAGCGATAAGCCACAAGATAGACGGAGACCGACGCGACCACGATCCACAGGGCGCTTACGTGTTCGCCCCGGCGCAATGCGACAACCGCCAGACAGAAAGCACCGAGGATCCCGAGTAAGGCCCAGGGCACGTGCTTAAGTAGTTTTTTAGTATCCATAGTAAGACCTGGTTTTTTATGTAAAGAAAAAAGGGTCAGGGTTCGTTGTGAGGAGGTATTGATTAATGCTGGAGCGATCGTGCCAGATCCGCGCGCGCGTAAAGGACGGTAAATGCGTGAGTGGTTGAAAGTGACGGGTGAGCGGTCAAAGAACGCGGCGAGTGGTTCAGGCTCGCCGCTGTCGGGGGAAATTATGTGATTGAGATCACGTGGTTTTCCGGGCTGCGCTCCATCGACAGGTAGCTTTCCAGCGTCTTGATGAGCTTCTCCTTCAGCCAGCTCGGCTCCAGGATCTGAATGTTCGGCAGCCAGTAGAACAGCAGCGGCAGGATCTGGTTTTCGTGTGCCGCCTGGCAGCGCAGCGTGACGCCGCCGCGTTGCTCCTCCAGGAGCTCCTGTTCCGGCAGAAGATCGCGGCGCAGGAAGTAATGTGAAATATTATCCTTAATGAATATTTTCACGGTGAAAGTATTTTCTGACACCCACGGGTCGAGGCTTTTTTCCAGCAGTTCCCGAACATTTTCATCAGGGGTGAAAAAGGTTTTTTGAATATCAAACCAGCTAATCTGGCTTAATGAAAAGGATTTCAACCGGCTATTTTCGGTAGCTTGTAAATACCATATATTTTTTTTGTTAATGAGTTTGTAGGGATTGATCAGACGGGTTTTACCCTTATAAACGATCTGACAGACATTATGGTTATTAATCGATTTCTCGATTTTCGCTAAATGGCGGCGGATATCACGCTGCACCGTATGTTCTGCGTCATTACTAAGGATAAGAATATGTTTTTCGTCGACGCGCGCCTCCAGCTTTTGCCAGAAGTCCGTATTTCTTTCAGGGAAAAAATTATCGGCATTCAGGAAGTTAGCCAGAGCGTGATGTAATCCCTGCCCACCGGGAGATTGGGCGGAGTGGATCAGTCGATATAGCCCGTTACCGGTATGTTCAACAATGGGCGAGAGCGCATTTAAATCCCGGTAGACGGTACGCTCGGTAATTTTAAATTTCTCCATTAGCGCACTGCGGTTTACCACGCCGTGTAAATGTAGCTCAAGGAGAATATCGACCAGACGTTCAGCCGAGCGGCTCCGCGTCGTTTTAGCCATAAGGTCTTCCTGTATATTGGGTATGCGCTGAACAATGCAAAAAGCACTGACCGGAGATGTCAGTATTCAGGCACAGAAAATTTCTCTTATGGATGTATAACGGCGTGATTTAGCGGAAACCTTAGGAATTTTTGTAGAAAGCGGCGCTGGCCCGAAAAAAGACCAGCGCGAGGGGGATCACACGACGGCTTCCACCTCCATCATGACCGGGTGGAAACGGCGCTTAAAGTAAATCAGGCCGTGTCCCGCATCACTCAGGATGATGTTTTTCACTTCGACAAGATAAACCAGATGGGTGCCGATGGTTTGCACCTGGCTAATCTCGCCTTCCAGGCTCGCCAGCGCGCCTTTCAGCACCGGCTGCCCCAGCGGGCCATTCTGCCAGCAGGAGAGGGCAAAGCGCTCCTCCATTGCCATCCCCGTCATCCCGGCGAAGTGGCGGGCCATGATCTCCTGCTCGTGGTTCAGCACGTTGACGCACAGCCTGCCGTTGCCCTGAAAGACCGGGTTCATGGCGCTGTTGGCGTTAATGCAGACCATTACTGACGGCGGGGTATCCGTCACCGAGCAGACGGCGGTGGCGGTAATGCCGCAGCGTCCGGCGTCGCCCTCGGTGGTGACCACATTGACCGCCGCCGACAGGCTGCTCATTGCGTCGCGAAAACGCAGGCGTTGTTCATCTGAATGCATTGCAACCTCCCGCTGCGCTATTTCAGCAGCTTGTCGAGCATGTTGATATCGCTGTTGTTGTGCAGGTGCGGCACCGTCCAGCCGTGCTGGTCGTACTCGGACATGCAGCGGTCGACCATTGCCATCATCTTGTCCATGTTGCCGGAGCTTTGTGCCTGACGCAGACACTGCAGGCGGATCTCGTCCTGGCTGCCGGAGTAGTTGATTTCGTACAGCTCGTGGCGGCCGCCAAACTCGCTGCCGATGGCGTCCCACATCAGTTTTAAAATCTTGATGCGTTCGACGTGGTCCATACCGTTGGAGCCGCGCACGTATTTCGCCAGATACTGGTCAATCTGCGGGTTGTTCAGATCCCGCGCGCTGGACGGAAGGTAAATCAGACCGGACGTCACGTTACGCTCGATGATGTTCTTGATCTTCGCGTAGGCCATCGGGGCCATCACGCGGTAGGTCTGTAGCGCGGCGTGGTCCGGCAGGTACGCGCCGTTGACCCACGGGGTGGCTTCGGAGCACATGGAGTCGCTCAGCGCCCAGAACATGTTGCGCCAGGCCACCACTTCGCCGAGATCCGCCTGCACGCCGCGGAACTCCAGGGTGCCGGTGCACTCAAGAGATTTTTTCAGCAGGGCGGTGATGAAGTCGAGCTTCACCGCCAGGCGCACGCAGGCCTGCAGCGGGTACATGCGGGCGAAGCCGCCCTCCATCGTCCAGCGACGGCAGCGGTCGAAATCGCGGTATATCAGCACGTTTTCCCACGGGATCAGCACGTTATCCATCACCAGGATCGCGTCGTTTTCGTCGAAGCGGCTGGAGAGCGGGTAGTCATACGGGGAGCCGGTGGCGCCTGCCACCATCTCGTAAGAGGCGCGGGAGATCAGCTTCACGCCTTCGGCATCCATCGGCGCGACGAACATCAGCGCGAAGTCCGGGTTTTCGCCCATTACCTGCGCGGAGCCGAAGCCGATCATGTTGTAGTGGGTCAGCGCCGAGTTGGTTGCGACAACTTTCGCACCGCTGACGATAATCCCGGCGTCGGTCTCTTTCTCCAGCTTGATGTAGACGTCCTTCACCTCGTCTGCCGGCTTGTGGCGGTCGATCGGTGGGTTCACGATGGCGTGGTTGAAGTACAGGCCGGTTTCCTGGATGCGGGTGTACCAGCTGCGGGCGTTCTGCTCGAACTGGCCGTAGAAGGCCGGGTTAGCGCCGAGCGCGCAGCCGAACGCGGCCTTGTAGTCCGGCGTGCGGCCCATCCAGCCGTAGCTCAGACGCGACCACTCGGCGATGGCGTCGCGCTGCTGGCGCAGATCGTCGGCGCTTTTCGCCACGCGGAAGAACTTATGGGTGTAGCCGCCGCTGCCGGTGTCGGTGCCCCAGCACAGCGTGTCCTGCATCTCCGGCTTGTGCAGGGCGTCGTACATCTGCGCGATGGAGGCCGCCGCGTTGCGAAACGCCGGATGGGTGGTGACGTCTTTAACGCGCTCGCCGTAGATATAAATCTCGCGACCGTCCTGCAGGCTTTTTAAATACTCTTCACCGGTTAACGGACGTTTGGCATCAGCGCGGAACTCTTCAGGCTTCATAGGGACCTCGTATCGGAAGATGGTTGTTAAATTTATGTTTTGTTTTTGTTGTTTAATTGAAGCCTGAGAGGGAGGTAACGTGAAGGGACGATTAGGACAACGGCGGGTACTTTTCGCGAGAGATCGCAGAGTGTGATTTCCCTCACCCTAACCCTCTCCCAAAGGGAGAGGGGACGGTTACTCCCTCTCCCTTTGGGAGAGGGCAGGGGTGAGGGGAACAGGCGACACCGGTACTTTCTGCGCCCGATACGCGCTGGGCGAGCAGCCCGTCAGGCGATTGAAAAAGCGGGCAAAGTAGGCCGGATCCTTAAACCCCAGCTGCCACGCGATCTCGCTGACCGTACTGTCGGAGAAGAGCAGCAGCCGTCGGGCCTCCCGCAGCTGGCGGTCGAAGATAATCCGCTTCGGCGGGCGGTTGGCGAAGCGGCGGCAGATGTCCGTCAGGCGGGATTCGGTCAGGTGCAGCTCGCTGGCGTATTCCGGCACCGTCCAGTGCTGGTGGTAATGCTCGTCAATCAGCTGGGTAAACCGCTGGAACAGCTTCAGCTCGCCGCGCATACCGCTGGCAGCGTGGTCGTCGAGCTTCGCGTTGCGCAGCAGCAGGGTAAACACCGCCTGCGCCAGCAGAACCAGCGTGTGCTCGCGCCCCGGCAGCTGCTCCGTGGATTCCCGGGCGATCAGCTGCCAGTAGTGCTTCAGCGCCGCCAGCTCGTCCGGCTTGTCGGCAAGCGACAGACAGATCCCCGGCAGGCCAAACGCTTCACGGGTGCCGGGGTAAAGCACCTCCAGCAGCGGCCAGATCAGATCCTCGCGCACCGTCAGCACGTGGCCGTCGCTGTCGGATTCGGTAATAAACGCGTGCGGCACCGACGGCGGCGTGAGGACGAACAGCGGGGCCTGCACCGAGTAGCGGTGATCGTCGAGCTGGAGTTCAATTTGCCCGGTGTCGAGAAAGTGCATCTGAAAATACTGGTCGTGACGATGCGCCTGCATGTCGCGGCCAAAAAAGGCCGCCATGCGCGCGAACGACTGGTAGTGCACGTCGTCGGTACCCAGACTTTCGTCGTACTCCTTGCTGATATCAATGTTGGCGATGGGGCTCTGGCACATGGCCGCTCCTCTGCCGATCCCGCTGCGTCATCGGAATGCGCGTCAGCACCAGCGCGCCGACCACCAGCAGCCCGGCCACAAACCACAGCCCGGAGCTGAAGCTGCCGGTCGCGTCGCGCAGGATCCCTATCAGCAGCGGGCTGACGGCGGATCCGACGTTACCGATGGCGTTGATCACCGCCAGCGCCACCGCGCGGGACTGGAGGCTAATAACCTGGTCCGGCGTGGTCCAGAATATCGCCATGGCGGTAAACGATCCGGTTGAGGCCATGATGATGCCAAGCAGCTGGATCAGGCTGTGATCCGTCGCGGAGGCCAGCATCCATCCCGCCGCCGCGAACAGGTACGGCAGGATGGTGTGCTTTTTTCGCTCTTTCAGCCTGTCGGAGCGCCGGCTCCACCAGATCATCCCGAGGATGGTGCAAAACTGCGGGATCGCCGCCAGCAGGCCGATGACGATATTGCTGCTCCCCGTGTTGAAGCTTTGCAGGATCTGCGGCGTCCAGATGTTGATGGCGCTCAGCGTGTTGGTCAGGCAGAAGTAGGCCAGCGTGTAGAGCAGCACCGCAGGGGTCAGCACCTCGCGCAGCGTCGACCGCGGCGTGACGGCTTGGGAAATGGCGATCTCCTGCTCGCGGGCGATCATCGTTTTCAGCGCCTGCTTTTCATCGTCGTCCAGCCAGGTGGCCTGATCCGGCGTGTCGTTGAGGTAAAACCAGGTCACCACGCCGAGCACTACCGACGGCAGCCCTTCCAGCAGGAACAGCCACTGCCAGCCCTTCAGGTTCCACAGGCCGTCCATCGCCAGAATATACCCGGAGAGGATCGAGCCGAGCATCATGGTCACCGGCATGGCGATCATAAACAGCGCGTTGGCGCGGGCGCGGTGATACGCGGGGAACCACCAGGTGAGGTAGACCAGGATCCCAGGCAGGAAGCCGGCTTCGGCGATGCCCACCAGCATACGCAGCACGTAAAGCGTTTCCGGGCTGGTGGCGAACATGGTGCAGGTGGAGGCGATGCCCCACACCACCATGATCCCGGCGATCCAGCGCCGCGCGCCGATCTTCGCCAGCATGATGTTGCTCGGGATCCCGCACATCACGTAGGTGACGTAAAACAGCGTCGCGGCCAGGCCAAACATGGTCGACGTGAGGCCCAGATCTTTGCCCATCGTCAGCCCGGCAAAGCCGATATTGATGCGATCGAGAAACGAGAAAACAAACAGGATAAAGAGGAATACGATCAAACGACGGAACAGCTTGTTGATCGCGCGATGTTCTATAGCTTTCTTATCTTGCAGGGTAGAGGTCGTCATGCTGCGCTCCAGATCTTACGTTTAGTAGACGGATTTATTGTTATTCACTGACGTAACCGGTTGTTCGATAAAGCGCGCCGCCAGCGCTTCGGCGCCGCGGGCGAGCAGGGTGGTATCGACGCCGACGGCGACAAACAGCGCGCCGAGCTCAAGATAGCGTTTTGCCAGCTGTTCATTCGCCATCAGGATGCCGGGGGCTTTGCCTGCGCTCAGGATCTGCGCGATCGCCCGCTCAATGGCGGCCTGCACCTCCGGGTGCTGCGGGTTGCCCGCAAAGCCCATGTCGGCGCTCAGATCCGCCGGGCCGATAAACACGCCGTCGACGCCCTCCACGTCCAGGATCTGCGGCAGGTTTTTCAATGCCTCGCGGGTTTCGATCTGCACCAGCACGCACATGGCGTCGTTAGCCTTATGCAGGTAGTCCGGAATGCGGTTCCAGCGCGACGCTCTTGCCAGGGCGCTGCCGACGCCGCGAATGCCCCCAGGCGGATAGCGCGTGGCGCTCACCGCCAGCCGAGCTTCGTCGGCGTTTTGCACCATCGGCACCAGCAGGGTTTGCGCGCCCACGTCCAGCAGCTGTTTGATCTGCACCGGATCGTTCCACGACGGGCGCACCACCGGCTGGCTGGGATAGGGGGCGATGGCCTGTAATTGAGTTAACACGGTCTGCACGCTGTTCGGCGCATGCTCGCCATCAATCAGCAGCCAGTCGAAGCCTGCTCCGGCCAGCAGCTCGGCGCTGTAGCTGCTGGTCAGCCCCAGCCATAGCCCGATTTGCGGACGGCCCGCCTTCAGCGCCGCTTTAAATGCGTTTTGCATGGTTGTCTCCTTACACAAAGCGGCAGCTGATGGAGCCCATATTGCCGTAGTCGACGTGGAAGGTGTCGCCTCTGCTGGCGGGTACCGGGCGGGTAAAGGAGCCGCCGAGGATGATTTGGCCGGGCTCAAGCTGCACGTCATACGGTGCCAGCTTGTTCGCCAGCCACGCCACGCCGTTCGCCGGGTGGTTAAGCACGCCTGCCGCAACGCCGGTCTCTTCAATCACGCCGTTGCGGTAGAGCAGGGCGGAGATCCAGCGCAGATCCAGCTCGTCGGGCTTAATCGGACGGCCGCCGAGGATCACCCCCGCGTTGGCGGCGTTATCGGAGATGGTGTCGAACACCTTGCGCGGGCGCTGGGTTTCCGGGTCGACGTTGTGGCAGCGGGCGTCGATCAGCTCCAGCGCGGGGATGACGTAGTCCGTGGCGTTGTAGACGTCGAAGATCGTGCAGTTCGGGCCGCGCAGCGGTTTTGCCAGCACGAAGGCCAGCTCCACTTCGATACGCGGGACGATGAAGCGGTCGACGGAGATGTCGCTGCCGTCGTGGAAGAACATGTCGTCCAGCAGCGCGCCGTAGTCCGGCTCGCTGATCTGCGAGCTGGCCTGCATCGCCTTCGAGGTGAGGCCAATCTTGTGGCCTTTCAGCACGCGGCCTTCGGCAATCTTCAGGCTCACCCATTCGCGCTGGACGGCGTAGGCGTCTTCAATGGTGATCTCCGGGTACTCCAGCGAGATCGCGCGGATCTGCTCCCGGGACTGTTCGGCCTGATGCAGGCGGTGGGCGATCAGGGTATGGGTGTGTTTGTCGAGCATTCAGAACCTCAGCGAAACAGTGCGTGCACGTTGTTTTGTTTGTAGTTGAGCGTCGGGTGCAGCTCGTCGAGCTCGAATGACAGCGCCAGATAGCGGCTCGCCATCAGCTCTGCAAAATGCGCTTTGATCAGCGCAAACAGCATCTCACCCACGGCTTCCCGGCTCTCCAGGCTGCGCCCGGCACCGATCTTCAGCGTCATATGCACAAAGGCGTAATCGTGCCTGCCGTCGGCCATCTGCCAGGTGTCCAGCCAGTGGGCGCGGCTGCGGATGCCGCCGATGGGGAAAATGCCCGTGGCGGCCAGCGCGTCGTTAACTTTGGCGAACAGCCCCGGCAGGTCGGCCTGCTCGCGGATGTTGTCGGTGCATTCAGCAATAAAGTGCGGCATGGTGGCTCCTTATGCGGGCAGCGGGAAAACGGCGTTAACCTGGCCGGTGCCGGAGCTGGCGAACAGATCGGTGAGAAACTCCACCTTGCCGTCGTATTTGTCCCAGCCGAGCATCCCCAGCAGCATCACCGTGTCGTGCATGTTGCCCTCGCCATAGCAGTAGTCGGCGTACTCCGGCAGCATGCTGCAAAACTCTTTGAACTGGCCCTCGCGCCACAGCTTCACCACCCGTTCGTCCATCTGGCGGTCGAACTCGCGGGTGTAGCTGTTCATTCCCTCTTCCGCGCGCTGGTCGTCGATGAAGCGGTGCGACAGCGAGCCGCTGGCGAGCACCGCCACGGTGCCGTCGTATTTTTCGATAGCGCTGACGATGGCCTCGCCCAGCCTGCGGCTGTCGGCGAAGTCGTGAACCGTGCAGAACGCCGAGATGGAGACCACTTTGAAGTGTTTATCCGCGTTCATGTAGCGCATCGGTACCAGCGTGCCGTACTCCAGCTTGAGGCTCGGGATGTTGTGCGCTTTGGCGCGCACGCCGAGCTTCACCGCCTCGTCGGCGATCAGCTGCCCGAGTTCGGGGTTGCCGTCGTAGTCGTAGGTCATGTCGCGGATAAAGTGCGGCAGCTCGTTGCTGGTGTAGACGCCTGAAAAATGATCCGCACAATTAATGTGGTACGCGCTGTTCACCAGCCAGTGGGTGTCGAACACGATAATGGTATCCACGCCCAGCTCCCGGCAGCGCTTGCTGATTTCTTTATGCCCGTCGATGGCCGACTGCCGGCAGCCGTGGTTTTTGCCCGGCAGCTCGGAGAGGTACATCGACGGGACGTGGGTGATTTTTGCCGCTAACGCTAATTTTCCCATGATCAGATCCCCCATTTTGGAATCGGATGGTCGCCCATGGAGATGCAGACGTTCTTCATCTCCGCGAATACCTCAAAGCTGTACTCGCCGCCCTCGCGCCCGGTGCCGGAGGCCTTCACGCCGCCAAACGGCTGGCGCAGGTCGCGCACGTTCTGGGTGTTGACGAACACCATGCCCGCTTCGATGCCGCGCGCCAGGCGCAGCACTTTGCTGACGTCCTGGGTCCAGATGTACGACGCCAGGCCGTACTCCACGTCGTTCGCCAGGCGCAGGCCTTCCGCCTCGTCCTTAAACGGCAGCAGGCAGGCCACCGGCCCGAAGATCTCCTCCTGCGCCACGCGCATGCGGTTGTCGACGTCCGCCAGTACGGTCGGGCGCAGGAAGTTGCCGCCCTTCAGGTGTGCAGGCAGATCGGTCGGTTTGTCCGGCCCGCCCGCCAGCAGGGTTGCGCCTTCCTCAATGCCGAGGCGGATATAGCCGGAGACTTTCTCCCAGTGCTGCTTGCTGATGAGCGCGCCAATCTGGGTGTTCGGATCGGTCGGGTCGCCCACGCGCAGGCGGCTGGCGCGTTCGGCAAAGCGCTTGATGAATTCCGGGTAGATGCTCTGCTGGATGAAGATGCGCGAGCCCGCGGTGCAGCGCTCGCCGTTGATGGAGAAGATGGTGAACAGGGCGGCGTCCAGCGCGCGCTCGATGTCGGCATCTTCAAAAATCAGCACCGGGGATTTGCCGCCCAGCTCCATGGAGTATTTCTTCAGCCCGGCGTTTTTCATGATGTTGCGCCCGGTGGCGGTGCCGCCGGTGAAGGAGACGGCGCGCACGTCGTGGTGGCGCACCAGCGCGTCGCCTGCCGTCGCCCCGTAGCCCTGCACCACGTTCAGTACGCCCGCCGGAATGCCCGCCTCCAGCGCCAGCTCGCCCAGACGGTCGGCGGTCAGCGGGGAGAGTTCAGACATCTTCAGCACCGCGGTGTTGCCCAGCGCCAGGCAGGGCGCGACCTTCCAGGTGGCGGTCATAAACGGCACGTTCCACGGCGAGACCAGCGCGCAGACGCCCACCGGCTGCACCAGCGTGTAGTTGAGCATCTTGTCGTCAACCGGGTAGGTTTTGCCGTTCATCTGCTGGCACACCTCGGCGAAGAACTCGAAGTTGTGCGAGGCGCGCGGGATGAGCACGTTTTTGGTCTGGTGGATCGGCAGGCCGGTATCGGCGGTCTCCATGGCGGCGATCTCGGGCACGTTCTGGTCGATCAGATCCCCCAGGCGACGCATCAGGCGCGCGCGCTCCTTCATCGGCAGGTTGGCCCATTTCGGGAACGCTTCTTTAGCGGCGGCAACGGCCTGATGAACCTCGGCTTCACCGCCGGAGGCGACTTCCGCTAATACCTCGCCGGAGGCCGGGTTAGTGGTGTGGAAGTACTCGCTTCCGGCGACGTTTTTACCGTTGATCCAGTGGTTAATCTTTTTCATTTTGCAGTCTCCTCGCTGACAATCCGGTTCACCAGGCGGCCCACGCCTTCCACTTCCACCACCACTTCATCACCCGGCACCACGTCAGACAGCCCCTTCGGCGTGCCGGTGGCGATCATGTCGCCCGGCTGCAGGGTCATAAAATCGCTCAGGTACGCAATCAGGAACGGGATGCTGAAGATCAGATCCGCCGTGGTCCCCTCTTGGCGCAGCTCGCCGTTGACGAAGGTGCGAAGACGAAGGTTGTGCGGGTCGGGGATGGCTTCTTTTGGCACGATGTTGGGGCTGATGGGCGTAAGCCCGTCGCGGCTTTTTACCCGCAGGTTCGGGCGGTAGTAGTTTTCGAGATAGTCGCGGATGGCGTAGTCATTGCAGACCGTGTAGCCCGCCACATACTCCATCGCCTCGGCTTCGCTCACCTTATGCGCGGTTTTACCGATGATCACCACCAGCTCCGCCTCGTAGTGCATGTATTCGATATTGTTCGGGCGCACCGAGGTCTGGCTGTCGCCGTTGAAGGTGTTCGGCGCTTTGATAAACACCAGCGGCTCGGTGGGCGGCTTGAAGTCCAGCTCGCTGGCGTGGTCCGCATAGTTCAGGCCGAGGGCGAACAGCGTGGCGTGCGCAGGCGTGCGGTGGGAAAGGGCTACGTCGCGCTCGTTCACCACCGGGTTTTCCAGCGGCGGGAAACCTTCCGCCAGGATCCGCACGCTATCGCCCGGGCGGATCTCAACCCGGCTTTGCGGGGTGCCGAGCAGGATCGCATCGCCGGGATTGAGGGTGGCGAATTCGCTCAGGGCGCTCAGCAGTTCGGCGGCGCTGCGCTGCAGGTCAGCGGTGTTCCAGTGGTCCGCTTCGCGGCCGTTGATCTCGGTAATGATGGTCAGGTTGTCGACGTTATCAACGGCGGCGAGTTCGCCAAGCGGGCAAAAGCCGTCCCGGCATTTGGCCTTGATGGCCGGGCGGTAGAAGCTCTCTTCCGGCAGGCTCACTTCGTTGGCCAGCGCGTATCCCGCGATGTATTCCGCTGCCTCCTCCACGCGCACCCTGCTGGCGGTTTTCCCCACGACCAGCGCCACCGTCGCGCCGCTTAACACCGTTTCCCCTTGAGGGAAGGGAATCGGTTCGCCCGCGCGGATCACCGTGTTGTGCGGCTTGATAAACCACACCGGCGTTTTTGGCGGCGTGTTGTAAGGGGCTTTTTCAAACGCCTCAGCCCAGGCTTCTCGCTGGCTTTGGTGGTTCAGCGCGACGGCAAAAACGGTACCTTTCATTCACCTACTCCTCATCCCGACGGTCCGGGTTATGATTTCATTAATATGTTAATGATCTGTTTTTATGCTTTTGCTGTTTATTTCGCAATCAGAAGTGAGGAATTTGTGATATGAATAACAATAAATTTACATATTGTTTTTTATTGGCATATAAATCAGTTGGTTAATAAAATTGATGGCTTTCTGTTATACTTTCTGGCAGAAAACATGTTGTTTATAAAAACATCTTTTATGAATTGTTTACTTGTTAATGATGTTAAGGGGAGAGGCTATGCATGATTCATTAACCATCGCGCTATTGCAGGCGCGGGAAGCGGCGATGTCCTACTTCCGTCCGATTGTGAAGCGGCATAACCTCACCGAGCAGCAGTGGCGCATCGTGCGCGTGCTGGCTGAACATCCGTCGATGGATTTTCACGATCTGGCGTTTCGCACCTGCATTTTGCGCCCGAGCCTGACCGGCATTCTGACGCGCATGGAGCGCGACGGCCTGGTGCTGCGCTTAAAGCCGGTGAACGACCAGCGCAAGTTGTACGTGTCGCTGACCAAAGAGGGGAATGCGCTGTACGAGCACGCCCAGGCGCAGGTGGAAGAGGCGTATCAGCAGATTGAGGCGGAATACACGCCGGAGAAGATGAAGCAGTTGACGGCGCTGCTGGAAGAGTTTATTGAACTCGGAAACCGGCATAACGCAGCGCGGGAAGAAGAGTAAAAACCACAAATTCCAGGATGATTTTCGTAAAGTTTTCCCTTTCCAGGCCGAAAATTCTGTATCTGTCTGAGGAAAGAGAAAACATGTTAAACCGTATCAAGATTGTCACCAGCTTAATGCTGGTTTTAGCTATATTTGGCCTGTTACAACTCACATCCGGTGGTCTTTTCTTTAATGCTCTGAAGAATGACAAAGAGAATTTCACCGTCCTGCAAACCATTCGTCAGCAACAATCCACCCTTAACGGGAGCTGGGTTGCGCTGCTGCAAACCCGTAATACCCTGAACCGCGCGGGCATCCGCTACATGATGGATCAGAACAATATCGGCAGCGGCGCGACCGTTAACGATCTGATGCAGATTGCGTCTGCCTCGCTGAAACAGGCGGAAAAAAACTGGGCTGACTATGAAGCCCTGCCGCGCGACCCGCGTCAGAGCGACGCCGCTGCGCTGGAAATCAAACGTAACTACGATATCTACCACGGTGCGCTGGCTGAGCTGATTCAGCTGCTGGGGGCGGGCAAAATCAACGCCTTCTTCGACCAGCCGACCCAGAGCTACCAGGATGGATTCGAGAAGCAGTACGTGAGCTACCTGCAGCAGAACGACAGGCTGTACCAGATGGCGGTTGAAGACAGCAACAGCTCCTTCAGCCAGGCGATCTGGGTGCTGATCAGCGTGCTGGTTGCCGTGCTGGTGGTGATCGTGGCCGTCTGGCTGGGTATCAAGCAGGCGCTGATCTCTCCGCTGACGCGCCTCATCGACAATATTCGCCACATCGCCAGCGGCGACCTGGTGAAGCGCATTGACGTGGAAGGTTCTAACGAGATGGGCGAACTGGCCGACTCGCTGCGTCATATGCAGGGCGAGCTGGTGCGTACCGTGGGCGACGTGCGTAACGGCGCGAACGCTATCTACAGCGGCGCGAGCGAAATCGCGATGGGCAATAACGACCTCTCTTCCCGTACTGAACAGCAGGCCGCTTCCCTGGAAGAGACCGCCGCCAGCATGGAGCAGCTGACGGCAACCGTTAAGCAGAACGCCGAAAACGCCCGTCAGGCGAGCCACCTGGCGCTGAGCGCGTCTGAAACCGCGCAGAAGGGCGGCAAGGTGGTGGACAACGTGGTGCAGACCATGCGTGACATCGCGGGCAGTTCGCAGAAAATTGCCGATATTATCAGCGTGATCGACGGCATTGCCTTCCAGACCAACATCCTGGCGCTGAACGCGGCGGTAGAAGCGGCGCGTGCGGGCGAGCAGGGCCGCGGTTTTGCGGTGGTAGCAGGGGAAGTGCGTAACCTGGCCCAGCGCAGCGCCCAGGCAGCACGTGAGATCAAGAGCCTGATTGAAGACTCCGTGGGACGCGTGGAGGTGGGCTCTACGCTGGTAGAAAGCGCCGGTGAAACCATGGGCGAGATCGTGAATGCGGTGACCCGCGTGACCGATATCATGGGCGAGATTGCGTCTGCGTCCGACGAGCAGAGCCGCGGTATTGACCAGGTGGGTCTGGCGGTGGCAGAGATGGACCGCGTGACCCAGCAGAACGCCTCGCTGGTGGAAGAGTCAGCCGCAGCGGCGGCGGCGCTGGAAGAGCAGGCGAGCCGCCTGACGCAGGCCGTGGCGGTGTTCCGCATTCAGCAGGAGCAGATGAAGGCGCGCGAGTTCGCTGCCGCGAAAAGCGTTGCCGCGCCGGCGATGTCGCGTAAAGTCGCGACGGCGGACGCGGGCGATAACTGGGAAACGTTCTGATCCAGCGCGTTGTGCCGGGTGGCGGCTACGCCTTACCCGGCCTACGGTTAAGAGGCAGGCGCATGGCACAGCGCGATTCATACGCTAAACCGTGCGCCGTCTCTTCTTCGCGTTTTTCACGTAATTCAGGCGTCAGCGTCGTCATCATTTCAAACCCCATCCGCGCATAGAAGGGCGCATTCCAGGGCACGTTGCGGAACGTCGTCAGCGTCAGCGATGTCAGCCCCAATTTACGGGCATGGTCAGCCGCACGGGCGATGAGCTGCCGACCAATCCCTTTTCCCTGCCAGGCCAGATCGACCGAGAGCTCCACAATAAACAGCGACGAAGGGTGCGCTTCAGTGAGGATAAACCCCACCGGACGGTCGTTCGCCAGCGCCAGCCAGCTTAGCCCCCGTTCGGCATAGTCGAGGTGCTGTTCAGCGGAAATGACCTCGCCATCGGCAAGCCAGGCGAGATCCGGGTCGTCACGAAAACGCTCGCCCGCCGCGCGTTCTATGGCGGGCAGAGCGGCAACGTCGTCGCTGGTGGTAGGGCGGATGTAAATGTTCATGGCGGGAAGTATAGCCTGACCTCCCGGCATTATTCCGAACAGACCAGCACCGGCGAGTAAAAGTTGCTAATCACCAGCGCATCCTGCGGCGTGCGCTCTATCGTCAGGAGCCTTTTTTTCCCCAGCGTCAGGCCGGCCACGTATTTTTCAAATACGCCGGGCGGCATCGCGTCGTGGCTAAAACGCTCCACTTTTTGAATGACGATCTCATACAGTTCCCCCTCCACGTGCCGCCATTTAAACATCTCCTGCCGGGACACTTCCCATTTTTGCGGGGCGTTCTCGACGTTGCCGTTCAGCGTGATGTAACCGGTTTTGTCGGGGTGAAACCGCATGATGATCTCCCCATCAAAGGTGAAATCGTGATTGTCGCGCCTGTCGGAGAAGGTAAGGTTACCGTCGCACGCCACCGACAGCGGCGGCGTGTAGAAGTACCACGCCAGCGCGGCGCCGGCCAGCATCAGGTTAAAGATCAGAATGAGCCAAATTTTTATCTGTCGCATATCACCACTCGTAATAGTAAAGCGTACGACAGGCGCTCGCTTTGCCCTGCGTGAGGGAACACTGGGAAAGCACCAGCCGCCCTTCGTGGCCGTAGAAAAGTGTTCTCTGGATGTGCATATAGAAAATGGAATTTTTCAGACACGGGAGATGACCGTCCTGCTGAAGGGTTTGCGCCAGGGTAATCGCCTTTTCATGAAACACATCCGCCAGCGGCGTAAAGGTGTAGACCGGACAGGTGCCGATATGGGTCAGCAGATGGATTTCCCGCTGCGGGTTTTCCGGCTTGATCGCCGTTATCCAGAGGCACAGCGTCACTATCGCCAGGGTAAGCGCGCCGCAGAACAGCAGTTCCGATCGAACGCGCCATGCCGGTTTCGCCGTTTTGGCGGCCGGGGGCGATTCCTCCAGAGGAGTTACCGTGACGTCGGCGCTGAGCATAAAGCCCGTCTTAGGGACGGTAACGATAAACAGCGCGTCGGGAAGCAGGCTTGCCAGCATTTTGCGCAAAATACTGATGTACTGGTTTAACGAATTGTTCGAACCCTGGAGCCCACGCCGATCCCAGACCTCATGGAGAAAGGTGTCCCGTTCAACCACGTTCCCATGATGCTGGACCAGCAGCTTTAAGAGGGTATTGGCCGTACAGGTGAGGATCTGCGCATCCTCATCCGGCGCATTGATAAGTGAAACAGAACCGTCCTCGTCGTTGTAGACGATGGCGTCAGCAAGCAGGTATTTCATAAGTTGTTGTAAAACAGACAGAGATAATGAAAAAAGAGAAGGTGTTTACATCTTCTAAGCAGAGCTGCTGGCTATTTTAACGCCATTGTTACCGATAACATTGATCCAGACGGGATTTTGAGTGGTTTAATAAGTCAGCGTAATTATCACGTCGTCAATAAATTCCCCGGTTCCACTCAGCGGCTGCGCCGGGACTTCTCCGTAAACGGTGAAGCTCTGAGTGCCGCCTGTGGGGTTGGTGACGTGCAGCGAATCGCCGCTGCGCCAGTCGCCCCAGCGTTGCGTGGCAGCGGCATCCTGCCAGAGCCCGTAGCGCAGGCACTGGCCTTCATCGTTGCAAAGCTGCCGCTGAGTGCCGCTGGCATGGTTGCCGTTGCCCATGGCAAGGGTAAACGCCGTGCCGGCCGGACAGCGCGTGGTGAGCGTTGCCGTGGAACGCGTCGGGCGCAGCGTGGCGGTGCTGTTCAGCGTGCCAAAGTTAAGCGGGGTGACGCGTTCTATGAAGCAACCCTGGCCGATCTCGGCCTGCGCATTGGTGCCACCCTGCACCTGCTCGCCCTCCGCGGATCCGTCCGAGCAGTTTTGCAGCGCCTCCTGACGGGTGGCGCTGTGCCAGGCAATGCGCAGATTCATGTTGTAGTTGTAGTAGTGGTACGCCGGCAGCTGGTTTTGCCCTGCCGGGAGGATGGCGATAAGCGGAAAGCTACCGCTGACGCTGGCATTGCTTTCCGCAGTCAGGGTCTGCTGGATGAGGTCCCCTCTGCTGGCGGGGCCCAGCTCCTGAGAACGCGCGACGCCGTTAAGCAGGCGAAAGAGCAGGGTGTACTGTTTCCCCTCCTGGTCCCCGTTCGAGAGCATCTGAAAGGGCGGCGTATCTATGCTGCTCAGGCAGACGTTGAGATATTCCATCGTGCCGTTATTGTCGGCCTGACAGCTAAATTTTACCTCGGTGTTGGTCGAGGCGGCATTGCCCGCCACGACGCTGCCAAAATTGATAACGGCGGGTGAGGTTATCCAGCATGCTGCCGCCATCGCCTTCATGGACAGCACGAGCAGCAGCAATAACGGTGCTCTTAATGACACAGTTGTTCTCCGATATTCTGAATTGATGACGCGGTGCGCGGGGCCGGAAGCGTGACCCGGCACTCCCCCTCGCCGGTTTTTACCACCAGCTCACCCGGCAGGGGCGGATCTTCAAGCCAGATAAAGCCGTCGCGTCCGACGATGGTCGCGCCGCGTGGCGTTGAAACGATGCTGCCCAGCGGGAGCGGCTTGTGGCGGCTGTCGACCAGCCGGGCCTGAACCGTCACGGCGTGATGGACGTTAAAATCGACCTTTACCGCGCTGCCGTTGCCCGGTCTGGCATTCATGTCGGTGACGGGGGCCATCACGTCGGCCGGAAGATCCAGCGGATTGATGCTGACTTTGCTGCTGTGGTATTGCGGCAGGTCGGTCAGCAGCAGATAACCGTTTTCATCGGTTTCGCCTGCCGGGCGGTTTTCCAGCATCACCGGCACGTGTCCAATGCCTTGAGTGGAGACCAGCGCCAGCCCCTGCTGGCTATAGCGGAGGGCGTGAAGGCTGCCGTCCAGCAGCGTCAGGCTGCCTTCGGCGGAGGCGTACTGGTTGCCCAGCTTAGCGCCTTGCTCCAGCCCGACGTGCCACTCGCCTGCATGGCCCAGATAGCCCACGTCCGCATAGGTATCCCGGCGCTCGCCAACGCTTTGCCCCAGCTGCCATGACCAGCCGCCGAGCCGATCGTCCGGCTGGTGGCGATAATCCATGCGCGACGTCTCGCGGCTGGTCTGAACGGAGAGGGTATCCGCACGACCTAACGGGACCGAGAGCATAAGCTGAACGTTACTCGACGAATCCGTAAACGAACGGGTATAGCTCAGCGTGGTGGAGAGGTGGGCCGGCAGCGAGACGGACCAGGAGGCGTTGAGGTAGCGCTGCCTGCTGCCCTGAATGTTTTGCTGCACCCAGCCTGCGCCTACGGTACCGAAATGGGGAACGGAGCGGCTTAGCCAGACGCTATCGCTGCGTCTGACCGGCAGGGCACCGATCGTGCGGGCGTTATCGGCAAAGTCGGCATCGGTACGGACGGTGCTGGCAGAGATGCCCGTTCCGCCGCCGTTCCATTGCCAGCCAAGGCCCCACTGTTTTCCCAGACCGTAGGGGCTGTCGCTGAAAGCGACATGCTGGCTAACAATCCCTATGTCGGGCGAGATCAGCCAGTCGACGCCTGTCCCGACATTGTGCAGTTTGCTCTGCTGTTCCGTATGCAGCGTCAGCGTCAGCCGGTTATTCACCCCATAGCGCCAGCCCGCGTCGAGCACGGGCGAGGGTGCATAGTCATTGGAGCGCAGGGCGTAGTTTTGCCGCATCCAGCCGATATCCAGCGAGCCGCTGCTGAGCCCTTCCGCCAGCATCCCCGGCGCGCCGTAGAGATCGAGCTGTACGGTACGACGCTGACCGTTGATGTCGGTAATGACTACCTGCGCCTGTCCGCTTCCGGTGAAGGAGGGCAGGGTATCCAGCAGAAAATCCCCCGGCGTCACGCGCTGGCTGCTCTGCTTCAGCCCGTCGATGTAAAGATCGACCGTTGAAGGCAGGACGGCAGTGTCGCTGTAGCGGCTGCGCGGTTCGGTGTTGAGCTGCGGGTTAAGCTCAAAATTCCGCGCCCAGTGCAGGCCGCCAAAACGTACCTGCCGGCTCCAGCGGGTGCCCGTGGTGATGCTGTCGCCCAGCGCCAGGCTGGTCAGCGAGTCTACGTTGTCCCACTGCCAGCGGGTTTCAAGACGCGTGTGGCTGGGGCGACCCGCGCTGTTTTCCTCTCCGACATGGCTTGAAAAGCTGCTGCTGAAGGTGCCGGGAAGCGCCCCGGATGCGGTCAGCGAGGTCTGCGCGTTAAGCTGGCGGTTTCCCTGGGAATTGCTGGCATAGAGGGCATACCCGAGCGTAAACGCGCTGATGGGCTGCGCCTCGGGATAGCGGTACTGCGCGGTCGGCCTCTCAATAGTCAGGTGCTGCTGGCCGTCGAGCGCCTTTGCGTCGGCGGTCAGGGAGACCTGCTGGGCATGTAAATCAAGACTAACCTTCAGGCCCGGCAGGGACGTCAGCTCAACCCACTCGCTGTGGTCATCCGGGGCGTGAAGCCCCAGCTTTTTGAGATCGCCCCGGTCAATCCACAGCGCCTCACCCACTACCCGGCAGGCCCACAGCTCTCCTCGGGGAGCGTGATTCACCGTGATGGCCAGCCATTGTACGGTGTCTGCGGCGGGTTCAGCCCGGGCTGACAGCATGAGCGGTAGCCAAAGCAGGAGCGCGAGTAGCGAGCGGGCGCAGGGGGATCTGGCTGGCATGGTGGTCATCATTGAGAAAGGCGCGCAGCGCGCTGAGCGTGTGGTGTGAGGCCTGCTTAAGTGTCACAAGCGCGGTCTGTCCCGGCAGCACGTAGCCCGCCAGCCCTTTCACCGATCCCACAACCTGCCCGCTGGCCGTCAGGGCCTGCAGGTGGCTCAGGCGAATATGGCTGTTTCCGGCGTTAAAGCAGCGGATCGTTCCCGGGGTTTCCGCCTGTTCGCAGTTCAGGGCATCGCGGCTGACGGGCGTATTCTGGTTTCCGGCAATAAAGACGGGAATCGAGTAGCGCAGCAGAAAGTGCACCCCGTTGGGATTGGCCGCACGGGCCGCTGCATCCGGCAGCTCATCAATGACCAGCCGGTAACTTTGCTCCTGTTCACGGATGCCGGGCTCCATAACGATGATGCGCACCAGCTGCTGCTGGCCCGGCGCCAGGGAGGTCATCGCCGGGCTGCTGACCACCTCGTCGGTGGTCGTTAACACATCTTTGCCGTTTTGCTGGGTCCATTCGTAAACCCGAATCTGGGCATGGATGGCCGCTTTACCGCTGTTAGTGAGGTAGACCGCGGATGCTCTTTGGCCGCTCTGGAGATCGAGCGTCACGGGGGCCACCTGAAGCGTGGCGGCCAGCGCGTAGCGCGACAGCAGCGTTAGCATCAGGAGCCACAGAATGAAGCAGGGAAGACAGCGTCGCATGATCAATACACCAGATTTAAGGTGACATCATCGCTGTAGGCGCCCGCCTGCGCGGTCGTCAGCGCCCCTGCGTCAATCACGCCATACAGCGTCTCTTCCTGCTCCATACCGTTGCCGGTATCGGTCAGCCCATCGGTGCTGGTGATCTGCGTCTGTTTGCCCTCATCGGCGAAAAGTTTCCACGCAATCTTCTGTGCGCCCGTTTCACCGTTTTCAGGCTTCAGCCAGAAGGTGCCGTTTTCGCTGCTATCGTTGCTGGTGGCGGAGAGGGTGAACGGCGTACCGTTGGTACAGACAATATCGACCTGCGTTTTGGCCTGAATTTCGCTTGATTCATCCGAGCCGTGGCGTGAGAAATTAAGGTCGTTGGCTTTGAGGGTGCAGGATTTTACCACCTCAAGTGAAACGTGCATCGTCGCGCTTGCGGTGCTGTCTGCGGCGATCGCAGCGGCAGGAAGCAGGAGAGCGGAGCAACATACGATAGTTGAGATAATTTTCATAAGCTTATTTCCTGACGTGAATAACAGTGCAATTACAAAGAAGTGGCCAGAGCGTCCAGCAGGCAGAGTTTTCGATGGAATTCCGCAAGGCTATGGCAGCAAAATTTGTTCATCGCGTTACGCTTGTGGGTGTAGATCGTTTTCGGTGACTTATTGAGGATTTGTGCGATACGCACCGGGCTGAAACCTTTGTGAAACAGCATGCAAACCCGCATTTCCTGGTACGTGAGCGTGGCGGTATTGTCGAAAGAGAAGGTCATGTCGCTAAAGCAGTGGCTCAGCTGGGAGAGGGAAACATTGCCCGGGACCACTCTGACCCGCTCACTGCCCGGCAAGGCGTTAACGTCGTTGACCCAGGCGGTGTCCGTAAATAGCAGCCAGCTCTGCCCGACGTGCGCGTTGAGCAGCTCCTGCAGGCGCAGCAGCCCTTCTGGCGTGACGTTGTTGATCCAGTACGCTTCAGGACGTGGGGACACGGCCGTCGCTATTATCGAATGGAGGCCGAGCCACAAAAACGCGTTGCTGCTCAGGACGATGACCTGATAGCCCGCATTCCGGATGAAAGGCGTCATTTCATACCCCACAGATAACCCTGGCCGTAGTCGGCCACGCTGGCGCGGGCCAGCGCGAAATCGCCCGCGGTTTCGATGCCCTCTATGAGTACCTTACTGGCGACACGCTTGTACTGACGGGTGAGGTGCAGGAACTTCGCCTGCTCGGTACGTCCGCTCCAGAAGGTATGTTTGTCTATCTTGACGCCGCAGAAGCGGATCTGGCTGGCAAGCAGCTCGGGGAGAATATCTTCGCAGACGTCGTCGGCCCACACTTCTATGCCCCACTGATGGAGCATCGCGATGCTTGTTCGCAGGGATCGGCTTTGCATATCGTCGAGTTGTACCATCGTATGGAGATCGGTAACTTCGATAGCCAGCCTCTCCGGGCAGGAGGTTTCTTCTTTCAGCCTGTCGAGGAAGTCCGGTTCCTGCAGTAAATCCGATGTCGCGTTGAGGTAATACTTGTCGCCTTCTTCGCAAGACAGGGTATGACGAAGCTGCGCAAAGAAGTGTTCTTTACGCTGCGTAGAGGGCATTGAGCTAAAGTAGTCTTCAAGATTGACGTGGGGCTTTGCCGTGGACAATACCTCCCAGGCAATCACATTTTCACTGCGCAATGCCCGGATGGACTCGAACTTATAGCCGGTTAGCATGATAAAAGTGTGTAACGCTCCGTGGTGATTTCAGGAGCTGTGAATTTTATATGGTGGGCTTTTGGCGGAATATTTATAAATAAAAATGCATGATATAAAGCGTTTTTATCTAATTTATAATCTTTATATAGCATTTTTTATTTTCATAACCGCCCGGCAGAACGCCGGGCGGGAAATGCGTCAGCCTTGTTTGCCGACGATTTTAATTTCAACCATACCTATCCCGAGCTGGCGCGGTGAATGGCCGAGAATATTTCCTTCATTGGTGGACTGCGGGTCAGGCGGCACAATCACCAGGGTATTGCTGCGCGATGGATTGGTGAAATGCAGCGTGTGAGTGCTTACGTCATTTCCAAGCGTCAGCGTCTGCTCCTCATCGCCCACGCGTACCGGCACGGGCTTATTCGCGTTGGGTCCGTATGCTCTTGCTGTGATTACCAGATCAAATTGCTCTGGCAGCGGATGGGTGTACTCAATTTTCACCTCGTTGCCCAGCTGCGCGTTTGACCAGCGTCCCCAGGACTCCGGACGGGAGATGCCGCTAAACTGCTTCACTTCTTCAGGCGCGCCGGCCACGTTAAAGATGAAGCTGTCCGCTTTATAGCGAATGTCGTTGTCGACGACTTTCAGCATGTCGATGTTGTGCTGATAGCGAGCCGTATCAATCACCGTATCTTTAAAGGCGGTTTTGCCTTTCCACTGGGCTTTGTCGACATGCTGCACGGTTTGCTCCCCGCCAAGCTGTCCCTGAGAGACGCACCAGTCTGTAGAGAGCGCCAGCGGCTGCGACCAGAGTTGACCCATTTTGTAACACCGGTCAATCCAGACGAAGTTATCGCGAGGGGCGAAATCGGCCAGCTGGAAGCGCAGCGGCGCGGAATATTCGCTCTCCGGCAGCGGTTCGACGCGGCTATCCGACACCCGCACCAGCAGCGGCAGGCGGAAGTTGCTGCCGGAGAAGGCAACGGTGTTTTTATCCCGATCGACGGTGAAGTCTTTCATCTCTTTCGGGAAGTTCCACAGGCGGATGATGTCGGGCTTCCAGGCGAGGATTTTCTCCTTCATGTTGAGGAACACTTCCGACAGGGATTGCCCGGACAGCGTGCTGCGCCCCAGGCCAATAAAGTTGTCGCCGCCCAGAATATCCAGCACGGTTGCACCGTTATCCATGGAGTTGCGTTTGGTGGCGATTAACTCCTGCTGCGGCTGGTCGCCGCGCAGAACGAAGAACAGATTGCTGCGGTCCTGCTTGTTGAGCCGATCCCACGCGCTGTTTTTCATCGCCAGGTGATCGGACGAGACCACGATGACGGTGTTTTTAAACCAGGGCGAGGCTTTGATTTTTTCGACCAGCGCGGCGATATGCTCCTGGCTACAGGTTACGGCGCTGAAAGACTTGTTGTTTTTGCCGTCCACGTCATAGCTTTTGCGCTTACAGGTGCGCGAGACGAACCCGTCCGGATGGTGCGTATCTACCGTCAGCGCAAAGAGAGAAAAACGCTTCCCGGCGCGGGAAAGCTCCTCGAATTTCTTCCAGGTTTCGTCCAGCACAGTATCGTCATAGAAGCCCCAGTCGTTGCGGTAGGTCGGATCGGCAACCGTGGTTTTTAACTCTTCCGAGCCGTACAGGTGGTCAAAACCGTGGGATTTCAGGAACACGTCTTTTCCGGCAAAGCGCAGGTTTGCTCCCTGCATAAAGTAGTTTTCATAGCCGGAGTTTTTCAGGATATCGCCCAGGCAAATATTCTGCGGGAAGAACGTCGACATCGAGGCGGAGGCGTTGCCCTCAAAAGGCGCAAACAGCGGGATACCGCACTGGGAGGCCACCATTCCGGCGATAGTGTAATCCGTGCCGGGCAGCTGCATGGTGTGGCTGAAATCGAGACCTTCGTTTTTCAGCGCGCCCAGTTCCGGCGTGAGGTCCGGAAACGCATCGTTATCAAAGTAGGTGCGCTCCAGGCTTTCACCGTAAATGTAGACAAGATTGAGCTTCGGGTTGGCGATCGTTTTCGACGGCTCTTTGTAGTAGGCCACGAAGTCCGGATCGCCGTCGCGCGACTGGGATTTTACAAGCTCGGTGATCTGATGAAACGCGGGGCTGGCGTCGACGGAGGCCAGCGCCAGGAAAAGCGCCAGCAGGCTGTAGCCATGATGGTGAGGAAGATGTCGGCGGCGGCGCAGCACCCAGGCGAGCGCGCCGAAAATCGTCACCAGCGCCACGATCAGTCCCAGCCCCGGCAGGATGTATTTACCCACCCCCGCGCCCGTCAGGCTGTTCGTCAGGGTGTAGAGCACAGCATCGTTAATGCCGTCGCCGGTGAAGTAATCGCTGGCGTATAAGGTAATGTTTAAAATGATAAAAATGCCGAGTACCACCAGCGTGGCGATAAACCACCAGGTGTTGCGGCCGGCTTTCCAGGCATAAACGCCGATGGAAGCCAGAAAAAGGATAAGAGAGATGAATTCTGACAACAGCATATCCTCATGACGCCAGGTGCTTCGCTGGCTAACTGTTTATTTTTGGTAAGACAATGTAATGGCGATGTCGTTTAGCTGCAATTTTAGTGTCACGAAAGTGTGCTGTTGTTAGGATTTGGTTTATAAAATCGTTTTTATGAGGGTGGTCGCATCCTGACAAACGGACGCTGAGACGGTGGCAGGTAGGAAAAACGCTCGTTTAACGCCGCGATGCAAGCCTATCGCATTAAACGCGGCGTGTTGTGGCAGAAAATGGGGCGGATCAGGAGATGAAATTAACGCCTTGTTTCAGCACCAGATCGCAGGCTTTGGTTTTCACCTGTTTTGCCAGAGAAGAGTTGCCGAGGGTGCTCAGGTTAAGCTGTTGGCCGTTTTGCGCGTTAAGCAGGCCCTGAATGCCGTCCATATAGCTGGTATCCGCTTTTTGCTCCTGCGTATCGAGTCCCAGTTTACCCAGCACCTGATTTTTCACGTTTTGCGCGTCGGTCACCGAGGCCAGCTTTTGCTTCGCGCAATATTCCAGAATCCCCGCCGCGTTGTTCATCGTGCCCGCGCTCAGGCTCTGGGAGCTGTTGCTCAGCAGGCTGGTGAGAGAAGAGGCCGAGAGCCCGCCCTGGGCGCTGCCGCTCTCTTTGGTCAGCTCATTTGCTGCGCTTGACAGGGACTCCTGCCACGAAGCCGCTTGCGCTGCGCCGGTAACCAGCAGCGCGCCTAAAAAGGTGCTGATAAGAATCTGTTTTTTCATAATGGCTTTCTCAAAAAGGTCCGTTTCGGGCCGGAAGGGGTTCCAGTATATACCTGCGCCCTGCTGGCGATTCCTGGAACTGTCTTAATACTCTTTGCCGGTAACGCGGCTGCGGTAACTGTCCCAGTCGAAGATGACATACAGACTGTTGCCCAGCTTCATGCGGTCCATGACGCGTTCGCCCAGTAGGCGGGTCATCTCGTCAATGTTGTGGTTCGTCAGCATGCCGGTGGGACGTTTGGACGAAGAGCGGCGATCGACAATCTGGTTAATGATGACCTTTTCATAACGGGATTCCGTCTGAACGCCAATCTCGTCGATGACCAGGAGATCTACATTGCTCAGATCGTTAAGCAGCTGCTCTTCGCTGGTTTCACGGTTGCTGAAGGTGTCTTTCATGGCGGACATGATGTCGGCCACGGTGATGATGAGAACTGATTTACCGCGCAGAAGCAGCTCGTTGCAGATGGCGGCTGCGAGGTGGTTTTTTCCGGTGCCGGGCTTGCCGCTAAAAATGAAGCTCGCGATATTGCCGTCGAATTCATCCACGTACTGACGCGCGGCGGCAAGCGCGTTCATCTGCCCGCTGGTCTCAATTTTATAGTTATCAAACGAGCAGTTCTGGTGCAGGGGACGAATACCGGAGCGGTTAAAGGTGCGCTGCATTTTCATCGCCCGGTTTTCGCGGGCGAGCGCGGCGGCACGAATTTCACCTTGCTCCTTTTGCCACGCCAGCAGCTCTGCACCCGTAGTGAAAGCGGGCTTCACGTTGGCTGGCATCATTTTTTGCAGACGTTTCATCAGGTCGCCGACGTTCTTCATTTCGCACCTCGGAATCCGCTGGGGATCTGTTTATCCGGTTCTGAAAACGCGTTGATGTCGCGCTTTGGCTGCCCATTGTTGCTGGCGCGGGTAATTTGAAGATGACGCGCGAGCTTTTGCTGCCACTGAACGTGGGTGAACACTTTGCCTTCCGCCTGCCACCAGGCGATAAACGCGGCGAGCTCTTCCGCGGTGGCTGGCTGGGTTAACGCAATGCCCCACAATGCAGCCTGCCGCTGGAAATCCACATCAGGCTGCCAGCCCGCGTAAAGGGCAAATTTGCCCATCGGAACGGTCAGTGGGGTATTAACCGGTTCTTCAAAGAACTGGTTATCCAGCGTGACGTCGCTTGCCGGGCGTGACAACTGCGCTTCGATCTCCAGAAGCTGCGCCAGACGTTCCGGCGTGATTGCGTAAAACGCCGGCGCGTTGTCGGCAAAAACCGCAACCGTGCCGCCTTCGGCGTGGGTCAACACACCGCGTGGGTCGCGCATAAAGGCATCAATGCCAGCAATGCTGGTGGTCAGAATTCTGGAGGACATAACGCTTACTCAACTGATTACTACGGGCGTGATATGGGCTTATGGTAGCACAGAGAGGGGGAGGGGATGGAGGGGATTTCCCCGGTGGCGCTGCGCTTACCGGGACTACAGTCGTAGACCTGAAAAGCGCAGCGCCATCAGGCAGTTATCACGCGATGATATTCAGGGTCACGTCGATGTTGCCGCGGGTCGCGTTAGAGTAAGGGCAAACGATATGCGCCGCGTCGACCAGCTTTTTGGCTTCCGCAGGATCCATACCTTCAACGTGGATATTCAGTTTTGCTTCGATACCAAAACCGGTTGGCAGCGGGCCGATACCCACTTCGCCTTCAATAAATGCCTCTTTTGGCAGGGTAAATTTGTCGCGCGCCGCCACAAATTTCATCGCGCCCAGGAAGCAGGCAGAGTAACCCGCAGCAAACAGCTGCTCAGGGTTCGTGACTTCTCCACCCATGCCGCCCATCTCTTTCGGCACGCCCAGTTTAACGTCCAGTACGCCATCGGAAGAGGTTGCGCGGCCGTCACGGCCTCCGGTGGCTTTTGCTTTGGCGGTATAAACAACTTTTTCTAAAGACATGGCAGGTTCCTCATCTTACTTTTGTATGTGCTATTAAATAGCGTGCGATATATATGGCTAAATAAAGACGCGTAAAGTATAGCCTTACGCGCGTTGAATCTGTTGTCGCAAAAGTTCCAGCTGCTGCTTGAGCGCCAGCATGGTGTCGGTGTCACACTGTGCGGCGCACCCCACCGCATGTGGGATACCCAACGCCTGCTGCTGAAGTTCACGTCCGGCTTCAGTCAGCGTGACGGCGACCTGACGTTCATCTTTACGCGAGCGGTGGCGGTTGATTAGCCCTGCGCTTTCCAGACGCTTCAGCAGCGGCGTCAGCGTTGCGGAGTCAAGGAAAAGCCGTTCACCGATGTCCGACACCGTCACGTCATCCTGCTCCCACAGCACCAGCATCACCAGATATTGCGGGTAAGTCAGGTTTAGCGGCGCCAGCAGTTGCCGGTACAGCTTATTAAGCGCCAGATTTGCCGAATAGAGGGCAAAACAGAGCTGGTTATCCAGCAGGAGCGCAGCGGTCGTGTCGTTCGTTTTTGCGTTCATGAAATGAATATAGATTGTGCGCTATTTAATTGCAAGCAATTTTATGGGCAGGTATAACGCAGCGCCACCTGAACGGCCATTTTACGGTAGTGCTGGCGCTGGGCCTGCTCGTCTGCACCCTCTTCAAACAGCAGGGTGAAGGTGTAGCTGTTGGCAACGTAGTGAAAGCTGAAGCTGCTGATCAGACGGTGAAGGTCGCGGGCGTCAACCGTCTGGCTGAATAGCTGTTTTTCTTTGCCCCGGCGCAGGATCCCTTCCAGCAGGTCGAGCGCGCTGCGGTTGACCTGACGCAGATAGTTTGACTGCTGCATAAAACGGCCGCGCTGCATGTTTTCCATGCAGATAATGCGGATGTAATCCGGGTGGTCGGCGTGATAGTCAAAGGTGGCTTCAACCAGATGGACCAGCGCTTCGACGGGAGGCATATCCGCCAGGCTAAGCGCCTTTTCACTGGCGCGAATTTGGGTGTAAACGTATTCCAGGACGAGCAGGTAGAGGTTTTCTTTGTTTTTAAAATGGTAAACCACCATGCGTTTGGTGGTACCCGCTTTCTCGGCGATCTGCTCCATGCGGGCGCCGTTCAGTCCAAATTCGGCAAACAGCGCGATAGCGCTCTGAAAAATTTTCTCCTTCAGGCTCGATTCTTCACTGTGTTCTGGGTTTTCGCTGCCAGGGTTAGCCACATCCTTTCCTTATTTTTACCAAACGGACCAGAAAGATTATCTCCACGGCAGCGAAATAACACAAATATCAAACGCGCGGGCGTTTGCGGTAGAGCCATAGCCCGGGTATCGACAGGCCGATAGAGAGCGCGCCGACGATTGAGGATGCCTTAAGAAAGTTGCTCAGAAGAAGAATCATCTGCGGCTCGGTGTAGCCAAAATGGCTGATTTTCACCGCGGAAATCATTGCCGTATAGGCAGATATGCCGGGGAACATCGGGATAACGGCGGCGACGGTGAAGACTTTCGGATGCGCCAGATACCAGCGCGACCACTGAATACCGATGCTGCCGACCAGCATAGAGGCCATAAACGTCGACCATTCGATGTTAAAGCCCGCCGTCATCATCACCATTCGCGAGCCGTGGCCAATTGCGCCCAGCAGCGCACACCACGGCAGAGCGCGTTGCGGAACGTTAAATACCATCGCAAAGCCGACGGCAGGAATGGCGGCCAGGAGCATGTCCTGTGCCAGCCCCAGCAGAAAATCTATCACGCCCATCCGCGTAGCCCCCATAGCGTCATCGCCATCACCACGCCGATGCAGGTCGCCAGCGTCAGCAGGCTGGCGATAGCCCAGCGTGCCAGCCCGGTATTGATGTGCCCTTTAAACATGTCTGCGACGGCGTTAATCAGCGGGAAGCCCGGCACCAGCAGAAGCACGCTGGCGGCCATCGCAATCGTCGGGGTCGCGGCAAACTGCGGCAGGCGCAGCAGCAGGCCGGACACCGTGGTGGCAACAAACGCGGTGATGCAGAAGTTAATTTGCGGGTGCAGCTGCCGGTGCGTCAGCAGCTGGCGCACGTACATGGCGATGCTGCTGGCGAAAAAGGTGACGATCGCGCCGTCCCAGCCGCCTTTATTGAGCTTACAAAAACAGGCGCACGACAGCCCCACCATGAGCACGACCAGCCAGCGTGGATAACGTAATGGCTTGATTTGGTTGAAACGTTTTTCAATCTCCTTGAGATCGAGAAGTTTATGCTCAGCCAGGATGACGATGTGCTGGACCTCGGTTACAACGTGCATGTTAATGCCTCGGTCGTGGTTTTTACGGGTGGACGTAAGACACTGCCCGTCTTTAATGGTGGTCAGCACAATGGCGTTGGATGAGATAGCGCTCTCAACGCTGTCCATCCCCAGCGCCAGCCCCAGCCGGGTTGAAAGCTCCTCGACCAGCGCGCTTTCCGCGCCGTGCTGGAGCAGGAAAAGACCGCACTGAATACAGAGCCGCGTGATAGCACGCTGCGTTGACCGATCTGACTGCATGTATTGTCCCGAAGATATGGTGGATGGTTGCCGGTTGGCCCGTAATGCCTACTTTTAGCACAAAGTGCGGTGACCTTTGCTGTGGACCAGATCAAGGTTTGTGCAAACAGTGGCAAACCCCGTCACGAAAGACTTTTGGTTTAATTTATTAATTCCGTGAATTATTAATCTAGAAATATAAAATATTTATATTAAGTTATTCTAACTTTATATTGTCGTTATTTTAATGGCTGCGGAATTAAATTTATTTGCGCTTTGTGAGATATTAGCGCTGTTTTAGGCGTTTCTTAAACTAAGAAAATATCTCATCTTCTGCTTGTATTAATCCGTTTTACACTCAGGGACGAAAATACTTCTACATTGATGCGTTTTAAGGTTACTCATCAAATGAAAAATGGACACGGAGGGTCTATGTTATCACTGCCTGGTAAGCATGGCGTTGTCATTAGCCGGATACCCGTAATGCAAAATGGGCTAGGGGACGTAATGGCACGTCATTTCCCCGATTTTGAATTGACCTACTGCCGCTCACTGCAGGAATTAACCCTGCTTCAGCTGCGCCGCGCAGACGTGATTATCGCTGATGTTTCAGGCGAATACAGAAACCCACGGGGTACGCTCGAAGAGTATTACCGCTTACTGAACCAATACCGGGATATCCACTGGATCTTTTTGGTTTCCCGGCCGTTTTACCCTATTGCCGTTGAGCTGCTTATGCGGCCGGAAAGCACGCTGCTTTCTGATATGGAACCTATCGAAGGTGTCGTTAACGCTATCCGGGCAGGGAGTGAACGCGCAGAGCGGATAAGCCAGACGTTATTAACCCCAGAACCCGAGGAAAGTGAGGATGACGACGAACACTTTATTGCGCTCACGCACTCAGAACGTAAGGTGCTTCGCCTGTTAGGCAAAGGGTGGGGGATTAACCAAATCGCTACGTTGCTTAAAAAGAGCAATAAAACGATCAGTGCGCAGAAAAACAGTGCGATGCGAAGGCTGTCATTGCGGAGTAATGCCGACATGTACGCCTGGATCAACAGTACACAGGGAATGAGAGAGCTGAGTTTAATGTCAGCCTATGGAGAGTTCGAGGAATGGAAAAAACCGATTCAACAAGACATATCGCCATCATCGAAAATTGCTCGATGAGTGCGGTCGGGCTGCAGCATCTTTTTACGCAGTCTGAACTCAGCCAATATCAACTGCACCTGTTTAATGATTTTGATGGCTTTAAGAAAGCTCTGCATCACGTGAATTTTTTCTCGCTGATCTATTCGCTTTCCGATGCGCGAGAAGAACGACGTAACTGCCTGGCGCATCTGCGGGATCTCGCGTTTACGCATAGCCATATTCAGCGCATTATCCTGGTCTCGGATGAGATGGAGGCGCGGTTGATTAGCCATCTTTCGCCTTCACGTCTCCATGGTGTGGTCAGTAAATCCGTGACCCTTGAACACCTGCTGAAGGAGCTAGTGGTATTGTTGAGCGAAACGCTGCGCATTAATGACAATATGCTTAACCACTGGTACTGCAGTCAGAACCGAATGTTAAGCCCAACGGAAAGAGCAATTTTACGTTATATGTCATGCGGATATTCCATCCCTGAAATCGCGGCGCAGCTCGAACGCAATATCAAGACTATTCGCGCGCATAAGTTTAATGCGATGGTGAAGCTGGGGGTGAATTCTGACGTAGGGTTGCTTGATGCAGCGGATATTCTTACCCATCTCCCGGTTAGAGAACCGCGAACTGCCGGGCTAAGCAAACCGACATTTTTGTAACCTGCCTTTTGCGCGCCAGATACGCTCTGGCGCATCATTCAGATGCACACATCAACCCACTTTGCGGATGTCAGCTCTGCCATTCTGTCTGGAGAAATACGTACGGCACTGTGGATTGCGCCAGCGGCGGGGAGCACTTCAGCGTATTGTTTTAACGAGATATCGCAGTAAACAGCAAGTGGGTTTTCAAGCCCAAACGGGCAGACGCCACCAACGGGATGACCAGTAACGGTAACCACTTCATCACTGCTGAGCATGCGTGCTTTCGCGCCAAACGTGTCTTTCAGTTTTTTGTTATCCAGGCGCGCATCACCCTTCGCCACGACCAGAATCACCTCATTTTTAACCTTCAACGATAGGGTTTTGGCGATTTGTCCCGGCTCTACGCGGTGGGCGGCAGCAGCCAGCGCAACGGTAGCCGTACTCTGGCTAAGCTCTATTACCTCTATCTCCGGCGCGTTGTCGGCAAAAAACTGCTGTACGGACTGCAAACTCATTGTTTCCTCCTGACAAATATCCTGCGTAATCTGTCATAAGAATTTATGCTCTGTAAATATCTCTTAAGTAACAAATATCCAGGATGGCTGATTTATGGATCCTCTTCACAATCACGGAAACCGGTTACAGTAACCGGTTGCAGAGCGTGATGCGTAGATTAATACTGAGTATGTAACGTCCCCTGTATCCAATAATAAGAGCCAATTATGAAACCATTTCGTCTGAGCAGTACCGCTGGTACGCAAGCCAGCAAGGTTGTGAAGCTGATTTATGGAACAACGTGCGGCGCGAGTGCGCCCGTAATAAACGTCTGACAGGAGATCAACCATGTCTGCCAACCATGCTGCGTTTAATCTGATATTCCGTTTCGTTGAAAATTACGTGAGCCCGATTGCCGGGCGGATCTCGTCCCAGCGTCATGTCATGGCTATCCGTGATGGGTTTATCTCCGCGATGCCGTTCATGATTGTGGGTTCATTTTTATTAGTGTTTGCTTACCCACCGTTTTCGCCAGATACCACCTGGGGTTTTGCGCGCGCCTGGCTGGATATGGCGAAGCAGTTTGAAGGCCAGATCCTGACGCCGTTTGATATGACCATGGGCATTATGTCCATTTATATCTGCGCGGCCATCGCCTATAACCTCGGCAAACATTATGTCAAAACGCACCAGCTGGATCCGTTCATGTGCGCCATGCTGTCGCTGATGGCGTTTCTGCTGGTTGCGGCCCCTAAAACTAAAGGCACGCTTCCCGTCGACAGCCTGGGTGGAACGGGTATTTTTACCGCCATTCTGGTGGCGATTTACTGCGTTGAGATGATGCGTTTCCTGAAAGCGCACAACATCGGTATTCGCCTGCCAGACCAGGTGCCGCCGATGATCAAAAACTCCTTTGACCTGCTGATCCCGGTGCTGGTGGTGGTGTTAACGCTTTATCCGCTGAGCCTGGTGATTCAGTCTCAGTTTGACATGCTGATCCCACAGGCAATTATGTCCATCTTCAAGCCCCTGGTTTCCGCGGCGGATTCACTGCCCGCGATTCTGCTGGCGGTGTTGATTGGGCATCTGCTGTGGTTCGCCGGGATCCACGGGGCGGCCATTGTCTCCGGCATGCTGCAGATGTTCTGGTTAACTAACCTTGGTGCTAACCAGACCGCGCTGGCCGCCGGTCAGCCTCTGCCACATATTTTTATGGAAGCCTTCTGGACGTTCTTTATCGTGATCGGCGGGTCGGGTGCGACGATGGGGCTGGTGATTTGCTATCTGCGCAGTCGCTCAGCGCATTTACGCTCTATCGGCCGGTTGAGCGTGGTGCCCAGCTTCTTCAACATCAACGAACCCGTTATCTTCGGTACGCCGATTGTGATGAACCCGGTGTTCTTTATTCCGTTCCTGCTGGCCCCGATGGTTAACGCCGTGCTGGCCTGGGCGGCGATGACGTTTGATCTGATTGGCCGTGTTATTTCCGTCGTACCCTGGACGGCACCGGCGCCAATAGGCGCAGCATGGGCCCTGGGCTGGGATTTCCGCGCCGCTATTCTGGTGGTCGTTCTGGCCTGCGTATCGGCAATCATCTACTTCCCGTTCTTTAAAGTGTACGAGAAACAGCTGCTGGAGCAGGAAGCGGAAGAAGCGCAGCGTAACGCGGAAGAGGACAATCAGCAGGTGGCCTAGGTAAAAGCAAAACGGCAACTTTCAGGTTGCCGTTTTTAGTGTTTGTTCCCTCTCCCCGTGGGAGAGGGGCAGGGTGAGGGCATCGGGCCGCACCCTACTACTTCAGCGTGCAATCCCCGCACTGCTTAACGTCCGGCAGGCGATAGCGCTGGCAGCAGGTGCGACGCACCAGAAGCCCGTCACGGAGCACAACGGTACGGAATAATGGGTTATCGCGGCCATCGGAAAGCTGTTTGGCAAAGAAGCAGGACTGGCGCAGGGCCTCCACTTTCTCATCGCCAAGCAGTGGCTTCATTTCCGTTAAATACCAGTGAATTAAATACCCGGTATTACTCCAGATAAGCTTCCCGTTGATCTCGCCCGTTGTTTCAAGTGCCTCTACCACTGGGATCAGGGCCTGGATGATAAGCTGTTCCAGACGTTCCTGAGCAGAGAACTGCTCTGCGCCGCGATCTTCGTGCAGATCAATCCAGAAACAGGCTGCTCGGCCGGTTTCGTGGAACTCGACGTGAAAATGATCTGGGGAGAGCGCCAGCATGCTCTTTTGGGTTAACACCGCCAGCATGAGCGGGGGAACCATCAGCCCGATATACCACTGTGCCCACAGGGAAAGCAGAGGTTTATTTTCCCGCGTTAGGGTCGGCTGATTGCGATAGATATGGTCGGAATAGGTTGCAAGCAGCGACTGCAGCGTAGAGGGCTGCTGCCACTCAGCGAGCGTCATGGCGTGGTGCGGGGGCGCTTCATCAAGCCTGATAAAGTCCAGCAGGTGGGCGCGCGTCTTAGCAATCTTATCCCGTATGGCATCCGCAAGCGACGCATTCCCGCTGGTGAGCGGCGCTCGCCAGAGGAGTGGTTCAACGATGTGTGCGGTATGCGTAGCCATAGTTGAGATAGAAATCTAAATGATAATGATTGCCAATCCTAACTATTGCTCATACCAATGGCAAGACTTTTGTCCTGATTAACCGACGACGCGCTTAAGCGGTTTGTAGCTCTTCACTCAGCAGAATGTTATTGCGACCTAAATGCTTTGCTTCATAGAGGGCTCTGTCCGCTCTCTCCAGCGCGCCTTCCACGTCCTCATTTTCAAAAATGGCAATACCGATGCTGATGGTGACATTGGTGGCGACGCTTTCGTTGAACAGATGGGGGATTTTCAAATCATAGACTTTCTGACGGATCCGCTCTGCCGTATGGCGGGCGTGTTCAAGTGAAATATTCGTCAGCAGCACCATGAACTCTTCCCCACCGAAACGCGCCACAATATCGCGCGAACGGACGGCATCACGAATTGCCGCAGAGACGCGTTTCAGAGCCTGGTCACCCATCATATGGCCGTAATGGTCGTTATAGGCTTTGAAGTGGTCGATATCCATCAAAAGGACAAAGTGTTCGCCGTTTTCTACCGCCGGCAGGTTTTCCAGACGGCTTTGCAGGCCGCGACGATTATAGAGCCCCGTTAGCGGGTCCATCATGCTGAGATCGGTCAACGTTTCCCGTTCTTCCAGCAGGCGAGAGAGCAGCTCCTGGGCGAAGCGATCGTTGCGCCGTTGCAAAATGTTATGAATGGCAATAGCCACCACAGGAAGTGCGAAAGAATAGGACATTCTTAGCCATATATCCTGGTCACTTAACCACAGGCAGACAATAAAGGCGGGGAGCGAGTGCAGCGTAAATGCTTTGATATTACTGGCGAAGGCCAGCGTTCCGATAAAAAGCACCGTGAGTAAAGCTATTATCAAATACATCGCCTGGTCATGGGTAATTAGCGAAAATTTCGAATCAATTTGCCAGGCCCACAAAATACCGAAGATTGCTGAAACGGCAGGAATATTTATCTTCCGCGCGCGCTTTTTCCAGTGCCAGACGAACAGGCCAGTACTGATCGCGAAAATAGCAATCAGAGGGGCAGAAAACACGCGTACAGAATAGAGCGGGTTTGTTACCGAGAACACGGCTGAAGTTGCGTTCAGAAATAAAAATAAACGTAACGATAATTGATATTTTCTTTGAACCAAAGACCGCCAGGATTGTGATGTCATAGTCGTGCGTTTTTATTAAAATTTAATTAAAACAGATGAATAGGTGTGGTTTCGCACTAAAATATGCAAAAAACTCAAAGCGTAATTATAAGAAAAACTTTATGTGTAGTTAACAGGTGAGCAATTTATCACCTTAGGAAATTTCTGTCATTCTACATAAGGGTAAAGGGCGATCTTTTTTGCTTCACTGCGCTGACAAATGATAATTTTTATCATATGATATTGTTTATCATTATCGTTATGAAAGGGCGATGTATGTTGAACAGGGCGCTGGGAAGTGCATGGGGAGTATTGCTGCCGGGCATAATCCTGGGCGGTTTGATGTTTGCCGATCTCTCCATCGAAAGCTGGAAGGCCATCATTGTGTCAGGGCTGCTGATGACGTCAGGCATGATCTGGCATAAGCACCTGCGCCACTATGTTTTACTGCCATCATGCGTCGCATTAGTCAGCGCAATTCTGGTGATAATGATGAGTTTGAAATAACAGGGAAAATAAGAGGCATTACAGAAGGGAAGCAAGATAATTGGTGCGAGGGGGGGGACTCGAACCCCCACATCCGTAAGGACACTAACACCTGAAGCTAGCGCGTCTACCAATTCCGCCACCTTCGCACAGTCATCTTACTAATTTTGATATCGCCTCGTTGGTGCGAGGGGGGGGACTCGAACCCCCACATCCGTAAGGACACTAACACCTGAAGCTAGCGCGTCTACCAATTCCGCCACCTTCGCCCAGTGCGAGCAATATCAACGTGATTTATGGTGCGAGGGGGGGGACTCGAACCCCCACATCCGTAAGGACACTAACACCTGAAGCTAGCGCGTCTACCAATTCCGCCACCTTCGCATACCATCGATACTGTAAAAGTATCGTAACCACGGAGGCGCATTCTAGATGTTTTCAGCTTTACGTCAACAGAAAAGTGCGCGCCTTTTATTGATTGCTGCAAAAATGGACGGAATTGAGACGCCTGCTTGCCGGATGGCGCTGGCGCTTATCCGGCCTGGATTGTATAGCGAATTATTTCTTTGCCTGACGCGTCATCACGGTGCGGTAGACCTTAAAGCGTCCCGTCTGGGCGATCACCTCGTGGAAGCCGAAGGTTTCGTCCAGCACTTTCGGGTACGACAGGAAGGCGTTCGCGACGATGCGCAGCTCGCCGCCGCTGTTGAGGTGGCGAGTCGCGCCACGGATCAGGGTTTGCGCAGCTTCGAGGCTGGTTTCCATCCCGTCGTGGAACGGCGGGTTGGAGATAATCATGTCAAAGCGGCCGGTGACGTCAGAGAAGACGTTGCTGGCAATCACCTCGCCTTCAATGCCGTTGGCCGCAAGCGTTGCGCGGCTGGCTTCTACCGCCGGGGCGCTCACGTCGCACAGGGTTAAACGCACTTTTGGTGAATGGCTGGCAAGCACCGTTGAAAGCACGCCCGCGCCGCAGCCCACGTCCAGCACTTTGCCTTTGGTGTGCGGCGTCAGGGTGGAGAGCAGCAGCTTGCTGCCCGTATCCAGCGCGTCACGGCTGAAGACGCCCGGCAGGGTTTTGATGGTCAGGCCGTCAAGCTGATATTCGTCCCAGTAAGCCTGAGCATCAAAGGTTGTCTGCTTTTCCAGACGGCCATGATACAGGCCGCAGCGACGCGCGCTGTCAACTTTGGTCAGCGGCGCGTAGGCTTCCAGCATCTGTTCGGCGCTACGGACACCGCTGCGGTTTTCACCGACCACGAAAATATCGCAGCCAACCGGCAGCAGGGAGAGCAGGTTCATCAGCTGGAACTGGGCTTCCGGCTTGTTCTTCGGCCAGTAGTAGATCAGGGTATCGCAGTCGGCAATATCGCTCTGCTCCGCCACCAGGCTGAAGCGCGCGCGCTCGCCCATCTGGCGGCTCAGCACCTGCCAGTGGTGGTAGTATTGGGTGTGGGCACGGCTTTCAGCACAGTCGAAACGCGCGGGCAGGTCATCCTGCATATCTCCGGCAAACAGAATACGGCTTTCTTCGAAATCATCACTGTGACGCAGCAAGACTTCACTTGCCGGGGTAAATGCAGACATGAATTGTTCCTCAATAAACTCAGGCGGGGATTATAGTAGGTAGATGGCGCAGTTTCGACACATTTGCTATATTTGCGCGCCTGAGAGACAGGAGTTATCCCTATGACATCCCGACGAGACTGGCAGTTGCAGCAGCTGGGCATTACCCAGTGGGCTTTGCGTCGCCCGACGGCGTTGCAGGGCGAAATCGCCATCTCCATCCCTGCCCACGTTCGGCTGGTGATGGTGGCGGAAGAACTGCCTGCCCTGAATGAACCCCTGATCGGTGATGTCCTTCGCAGCCTGAAGCTGACGCCCGACCAGGTCTTACAGCTGACGCCAGAGCGTGTCGCGATGCTTCCTCCTGATAGCCGTTGTAACAGCTGGCGCATCGGAGAGACAAACGACCTCTCTCTTCAGGGGAGTCAAATCAGCTCGCCAGCGCTGGACGAGCTGAAAGCCAATCCGAAGGCGCGCAGCACGCTATGGCAACAAATCTGCGAATATGAACACGATTTCTTCCCTCACGACGCCTGACCTGACCGCAGCGTTCGCGATTGAAACACGCGCCCACGCCTTTCCGTGGAGCGAAAAAACGTTTGCCAGCAATCAGGGCGAGCGCTATCTGAACTACCGTCTGGACGTTGACGGCACCATGGCCGCGTTTGCCATCACGCAGGTGGTTCTTGACGAGGCGACGCTGTTTAACATCGCCGTCGACCCGGCGTTTCAGCGCCGTGGGCTGGGCAGAGAACTGCTTGAGCATCTCATTCGTGAGCTCGAAACCCGTGACGTTTTCACCCTGTGGCTGGAGGTGCGCGCGTCGAATGTCGCCGCCATCGCGCTCTATGAAAGCTTAGGCTTTAACGAGGCGACAGTCCGCCGTAACTACTACCCCACCGCAGAGGGACGTGAAGACGCCATTATCATGGCTCTGCCGATTGGATAACGAATATAAGGTTGTAACGATGAAATGGGACTGGATTTTCTTTGATGCCGACGAAACGCTGTTTACGTTTGACTCGTTCGGCGGCCTACAGCGGATGTTTCTCGACTATAGCGTGACCTTCACCGCTGAAGATTTTCAGGACTATCAGGCGGTGAATAAGCCGCTGTGGGTGGATTACCAGAACGGTGCCATCACTGCGTTACAGCTTCAGCACCAGCGATTTGACGTCTGGGCGGAGCGCTTAAACGTGAGCCCAGGCTTGCTGAACGAGGCTTTTCTCAATGCGATGGCGGATATTTGCGCGCCGCTGCCGGGTGCGGTTTCTCTGTTGAATGCGTTGAAAGGGAAAGTGAAACTGGGAATCATCACTAACGGCTTCACCGCGCTACAGCAAATCCGCCTGGAGCGCACTGGCCTGCGCGATCATTTCGACGCGCTGGTGATCTCCGAAGAGGTTGGGGTGCCGAAACCGGATCCGCGAATCTTCGATTATGCGCTGGCGCAGGCCGGTAATCCCGACCGCGATCGCGTGCTGATGGTGGGTGATACCGCAGAGTCTGATATTCTTGGCGGTATGAAGTCTGGTTTGTCGACCGTCTGGCTGAATGCGCATGGCCGCGTGAAGCCTGAAGGCATCGAGCCAACCTGGACCGTCACGTCATTGACCGAACTGGAGCAACTCCTGTGTAAACAATGATTGCCTGCCCCCCGTTGATGGGTAAAATAGCCGCAATTTTGTATTCCATGATGCGTGGCGTGCTGCCGCGCTTATAAAAGAAGATTTAATTATGACGTTGTCTCCTTATCTGCAAGAGGTGGCCAAGCGCCGTACTTTTGCCATTATCTCGCACCCGGATGCCGGTAAAACGACCATCACCGAGAAGGTGTTGCTGTTCGGACAGGCGATCCAGACTGCGGGTACCGTGAAAGGCCGTGGCTCCAGCCAGCATGCAAAATCTGACTGGATGGAGATGGAAAAGCAGCGTGGTATTTCGATTACCACTTCCGTGATGCAGTTCCCGTATCACGACTGCCTGGTGAACCTGCTGGACACCCCGGGCCACGAAGATTTCTCCGAAGATACCTACCGTACCCTGACGGCGGTGGACTGCTGTCTGATGGTGATCGACGCCGCGAAAGGTGTAGAAGATCGTACCCGCAAGCTGATGGAAGTTACCCGCCTGCGCGATACGCCGATCCTCACCTTTATGAACAAACTCGACCGTGACATCCGTGACCCGATGGAGCTGATGGATGAAGTGGAAAACGAGCTGAAGATCGCCTGTGCGCCAATCACCTGGCCAATTGGCTGCGGTAAGCTGTTCAAAGGCGTTTACCACCTCTATAAAGACGAAACCTATCTGTACCAGACCGGTAAAGGCCACACCATTCAGGAAGTGCGCATTGTCAAAGGTCTGGACAACCCGGATCTGGACGCCGCAGTTGGCGAAGAGCTGGCCGCGCAGCTGCGCGACGAGCTGGAGCTGGTGAAGGGGGCGTCTCACGAGTTCGACAAAGAGCTGTTCCTGAGCGGCGAAATTACTCCGGTCTTCTTCGGTACCGCGCTGGGTAACTTCGGCGTAGACCACATGCTGGACGGTCTGGTGGAGTGGGCTCCGCAGCCGATGCCGCGCAAAACCGACACCCGCGAAGTGGAAGCAAAAGAAGAGAAGTTCACCGGCTTCGTCTTTAAAATTCAGGCCAACATGGACCCGAAACACCGCGACCGCGTGGCCTTCATGCGCGTGGTGTCCGGTAAGTATGAGAAGGGCATGAAGCTGCGCCAGGTGCGTATCGGCAAAGACGTGGTGATCTCCGACGCGCTGACCTTTATGGCGGGCGATCGCTCGCACGTTGAGGAAGCGTATCCGGGCGACATCATCGGCCTGCACAACCACGGTACGATCCAGATTGGCGATACCTTCACCCAGGGCGAGATGATGAAGTTCACGGGTATTCCGAACTTCGCACCGGAGCTGTTCCGTCGCATTCGCCTGCGCGATCCGCTTAAGCAGAAACAGCTGCTGAAAGGCCTGGTCCAGCTCTCCGAAGAGGGCGCCGTGCAGGTGTTCCGTCCAATCGCCAACAACGATCTGATCGTCGGCGCGGTGGGCGTGCTGCAGTTCGACGTGGTGGTTGCGCGCCTGAAGAGCGAGTACAACGTGGAAGCGATTTACGAATCGGTCAACGTGGCGACCGCGCGCTGGGTTGAGTGTTCTGACGTGAAGAAATTCGAAGAATTTAAGCGTAAGAACGAAATTCAGCTGGCGCTGGATGGCGGCGACAACCTGACCTATATCGCGCCAACGATGGTCAACCTGAACCTGACGCAGGAACGTTATCCAGACGTTCAGTTCCGCAAAACGCGCGAACACTAATCCCCTCTCAGAGCACGGCAATCGCCGTGCTCTTTTTTTATTCCTGTCTTATTAGTCCCTTGCGGAATGTTCTTAATTCACCGCAAATTCACGCTATTCGCGCGTTTTTTACTCAATTCTGAAAGCGGCATTGTGAGAGTGATCTATATTTAACTCAGTGTTTAGCACCGGGCGTGGATGAATTAACTGTTCAATGCATGTCGATTGGTTCTCCATTTCACCCGTGTGTTTATTCGCGATATATAAAACTACTAAGGAAGTATTTAGCCCGAATAACGGGTAAAACACAGGAATACATCGATGAATATGACAAGACTGAAGATTTCTAAAACTCTGCTGGCTGTAACACTGGGTAGCGTTCTGGTTAGCGGTTCCGCCCTGGCGGAAAGCAGCACCATGGATAAAGCACAGTCCACGGCCGATACCGCAGGGCAAAAAATCGATAGCTCTATGAATAAAGTCGGTAATTTCATGGACGACAGCTCTATCACAGCAAAAGTGAAAGCCGCACTGGTGGATGATGAAGCCATCAAGAGCACCGATATTTCCGTTAAGACCGACAAAAAGGTCGTTACCCTGAGTGGCTTCGTTGAAAGCCAGGCCCAGGCCGAACAGGCCGTGAAGGTGGCGAAGGGTGTCGAGGGTGTCGCATCCGTGAGCGATAAACTCCACGTTCGCGACGGTAAAAACGCGTCGGTGAAAGGTTATGCCGGTGATGCCGCTACTACCAGCGAAATCAAAGCTAAACTTTTAGCAGATGACATCGTGCCGTCTCGTAAGGTGAAAGTGGAAACCACCGATGGCGTGGTTCAGCTTTCCGGTACGGTTGATTCACAGGCGCAAAGTGAACGTGCCGAGTCAATTGCGAAAGCCATTGATGGTGTGAAAAGCGTTAAAAACGATCTGAAAACGAAGTAATTCTGGACCATTCGCCCGACAGGCTAAATCCTGCGGGCGAAATAAGAACGACTCTGGAAAAACGCCGGTGAGTGACCTGAGCGCTCACGTTTAGCGGCCGACATTAACTATGGTAAAGGAGAAGCTTATGTTTCGTTGGGGCATTATATTTCTGGTTATCGCGTTAATTGCCGCCGCATTGGGCTTTGGTGGACTGGCAGGTACAGCGGCATGGGCAGCTAAAATTGTCTTCGTCGTCGGTATTATTCTGTTCCTGGTCAGCCTGTTTACGGGTCGTAGACGTCCGTAGCAAACGCAATATTCCTTCAACAAAATAAAGCCAGTCACTGCGACTGGCTTTTTCTTATTTGCGTTACAGGTCGGGTGCGTTACTGTGGAGTGATAAAATAATCAAAACAGGAAAGCAGAGGTGGGGCAACGAATTCCCGTTACGCTCGGCAATATTGCGCCGCTGACGTTAAAACCGTTTCGCGCGGGTCAACTCGCACTGGTCTGCGAGGGGGGTGGGCAGCGCGGCATTTTCACCGCCGGCGTGCTGGATGAATTTATGCGCGCGCAGTTCAACCCGTTTGACCTCTACTTCGGCACGTCCGCCGGGGCGCAGAATCTCTCTGCCTACGTCTGTAACCAGCCCGGCTACGCGCGAAAAGTGATCATGCGCTACACCACGGCGAAAGAATTTTTTAACCCGGTGCGCTTCGTGCGCGGCGGCAACCTGATCGATCTCGACTGGCTGCTGGAGTCGACCTCCAGCCAGATGCCGCTGGCCATGGATACTGCCGCCCGCCTGTTTGATAGCGGCAAAGAATTCTGGATGTGCGCCAGCCGGGGCGATGACTATTCGCCGGGCTATTTCTCACCGCAGAAGGAGAACTGGCTGGACATCATCCGCGCCTCCAGCGCCATTCCCGGTTTTTATCGTACCGGCGCGCTGCTGGATGGCATCAGCTATCTGGACGGCGGCATCAGCGACGCGGTGCCGGTGCAGGAAGCCGCGCTTCGCGGGGCGAAAACCATCGTGGTGATCCGTACCGTTCCGTCGCAAATGTATTACACCCCCCAGTGGTTTAAGCGGATGGAGCGCTGGCTGGGCGACAGCAGCCTGCAGCCGCTGGTGAACATCGCGAAGCAGCATGAAACCACCTACGGCGCGATGCAGCGTTTCATTGAGAAACCGCCGGGTAAGCTGCGTATTTTCGAGATCTACCCGCCTAAGCCGCTGGTCAGCATGGCGCTGGGCAGCCGCGTCCCTGCGCTGCGCATGGATTACAAAACGGGTCGGCTGTGCGGGCGTTACTTCCTGGCGACGGTCGGCAAAATGCTGGCGGAGCAACCGCCTCTGTATCGGCATAAACGCATTATTACGCCACCTGCGATTGTCGCCAACGACGCCCTGACCATGCCGCTGGTGGATATCCCACAGGCGAATGACGCTTTACTGGATAACGAGGATCTGGCGTGACGCACCGCTTTGTTGATACCCATTGCCACTTTGATTTTCCGCCGTTTACGGGGGATGAAGCGCAAAGCATTGCGAAAGCTGCTGAAGCCGGCGTGCAGTCCATCATTGTGCCGTCGGTTGAGGCGGCCTATTTTTCCCGCGTGCTGGATCTTTCCACGCGATACCCCGCGCTTTATGCCGCGCTCGGCCTGCATCCGATTGTCATTGAGCGCCATCGTGATGAGCATCTTGAAGAGCTGGATCGGGCGCTGCAAAGTGCGGGAGAGAAACTTGTCGCCATCGGCGAGATCGGCCTCGATCTCTATCGCGAAGATCCGCAGTTTGAACGCCAGCAGACGATCCTCGACGCACAGCTTCGGCTGGCAAAGCGCCACGATCTGCCGGTGATCCTCCACTCCCGACGCACCCACGACAAACTGGCGATGCACCTGAAGCGCATCGACCTGCCGCGAAGAGGCGTAGTGCACGGTTTTTCCGGCAGCCTGCAGCAGGCGCAGCGTTTTATTGAGCTGGGCTATAAAATTGGCGTCGGTGGTACCATCACCTATCCACGCGCCAGTAAAACCCGTGACGTGATGGCGCAGCTGCCGCTGTCGGCGCTCCTGCTGGAAACCGATGCGCCGGATATGCCGCTGAATGGTTTTCAGGGGCAGCCGAATCGCCCGGAACAGGCGGTACGGGTGTTTGACGTACTGTGCGAACTGCGTCAGGAACCTGAAGAGGTCATTGCCGGCGCGCTGCTCGAAAATACCCGTTCGGTTTTTGGCATCACGCTATAGATAAAGCGCCGGACGAATCACCGTTATCTTCTGTTTTTCCAGCGCCCGCGCCAGCGGCTCAATATCCTCCGGCGTGGCGCTGCGCCATGACGCCGCCTCGCCGTAAACCCCGTGCGCATGAAACGCATTCCCCAGCCCGTGGATGAACGCGATCAACGGTTTGATATGTTCCAGATAATCACACTGTTCCGGGATGACCAACAGGCGGAGCTCCGTCAAACGGTGACGGTCTGCCAGCCAGCGAATGCTCTCCTTAATCTGCGGGTTATCGCGTCCGGTCAGAAAGCGGTGATGTTCATTCCCCCACGCTTTGAGATCCAGCATTGCGCCATCCAGCACCGGCAGCAGTTTTTGCCAGCCGGTTGCGCTTAGCAGACCGTTGCTGTCTACCAGGCAGGTGAGGTGACGCAAGGAGGGATCGGCTTTAATCGCGGTGAACAGGGCGATCAAAAACGGCAGCTGCGTGGTGGCCTCGCCGCCGCTCACGGTGATCCCTTCGATAAAGGGCGCGGATTTACGGACCTGAACGAGGATCTCGTCGACGCTCAGTCGGTGCGCCATGGGCGTGGCCTGCTGCTGGCACAGGCGCAGGCAGGTGTCGCACTGCCGGCAGTGACTCTCCTGCCACCAGACGCGCCCGGCCTGAATGGTCAGCGCGTCGTGCGGGCAGCGGGGGACGCAGTCCCCGCAGTCGTTGCAGCGCCCGATGGTCCACGGGTTGTGGCAGGTTTTGCAGCGCAGGTTGCAGCCCTGAAGAAACAGCGCCAGGCGGCTGCCCGGCCCGTCTACGCAGGAAAAAGGGATGACCTGACTAACTAAAGCGCATCTGCTGTTCATGGCTTATCACGCGCGGCTGACGTTCCAGAATACGGGTATTGCGCGCGGCCTCTTCCCCCAGCCACGTGGTGTTCGTTCTCGAACCCGCTTCCCGGTATTTCTCCAGATCCGACAAGCGAACCATATACCCGGTCACGCGCACCAGATCGTTACCTGCCACATTCGCGGTGAATTCACGCATACCGGCCCTGAACGCGCCCAGGCAAAGCTGAACCACCGCCTGCGGATTGCGTTTTACCGTCTCATCCAGCGTTAAAATATCGCTGATCCCGGAGTGATAGTGTTTATGGTGCGGCGCTACGGCCAGCAGATGACTGATGGGATCCGGCTCGTCGCCGTAGGGAAGGCGAGCGCCCGGCGTGGTGCCCGAATCGGAGCTGATGCCTGACTGGGCGTGCAGCATCGCGCGATGCTTCCAGCCGTGCTTCACCGGCGTATTTTCAACAAACGCCGCAAGCTGTTCGCTGATGCGATAGCCCAGCGCGTTGGCCTGCTCGTATTTACCGTAACGCCCCGCGATGCCTGCTTTCTCACACAGTATGTTCACCGCTTCGGCAAGACCGTACATGCCAAACATGGGCACAAACCGATCGGCATCAATCAGCCCCTCTTTCACCAGGAAGCTATTCTCAAAGAAGCCGGATTGCTCATACAGGAACTCACAGCGGGCATCGATGATGGCGATTTGCTGCTGGCAGTAGTGCGGAAGCGTGCGGGTAAAGAAATCGTCAATGGATGTGCTGTGTTCGGCGATTGCCTTGAGGTTAAGGCGCACCAGGGTGCTGCCACCGCCCGCCAGCGGCAGAGAGTTGTAACAGCTCACCACCCCAAAACGGCCTTTTGTGAAAATTTTATCATTCACCGGACCGTTTGAAATATGCGGCTTGCTGCATTCACAAATATTTTTTGCCACCTCAAGCAGCAGATCGTCCGGGGTGATCTCAGGATCGTAGATAAAGGTCAGATTGGGCGCAACCTGCTTCAGTTCGGCATCTGCACGCAGAATGGCACGGGTGACAGGGCCGTCGGCGGGCCCGATGTTGGCGTGCATAAACGCATCGGGCAGCGTTCTGTCGAGATAGCGCCAGAAACGTTTTATTCGGCTATCGATCTCTTCCTGTGTTAGAATTCTAACATACGGGTTCAGAATCGCGTCGAGCTGGCCGAGATAGACCGGCATTGATGTCACTGAAGGAACATGGTGGTAGAGAATGGTTAACAGCGAGAGGGCGTTATCAAGATCTTTCGCGCCTTCCAGCTCCAGCCATTCCGAACCGTTAGCCAGGAATTTTTCATAATCCGGCAGCACGTAGCGCGGTTTGTAGGGTGCATGGCCTTCGAACATGTCGCAGATAAACCCCTCGTCCAGCGCGGCGCGTGCCGACTCTGGCAGAGCGGGATAGGGCAGATTGTTTTCCGCCTCCAGCGCCAGAAAATGACGTTTTTGCTCCGGGGTTAACACCGGGCTTGTCACAATATGCTGGCAACGTTGTTGCAGGGCGTCGGGCATGTTCACTTCCTTGAATGTTCTGCGGATGATGAACGAATTGTAGAAAGCCAGCCTGCCGGCGCTTTTGATCCAACAAGGGGTATCGCTGCTTTAGCCAGCAATTTGCACGCTAAAGTTTGAAGAAGATCTCATTACAGTAATGCAAATTTGTACGCAGTTTTCATTAACTGTGATGAATGTCGAAGTGTGGATGCGGGTGAATGTTAGAATACTCACAGACCCGCAAGTTAAAATTGATACGGCACTGCCGTTGGAGAATGTTATGACCGATTTAACTGCAAGCAGCCTGCGCGCGTTGAAGCTGATGGACCTGACCACCCTGAACGATGACGACACCAATGAAAAAGTCATCGCCCTGTGCCATCAGGCGAAAACGCCAGTGGGCAACACCGCCGCTGTCTGCATCTACCCGCGCTTTATCCCGATTGCCCGCAAGACTCTGAAAGAGCAGGGCACCCCGGACGTGCGCATTGCAACCGTCACTAACTTCCCGCACGGCAACGACGATATCGAGATCGCGCTGGCTGAAACCCGCGCGGCCATTGCCTACGGTGCAGACGAAGTTGACGTGGTGTTCCCTTACCGCGCGCTGATCGCCGGCAACGAGCAGGTCGGTTTTGACCTGGTGAAAGCCTGTAAAGACGCGTGTGCGGCGGCAAACGTTTGGCTTAAAGTGATCATCGAAACCGGCGAGCTGAAAGAAGAGGCGCTGATTCGTAAGGCGTCTGAAATCTCCATCAAAGCCGGTGCGGATTTCATCAAAACCTCTACCGGTAAAGTGCCGGTCAATGCGACCCCGGAAAGCGCGCGCATCATGATGGAAGTTATCCGCGATATGGGCGTGTCCAAAACCGTTGGCTTCAAGCCTGCGGGCGGCGTGCGTACCGCGGAAGACGCGCAGCAGTTCCTGGCGATTGCCGACGAGCTGTTTGGCGCAGAGTGGGCGGACTCCCGCCACTACCGCTTCGGTGCGTCCAGCCTGCTGGCAAGCCTGCTGAAGGCGCTGGGTCACGGCGACGGTAAGAGCGCAAGCAGCTACTGATGGCCAGACAATGCCGGATGACGCTTCGCTTATTCGGCCTACAGGATCGCAGGGCGGGTAAGCGTAGCGCCACCCGCCACAACTCCCCCGATTCCGCATGGAGGTTACCGTGTTTCTTGCACAAGAAATTATTCGTAAAAAACGTGATGGTCATGCATTAAGCGACGAAGAAATTCGCTTCTTTATCAATGGTATTCGTGATAACACCATCTCTGAAGGGCAGATTGCGGCTCTGGCGATGACCATTTTCTTCCACGATATGTCGATGCCCGAGCGCGTGTCGCTGACCATGGCGATGCGAGATTCAGGAACCGTTCTGGACTGGAAAAGCCTCAACCTCAACGGCCCGATCGTTGACAAACACTCCACCGGCGGCGTGGGCGACGTGACCTCCCTGATGCTTGGCCCAATGGTGGCAGCCTGCGGCGGCTACATTCCAATGATCTCCGGGCGCGGACTGGGGCACACCGGCGGTACGCTCGACAAACTGGAAGCCATTCCGGGCTTCGATATCTTCCCGGATGACAACCGCTTCCGTGACATTATTAAAGACGTTGGCGTGGCGATTATCGGCCAGACCAGCTCTCTTGCGCCGGCCGACAAGCGTTTTTACGCGACGCGCGATATCACCGCAACCGTCGATTCTATCCCACTGATCACCGCCTCGATCCTCGCTAAAAAGCTGGCAGAAGGGCTGGACGCGCTGGTGATGGATGTGAAGGTAGGCAGCGGCGCGTTTATGCCGACCTATGAACTCTCTGCTCAGCTTGCCGAAGCGATCGTTGGCGTCTCCAACGGCGCGGGCGTGCGCACCACCGCGCTGCTGACCGACATGAACCAGGTGCTGGCCTCCAGCGCCGGTAACGCGGTCGAAGTCCGCGAAGCCGTTCAGTTCCTCACGGGCGAATACCGCAACCCGCGTCTGTTCGACGTCACCATGGCGCTGTGCGTGGAGATGCTCATCTCCGGCAAGCTGGCCAAAGACGATGCGGAAGCCCGAGCGAAGCTGCAGGCGGTGCTGGACAACGGCAAAGCGGCGGAGATCTTTGGCCGCATGGTAGCGGCTCAGAAAGGCCCGACCGATTTCGTCGAAAATTACGCGAAGTACCTGCCAACCGCGATGCTCAGCAAAGCGGTCTATGCGGATAGCGAAGGCTTTGTCTCCGCCATGGACACCCGCGCGCTCGGCATGGCTGTCGTGTCTATGGGCGGCGGTCGTCGTCAGGCATCGGACACCATTGATTACAGCGTCGGCTTTACCGATATGGCCCGTCTGGGCGACAGCGTGGACGGACAACGTCCGCTGGCGGTGATCCACGCCAAAGATGAAGCCAGCTGGCAGGACGCGGCGAAAGCGGTGAAAGCAGCCATTACGCTTGATGATAAAGCGCCGGAAAGCACTCCAACGGTCTATCGCCGTATCACCGAATAGCGGTATACTGATCTGATCGCATTTTTATGAAGCACTAAGTACGGAGAACAATTATGAAACGTGCATTTATTATGGTGCTGGACTCATTCGGCATCGGCGCAACCGAAGATGCAGAACGTTTTGGTGACGTGGGTTCCGATACCATGGGTCACATCGCGGAAGCCTGTGCCAAAGGCGAAGCGGACAACGGTCGTAAAGGCCCTCTGACTCTGCCAAACCTGACCCGCCTCGGTCTGGTGAAAGCGCATGAAGGTTCTACCGGTAAAATCGCAGCCGGTATGGACGGCAACGCGGAAGTGGTAGGCGCCTATGCCTGGGCGCACGAGCTCTCTTCCGGTAAAGATACGCCGTCTGGCCACTGGGAAATTGCCGGCGTGCCGGTGCTGTTCGACTGGGGTTACTTCTCCGATCACGAGAACAGCTTCCCGCAGGAGCTGCTTGATAAGCTGGTGAAGCGTGCCAATCTGCCGGGCTACCTCGGTAACTGCCACTCTTCCGGGACCGTGATTCTGGATCAGCTCGGCGAAGAGCACATGAAAACCGGCAAGCCGATTTTCTACACCTCCGCTGACTCCGTGTTCCAGATTGCGTGCCACGAAGAGACGTTTGGTCTGGATAAACTCTACGAGCTGTGCGAAATCGCCCGTGAAGAGCTGACCGAAGGCGGCTATAACATTGGCCGCGTGATCGCGCGTCCGTTTATCGGCGACAAAGCGGGTAACTTCCAGCGTACCGGTAACCGTCACGACCTGGCCGTTGAGCCACCGGCGCCAACCGTGCTGCAGAAGCTGGTCGACGAGAAGGGCGGCCACGTGGTTTCCGTGGGCAAAATCGCGGATATCTACGCCAACTGCGGCATCACTAAAAAAGTGAAAGCCACCGGTCTGGATGCGCTGTTCGATGCAACCATCAAAGAGATGAAAGAAGCGGGCGACAAGACCATCGTCTTCACCAATTTCGTGGACTTCGACTCCTCCTGGGGCCACCGTCGCGACGTTGCGGGTTACGCGGCCGGTCTGGAACTGTTCGACCGCCGTCTGCCTGAGCTGATGGAGCTGGTGGGTGAAGATGACATTCTGATCCTGACCGCCGACCACGGCTGTGACCCAACCTGGACCGGTACCGACCACACCCGTGAGCACATTCCGGTGCTGGTGTACGGCCCGAAAGTGAAGCCGGGCTCGCTGGGACACCGTGAAACCTTCGCGGACATCGGCCAGACCATTGCGAAATACTTTGGCACGTCTGACATGGAATATGGCAAGGCTATGTTCTAAACGGATTGGGTGCGGCCTGATGCCCTCACCTCGGCCCTCTCCCACGAGAAACACGGGTGCGGCCTGATGCCCTCACCCCAACCCTCTCCCACAGGGAGAGGGAGAATTTAAATGAAAAGGAACTGAAGATGGCAACTCCTCACATTAACGCAGAAATGGGTGATTTCGCTGACGTCGTATTGATGCCGGGCGACCCGCTGCGCGCGAAGCACATTGCAGAAACCTTCCTCGAAGACGTGCGTGAAGTGAACAACGTTCGCGGCATGCTGGGCTTCACCGGTACCTATAAAGGCCGCAAAATCTCCGTCATGGGCCACGGCATGGGTATCCCATCCTGCTCCATCTACACCAAAGAGCTGATCACCGACTTCGGCGTGAAGAAAATCATCCGCGTGGGCTCATGCGGCGCGGTGCGTATGGACGTTAAGCTGCGCGATATCGTTATCGGCATGGGTGCCTGCACCGATTCCAAAGTTAACCGTATGCGTTTCAAAGACCACGACTTCGCGGCAATTGCTGACTTCGGCATGGTGCGTGACGCGGTTGACGCGGCAAAAGCGCTGGGCGTTGAAGCGCGCGTGGGTAACATCTTCTCTGCCGATCTGTTCTATGCACCGGACGGCGGCGAGATGTTCGACGTGATGGAAAAATACGGCATTCTGGGCGTGGAAATGGAAGCGGCGGGTATCTACGGCGTCGCGGCTGAGTTTGGTGCGAAAGCGCTGACCATCTGCACCGTTTCTGACCACATCCGTACCCACGAGCAGACCACCGCTGCCGAGCGTCAGACCACCTTCAACGACATGATCAAAATCGCGCTGGAATCCGTTCTGCTGGGCGATAAAGAGTAATGTTGTCTGCCGGGCTGAGTTCGCAGCCCGGCATTTCTTCCCTTACAGATACACCACGCTAATGGTCGCCTGACCATCAAACTCGGTATCTTCCGTCAGTGACAGGTTCTTCAGGTTTTCAACCGCCAGCGAGACGTTCAGCGGGAAAGAGACGCTGGTCACCGCCATTGGCTCCGTTTTGCCCGTGGACGCTACGCTCATCAGGCCCAGGTTTTTATTCGCGATGGTGCCACCATTGGCTTTCTGCCAGCGACTCATTCCCACGCCTGCGGTCACCGCGGTACGAATGGGCTCAACCGCGGACCCGTTGGCCGTTACCTCTCCCGTGCTGGTGTAAATGGAATAGGCACCGATGTTTTTGCCATCATGGGTTTTACCGAGGCCAAAGGTAGCCATGCTGCCCCGCAGTTCGCCGCCGTTTGACGTGGCGTTCATCACCTTCAGATTTGAGCTGCTGCCCGTGCTGGCGTTAGAGTCAGTGCGGTTATCCGCAATGCTCCAGCCCACTTTCGTTGGCGTTGGGCAGGTGATGGTTAACGTCAGCCCCTTTTCACCCAGCTGCGTTGTCTGAGTCTGAGAGAGATCGCCAACCTGCACGGTGCCAAAATCGATCGTCCCATCGTTGCTGAGTTCTGGGGTACAGGAGTTGCTGGTCAGCGAGGCTTTCACCTTCAGCACCGCCGTATCCCCCGCATGAGCGCAGGTCGTGACCAGCGCCAGTGCGGCGACCAGGAGATTTTTTTTCATGGTTAATCCTTAACATAGATAAAATGAATATTAAACTGCATGGACGGAACCACGCGTTTTAATGGTTATTTTTTCTTTCTATTCACCTGGATAATTAATCCAGCAATGAATTCTTTTAGTCTGCCGTTAATAATTCCCATGCAAGGATGCTCTCCAGCTCCGTATTATCGGAGACCCGGCGCAGCAAAGTATCATTAAGGACAGGGGTAATTTTTATCGTCACGCTCATCTGCTTGCCGCGCACCGGTGCGGCATTCTGCCGGGCTACCAGGCCTTCGTTGCTTTTCAAAAAGACCTTTTCTTTGGGACTATCCGTTGAGGTGAATCCCACCCGGTCAGTGGTTTTCACAACATCGTAGCGCTGACCATCAACCGTCATTTTGTCCGCCACAAGCGCCAGCCGGCCCTCATCACCAAACAGAACGCCGCCGTGGAGCCCTGACGTCGACTGCATGAAAAGCGCCATCACGCGGGGCCGTGGGCAAAACACGTTCACCATGACCTCCCTGGCGGGCATGCGGTTCCAGTTTTTCCGCGAGGCGGCAATATCATCCTGCTTAAACCGCCCAAACGAGACCGTAGGCTGGGAGAGGGCAATCTGGCATTCCTCGCTCAATGCTCCGGAGGAAAAGAGTAATGCCAGACCGCAGAGCATCACGTTGATTATTTTCACTGGCACGTTCCTTCTGCTTTTTCGTAATAGGCGTCTTTGTCTTTCTCTTCATTCAGTGAATAGCTGATTTGGCAGATTCGGGTCATATTGTCGTCCACGACATAGAGCGCGGGCGTCTCTGACGCATCGGGAATAAATACGCTGCCGTTATCCATTACGCTGACAATATAATTGCTCTCCTTATCCACGATACTCAGCCCTCTTTCGAGCCAGCTCCCGCCGGGACGTTTAACCTGCAGCATGACGCGACGGGTGTTCAGCACCTGGAAATCGACCTGCGCGAAGGAGCCATACGCCGCGGAAACGGTCTGAATGCCGTTGGATAAATCCATGCCCTGCGGCAGCGAGCTGGCGTTGATAACGATCTGCGATTTTTGCCACTCCCGCAGGCCGGGGACCACCGCCTGCCCCCAGTAGTTGGTCCAGACGGTACCGTCTGGCGTGGCGATCTCAATCCCGCTCTCCGGCTCGCTCAAACGCGCAATGCCGAAGGTCTCTTTGATCGGATAGGGCGCAAAGGTGACGCCATGACGATGCAGCGCGATACCGCCACTCAGGGAGGCGCTGTAGTTATGCTGATTTCCGTCGCTGAGACCGGCAGACAAGCCAAGCTGGGTGTAGTGCAGGTTGGTACTAATGTTGCCGTTGAAGGCGTTGCTCTTATCGTCGTTATCGCGATCGGCAGAGATGTTGTAATTGAAGTTCGAGCCGATGGCGCCGCTGTCCTGAACCCCATAGTTCTGTTTTTTGTCCTGCCTGCGCATATACGTGCTGACGCGATCTTCACCCAGCGGGACGATCAGGCTGACATAAAAGAGATCGTCATTATTGCCGGCGTTGTTCTCAGCATCGCTGCTGTTCATGGCGTGCTGCCAGTTTACGGACAGTGAGCTTCGCCCCAGGCTCTTACTCCACGAGGCCATCAGATAACGGGTGTCGCTGCTGCTTTCGTCACCCGAATTCGCGCTGTACTGCAACGATAAAGAACCGATGTACTCGTTATTCCAGCTCAGGCTCGCGTTCCAGGAATTCTCATAGCTTTGCGCCTCTTCATCCATGGCTTCAGTAAGCTCGCGAAAGCCGCCGTTGAACTGGGATGCACTCAGCCCCAGCGTAAGCTGTGCGGGGAGGAGAAGGTTGCTGCTGAGCTCAACCTTACTGCCCTTTTGCGGGTCGTAGAATTGGGACTGGCTCAGCAATACGCTCGGCGAAATAAGCCAATTTTCGTTTACCGTCCAGTCAATCTTTGCGCCTGTCGCCTGATATTTCTCAGCCAGAACGCCTGCGGCCAGCGCCGTCAGATAGGGGGTTATGCTCGTCCCGTCGGAAATATTGAACACCCACGGCGAGCTATTTTCATCACCGCTGTCGCGAACCTGCCCAAAGGACAGGCTTAACCCCTCGGCGCGGTTGCTGCCGGTGACGTTAAGCGAGGAGGAGGGCACGGTAAATTGCGTTGTCGTCCCATCGGTTTCAACGACGCTGACGTTCAGGTCAACGTTACCGCGCACAATGGGTACGTCCGAGAGGGTAAACGGCCCCGCGTTGACCAGCGACGAGTAGATCACCTGGCCCGACTGGCGCACCTCAACGCGGGCCTGATGCGTACGGGCAATGCCCGAAACCTGAGTAACCTGAAAATTAGGTTGAAGGCTCGTCTCCGGCATAAGCTGCGCCCCGGTGATTTGTGCGCCGCTAAAGAGTGCTGAACTGGCGTTAATTTGCCCTACCTGAACGCGCATCTTCCGCTCTTCAAAAACGTGCTCTGCGTAGGTATAGAGATTCTCGGCAGTGCGGGTGCCGTTATCATCCGTGAGGATGTAATTGCTGCGCAGCGTCCAGTTCGCAAGGTTGATGCCGGTGCCAATATTTCCCTGTGAAAAGGTACTGTTTGCGCCGCTACCGTATTCGTTGTAGTTGCTGAAAACGCTGTAGTTAATTAAGCCCGCGGTACCGCCGTGGGCGTAGTATTTGGCGGCATAGAATCCGGTATCCATCGCTTCCGCCGGGACAAAAATTTCCAGCGACTCGGTATTTGGTAATAAGGTGACCGTGGCGGTGGGGTAGTCCGTACGCAGATCGTGGCACTTTTCTTTTTCGCTGACGTTCAACGGTAAAAGACCCGCTGCGCTGGTGAAATCATTATCTACGCAAAGCTGCCCCTCGTCGCCAATCCGAACGGCCAGACTGCCTTTTTCAATACCGTTGATGCTGACCCGCACGGCATGTTTTCCCGGCAGATAGCGCTGAGCCTCAGAAAAATAGTGGGCGAGGTTGGTACTGATACCGCGCGTCGCCAGAATATCGGTATTGAAATCTAAATCGGACGCATAGAGCGCCGAAGACGGCAGTAATGCTGCTACGACTACCGTTTGGCGCATCCTGTTGCGCAAAGAGTGCTCCATCACTGCTGCATCCCTGACGTATCAGCGGGTGAGAGGGGCGGTGTAGTCGTCCACCTCAATCCCATAGCGGCTTGCAGGGCTGAACTTCACGGCGTTATCGGTACCTGCAATCGGCTTGTCCGTTTGCACTTTCATCGTTTCGCCCGGCAGGATAAAGGTCTTGTTGACCAGCCCCGCGGTTTGCGACGGCAGCAGCGTAATGGCGGTAGAGAAGCGCACCACGTAGGCCGAAGTATTACGCACCTGCACCTCTTTCCCTTCTACTTTCCAGGTCAGCAGTTTCCAGGCATCTGTGACAACCGGCAGGTTTTTCGGATGGATCAGTACCGGCAGGTCCTGACGGAGGTTAATACCAACTTTGACGTTTTTATCTTTGCTCCTGGGAGGAATACCCTCAAATACCACGCGCTTATAGTGCTCAACGGTAAGGGGTTCTGTGGTTTCAAGAATAAAACGGACCTGCTGTTCCTGACCCGGTTCAAGTCGTACAACAGGCTGCGTCACGTTGAGCTTCACCCCGTTGTCTCCTTCAATATCATTGATGGAGGTGTAGAGCAGCGCCGGAGTGGCGTCGGTATTTTTCACGCTCATTACGCCGCCGTGGTTTGCTTCATCAATCATCAGCAGGGTGGTTTCAGGCACCATGCCAGCAGCGAACAGTGTGGTTGGGACGGCGAGCGCAAGAATGGAAAAGAGAAAGGGGTTTTTCATTATTCTGGTCATGATTTTATATGCGTTATGAAAATGAATTAAAACTCTCCATTTCCATGGAGAGTTTCGGATGGGGCGTCTGAATTACAGATACACCAGCGTAATGGTGGACTGGCCGTCGAGGTCGGTCTTGTCAGTCAGCGTCAGGTTTTGGCTTGGCGCAATCGCCAGCGCGATTTTCAGCGGGAATGCCGCAGTGGTGAATGCCAGTGGAGCACGTTCACCGGTTTTAGACACGGTCATCACGTCGGTTCCATCATTCATGATGATGCCGCTAGTCCATAGGTTTACCCAACTTCTGCTGCTGATGGTGCCGCCAGTGTACATGGATGCTGCGATAGGCTGAGCAGTTGCACCGTCAGCGGTAACCGCATTCATATAAGTTGAGACGGAATAACCACCGATGTTTTCACCCGCGCTGGTTTTACCTACACCGTTAAGCTGATATGAACCATATGCCTGTGAGCCGCTGGCAGTGCCGTTGTCCACATGGAACTCGCTTGAAGACTTATTGGCACCTGCGTTGGAATCCGCGCGGTCGTCTTTGATGGTCCAGCCAACACGTGTAGCGGACTGGCATTTAATAGTCAGAGTGACATCTTTATGACCCGCCTGGTACGCCACGCTGGAAGAGAGAGAATCCAGACCCACTTCACCGAAATCTGCCAGTCCGCCATTGGTGATTTCCGGCACGCAGCCAGCGCTGGTCAGCGTACCCTGAACTTTCAGCATCGCGGTTGGTTCAGCATACACGGCGGTCACCGCCATGGATAAAACGGTAGCAAGAAGAAGCTTTTTCATTGTTTTTCCTTAACCATATAAAGAACGAAAAACGGAGATTTTTTTAATCTAATTACAGCTTGCTGATTGATAAGTATCAGATTTACAAGCGCTGCCGATTCTAGTAATGATTGATGTAATTAAATAATTAGTTTTTCTTACACCGATTTTGAGATTAATTCATGTTTGTATTAACGCTTCTGGCTACATGTAATAATAAAGAAACGGCGGAAAGATCCGCCGTTAAATACAATGCTTGTTACTCTTAGAGATAAACCAGAGTGATAGTTGTTTCACCGCTCAGCTGTGCTTCGTCGGTAGTGGTCAGACGGTCGGTATTGACGATTGCCAGCGAAACTTTGAATGGGAAGACCACGTTGGTGATGGCCAGCGGGGAGTTATAACCCGGTTTGGTGACGGTCTGAATTTCGGCGTTACCGTTAGCAATCACGCCTGAACTCAGGTTACGCCACATATATTCGCCGTTGCTGTTGGTGTAGGCCGGTGCATAAATAGCCTGAACCGGCATACCGTTGGCGGTGATGTCGTTGATGCGGGTGCTGATGGCATACGCTCCGATTTTATCGCCTGCCGCCGTGGTGCCCACGCCGTACGTTGTCCCTGCACCAAACACATCACCGCCGTTGTCTTTGGCATCGCGAATGTAAAACTCGCTAGAGCTCAGGTCGTTAGCCGCATTAGAGTCTTCTTTATTATCCGCAATACTCCACGCTACTTTTGTCGCTGACGGGCAGTTAATGGTCAGAGACATGTCTTTGTGGCCCATCTGGTTGGTCTGGGTAGGAGACAGCTGGTCGAGAGCAATCGTTCCGAAATCAATTGATCCGCCGTTGCTTAACTGCGGCGTACATGAGGGGTTGTTCATTTTGCCCTGAACTTTCATTACCACGCTGGAGTCTGCCAGGGCTGCCGACGAGGCCATGGCAATTAGCGTTGCGAGAAGAATTTTTTTCATTGTTATTCCTTAACCAATAATAGATAAATTGTATAAATTATCGAGAAGTCATTAACTTGCGTGTCTGCAAGTGCACGAATTCTATTAAGGGTTGTTGTTATTTCCGCAATGAGAATTTCTAATCTTTGTTTTGAGTTTTATTAAAGGCTGTAAATACATTTATGAATGTATTTACATTTTGAGCGGCGAAATGAAAAAAGGCGGTAGACTATTACCGCCTGCAAATATAATTACTTCACTGCCTGCGCAATCCACGCCGATAATTCCCGTAATTCTTTTTCCTGCCCGGGAAAATCGCCAATTAACGCGTCGCACTCCTGCTGCAGCATATCCGCCCGATACAAACAGCCCTGCAAGCGAGCCGCCAGCGCCTCTAACGGTGCCGGATTCAGGCTGTCCGTAAACACCTGCGTGCGGGTGATATGGCCTTTCTCGACGTCAAAATGCAGCTCCACGCCGCCCCAGGTAAAACGTTCGTCCAGCAGGTGAGAAAACGCCGGTGCCTGGCCGAAGTTCCACTCCCAGCTGCTCTGGCGGGCAAAGGTTTCGGCGAAGTTGGGCAGATCCGGGGTCTTATCCGGCGAAATCACTTCCGCATCCACGCGCTCGCCGTAATGTTCAAAGAACGCTACACGGATCGCCTCGCAAATCTGCTCGTGCGTAATCCCCGGCAGCAGCTCCACCAGATTCGCCACGCGTCCACGCACGGAGGTGATCCCTTTGGCCTGCAGCTTTTTCTTGTCCGGGTTCAGGTAGTTAGCGAGACGGCTGAGATCGGCGTTCAGCAGCAGGGTGCCGTGGTGGAACCCGCGATCCATGGTTTCGCGGTAGGCGGAGCCGGAGACCTTTCGGTCGCCCTCGGGGGTTTTCACCACCAGGTCGTTCCGTCCGGACGCCTCCGCCGTTACGCCGAGCGAATTCAGCGCGTTGAGCACAATCGAGGTGGAGATGGTTTTGTCGTATTCAGGTTTGCCCGCCATAAAGGTAAAGCAGGTATTGCCCAGATCGTGAAACACCGCGCCGCCGCCGCTGCTGCGGCGCGCCAGACGGACGTTGTCCTCTTCCATACGCCGCGTATTGCACTCTTTCCACGGGTTTTGCGCGCGGCCAATGACCACCGTATCGGCGTTGCGCCAGAGAAACAGCACGCGCTGGGTGGCGGGCATCTGGCGGAAGATGCACTCTTCCACCGCGAGATTAAACCAGGGATCGTAGGAGTCAGAGATAAGCAGGCGTAACGTCGTCATGGCAGAGTTCCTTTTCCGAATCGTTCGCCTACTTTATCACTATTCCTTCTTCTCGCTCTCTTCGTCTTCGGGAACCGACCTGCTGGCGGTCAGCAGGAACGGCGACTGCTGCCAGCGGGTGCGCTTGCCCTGCAGCAACGTGCGCGCCAGCACGACGCCAATCGCCAGCGAGAGCAACAGCATCAGGCGCAGAATATTGGTGGTGTTATCCACCTGCTTGGCTTCGGTCGGCAGGGTGTGAGTATCCAGCGTCAGGCGCAGATAGCCCAGCGGGCCGTTTTTGCCCTGAACAGGTTCGACGATCTGCTGGTTGAAGTAGCCACCGGCTTTTTTGCCGTCCAGCGCCAGCCTGTCGCGCACGTCGACGTGCTCACCGGCGCGGGCAATCAGGTCACCTTTTTCATCGTACACGCCCGCATCCAGAATGCGGCTGTTTTCCGTGAGCTGACGTAAGACCTGGCCTATCCGCTTATCGTCCGGCGTCTCGGTGCGCATCAGGGGCGCAACGTTAAGCGTCACCTGACGCGCCAGCGTGCGGGCCAGCTCTTCAAACTGCGGGTTGCGCTGCCGCTGATGGTTCTGACTAAACCACGATGCCCCCTGCATCAACGCCACTAACAGTGCGAGACAGGAAAGGACAATCACGGCGCGATGAAGCCGGAATTTCAGTTTTGCGCGAGCCATATTCCACCTGCTGAAAATTTAGGGCTTAATGTTGCCAGAAGTGATGGTTACAGGGTAGCCTCATGCGTTATTTTCCCTCTGGAACCTTCCGGCGCGAACGAATTTACAGGAGCTTTAATGCCGAACATTACCTGGTGTGACCTGCCAACGGATGTCTCTTTATGGCCAGGATTGCCGCTCTCGTTAAGTGGCGATGAGGTGATGCCTCTGGATTACCACGCTGGCCGTAGCGGCTGGCTGCTGTACGGACGCGGCCTGGATAAGCAACGCCTGACCCAGTATCAAGCGCGGCTGGGGGCGGCGATGGTCATCGTCGCGGCCTGGTGCGTGGAAGATTACCAGGTCATCCGCCTGGCGGGTTCCCTGACGCAGCGCGCAATGCGTCTGGCGCATGACGCCGGGCTGGACGTTGCGCCTCTCGGCAAAATTCCGCACCTGAAAACGCCTGGTCTGCTGGTGATGGACATGGACTCCACCGCTATCCAGATCGAATGTATTGACGAGATTGCTAAACTGGCAGGCAGCGGCGAGCTGGTGGCGGAAGTCACCGAGCGCGCGATGCGCGGCGAGCTGGACTTCACCGCCAGCCTGCGCCAGCGCGTGGCGACCCTGAAAGGGGCTGATGCCAACATCCTGCGCCAGGTGCGCGACGTGCTGCCGCTGATGCCGGGGCTGACGCAGCTGGTGCTGAAGCTCCAGTCCCTCGGCTGGAAAGTGGCAATCGCCTCCGGCGGCTTCACCTTCTTCGCGGATTATCTGCGCGAGAAACTGCATCTGACCACAGTGGTGGCTAACGAGCTGGAAATCATGGACGGCAAGCTGACCGGCCAGGTCATAGGCGACATCGTGGATGCCCAGTACAAAGCCAACACCCTGACACGCCTGGCGGAAAAGTATGAGATCCCGGTCGAACAGACCGTCGGCATTGGCGATGGCGCAAACGATCTGCCGATGATCAAAGTTGCTGGCCTTGGCATTGCCTACCATGCCAAACCAAAAGTGAATGAAAAGACGGAAGTCACTATCCGTCACGCTGACCTGATGGGGGTGTTCTGCATTCTCTCCGGCAGCCTTAATCAGAAATAACGAGGTAAACCGTGGCGAAAGCTCCAAAACGCGCATTTGTCTGTAATGAATGTGGTGCGGATTATCCGCGCTGGCAGGGGCAATGCAGCGCCTGTCATGCATGGAACACCATCACCGAAGTGCGTGGTGTGGCGGCTTCGCCGAGCGTGGCCCGCAATGAGCGCCTGAGTGGCTATGCGGGCAATGCAGGCGTGTCGAAGGTCCAAAAACTTTCTGATATCAGCCTGGAAGCGCTGCCGCGCTTTTCCACCGGCTTCAAGGAGTTTGACCGCGTGCTCGGCGGCGGCGTGGTGCCGGGCAGCGCGATCCTGATCGGCGGTAACCCCGGCGCGGGGAAATCGACCCTGCTGCTGCAAACGCTTTGCAAGCTCGCCGAGCAGATGAAAACCCTCTACGTCACGGGGGAAGAGTCACTCCAGCAGGTGGCGATGCGCGCGCACCGTCTTGGCCTGCCGACGGGCAACCTGAACATGCTGTCGGAAACCAGCATCGAGCAGATCTGCATGATCGCCGAAGAAGAGCAGCCGAAGCTGATGGTGATCGACTCCATCCAGGTGATGCACATGGCGGACATTCAGTCCTCGCCGGGCAGCGTGGCGCAGGTGCGTGAAACCGCCGCTTACCTGACGCGCTTTGCCAAAACGCGCGGCGTGGCGATTGTGATGGTCGGCCACGTGACCAAAGACGGCTCGCTGGCGGGACCGAAGGTGCTCGAACACTGTATCGACTGCTCCGTGATGCTCGACGGCGACGCGGATTCCCGCTTCCGCACCCTGCGCAGCCACAAGAACCGCTTTGGGGCGGTGAACGAACTGGGCGTGTTTGCCATGACCGAGCAGGGGCTGCGCGAGGTCAGCAACCCGTCGGCCATCTTCCTGAGCCGCGGCGATGAGATCACCTCCGGCAGTTCGGTAATGGTACTGTGGGAAGGGACGCGTCCGCTGCTCGTCGAAATTCAGGCGCTGGTGGATCACTCGATGATGGGCAACCCGCGGCGCGTGGCGGTCGGTCTGGAGCAGAACCGACTGGCGATCCTGCTGGCGGTGCTGCACCGTCACGGCGGCCTGCAGATGGCGGATCAGGATGTGTTCGTCAACGTGGTTGGCGGGGTGAAAGTCACTGAGACCAGCGCAGACCTGGCGCTGCTGCTGGCGATGGTCTCCAGCCTGCGCGACAGGCCGCTGCCGCAGGATCTGGTTGTGTTTGGCGAAGTGGGTCTGGCCGGGGAAATCCGTCCGGTGCCGAGCGGCCAGGAGCGCATCTCCGAGGCGGCAAAACACGGCTTCCGCCGGGCTATCGTTCCGGCAGCTAACGTGCCGAAAAAAATCCCGGAAGGGATGCAGGTCTTTGGCGTTAAGAAACTCGCAGATGCGTTAAATGTCTTTGACGACTTATAATTACGTATTCGATTTTGCAGGAGGCACCGTAATTTATGTCATCATTTGACTACATCAAAACCGCCATTCGTCAGAAGGGCTGCACGCTGCAGCAGGTGGCTGACGCCAGCGGCATGACCAAAGGCTACCTGAGCCAACTGCTGAACGCCAAAATCAAAAGCCCCAGCGCGCAGAAGCTCGAAGCGCTGCACCGTTTTCTGGGGCTCGAATTCCCGCGTATGCAAAAGAACATCGGCGTGGTGTTCGGCAAGTTTTACCCGCTGCATACCGGGCATATCTATCTTATTCAGCGCGCCTGTAGCCAGGTGGACGAACTGCACATCATCATGGGTTACGATGAAACCCGCGATCGCCAGCTGTTTGAAGACAGCGCCATGTCGCAGCAGCCCACCGTGCCGGACCGCCTGCGCTGGCTGCTGCAGACCTTTAAGTACCAGAAAAACATTCGCATTCATGCCTTTAACGAAGAGGGTATGGAGCCGTACCCGCACGGCTGGGACGTGTGGAGCAACGGCATCAAAGCGTTTATGGAAGAGAAGGGCATTACCCCTAACTGGATCTACACCTCTGAAGAGTCCGACGCGCCGCAGTTCCGCGAGCATCTGGGCATCGAGACGGTGCTGATCGATCCGAAACGCACCTTCATGAACATCAGCGGGGCGCAGATCCGCGAGAACCCGTTCCGCTACTGGGATTATATCCCGACCGAAGTGAAGCCGTTCTTCGTGCGCACGGTGGCTATTCTGGGCGGCGAGTCGAGCGGTAAATCAACGCTGGTCAACAAGCTGGCGAACATCTTCAACACCACCAGCGCGTGGGAGTATGGACGCGATTACGTCTTCTCTCACCTCGGCGGCGACGAGATGGCGTTGCAGTATTCTGACTACGATAAAATTGCCCTCGGACACGCCCAGTATATTGATTTTGCGGTGAAATATGCCAACAAAGTGGCGTTTATCGATACCGATTTCGTCACCACCCAGGCGTTCTGTAAAAAGTACGAGGGGCGCGAGCACCCTTTCGTGCAGGCGCTGATTGACGAATACCGCTTTGACCTGGTGATCCTGCTGGAAAACAACACGCCGTGGGTAGCGGACGGCATGCGCAGCCTCGGCAGCTCGGTGGACAGGAGAGAGTTCCAGACCATGCTGGTGGAGATGCTCAATGAGAACAACGTTGAGTTTGTGCATGTGGAAGAGTCGGATTACGACACCCGCTTCCTGCGCTGCGTCGAGCTGGTGAAGGAGATGATGGGGGAGCAGGGTTAACACTTGCCCCTCACCCTAACCCTCTCCCCAGAGGGGAGAGGGAACGATTACACCCTCGCCCCTTTGGGGAGAGGGCCGGGGTGAGGGGGAACAAACCACTCAAAACTCAACCACCAGTTTCCCTCGCATATGCCCCTCCAGCACTTTACGGTGCGCCTCGGTAATGCTTTCCACACTCAGTCCGTGTAGCGTTTCGCTAAGCGAGCTTTCGACCACGCCGTTATCTATTAGCTTCGCCACCTCGTCTAAGATCTCACCCTGACGCGCCATATCCGCCGTCTGGTACATGCTGCGGGTGTACATAAATTCCCAGTGCAGGGCGGCAGATTTCGATTTCAGCTTGTCCTGGTTCAATGGATGTTCATTCTCAACGATGGAACAGATATGCCCCTGCGGCGCAATCAGTTCGCTGACCGCATCCCAGTGCCCGTCGGTGTCGTTGAGGATGAAAATGTAATCCACAAAGGTGATGTCCTGTTTTGCCAGCTCGCCTTTCAGATCGCGGTAGTTCACCACCGCGTCAGCCCCACGATCGCGGCACCACCGGGCGGAATCTTCTCGTGAAGCGGTTGCAATAATCTTCACCTTGCTCTTGTGCTTCGCAAAGGGGATCGCCAGCGATCCCACGCCGCCCGCGCCGCCTATGATCAGCAGCGTTTTGTCCGCGTCGGCATTCTGAATGTTCAGCCTTTCAAACAGGCCTTCCCACGCGGTGAGCGCGGTTAAGGGCAATGCAGCGGCAGCCGCCCAGCCGAGGCTGGCAGGCTTGTGCCCGACAATGCGCGCATCTATAAGCTGATGCGTGGTATTGCTGCCCGGGCGGGTGATGTCGCCCGCGTACCACACCTCGTCACCCGGTTTGAAGCCGGTCACGCCAGCCCCCACGGCTTTGACGACCCCGCTGGCATCCCACCCCAGAATTCGCGGCTCGTTCAGCCCATTTTTGGCGATGCCTGCATGCACTTTGGTATCAACCGGGTTAATAGATACGGCTTTCACCTCTACCAGCAGATCGTGTTCACCAGGGGTCGGCATCGGCGGGGTGATTTCAATGAAGCTGGAAGGATTTTCTGGGTTAACGGCAATGGCTTTAACAGACATGGTGTGCTCCTCATGGAATGCGTTTTGTTGAGGCTAGTCTATAAAGTGGCCAGCTGCATGATAAGATGGACAATCATGAACTCAGCGTTCGTAAAGGGTGAACAATCATGTTTAAGCAGCTTCAGGATATGGCGCTGTTCGCGCTGGTGGCGGAGATGGGCAGCTTTACCGCGGCGGCGCAGAAGGCCGAACTGCCGAAATCCAGCGTTAGCCAGCGAATTAGCCAGCTGGAGCAGCAGGTGGGGATCCGCCTGCTAAACCGCACCACGCGCAGGATCAGCCTGACGTTTGCGGGCGAGCACTATCTGGTGCACTGTCGCGAGATGCTGGCGGCCAGCGAGCGTGCAGAGTATGCCATTCAGCGGCTGCGCGAAAACCCGAGCGGGCGTCTGCGGATAACCTGTCCAGCGGGCATTGGCGCGACGCTGCTGGCGCATATGAACGCCGAGTTCCAGCTTCGCTATCCAGACGTTTCGCTGGACGTGTCAATCTCTGACGACGTGGTGGATCTGGTTGAGTCCGGTTTTGACGTGGCGCTGCGCACCGGCAAGCCGCAGGACTCCTCTCTGATTGGCAGAATGATCGGACACTGCCCGCGCTACATGCTGGCCTCGCCGGACTATCTGGCGCGTCGGGAGCCGTTAATCCATCCCCGTCAGCTGGTGGATCACCGCTGCATTACGCACCGGGCGTGGTCGGAGTGGCTGCTGCGAAGCGAGGGTGAGGATTACCGCTACTTGCCGGATAACGCCCATATGACCGATAACCTGGTGTACGCCCGCGAATGCGCGATTGCCGGGGCGGGGATCACGCTGTTACCCGCATTTCTGCTGGAAGATAAGATCGAAAAAGGGGCGCTGGTTCAGGTGCTGCCGGAGTGGAGCGTTGAAGGTAACGATCTCTGGCTGGCCTATCCGAGCCGTAAGCTGAATTCGCCTGCGCTGATGAGCTATATCGAGTTTGCGATGCAGTTTGATGAGGGGAAGCGGTATTACGTGGGAGGGTGATTATGTGCGGCCTGATGCCCTCACCCTGGCCCTCTCCCACGGGGAGAGAGGACAAACATAAAACACGGCAACCGAGGTTGCCGTTTTGCTTTTATTTCGCAATACGCTTGTACTTAATACGCTTCGGCTCCAGCGCGTCTGCGCCCAGCGTGCGTTTTTTGTACTCTTCGTATTCGGTGAAGTTACCTTCGAAGAACTCCACTTTACCTTCGTCCTGGTAGTCCAGGATGTGGGTCGCGATACGGTCCAGGAACCAGCGGTCGTGCGAGATAACCATCGCGCAGCCCGGGAACTCCAGCAGGGCGTTTTCCAGCGCGCGCAGGGTTTCAATGTCCAGGTCGTTGGTTGGTTCATCGAGCAGCAGAACGTTACCGCCCACCTGCAGCAGCTTCGCCAGGTGCAGACGACCGCGCTCGCCGCCGGACAGCTCGCCCACGCGTTTGCCCTGGTCGGTGCCCTTGAAGTTAAAGCGGCCAACGTAGGCGCGGCTTGGCATCTCGGTGTTGCCGATACGCATGATATCCAGGCCGCCGGAGACTTCTTCCCACACGGTTTTGCTGTTGTCCATCGCATCACGGAACTGGTCAACGGACGCCAGCTTCACGGTCTCACCCAGGGTGATAGAGCCGCTGTCAGGCTGCTCCTGACCGGACATCATGCGGAACAGGGTGGATTTACCCGCGCCGTTCGGACCGATGATGCCGACGATAGCGCCTTTCGGTACGGAGAAGCTCAGGTCGTCGATCAGCACACGGTCGCCGTAGGACTTACGCAGGTTGCTGACTTCAACCACTTTATCCCCCAGACGCGCTCCAGGTGGAATAAACAGTTCGTTGGTTTCGTTACGTTTCTGGTATTCGGTGTTGTTCAGCTCTTCAAAGCGTACCAGACGGGCTTTGCCCTTGGACTGACGGCCTTTCGCGCCCTGACGCACCCACTCCAGCTCTTTCTCGATAGACTTACGGCGGGCCGCTTCCTGAGAAGCTTCCTGCGCCAGACGCTGATCTTTCTGCTCCAGCCAGGAGGAGTAGTTACCTTCCCACGGAATACCTTCACCGCGGTCCAGCTCCAGGATCCAGCCTGCGACGTTGTCGAGGAAGTAACGGTCGTGGGTAATTGCCACCACGGTGCCTTCGAAGTCGTGCAGGAAGCGCTCCAGCCAAGCCACGGATTCCGCATCCAGGTGGTTGGTAGGTTCGTCGAGCAGCAGCATGTCTGGCTTTTCCAGCAGCAGGCGGCACAGCGCCACGCGGCGGCGCTCACCACCGGAGAGATTCGCGATTTTCGCATCCCAGTCCGGCAGACGCAGGGCATCCGCCGCGCGCTCCAGCTGCACGTTCAGGTTGTGACCGTCGTGCGCCTGGATAATCTCTTCATATTTGCCCTGCTGAGCGGCCAGTTTGTCGAAGTCCGCATCCGGCTCGGCGTATTTGGCATACACTTCATCCAGACCTTTCAGCGCGTTAACCACTTCGGATACCGCTTCTTCAACGGATTCACGCACGGTGTGTTCCGGGTTCAGCTGAGGTTCCTGCGGCAGGTAGCCGATCTTGATGCCTGGCTGCGGACGGGCTTCACCTTCGATGTCTGTATCGATGCCGGCCATGATGCGCAGCAGGGTGGACTTACCGGCACCGTTGAGACCCAGGACACCGATTTTTGCGCCCGGGAAGAAGCTCAGCGAGATATTTTTAAGAATATGACGTTTCGGCGGGACAACTTTGCCGACACGATGCATGGTATAAACGAATTGAGCCACGTGGACTTCGCCTCTTTTATCGTAATGAGAAGGAATTTCAGCCTCGAAGTGTAGCCTTTTTCACGCCCTAATCCCAGCCAGGAACATCGGGAGTGTTAAAACGCGCAAGAAAGGTAAAAAAGTGTCCATGACGTGGCGCGTTGCAGGATGCCTGGTTAGCATAAGTTGTTGTGACTTTGACGTGGCAAGACGCTGCAATTGACGAAAAAACAATGAGGAAGAGCTTGTGGAAAAAGCCAAACGGGTGGTCTGGCGTCTGCTGGCTGCCAGCGTATGCGTAATGGCGGTAAGCCAGGCGGTGCATGCCGATTCACTGGATGAACAACGTAACCGCTACGCCCAGATTAAACAGGCGTGGGACAACAAGCAGATGGATACCGTCCAGGCGCTGATGCCGACGCTGAAGGATTATCCGCTGTATCCGTACCTGGAGTATCGCCAGATTACCGACGATCTGATGAACCAGCCGACCGTCACCGTGAATAATTTCATTCAGGCGAACCCGACCCTGCCGCCTGCCCGAAATCTCCAGTCTCGTTTTGTGAATGAGCTGGCGCGGCGTGAAGACTGGCGCGGTCTGCTGGCGTTTAGCCCCGACAAGCCGAATACCACCGAAGCGCAGTGTAATTACTACTATGCGAAATGGGCGACCGGACAGCAGGAAGAGGCCTGGGCCGGAGCGAAAGATCTGTGGCTGACCGGCAAAAGCCAGCCGAACGCCTGTGATTCCCTGTTCGGCGCATGGCGCGCTTCCGGCAAGCAGGATCCGCTGGCCTACCTTGAGCGCATCCGCCTGGCAATGAAAGCCGGCAACACGCGTCTGGTGACCGCGCTGGCAGGGCAGATGCCGTCCGATTACCAGACGATCTCCTCGGCGGTTATCGCGCTGGCAAACGATCCGAACAGCGTCCTGACCTTTGCCCGCAGCACGGGCTCGACCGATTTTACCCGCCAGATGGCGGCGGTGGCTTTTGCCAGCGTGGCGCGTGACGATGTCGAAAACGCGCGGCTGATGATCCCGCAGCTGGTGCAGGCGCAGCAGCTGAATGAAGATCAAACCCAGGAGCTGCGCGACATCGTGGCCTGGCGACTGATGGGCACGGACGTGACCGACGAACAGGCCCGCTGGCGAGACGATGCCATTATGCGTTCGAACTCCACGTCGCTGGTGGAACGCCGCGTGCGCATGGCGCTGGGCACCGGCGACCGCCGTGGCCTCAACACCTGGCTCGCGCGTTTGCCAATGGATGCCAAAGAGAAAGACGAATGGCGCTACTGGCAGGCGGATCTGCTGCTGGAGCGCGGTCGTGAAGACGAAGCCAAAGATATTCTTCACTCGCTGATGCAGCAGCGTGGGTTCTACCCGATGGCGGCGGCGCAACGGCTGGGCGAGGAGTACACGCTCAGGATAGACAAAGCGCCCGCTAATGCGAACCCGGCGCTGACGCAGGGGCCAGAGATGGCGCGCGTTCGCGAGCTGATGTACTGGAACATGGATAACACCGCGCGCAGCGAGTGGGCCAACCTGGTGACCAGCCGCACCACGGATGAAAAAGCGCAGCTTGCCCGCTATGCGTTTGATAATCGCTGGTGGGATCTGAGCGTGCAGGCGACGATTTCAGGGAAGCTGTGGGACCATCTCGAAGAGCGTTTCCCGCTGGCGTATAAAGATCTGTTTGACCGCTACACCAGCGGCAAAGATATCCCGCAAAGCTACGCCATGGCGATTGCTCGTCAGGAGAGCGCCTGGAACCCGAAAGTTCGTTCCCCGGTGGGGGCCAGCGGTCTGATGCAGATTATGCCGGGCACGGCTACGCACACGGTGAAGATGTTTAACATCCCTGGGTACAGCAGCCCGTCACAGCTGTTGGATCCGGATACCAACATCAACATCGGTACCAGCTACCTGCAGTACGTCTATCAGCAGTTCGGCAATAACCGCATCTTCGCGTCGGCGGCGTATAACGCCGGTCCGGGCCGCGTGCGCACCTGGCTTGGCAACAGCGCTGGACGCATTGACGCGGTGGCGTTCGTTGAGAGCATTCCGTTCTCGGAAACGCGCGGCTACGTGAAGAACGTGCTGGCCTATGACGCCTACTATCGCTACTTCATGGGGCAGAAAGATACCCTGATGAGCGATGCCGAGTGGCAGAGACGTTACTGATCTGCGTGGGTTGTGTTATGCTGTACTCGCTAATGAGTACAAGAGGCAGCATAACATGACCCAGCATTCCCCGTATTCCTCGGCAATGGCCGAACAGCGTCACCAGGAGTGGCTTCGTTTTGTGGAGCTGCTTCGCCAGTCTTACGAGCAGGATTTGCACCTGCCCCTGATGCAGCTGATGCTCACGCCGGACGAGCGAGAGGCGCTGGGCACGCGCGTGCGGATCATTGAAGAGCTATTACGCGGTGAGATGAGCCAGCGCGAGCTGAAAAACGAGCTGGGCGCGGGCATCGCGACGATCACCCGTGGATCGAACAGCCTGAAGTCTGCGCCGGTTGAGCTGCGCCAGTGGCTCGAGTCAGTCTTATTGGGCGATCAACGATAAATCGCGTTATGAAACGGGCTCAGCGCCAGGATCACCGCCTGATGGTAAACCCCTGAACGCGTGAGCTTACCCGCCGTAAAGACGCCAATCGCCCCTTCTTTACGCCCAATCTCATCAATGCCGGTGTACTGTGACATCACCGGCCCGAGCGCTTCACCTGCGCGGACTTTTTCCAGAATGATTTCCGGCAGCGGCAGGGTGGCTGAGCGCGCTTCGCCGCGCTGCTCGCGGCTTTCAATCACCACCCAGCTAAAGGTTGCGCCTTCGTCGATGCCTGCTTCAATGGCGACCCAGAAGTCAGCCTTCGGGGCCGCGGCTTTGGCATTTGCCACGCGATTTCGTGCGCCAGCGCGCGTTTCCTCGCTGCCAAACGGCTGTTCAGGTACGCCACTCTCGACGCCGATGGCCTCAATATGGCAGGATCCTTCGCCGAAAATCTCTTCAAAAGCCTTTAGAATTGCCTGAATTTTGGCAGGATTGGTGGTAGCAGAGACAACATGGTGCATAATTAAGCTCGATTCAAAAAAACTCATCGCAGTATAACGGAAAAAAAGCATGTTACAGGTATACCTTGTTCGCCACGGTGAAACGCAGTGGAACGCCGAGCGACGTATTCAAGGACAGTCAGACAGTCCTCTCACCGAGAAGGGTGTGCAGCAAGCGTGGCAGGTGGCAGAGCGTGCCAGAACGCTGGGCATTACCCACGTTATCACCAGCGATTTAGGCCGCACACAGCAGACGGCGCGCATCATCGCAGACGCCTGCGGCTGCGACGTGATGCTTGAGCCGCGCCTGCGCGAGCTGGATATGGGCGTGCTGGAAAAGCGCCATATTGACACGCTAACGGAAACGGAAGAGGGCTGGCGCCGCACGCTGGTGAACGGTACCGAAGATGGCCGTATCCCTGAAGGGGAATCCATGCAGGAGCTGAGCGTCCGTATGCATGCCGCACTGGCGGAATGCCTCAAGCTTCCGGCAGGCAGCCGTCCGCTGCTGGTGAGTCACGGTATCGCCCTGGGCTGCCTGGTGAGCACCATTCTGGGGTTACCGGCTTACGCCGAGCGTCGGTTGCGCCTGCGCAACTGCTCCATTTCCCGGATTGATTACCAGGAAAGCGCATGGCTGGCGTCGGGTTGGGTCGTGGAGATGGCAGGGGACATTTCGCATCTCGATGCCCCTGCGCTTGATGAACTGCAGCGTTAGCGACGGATCGGAATCAAGAATTCCATACGCAGATTGATTGGGCCTTCTTCCGGTTTGGCATCCTGCGCCGGGTAGTAGCGCTCGATATCCTGACCTTTACGGCGATTCAGATTCAGCATTGGCATGCAGGTCCCGTAAACGGTCAGGATAAACTCCTGGACGCCCGTTCCTAAACCCTCGTATGAGAACATCACATACTCGCCGCCTTCCAGTACGACAGATTTAGAGCCCTGAATGTAGCCGTTGGCCATGTCTGGAGTGAGGGCGGTGGTGTAAAACACCTCCTGCTCGTCGTCTTTTTCCTGGCTTGGATGCGTTTCGTTGAGGCCATACAGGATCGGCGGGATGGCCGGCGCATGGCTCAGGAAATCGCGCCAGAACTGGACGCGCATCTGATGACGGAACTCAGAAATCTGCTCCAGAGAGCAGGAGTAGCTCTGGGTTGTACCGATCAGATGGGTTTCTGGCAGAGTGACCATTTCGTATTTCGGCATCGCGAACTCGCCCAGACGCAGCGGCGGACGCATACCAAACGAGCTCCAGTCAGGCGAGCGGCGATAGAGCGCTGGCGTCAACGAGAACTGTTTTTTAAAGGCGCGGGTGAAGGTCTGCTGCGAATCAAAACGGTACTGCAGGGCAATATCCAGAATTGGCCGCGCGGTCAGGCGCAATGCCACCGCAGATTTTGATAAACGACGTGCGCGAATATAGGCCCCGATAGCATGACCGGTGACATCCTTGAACATCCTTTGCAGATGCCACTTGGAATAGCCCGCTTTAGCCGCCACATTATCCAGTGACAAAGGCTGGTCGAGATGACCTTCCAGCCAGGTGAGCAGGTCGCGAATAATTCCAGCCTGATCCATATACTATCCTCATCCTTAAAACAGCAGGTGCCTGATAACAGGTTAGCGGATAATAGCATTTTTTGATGTTTTAGCATTCAGTGTTTTTTTTGCGCATTAATGCCTTTTCTCCCTCGTTTTGGGTGAATATATTCTAATCCTGTGATCTTGCTACATTTTTGACTAACGTGTTGAATAATTGCTCAATGCAATTTTAAAGAATGGTAACAATATGAAATACAAGACTTTGCTTCTTACTGCCCTGTTGTTGGTAGCGGGCCGTGCGGCGCAGGCGGAACAGATTGGTTCTGTCGATACCGTGTTCAAAATGTTCGGTCCGGACCACAAAATCGTGGTAGAGGCGTTTGACGACCCGGACGTGAAAAACGTCACCTGCTACGTCAGCCGCGCGAAGACGGGCGGTATTAAAGGCGGCCTGGGGCTGGCGGAAGACACTTCCGATGCGGCAATCTCCTGTCAGCAGGTGGGGCCGGTTGAGCTGAGCGATAAAATCAAAAACGGCAAAGCGCAGGGCGACGTGGTATTCCAGAAACGGACCTCGCTGGTATTTAAAAAGCTGCAGGTGGTGCGTTTCTATGATGCCAAACGCAATACCCTGGCCTACCTGGCGTATTCCGACAAAATGGTGGAAGGGTCACCGAAAAACGCGATCAGCGCGGTGCCGATTATGCCGTGGCATTAATAAAAAAACGGCGCAAATGCGCCGTTTTTTCATGCGTTAACTGCGGGATTACTCCTGCAGATCACCGCAGAAACGGTACCCTTCGCCGTGGATAGTGGCGATGATTTCCGGCGTATCAGGCGTCGATTCGAAATGCTTACGAATGCGACGGATGGTCACGTCTACGGTACGGTCATGAGGCTTCAGCTCACGGCCGGTCATTTTCTTCAGCAGCTCTGCACGGGACTGAATTTTGCCCGGGTTTTCGCAGAAGTGCAGCATCGCGCGGAATTCACTGCGCGGCAGTTTATACTGCTCACCGTTCGGGCTAATCAGCGAACGGCTATTGATATCAAGTTCCCAGCCGTTGAATTTGTAGCTGTCGACGCTACGACGCTCTTCGCTGACCGTGCCCAGGTTCATGGTGCGGGACAGCAGGTTGCGTGCACGAATGGTTAACTCGCGAGGGTTGAACGGTTTGGTGATGTAGTCATCCGCACCGATTTCCAGGCCAAGAATTTTATCAACTTCGTTATCACGGCCCGTCAGGAACATTAACGCGACGTTCGCCTGTTCACGCAGTTCGCGCGCCAGCAGAAGACCGTTTTTGCCCGGCAGGTTGATATCCATGATCACCAGGTTGATATCATTTTCAGAAAGGATCTGATGCATCTCTGCGCCATCGGTCGCTTCAAAGACATCGTAGCCTTCTGCTTCGAAAATGCTCTTTAACGTGTTGCGTGTTACCAACTCGTCTTCAACGATAAGAATGTGCGGGGTCTGCATGTTTGCTACCTAAATTGCCAACTAAATCGAAACAGGAAGTACAAAAGTCCCTGACCTGCCTGATACATGTCGCAAATTAACATGATCGGCTTAACGTGACTAAAGTACGTAATTGCGTTCTTGATGCACTTTCCATCAACGTCAACAACATCATTAGCTTGGTCTTGGGTACTTTCCCTTTGGACCCGACAGTGTCAAAAACGGCTGTCATCCTAACCATTTTAACAGCAACATAACAGGCTAAGTGACACCAGACACCCAATAAAACTACGCTTCGTTGACATATATCAAGTTCAATTGTAGCACGTTAACAGTTTGATGAAATCATCGTAGCCGAATGCTAGCCTTTGTCACAATTTTTCAATAAACCAACTAGTTGCGGAGATTGATTTATAAACGAAGCGAATCCAATCAGAATAGGGTATTCATGTTGCCATTATCATTATAAAACATAGGGATAATAGGCTTCTGTTAACATTCTAACTGATTGTTCAGACACAAAATAGTTTAGCGTCTTTAATTTGTTATGAAACGCTATTTCGGTGATTTGTGTTGCAAATTTGTAAATTCGTGCCGCGTAATATGTTGAAGTGCATCACATTTTTACCCGCTAACTGATTAAAAAGAGAGCATAAATGCATCTGTCGATTGTACTGGTCGCCCCAGCCAGAGCCGAAAATATAGGCGCTGCGGCGCGTGCCATGAAGACCATGGGTTTTACCGATTTACGTATTGTGGACAGCACTGCGCACCTGGAGCCTGCCGCCCGCTGGGTGGCGCACGGTTCGGGGGATATTCTCGATAATATAACGACTTACGCTACGCTTGCCGACGCGCTGCACGACATTTCATTTACCGTTGCCACCACAGCACGCAGCCGGGCGAAGTTCCACTACTACGCCACGCCTGCTGAACTGGTGCCCATGCTGGAAGAGAAAAGCCAGTGGCTGGAGAAAGCCGCGCTGGTATTTGGTCGCGAAGATTCCGGGCTCACCAACGAAGAGCTTGAGCTGGCGGACGTACTTACCGGGGCGCCGATGGTAGCCGATTATCCTTCCCTGAATTTAGGCCAGGCGGTCATGGTCTATTGCTATCAATTAGCTTCCCTAATGCAAATCCCCCAACCCCAGGCTGAAGCCGCCAATGAAAATCAGCTGGCCGCGCTTCGTGCTCGCGTGGAGAGTCTGTTATCGAGCCTTGGCGTTGCGGACGATCAAAAAATGGCCGACTGGCTTCAGCAGCGCCTTGGACGTCTTGAGCAGCGGGATACCGCCATGTTGCACCGTTTGCTGCACGATCTTGAAAAAAAATTGGCCGAGTAAAATGCTGTCATAAGTTTTTACTATGGCGAAATGGTCTGTCGTGGAGGGTTGCAGTTGGGGGATTCGGATGAAAATAAAACGGCACGCAGCGTGACGTGAACGTCCGCGGAATTGTGATCAAATTAAAAATTCATTGACTTAAGGTGCCCGATCCTTTAACCCTAAAAGAATACAGCACAGACAGATAATAATGACAGAGTACACAACATCCATGAAACGCATCAGCATCACCACCATTACCACAACCATCATCATTACCACAGGTAACGATGCGGGCTGACGCGTACAGGAAAAACAGAAAAAAGCCCGCACCTGAACAGTGCGGGCTTTTTTTTCGGCTAAAGGAAACGAGGTAGAACCATGCGAGTGTTGAAGTTCGGCGGTACATCAGTGGCAAATGCAGAACGTTTTCTGCGTGTTGCCGATATCCTGGAGAGCAACGCCAGGCAGGGGCAGGTTGCGACCGTGCTCTCTGCCCCGGCAAAAATCACAAACCATCTGGTGGCGATGATTGAAAAGACCATCGGTGGCCAGGATGCACTCCCGAACATCAGCGATGCCGAGCGTATCTTCGCCGAGCTGCTGCAGGGGCTGGCAGAGGCGCAGCTTGGTTTCCCGCTCGCGCAGCTGAAGTCCTTCGTTGAGCAGGAATTTGCTCAAATTAAACATGTGCTGCACGGCATCAGCCTGCTGGGCCAGTGCCCGGACAGCGTCAACGCGGCGCTGATCTGCCGGGGCGAAAAACTCTCCATCGCCATCATGGCGGGCGTGCTGGAAGCGCGCGGCCATAGCGTGACCGTTATCAACCCGGTTGAGAAACTGCTGGCGGTGGGCCACTACCTCGAATCTACCGTTGATATTGCCGAATCAACCCGCCGTATTGCCGCGAGCAAAATCCCCTCTGACCATATGATCCTGATGGCGGGCTTTACCGCCGGAAATGAGAAGGGTGAACTGGTGGTGCTGGGCCGTAACGGCTCCGACTACTCTGCCGCCGTGCTGGCCGCCTGTTTACGCGCGGACTGTTGTGAGATCTGGACTGACGTCGACGGCGTCTATACCTGTGACCCGCGCCAGGTGCCGGACGCCAGGCTGCTGAAGTCGATGTCGTATCAGGAGGCGATGGAGCTTTCCTACTTCGGTGCCAAAGTGCTTCACCCGCGTACCATCTCCCCAATTGCCCAGTTCCAGATCCCTTGCCTGATTAAAAACACCGGTAACCCGCAGGCGCCGGGCACGCTGATTGGCGCCAGCAGCGATGAAGATGGCCTGCCGGTGAAAGGCATTTCCAACCTGAACAACATGGCGATGTTCAGCGTCTCCGGTCCGGGGATGAAGGGGATGGTCGGCATGGCGGCGCGCGTTTTTGCGGCCATGTCACGCAACGGTATCTCGGTGGTGCTGATCACCCAGTCCTCTTCCGAGTACAGCATCAGCTTCTGCGTGCCGCAGATCGACTGCCTGCGCGCCCGCCGCGCGCTGGAAGAAGAGTTCTATCTGGAGTTGAAAGAGGAACTGCTGGAGCCGCTCTCCATTCAGGAGCGCCTGGCCGTGATCTCCGTGGTCGGCGACGGTATGCGCACCCTGCGCGGTATCTCCGCCAAATTCTTTGCCGCGCTGGCGCGGGCCAATATCAATATCGTGGCGATTGCCCAGGGCTCGTCCGAGCGTTCAATCTCCGTGGTGGTGGACAACGATGACGCCACTACCGGCGTGCGCGTGGTTCACCAGATGCTGTTCAACACCGATCAGGTCATCGAGCTGTTCCTGATTGGCGTGGGCGGCGTCGGTGGCGCATTGCTGGAGCAGGTGAAGCGCCAGCAGGAGTGGCTTAAGAAAAAGCATATCGACCTGCGCGTCTGCGGGATTGCCAACTCCAGAGCGCTGCTGACCAACGTTCACGGCCTTAACCTGGAGAACTGGCAGGCAGAGCTGGAAGAGGCGAAAGAGCCGTTCAACCTGGGGCGCCTGATCCGCCTGGTGAAAGAGTATCACCTGCTTAACCCGGTGATCGTCGACTGTACCTCGAACCAAGCGGTGGCTGACCAGTACGCCGATTTCCTGCGCGAAGGCTTCCACGTGGTGACGCCGAACAAAAAGGCTAATACCTCGTCGATGGATTACTATCACCAGCTGCGCCTGGCGGCGAGCAAGTCGCGCCGCAAGTTCCTGTACGACACTAACGTCGGCGCCGGCCTGCCGGTTATCGAAAACCTGCAAAACCTGCTGAACGCGGGTGACGAACTGCAGCGTTTCTCCGGCATTCTCTCCGGCTCCCTGTCGTTTATCTTTGGCAAGCTGGATGAGGGCATGAGCCTCTCGGAAGCCACCCGCGCCGCGCGCGAGCTGGGCTACACCGAGCCGGACCCGCGTGACGATCTCTCCGGTATGGACGTGGCGCGTAAGCTGCTGATCCTGGTGCGTGAGACGGGGCGCGAGCTGGAGCTTTCCGACATCGTGATTGAACCCGTGCTGCCAGCCGAATTTGACAGCAGCGGCGATGTCAGCACCTTTATGGCGAATTTGCCCCAGCTTGACGATGCCTTTGCCGCACGCGTTGCGAAAGCCCGTGATGAAGGTAAGGTATTGCGCTATGTTGGCAACATTGAAGAAGATGGCGTGTGCCGGGTGAAGATTGCCGAAGTGGATGGCAACGACCCGCTGTACAAAGTCAAAAACGGTGAAAACGCCCTCGCGTTTTACAGCCACTATTATCAGCCATTGCCGCTGGTGCTTCGCGGCTATGGCGCAGGGAACGATGTTACGGCGGCGGGCGTGTTTGCCGATCTGCTGCGTACCCTGTCATGGAAGTTAGGAGTCTAACATGGTCAAAGTTTATGCCCCGGCTTCCAGCGCCAATATGAGCGTCGGATTTGACGTGCTGGGTGCGGCGGTGACGCCGGTGGACGGTTCACTATTGGGCGATACGGTCACGGTGGAAGCGGCAGAGAGCTTCAGCCTGAATAACGTGGGCCGCTTCGCCAGCAAGCTGCCGTCCGACCCGCGCGAGAATATCGTCTATCAGTGCTGGGAACGCTTCTGTCAGGAGATCGGCAAAAAGGTGCCGGTTTCTATGACGCTGAAAAAAAGTATGCCGATTGGCTCGGGGCTGGGCTCCAGCGCCTGCTCGGTGGTCGCCGCGCTGGTGGCGATGAACGAACACTGCGGCAAGCCGCTGAACAACAGCCGCCTGCTGGGGCTGATGGGCGAGCTGGAAGGGCGCATCTCCGGCAGTATTCATTACGATAACGTGGCGCCGTGCTTCCTTGGCGGTATGCAGCTGATGATCGAAGAAAATGGCATCATCAGCCAGCAGGTGCCAGGGTTTGACGAGTGGCTGTGGGTGCTGGCGTATCCGGGCATCAAGGTTTCTACCGCGGAAGCGCGTGCGATCCTGCCTGCGCAGTATCGTCGCCAGGACTGTATCGCCCACGGGCGTCATCTGGCGGGCTTTATCCACGCCTGCTATACCCGTCAGCCGCAGCTGGCGGCGAAACTGATGAAAGACGTCATTGCCGAGCCGTACCGCACGAAGCTGCTGCCCGGCTTCAACGAGGCGCGACAGGCTTCAATGGATATCGGCGCGCAGGCGTGCGGCATCTCCGGCTCCGGCCCGACGCTGTTCGCCCTGTGCGATAAGCCAGACACCGCGAAGCGCGTGGCGGACTGGCTCTCTAAACACTACCTGCAAAATCAGGAAGGCTTTGTTCATATTTGCCGTCTGGACACGGCTGGCGCACGAGTACTGGGATAATTAATGAAACTCTACAACCTTAAAGATCATAACGAGCAGGTCAGCTTCGCGCAGGCGGTAACTCAGGGGCTGGGAAAAAACCAGGGGCTGTTTTTCCCGCATGACCTGCCGGAATTTCAGCTGACCGAAATTGATGAACTGCTGAAGCAGGATTTTGTCACCCGCAGCACCAAAATTCTTTCTGCATTTATCGGCGACGAAATCCCGCAGGAGCTGCTGGAAGAGCGCGTGCGCGCGGCGTTTGCTTTCCCGGCTCCGGTTAAGCAGGTGGAGCCTGACGTCGGCTGTCTGGAACTGTTCCACGGCCCGACCCTGGCGTTTAAAGATTTCGGCGGCCGCTTTATGGCGCAGATGCTGACCCACATCAGCGGCGACAAGCCGGTAACCATCCTGACCGCCACCTCCGGCGATACCGGCGCGGCGGTGGCCCACGCGTTCTACGGCCTGAAAAACGTCCGCGTGGTGATCCTCTATCCGAAAGGCAAGATCAGCCCGCTGCAGGAAAAACTGTTCTGCACCCTCGGCGGCAACATTGAAACCGTGGCGATCGACGGCGATTTCGATGCCTGCCAGGCGCTGGTCAAGCAGGCGTTCGATGATGAGGAGCTGAAGGCTGCGCTGGGGCTGAACTCGGCGAACTCCATCAACATCAGCCGCCTGCTGGCGCAGATTTGCTACTACTTCGAAGCGGTGGCTCAGCTGCCGCAGGAAGCGCGCAATCAGCTGGTGGTTTCCGTACCAAGCGGTAACTTTGGCGACCTGACGGCGGGCCTGCTGGCGAAATCTCTCGGTCTGCCGGTAAAACGCTTTATCGCCGCCACCAACGCCAACGACACCGTGCCGCGCTTCCTGAAAGACGGCAAATGGGCACCTAACGCCACGCAGGCGACGCTGTCCAATGCCATGGACGTGTCACAGCCGAACAACTGGCCGCGCGTGGAAGAGCTGTTCCGCCGCAAGGTGTGGCGTCTGGGTGACCTGGGCTACGCTGCGGTGACGGACGAAACCACCAAAGCCACCATGCGCGAGCTGAAAGCGGTGGGCTACACCTCTGAGCCGCACGCGGCAATTGCGTACCGCGCGCTGCGCGACCAGCTTAACCCGGGTGAATATGGCCTGTTCCTGGGCACCGCGCATCCGGCGAAGTTCAAAGAGAGCGTGGAAGAGATTCTGGGCGAAACGCTGCCGTTGCCAAAAGAGCTGGCCGAGCGCGCCGACCTGCCGCTGCTGTCTCATGAGCTGCCGGCGGATTTTGCCGCGCTGCGTAAGCTGATGATGACCCGCGCGTGATTGTGTTGCCCGGTGGCGGCTTCGCCTTACCGGGCCTACAACGACGAACTTATCGTAAGCCGGATAAGCGCAGCGCCACCCGGCTTTTTTTGTGAAGAAATTAAGGAGAAAAATAGCAGGTAAAAAGCAGAAATTCCCAATAAATGCGGTCACTTAGCGTTTAGGATTGCAGAGAATAACATCCCCGGTTCCCCTCGCGTAATCTCCTTACATCGGCCCACGTTGGGCAAGAATCATAAGGAGTCACCGATGTCTAAACTGAAACCTGCGCTGATTGCGCTTTCACTGATGCTGGTCGCTCCCATGGCGGTACAGGCATCTGAAATTACTCTCGTACCTGCGGTCAAGCTGCAGATTGGCGATCGGGATAATAATGGACATTACTGGGACGGCGGCCGCTGGCGCGACCACGACTGGTGGAAGGCACATTATGACTGGCGCGATAACCACTGGCGCCCGCACGATGAACGTCGCGATCGTGATGACCGACACGACCATCATCACGACGACCACCGTCCGGGACCGGACTGGAAGCACCATTAACGCAAAACCCCGCCAGCAGGCGGGGTTGTGTTTTACTGCTCGTGGCGCTTAAACACCAGCTCGCCTTTCCCCGACGCCTCTTCGTCAAAGAAATACCCTTCACTGTTAAACCCGGTCAGCTGCTCCGGCTTCGTCAGGCGGTTCTGTATGATGTAGCGGCTCATCAGGCCACGCGCTTTTTTAGCGTAGAAGCTGATGACCTTGAACTTGCCGTTCTTCTCATCAAGGAAGACCGGCTTAACGATCTCCGCGTTCAACTTTTTCGGCTTCACCGACTTGTAGTACTCATCGGATGCCAGGTTAACCACCACGTTATCGCCCTGAGCATGCAGCGCCGCGTTCAGCTTGTCGGTAATGATATCGCCCCAGAAATGGTACAGGTCTTTGCCTTTGGCGTTTTCCAGGCGAATCCCCATCTCCAGACGATATGGCTGCATCAGATCCAGCGGGCGCAGCACGCCATACAGGCCCGACAGCATGCGCAGGTGCTGCTGGGCAAAATCAAAGTCGGCTTCGCTAAAATCTTCCGCCTGCAGGCCGGTGTAGACGTCGCCCTTAAACGCCAGGATCGCCTGGCGCGCGTTGGCGGGGGTGAAATCCGGGTGCCACTCGTGGAACCGGGTCGCGTTCAGGTCCGCCAGCTTGTCGCTGATGCTCATCAGCGAGGCGATTTGCGGCGCAGAGAGCTTGCGCGCTTCGCGGATCAGCTGTTGCGAATAGTCCAGCAGTTCTGGCTGGGTATAACGCTCGGTGGCGAGCGGGCTCTGGTAGTCGAGCGTCTTTGCAGGTGAAATCAGAATCAGCATATCCAGTCCTTGCAGGAAATTTAGAGCGACTTTAACAAAAAATCGCCCTGAATTGATCGATAGCTGTTATCGCCGGGGCAAATCATCCCAGGTGCCGGGGGCAAGCTGGGACTGAATTTCGGGATAGCGTGCGGCATCAAATACCGGAGGAACGCCCAGCTTGCGCTGGCGAAGATAATCCCTGGCAATCAGGTTAACAACGGGCGAGAGCAGCAGGATCGCCGTCAGGTTCGTGATTGCCATTAGCGCCATAATGACATCCGCCAGCTGCCAGACCAGCGGCATATTCAGAAGGGAGCCCGCGATCACCATCAGTATCACGCCCAGGCGAAGCAAAAGGATGGCCGGACGAGAGTCGAATTTCAGAAAGATAAGGTTATTTTCGGCGTACAGATAATTCACCACAATCGAACTGAAGGCGAACAGCATCAGAATGAGCGAGACAAATCCCGCCCCCCAGCCACCGGTAAGGTTCACCAGCGCCTGCTGGAGAAATTGGATCCCGACGGCGTCCGAGGCATGAGGCACCGGGCCGGCCAGCAGAAGGATCATGGCGCTGGCGGAACAGATAATAACGGTGTCCATAAAAACGCCTATCATCTGCACGATACCCTGCGCTGCGGGGTGCGGTGGCCAGGAAGAGGCGGCCGCGGCGGCGTTGGGAGTGGAGCCCATCCCGGCTTCATTGGAGAACATGCCTCGCTGAAAACCTGCCATCAGCGCCTGGCTCACGGTGTAGCCCAGCGCGCCTGACGCTACCTCACGCCAGCCAAAGGCGCTTTTAAAGATGGTCGCAATCACGCCCGGAACCTGGTCGACATGCAGCGCAGCGACGACCAGGCTCGCGGCAACCCAGAGCAGCGCCATGATGGGAACCAGCCACTGCATCAGGCGGGCAACGCCTTTCAGGCCGGCAGAAATGGTGAACAAAACAAAGAGGGCTAAAACGATGCCGGTGATCCACTCCGGGCAGGAGAAGGTATAGCGCAGGGCGTGGGCGACGGAGTTTGACTGCACGGTATTAAAGATAAGACCGTACGCGAGCAGTAAAAAAAGCGAGAAGAGAACGCCCATCCAGCGCATTCCTAAGCCACGCGCCATATACCAGGCCGGACCGCCGCGGAACTGCCCGTTTCTGTCTTTCTCTTTATAGAGCTGTGCCAGCGAACTTTCGGCAAAAGAGGTCGCCATTCCGAGAAGCGCCGTGACCCACATCCAGAACACCGCGCCTGGCCCACCGGCGCTGATGGCCAGCGCAACGCCCGCCAGGTTTCCGCTACCGAGGCGGGCAGCCAGGCTGGTACACAGCGCCTGAAACGACGTTAATCCGCCCGGCTGGGGCGTGACGCTGTTTTTCAGACTTCTGCCAAATTTGCGAATATAGCGAAACTGGATAAACCCACTGCGTAGCGTAAACCAGATACCTGCTCCCAGAAGCAGGTAGATCATAATCGAACCCCAGAGGACTTCGTTTATAAAGAAAAAGAAATCAGGCATTAACGTCCCTCTTGTTGATGCCAACGTGAATATGTAAGCGCTACCACTGATTGGGCATGCTGTTGCTTAGCAGCCTGTTAATATTCTGAGTTTATCATACTCTGCCTAAGCGCACTGTCTGCGGTTGCGCTACCCCTCCGTCGTGTTATCATCAGGGCAGACCGGTTACATCCCCCTAACAAGTAAACCTGTCATTTTTCCGCTGCAGGCATGCTGTCGGTAGCGTGAATTATCCAGGGCACGTTAAAAGAGAAACACTATCATGACGGATAAATTGACCTCCCTTCGTCAGTTCACCACTGTCGTAGCTGACACCGGAGATATCGCGGCAATGAAGCTGTACCAGCCGCAGGATGCCACAACTAACCCTTCTCTGATCCTTAACGCCGCACAGATCCCTGAGTATCGCAAAGTGATTGACGAGGCTGTGACCTGGGCGAAAGCGCAGAGCAATGACCGCGCGCAGCAGGTTGTGGATGCTACCGATAAACTGGCAGTGAACATCGGTCTGGAAATTCTGAAACTGGTTCCGGGCCGCATCTCTACCGAAGTGGATGCTCGTCTCTCCTACGACACCGAAGCGTCAATCGCGAAAGCAAAACGCCTGATCAAACTGTATAACGACGCGGGCATCAGCAACGACCGTATCCTGATCAAACTGGCGTCGACCTGGCAGGGCATTCGCGCTGCAGAGCAGCTGGAAAAAGAAGGCATCAACTGTAACCTGACCCTGCTGTTCTCCTTCGCGCAGGCGCGTGCGTGTGCGGAAGCAGGCGTGTACCTGATTTCTCCGTTCGTGGGCCGTATTCTGGACTGGTACAAAGCCAACACCGACAAGAAAGAGTACGCGGCGTCTGAAGATCCAGGCGTGATTTCCGTGACTGAAATCTACGAATACTACAAACAGCACGGCTATGAGACCGTGGTTATGGGCGCAAGCTTCCGTAACGTGGGTGAAATCATCGAGCTGGCCGGCTGTGACCGTCTGACCATCGCCCCTGCGCTGCTGAAAGAGCTGGCAGAAAGCGAAGGTGCTATCGAGCGTAAGCTGTCTTACACCGGCGAAGTGAAGGCGCGCCCGGAGCGCATCACCGAATCCGAGTTCCTGTGGCAGCACAACCAGGATCCAATGGCTGTAGACAAACTGGCGGACGGTATCCGTAAGTTTGCTATCGACCAGGAAAAACTGGAAAAAATGATCGGCGACCTGCTGTAATCATTCTGCGTGACCGGGCTCCCGGTCACGCGTCTTCTTCTGATCTCTGTCTGAATTTTCCCTCTGCGTGTATCATTCCCTTTAATCAGTACTTTTTGAATGGAATGGATATGAATACCTTACGCATCGGCTTAGTGTCGATTTCTGACCGCGCCTCCAGCGGCGTTTACCAGGATAAAGGCATCCCCGCTCTGGAAGCGTGGCTGGCAAGCGCGCTGACCACCCCGTTTGAGATCCAGACTCGCCTGATCCCGGACGAGCAGCCGATCATCGAGCAGACCCTGTGTGAGCTGGTGGATGAGATGAGCTGTCACCTTGTGCTGACCACGGGCGGAACCGGCCCCGCGCGCCGCGACGTGACGCCGGACGCGACGCTGGCTATTGCCGATCGTGAAATGCCGGGCTTCGGCGAACAGATGCGCCAGATCAGTCTACACTTTGTCCCGACGGCAATCCTTTCCCGCCAGGTGGGAGTGATCCGCAAACAGGCGCTAATACTGAACCTGCCGGGGCAGCCAAAGTCGATCAAAGAGACGCTGGAAGGATTAAAAGCCGAGGACGGCAGCGTCATCGTGCACGGCATATTTGCAAGTGTACCGTATTGTATACAGTTGCTTGACGGGCCGTACGTGGAAACTGACGACAAAGTGGTAGCAGCATTTCGTCCTAAAAGCGCACGTCGCGAGACAATCTCCTGAAATTAACTAAAATGTGACATTAGCGCCAGCCGCAGTAGCGTGTAAATGGATTTACGATATAGTAATTTTTTCTTTACGATTGATGTAAAAAATAATCCACAACACATGCACAATGGTTCGCTATGTCACATAACACCCGACCTCTGAATCGACAGGACTACAAAACGCTTACGCTCGCCGCCTTAGGCGGCGCGCTGGAGTTTTACGACTTCATCATCTTTGTCTTCTTCGCCGCCGTAGTGGGGGCGCTCTTCTTCCCGGCGGATATTCCGGAATGGCTGCGTCAGGTGCAAACCTTCGGCATCTTTGCTGCCGGGTATCTGGCGCGTCCGCTGGGCGGCATCGTCATGGCCCACTTTGGCGATCTTGTCGGGCGTAAGAAGATGTTTACCCTGAGCATTCTGCTGATGGCCGTGCCGACGCTGGCCATCGGCCTGCTGCCCACCTATGCCTCCATGGGCATTCTCGCCCCGCTATTGCTACTGCTGATGCGCATTCTTCAGGGCGCGGCCATCGGCGGGGAAGTGCCGGGGGCCTGGGTGTTTGTGGCGGAGCACGTTCCTGCCCGCCGCATCGGGATCGCCTGCGGAACGTTAACGGCGGGGCTGACCGTCGGGATCCTGTTGGGGTCGGTGGTGGCGACGATAGTCAACACCAGCATGACGCAGCAGGCCGTGCACGACTGGGGCTGGCGTATTCCGTTCCTGCTGGGCGGGGCGTTTGGTCTGGTGGCAATGTACCTGCGCCGCTGGCTGCAGGAGACGCCGATTTTCCTCGAAATGCAGCAGCGTAAAGCGCTGGCGCAAGAGCTGCCGGTCAAAGCCGTTGTGGTGCGTCATAAAAAAGCGGTGGTGGTGTCGATGCTGCTCACCTGGCTGCTGTCGGCGGGCATCGTGGTGGTGATTTTGATGTCGCCGGTGTGGCTGCAGAAGCAGTACGGTTTCGCCCCTGCCGTAACCTTACAGGCAAACAGTATCGCGACAATCATGCTCTGCTTTGGCTGTCTGGCCGCCGGGCTGGCGGCGGATCGTTTCGGTGCCAGCCTGACCTTCATCGTCGGCAGCCTGCTGCTGGCCGCGTCGAGCTGGGCGTTCTACCATCTGGCGGGCACGCATCCTGAACAGCTGTTCCTGCTGTACGGCATCGTGGGGCTGTGCGTGGGCGTAGTGGGTGCCGTGCCTTACGTCATGGTGCGCGCCTTTCCGCCGGAGGTTCGCTTCACCGGGATCTCGTTCTCTTATAACGTCGCGTATGCCATTTTCGGCGGGCTGACGCCGATTGTGGTCACGGTGATGATGGGGGTGTCGCCGATGGCGCCTGCCTGGTATGTACTCGCGCTCTCGCTGATGGGGCTGGGATTAGGCGTTTGGCTTCGTCAGGCGGGGGAATATCGTGCCCGCGAGGCGGGCACGACAGAGGGATCAGTGTTTTTCACCAATAGGTAAAATGGTGCGGTCAAACTGTTCGTTCAGCACTTCACCCATTGCCAGGTAGATAGCGCTTGCGCCGCACACCAGACCAATCCAGCCTGCGACGTGAACAATGCCTTCGTTATCCGCCAGGTGGCCAATCGCCAGCAGGGCGAACAGCACGGTCAGGCTCAGGAAGACGAACTGCAGCGCGCGGTTGCCTTTCAGGGTGCCGAAGAACATGAACAGGGTGAAGATGCCCCACAGGCCCAGGTAGACGCCCAGGAAGTGGGCGTTTGCCGCGTCTGCCAGGCCCATTTTCGGCATCAGCAGGATGGCGACCAGGGTAAGCCAGAACGAGCCGTAAGAGGTGAAGGCGGTTAAGCCGAAGGTGTTGCCTTTCTTATATTCCAGCAGGCCCGCGAAGATTTGCGCGATACCGCCGTAAAAAATGCCCATCGCCAGGATAATGCCGTCCATCGGGAACATCCCGATGTTGTGTAGGTTCAGCAGAATGGTGGTCATGCCAAAACCCATCAGGCCCAGCGGAGCCGGATTAGCCAACTTAGTGTTGCCCATAAGTCCTCAAAAAAATCATCATTAATATGGTGAAATGGTTAAACCCGCGTCAATTCTCCCTGACGGGGCGCGGCATCATAATGGGCGGCATCGACGCCGTCTATGATCTCATCAGGGTGAAATTAAAATTTTTTTTATGCTTGCCCCTTGATGGATGCCGTCGCGACCCCATCTTGTAGTCAACCGCAGTGTGTGGACCTGAAAAAAATCAAATCTGGGCAGTTGAAAAAGCACGTTCTGCCCTTATTACAGGTACACAACCACATGTTGACTGAATTTTTAGTGGAGACGTTTAGATGGGTAAAATTATTGGTATCGACCTGGGTACTACCAACTCTTGTGTAGCGATTATGGACGGCACTACTGCACGCGTGCTGGAGAACGCCGAGGGCGATCGCACCACGCCTTCTATCATTGCTTATACCCAGGATGGTGAAACTCTGGTTGGTCAGCCGGCTAAACGTCAGGCAGTGACAAACCCGCAAAACACCCTGTTTGCGATCAAACGCCTGATTGGCCGCCGCTTCCAGGACGAAGAAGTTCAGCGTGACGTTTCTATCATGCCTTACAAAATCATCGCGGCAGATAACGGCGATGCGTGGCTTGATGTGAAAGGCACCAAAACGGCACCGCCGCAGATCTCTGCTGAAGTGCTGAAAAAAATGAAGAAAACCGCTGAAGATTATCTGGGTGAGCCGGTAACTGAAGCTGTTATCACCGTACCTGCCTACTTCAACGATGCTCAGCGTCAGGCAACCAAAGATGCTGGCCGTATCGCAGGTCTGGAAGTAAAACGTATCATCAACGAACCAACCGCAGCGGCGCTGGCTTACGGTCTGGATAAAGAAGTTGGCAACCGTACTATCGCGGTTTACGACCTGGGTGGTGGTACCTTCGATATCTCTATTATCGAAATCGACGAAGTTGACGGCGAAAAAACCTTCGAAGTTCTGGCAACCAACGGTGATACCCACCTGGGTGGTGAAGACTTCGATACCCGTCTGATCAACTACCTCGTTGACGAGTTCAAGAAAGATCAGGGCATTGACCTGCGTAACGACCCGCTGGCGATGCAGCGCCTGAAAGAAGCCGCTGAGAAAGCGAAGATCGAACTGTCTTCCGCTCAGCAGACCGACGTGAACCTGCCGTACATCACCGCAGACGCGACCGGTCCTAAACACATGAACATCAAAGTGACCCGTGCGAAACTGGAAAGCCTGGTAGAAGACCTGGTGAACCGTTCTATCGAGCCGCTGAAGGTTGCACTGCAGGATGCTGGCCTGTCCGTATCTGACATTCAGGACGTTATCCTGGTAGGTGGTCAGACTCGTATGCCAATGGTTCAGAAGAAAGTGGCTGAATTCTTTGGTAAAGAGCCACGTAAAGACGTGAACCCGGACGAAGCTGTGGCAATCGGTGCGGCGGTTCAGGGCGGCGTTCTGACCGGTGAAGTGAAAGACGTACTGCTGCTGGACGTTACCCCGCTGTCTCTGGGTATCGAAACCATGGGTGGTGTGATGACTGCGCTCATCAACAAAAACACCACCATCCCAACCAAGCACAGCCAGGTGTTCTCTACCGCTGAAGACAACCAGTCTGCGGTAACCATCCATGTGCTGCAGGGTGAGCGTAAGCGTGCGTCTGATAACAAGTCTCTGGGTCAGTTTAACCTGGACGGCATCAACCCGGCACCGCGCGGCATGCCGCAGATCGAAGTCACCTTCGACATCGATGCTGACGGTATCCTGCACGTGTCTGCGAAAGATAAAAACAGCGGTAAAGAGCAGAAGATCACCATCAAGGCATCTTCTGGCCTGAACGAAGCGGAAATCGAAAAAATGGTTCGCGATGCCGAAGCTAACGCGGAATCCGACCGTAAGTTCGAAGAGCTGGTTCAGACCCGTAACCAGGGTGACCATCTGCTGCACAGCACCCGTAAGCAGGTTGAAGAAGCGGGCGATAAACTGCCAGCGGAAGACAAAACTGCTATCGAAGCTGCACTGACCGCGCTGGAAACGTCTCTGAAAGGCGAAGACAAAGCGGATATCGAAGCGAAGATGCAGGAGCTGGCACAGGCTTCCCAGAAGCTGATGGAAATCGCTCAGCAGCAGCACGCACAGCAGCAGGCGGGCGCTGACGCTTCTGCGAACAACGCGAAAGACGACGACGTTGTCGACGCTGAGTTCGAAGAAGTTAAAGACAAAAAATAATCGCCCTGATGCAGGGTAATTAATCGGCACGGGCGTAGGAGAACTCTCCACGCCCGTGCTCGCATGTTAAGGGGCTTAAAAAAACCAATGGCAAAGCAAGACTATTACGAGATTTTAGGCGTTCCGAAAACTGCGGAAGAGCGTGAAATCAAAAAGGCGTATAAGCGCCTGGCCATGAAATTCCACCCGGACCGTAACCAGGGTGACAAAGAGGCTGAAGCAAAATTTAAAGAGATCAAAGAAGCCTACGAAGTCCTGACCGATTCACAAAAACGTGCGGCCTACGACCAGTACGGCCACGCAGCCTTTGAACAGGGCGGCATGGGTGGCGGTGGATTCGGTGGCGGCGGCTTTGGCGGCGGTGCGGATTTCAGCGACATCTTTGGCGACGTGTTCGGCGATATCTTCGGCGGCGGTCGTGGTCGTCAGCGCGCGGCGCGCGGCGCAGACCTGCGCTACAACATGGATCTCACTCTTGAAGAGGCCGTTCGTGGCGTCACCAAAGAGATCCGTATCCCGACGCTGGAAGAGTGTGACGTTTGCCACGGCAGCGGCGCGAAAGCGGGTACGCAGCCACAGACCTGTCCAACCTGTCACGGCTCTGGTCAGGTACAGATGCGTCAGGGCTTCTTCGCGGTACAGCAGGCCTGTCCGCACTGTCACGGTCGCGGAACGCTGATTAAAGATCCGTGCACCAAGTGTCACGGCCACGGTCGCGTTGAAAAAACCAAGACCCTGTCCGTTAAGATCCCGGCTGGCGTTGATACGGGCGATCGCATCCGTCTGGCGGGTGAGGGCGAAGCAGGCGAGCACGGCGCGCCGGCAGGCGATCTGTACGTTCAGGTTCAGGTGAAGCAGCACGCCATCTTCGAGCGTGAAGGCAATAACCTGTACTGTGAAGTGCCGATCAACTTCGCGATGGCGGCTCTTGGCGGTGAAATCGAAGTGCCGACGCTGGACGGTCGCGTTAATCTGAAAATTCCTGGCGAAACCCAGACCGGTAAGCTGTTCCGCATGCGCGGCAAAGGCGTGAAATCCGTTCGCGGTGGTGCGCAGGGCGACCTGCTGTGCCGCGTCGTCGTGGAAACGCCGGTTGGCCTGAACGACAAGCAGAAACAGCTGTTGAAAGAGCTTCAGGAGAGCTTTGGCGGCCCAACGGGTGAGAAAAATAGCCCGCGCTCCAAAAGCTTCTTTGATGGCGTCAAAAAATTCTTCGATGATTTGACCCGCTAATTCGTTAGCAGGTACCTATCTTCAAAAAGCCCGGAAGCGATTCCGGGCTTTTTTTATTTGCGGTTATAGATCGGTAAAACTGAGTCTATACTCAATATTAATCTGTTTTTGCCGAGCTATTTGGCTTGGTATTATGGTTTTATCGAGGTATCGTTGTAAAAGAGAGAACATAAATGAAATTACTACACCGTTTCTTTAGCAGTGAGGCGTCCGGTGGTGTGATCCTGATTATTGCCGCTGCGGCCGCGATGGGGCTGGCTAACCTGGGCATGACCCGCGATCTCTATCACGCATTTCTGGAAACACCCGTCGAGCTGAAGGTCGGGGCGCTGGAAATCAACAAGAACATGCTGCTGTGGATCAACGATGCGCTGATGGCGGTGTTCTTCCTGCTGGTGGGGCTTGAGGTCAAGCGGGAACTGGTGCTCGGTTCGCTTGCCAGCCGTCAGCGCGCGGCGTTTCCGGTGATCGCTGCCATTGGCGGGATGGTCGTTCCGGCGCTGCTCTTCCTCGCATTTACCTGGCAGGATCCTGTCGCGCGTGACGGCTGGGCTATCCCGGCCGCAACGGATATCGCCTTTGCGCTAGGTGTCTTAGCCCTGCTCGGCAGCCGCGTGCCGGTTGCGCTGAAAATCTTCCTGATGGCGCTGGCGATTATCGATGACCTGGGCGCTATCGTGATTATCGCGCTGTTTTACACCAGCGATCTGTCGATCCTCTCCCTGAGCGTAGCCGCCGGGGCGATTGCGGTGCTGGCGCTGCTGAACATCTTCAACGTCCGTCGCATCGGCATTTATATCCTGGTGGGGATGGTGCTGTGGACGGCGGTACTGAAATCCGGCGTGCACGCCACGCTGGCCGGGGTAATTGTCGGCTTCTTCGTGCCGCTTAAGCCGCAGGACGGTAAGTCACCCGCTAAACAGCTGGAACACGTGCTGCATCCGTGGGTCGCCTTTATGATCCTGCCGCTGTTTGCGTTTGCCAACGCGGGCGTTTCCCTGCAGGGCGTTACGCTGGACGGGCTGACGTCTGTCCTGCCGCTGGGCATTATTGCCGGGCTGTTTATCGGTAAGCCGCTTGGGATCAGCCTCTTCTGCTGGCTGGCGCTGAAGATGAAGCTGGCGTCGTTGCCGAACGGCACAACCTTTGGTCAGATTATGGCCGTCGGCATACTGTGCGGTATTGGATTTACCATGTCGATCTTTATCTCGACGCTGGCGTTTGGTGCAAACGCGCCGGAGCTCATCGTCTGGGCGAAGCTCGGCATTCTCATCGGGTCATTACTGGCCGCAGTGATTGGGTATACCTTGTTGAAGGTGAAGTTGTCCGGACAGGCCGTCCAGGCATAACGGAAAACCGGGAGAAGGTCACTCTTCTCCCGATACACACTCAGGGAGCGAAGACGCGATGCCTCATTTAAATTACAACCATCTTTACTACTTCTGGCACGTTTACAAACAGGGCTCGGTCGTGGGGGCGGCAGAGGCGCTTTACCTGACGCCGCAAACCATCACCGGGCAAATTAAGGCTCTGGAAGAACGGCTGCAGGGAAAGCTCTTTAAGCGCAAGGGGCGTGGGATTGAGCCGAGCGAGCTGGGTGAGCTGGTTTTCCGCTATGCGGACAAAATGTTCACCCTGAGCCAGGAGATGCTGGATATCGTCAACTACCGCAAAGAGTCGAACCTGCTCTTTGACGTGGGGGTGGCGGATGCGCTGTCCAAACGGCTGGTGAGCGGCGTGCTGGATGCCGCCGTGGTAGAAGATGAACAAATTCATCTGCGCTGCTTTGAATCCACCCACGAGATGCTGCTGGAGCAGCTGAGCCAGCACAAGCTGGACATGATTATCTCGGATTGCCCCATCGACTCCACGCAGCAGGAGGGACTGTTCTCGGTGAAGATTGGCGAATGTGGCGTCAGCTTCTGGTGCATCAATCCGCCGCCGGAGAAACCTTTCCCGGCCTGTCTGGAAGAGCGTCGCCTGCTGGTGCCGGGAAGGCGTTCCATGCTCGGACGCAAGCTGCTGAACTGGTTTAACTCACAGGGGCTGAACGTGGAGATCCTCGGCGAGTTCGACGATGCGGCGCTGATGAAAGCCTTTGGCGAAGCGCATAATGCGATCTTCGTGGCGCCAACGCTCTATGCGCACGATCTCTATTCAGACGATAAGATTACGGAGATTGGCAGGGTAGATAACGTGATGGAGGAGTACCACGCCATATTCGCCGAAAGGATGATTCAGCACCCGGCGGTGCAGCGAATCTGCAACCGTGACTACTCGGCGCTGTTTACGCCACCGGCATCCTGAAGACATAAAAAAACCCGCGTTAAGCGGGTTCTTTAAACAAGCAACAACAGGTGGCGATTAAGCCAGTTTGTTGATCTGCGCGGTCAGGTTTGCTTTATGACGCGCTGCTTTGTTTTTGTGGATCAGACCTTTAGCAGCCTGACGATCCACGATTGGTTGCATTTCGTTAAATGCGTTCTGCGCTGCAGCTTTGTCGCCAGCTTCGATTGCTGCGTATACTTTCTTGATGAAAGTACGCATCATAGAGCGACGGCTTGCGTTGTGCTTACGAGCCTTTTCAGACTGAACGGCACGTTTCTTAGCTGATTTGATATTAGCCAAGTCCAACTCCCAAATATGTTCTATGTGGACAATTCAAAGGCCGAGGAATATGCCCTCTTTGCCTTCTTTTGTCAATGGATTTGTGCAAATAAGCGCCGTTAATTAGCGACGCTACGTTACGTAGTGATGGCGCAGGATTCTACCAGCTTGTCTTTCGTGAATACAGCCTTTCGGCGTAAAAATCGCAGTTCACGGGCAGATTTTTTCGCTGTGAAAGGTCAGCCTGATGAAATCATTACGGCTTTCTGTTTTGCGCGAACAATCGCCGGTTAACCTTAACCGCTGTACAAGGTATACTTTGGCGATTTTCACTGTTTTGAGCCAGACATGAAGCTGATACGCGGCATACATAATCTCAGCAGAGCGCCACACGGGTGCGTGCTGACTATTGGTAATTTCGACGGCGTGCATCGTGGTCATCAGGCGCTGTTGCAGGGATTGCGTAAAGAAGGGGAGGCCCGAGGCCTGCCCGTTGTGGTAATGATTTTCGAGCCACAGCCGCTGGAGCTGTTCGCGGGCGATAAATCTCCCGCTCGCCTTACTCGCCTGCGCGAAAAGTTGCGCTACCTGGCAGAGTCCGGCGTGGACTACGTATTGTGCGTGCGTTTCGATCGCCGCTTTGCCGCACTGACAGCACAAAATTTCGTCAGCGACCTGCTGGTCAAGCGTCTTGGCGTTCAGTTTCTCGCCGTGGGGGATGATTTCCGCTTTGGCGCTGGTCGTCAGGGCGATTTCTTGCTATTACAGAAGGCTGGTCTGGAGTACGGTTTTGACGTCACCAGCGCGATGACCTTCTGTGAAGGCGGCGTGCGCGTCAGCAGTACGGCGGTGCGTCAGGCGCTGGCTAATGATGAACTGGACACGGCAGAAAACTTGCTGGGGCATCCGTTCACTATCTCTGGCCGCGTGGTCCATGGCGATGCGCTGGGCCGCACGATTGGTTTCCCGACGGCGAATATACCGCTGCGTCGTCAGGTTTCCCCGGTTAAAGGGGTCTATGCGGTGGAAGTGGCAGGACTGGGCGATCGGCCGTTTTACGGCGTTGCCAACATTGGCACGCGTCCTACCGTTGCCGGTGTGCGTCAACAGCTAGAAGTGCACCTGCTGGACGTTGTAATGGACCTTTATGGTCGCCATATAGATGTAATACTGCGTAAAAAAATACGCAACGAGCAGCGATTTGCTTCGCTGGATGAACTTAAGGCGCAAATCGCGCGAGATGAATTAACGGCCCGCGAGTTTTTTGGGCTTTAGAACCGGCTTAACTGCCTACGTGATAAATACGGAACCGAGAATCTGATGAGTGACTATAAATCAACCCTGAATTTGCCGGAAACAGGGTTCCCGATGCGCGGCGATCTCGCCAAGCGTGAACCGGGAATGCTGGCGCGTTGGACCGATGATGACCTGTACGGCATCATTCGTGCAGCCAAAAAAGGCAAAAAAACCTTCATTCTGCATGATGGCCCTCCATATGCGAATGGCAGCATTCATATTGGTCACTCTGTAAACAAGATTCTGAAAGACATTATCGTGAAGTCCAAAGGACTCGCGGGATTTGACTCGCCTTACGTTCCGGGCTGGGACTGCCACGGTCTGCCGATCGAGCTGAAAGTAGAGCAAGAGTTTGGTAAGCCAGGCGAGAAGTTCACTGCCGCGGAATTCCGCGCAAAATGCCGTGAATACGCAGCCACCCAGGTTGAAGGCCAGCGCGCTGACTTCATCCGTCTGGGCGTGCTGGGCGACTGGTCGCACCCGTACCTGACCATGGACTTCAAAACCGAAGCCAACATCATCCGTGCGCTGGGCAAAATCATCGGTAACGGCCACCTGCACAAGGGCGCGAAGCCGGTGCACTGGTGCGTGGACTGCCGTTCTGCGCTGGCAGAAGCGGAAGTGGAATATTACGACAAAACGTCACCTTCTATCGACGTGGCCTTCGAAGCGGTCGATCAGGATGCCATCAAAGGCAAATTCGGTCTGCCTGGCGTTAGCGGCCCGATCTCTCTGGTGATCTGGACCACTACCCCGTGGACGCTGCCAGCCAACCGCGCAATCTCTCTCTCCGGCGAGTTCGAATACGCGCTGGTGCAGATTGATGGCCGCGCGGTTATCCTGGCGAAAGATCTGGTTGAAAGCGTGCTGAAACGCGCGAATATCACCGACTACACCGTGCTGGGTACCGTAAAAGGCGACGCGCTGGAGCTGATGCGCTTCAAACACCCGTTCCTGGACTTCGACGTTCCGGCGATCCTGGGCGACCACGTGACGCTGGACGCGGGTACCGGTGCGGTACATACCGCCGGTGGCCACGGTCCTGACGACTACAACATCAGCCTGAAATACGGTCTGGAAATCGCCAACCCGGTTGGCCCGGACGGCTCTTACCTGCCTGGCACTTACCCGGCGCTGGACGGCATCAACGTCTTTAAAGCCAACGACATCATCGTTGACATGCTGCGCACCAGCGGCGCGCTGCTGCACGTTGAGAAAATGCAGCACAGCTATCCGTGCTGCTGGCGCCACAAGACGCCAATCATCTTCCGTGCGACCCCGCAGTGGTTCGTTAGCATGGATCAGAAAGGCCTGCGCGAGCAGTCTCTGAAAGAGATCAAAGGCGTGCAGTGGATCCCTGACTGGGGCCAGGCGCGTATCGAATCCATGGTGGCTAACCGTCCTGACTGGTGTATCTCCCGCCAGCGTACCTGGGGCGTGCCGATGTCTCTGTTCGTGCATAAAGAGACGCAGGAACTGCATCCGAACACCCTGGAACTGATGGAAGAAGTGGCGAAGCGCGTCGAAGTTGACGGCATTCAGGCGTGGTGGGATCTCGACGCTCGCGACATCCTGGGCGCGGACGCGGACAGCTACGAGAAAGTGCCGGACACCCTGGACGTGTGGTTCGACTCCGGGTCTACTCACGCCTCCGTGGTTGACGTGCGCCCTGAGTTTGCCGGTCACGCTGCCGACATGTATCTGGAAGGTTCCGACCAACACCGCGGCTGGTTCATGTCATCCCTGATGATCTCCACCGCGATGAAGGGCAAAGCACCTTACCGTCAGGTACTGACCCACGGCTTCACCGTGGATGGTCAGGGCCGTAAGATGTCCAAATCCATCGGTAACACCGTTTCTCCGCAGGACGTGATGAACAAGCTGGGCGCGGACATCCTGCGTCTGTGGGTGGCCTCTACCGACTACACCGGCGAAATGGCGGTGTCTGACGAGATCCTGAAGCGTGCTGCCGACAGCTATCGTCGTATCCGTAACACCGCGCGCTTCCTGCTGGCGAACCTGAACGGTTTTGATCCAGTGAAAGACATGGTGAAACCGGAAGAGATGGTCGTGCTGGACCGCTGGGCTGTAGGCTGCGCGAAAGCGGCGCAGGAAGACATCGTTAAGGCATATGAGTCTTACGACTTCCACGAAGTGGTGCAGCGCCTGATGCGCTTCTGCTCCATCGAGATGGGCTCGTTCTACCTCGACATCATCAAAGATCGCCAGTACACCGCGAAAGCGGACAGCGTGGCGCGCCGTAGCTGCCAGTCCGCGCTGTTCCACATCGCAGAAGCGCTGGTGCGCTGGATGGCGCCGATCATGTCCTTCACCGCAGATGAAATCTGGGGCTATCTGCCGGGCGACCGTGAGAAGTATGTCTTCACCGGCGAGTGGTACGAAGGTCTGTTCGATCTCTCCAGCACCGAAGCAATGAACGACGCCTTCTGGGACGAGCTGCTGAAAGTGCGTGGCGAAGTGAACAAGGTGATCGAGCAGGCGCGTGCTGACAAGAAAGTTGGCGGCTCTCTGGAAGCGGCAGTGACCCTGTACGCCGAACCTGAGCTGGCAGCGAAGCTGACCGCGCTGGGCGATGAATTGCGATTTGTCCTGTTGACCTCCGGTGCAAAAGTTGCGGATTATGCCGAGGCTTCTGCTGACGCCCAGCAGAGCGAGTTGCTCAAAGGCCTGAAAATCGCACTGAGCAAAGCCGAAGGTGAGAAGTGCCCGCGCTGCTGGCATTACACGACCGATATCGGCCAGGTGGCGGAACACGCAGACATCTGCGGACGCTGTGTAAGCAACGTCGCCGGTGACGGCGAAAAACGTAAGTTTGCCTGATGAGTAAAACTCTCTGTTCAACAGGACTGCGCTGGCTGTGGCTGGTTGTGGTGGTGCTGATCATCGATCTGGGCAGTAAGTTCCTGATCCTCCAGAATTTCGCTCTGGGGGAGACGGTTCCGCTGTTCCCGTCGCTTAACCTGCACTATGCGCGCAACTACGGCGCGGCGTTTAGCTTCCTTGCCGACAGCGGTGGCTGGCAGCGCTGGTTCTTTGCGGGTATCGCTCTTGGTATCTGCGTGGTGCTGGCCGTGCTGATGTACCGCTCGAAGGCCACGCAAAAGCTGAATAACATCGCCTACGCGCTGATCATTGGCGGCGCGCTGGGCAACCTGTTTGACCGCCTGTGGCACGGCTTTGTGGTCGATATGATCGACTTCTACGTCGGCGACTGGCACTTCGCGACCTTTAACCTGGCCGACACCGCAATTTGCATCGGTGCGGCGTTAATCGTGCTGGAAGGCTTCTTGCCTAAACCGGCGGCGAAAGAGCAGGCGTAATTGTCAATGCCGGGTGACGCGCTGCGCCACCCGGCACAACATTAAAGAGCAATGTGTATGTCTAAATCCGTACAGAGCAACAGCGCGGTTCTCGTTCACTTCACGCTGAAGCTGGATGACGGCTCCACGGCTGAATCCACCCGCAATAACGGCAAACCTGCCCTGTTTCGTCTCGGCGATACCTCCCTGTCTGAAGGTCTTGAGCAGCAGCTTCTGGGCCTGAAAGAGGGGGAGAAAAAAGCGTTTTCGCTGGAGCCGGATGCCGCGTTTGGCGTGCCGAGCCCGGACCTGATCCAGTATTTCTCGCGCCGCGAGTTTATGGACGCGGGCGAACCGGAGATCGGGGCGATTATGCTCTTTACCGCTATGGACGGCAGCGAAATGCCTGGCGTGATCCGCGAGATTAACGGCGACTCTATCACCGTTGACTTCAACCATCCGCTTGCCGGGCGTACCGTTCATTTTGATGTTGAAGTGCTGGAGATCGATCCGGCACTGGAGGCCTGAAATGCAGATCCTGTTGGCTAACCCGCGCGGCTTCTGCGCCGGTGTAGACCGCGCTATCAGCATTGTTGAAAACGCGCTGGAGATTTACGGCGCGCCGATTTACGTGCGTCACGAAGTGGTGCATAACCGCTACGTGGTGGACAGCCTGCGCGAGCGCGGCGCTATTTTCATCGAGCAGATCAGCGAAGTGCCGGACGGTGCGATCCTGATCTTCTCCGCGCACGGCGTCTCTCAGGCGGTCCGTAACGAAGCGAAAAGCCGCGATTTAACCGTTTTCGACGCAACCTGCCCATTAGTGACGAAAGTGCATATGGAAGTGGCGCGCGCAAGCCGTCGCGGTGAAGAGTCGATTCTGATTGGCCACGCCGGCCATCCGGAAGTCGAAGGCACCATGGGTCAGTACAGCAACCCGGAAGGGGGAATGTATCTGGTTGAATCGCCGGATGATGTCTTTACGCTGAACGTGAAAAACGAAGCGCGTCTGTCGTTTATGACCCAGACCACGCTCTCCGTGGACGATACGTCAGACGTGATTGACGCCCTGCGCCAGCGCTTCCCGAAAATCGTCGGGCCGCGTAAGGATGACATCTGCTATGCAACCACCAACCGTCAGGAAGCGGTGCGCGCGCTGGCTGAACAGGCGGACGTGGTGCTGGTGGTCGGCTCTAAAAACTCCTCTAACTCCAACCGTCTGGCCGAACTGGCGCAGCGCATGGGGAAAGCGGCGTTCCTGATCGACGACGCGACGGACATCCAGGAAGCGTGGGTTAAAAATGCGGCCTGCGTTGGCGTTACCGCAGGCGCTTCCGCGCCGGATATCCTGGTACAGAACGTGATTGCGCGTCTGCAGGAGCTGGGCGGTGGCGAAGCGGTTCCGCTGGAAGGACGCGAAGAGAACATCGTCTTCGAAGTGCCGAAAGAGCTGCGCATCGACGCCCGCGAAGTGGAATAATCTCCTCTCTGATTTGAAAAATGCCGGTGGCGAAAGCTTCCGGCATTTTTGTTTCTGGTTAACTGTGATTAACCATCAGCATTAATGCCTTTATCGGAAGGTTAATCGTTTAATCTGCCAGAATGAAGTGGCTGTTCTCCTCGGGCCGGAGACTAAAAATGAACTCAGATATCTTTCTGCCATCTCAGGTGGCATGGGCTACCGGCGCGCTAGCCGGTGGGCCTCTTATCCGTAAAACGACCCGCCTTACCGATCTCCCCGGCATCTTCGCGGACGGTGAGGCGTGGAGGCGTGGTAATCCTCAACAAAGCGTGTATGACGTGGATGTCCTGGGTTCCCCCGCGGGCGAGGGGGCGCTTTGCGTCGGTGTGACTCACCTGCATACGGGGAACGTGGGCGATGAGTTCTTTATGACGCGCGGCCATTTTCACGCGCGCCGTGAACAGGGGGAAGTCTATTTTGGTCTGCGCGGCGTTGGGTTGCTGCTGCTGCAAACAGAGGCGGGGGACGCGCGGCTGGAGGAGGTGACGGCAGGCTCCGTGCATATTATTCCGCCTTTTACGGCGCATCGCTTGATTAACACGGGCAAGGAGACGCTATCTTCGCTTGCCGTCTGGCCAGTCATCGCGGGACACGACTATGCGGCGCTGGCAGAAGGTTTTGCCCTGCGGGTCTTTACCTCGGGGCAGGGCTTCGAGGTGCGCCATGGCTAACTATGGGCTTGATATGACCATTACCCATCAGCCGCTCGGTTTTAGCTACGGAGATGACGTGACTGGACCGATGCCGGAGATCAGGACCCTCGATCAAATCCGCCCGTCGCTGCGCAACCCGGATTGCGAAGGGCCAGAGCAGGTGTACGCCATCGCGATGGACGTGGCGCGCCTGTCGGACAGGCAAGAGCTTGAAAAGCGGATGCTGCTTTTTGGCGTGGTGACCTACGCCGCCGGTACGCTCGGCGATGAGCCGGTCCGTAGCCAGGGTCATATCCACCGCATCAGCCAGCACAGCGGATGGTCGCCGCCCGAGCTGTATGAAATCTGGCAGGGTAAAGCGATTATCTACATGCAGGAGTATGTTGACGACGATCCGGGCCGCTGTTTTGCGGTGCTCGCGGGGCCGGGTGAAAAGGTACTGGTCCCTCCGGGATGGGGACACGCGACGATTTCCGCCTCGCCCAGCGAGCCGCTGACGTTTGGGGCATGGTGCGATCGGGAATACGGCTTTGAGTATGACGCCGTTCGCGCGCGAAAAGGGTTGGCCTGGTACCCGTTAGTTCAGGGCGATCATATTATCTGGCAGCACAACGGTCACTACAGACCGGGGCGATTGCAGATAATTACGCCGCGTAGTTATCCGGAGTTCGGCATTACCGATGCGCCTGTTTATCAGCAGTTTATCGACGATCCGGCGCGGTTCCAGTTTATTTCGCGTCCGGATAAAGCGGCGGAACTGTGGGATAACTTCCATCCATAGAGAAACCGGGGCAACGCCCCGGCTTTCTTATCCTGCAAACAATCCAGACGCCACGCCAAGCGCGGCGAGGATCAGCAGCAATATCATGGCTTTTACCGGCGACACGCCGCGCTTCGCCATCAGATACCATGTCCCCAGCACCACGGCCAGAGGAAGCAGCTGCGGGAAAATACCGTCCAGCATCTGCTGCACGTGGATGTTAACCCCATCCCGGGTGATGAACTCCAGCCCGGTCCCCAGCTTAACGTAGCTGGCCGCCACGCCCCCCATGACGAAAACGCCCAGCAGCGAAAGCGCTTCCCGCAGTCGGGTGGACTTGCTGCTGACCAGCATCTCAACGGAGCCTGAACCCATCTGGTAGCCTTTAAGAAACAGGAACCAGGAGCCCGGAATAATAATGGCCAGCCAGGCGACGGTGTAAAACAGCGGGCCCAGGAAATTCCCGCCTGCCGCCAGCGCCATACCGATACTGAGGAGGATCGGGATCAGCATGCCGGGGATCATCGAATCCCCGATCCCGGCGATCGGCCCCATCAGGCCCACCTTCAGGGTGTTTATGGTTTCACCATCGATCGGCTCGCCGTTGGCTTTCTTCTCCTCCAGGCCCAGCGCCATGCCGTTAACGATCGCGCCAATCTGTGGCTCAGTATTGTAGAACGACGCGTGACGGCGCAGCATCTCGGTGCGCTGAACCGCGTCGGGGTAGAGCTTTTTCGCCACCGGCAGCATGCTCAGGCAAAAGCCGAAGGATTCCAGACGCTCAAAGCTCATTGAGGAGAGGTTGTGCATCATCCACGCCCGCCAGCAGCGGCGCAGATCCTTGCGGGTAAGTTTACGTTCTTCCATCAGAATTCATCCTCGTCGTCGGGTACTGGGGCTGAAGTCGCGGCCTGCGGTGCTTCGGGTTTATAGTTGTAATGAATCAGCGCCAGCAGGGCACCCACGATCACCAGCGCAACCATATTGAGCTTCAGGAACACGATGCAGACGAAGCCCACCAGGAAGTAGATGAGCATGGTATAGCTTTTGATGATCTGCTTAAGCAGGATGGCAATACCGACGGCGGGCAGGATGCCGCCCAGCACGTTCATGGTGGAGAGCACGATACGCGGCAGGCTGTCCATAAAGCCGCTGATGTACTGCGCGCCGAAAAAGACGGCGATAAAGGTAGGCACAAAGCGCAGAACAAAGTTCATCGCCTGCGGCCAGATGGCGCTGTTGAGGTAGATCCCGCGCTCGTCGCCGTTTTCCAGCGCCACATCCGCACGATGGTTCCAGAATGAGTTCAGTACCATCATCGCATTAAAGAGAATGGTTCCGGCAATACCAATGGTTGCTGCCAGCGCGACGGCGACTTCAGGTCCTTTACCGGAAAGTATCCCGAGCGCAATGGCCGGATACGCCACAAAGTTTAAATCTGCCGGCATCGAGCCGCCAGGGGTCACCATCGCGATATACACCGCCTGCACCGCTACGCCAATCATAATCCCGGTTTTGATATCGCCCAGTATCAGGCCAACCAGCATTCCTGAGATGAGCGGGCGGGAAATAAGATACCATCCGCCAGTCAGCCCTAAGAGCCACGGGCTGCTGAGGGCGCCCAGGTAGCAGAGCAGGCCAATTAAAGCCGCTTCGATAATCATGGTCTGCTCCTTATTTCAGCTTCTGTCTGGCGTCCTGCCAGCTATAAAAACTGGCATCGGGAACCAGGCGAAATTCAATCGCGTGCCCCTGCCCGGTTAGCCACTCGAAGGCCGAGGCTTCCTCGGCCGTTACTGACTGATTCGGGCCTATGGTGACCGTGTTCGCCCGGGCGCTCATCGGCCCTACGTTTATTTTCCCGTTGCTGTTTTTCAGGCTAATGCCTGCCTGCTCTATGCGCTGCAGCGTGACGGGCGATTTGCCAATTACAAAATAGCGCTTTTCGCTGGCAATCACTTTTGGCAGTTTTTCAATGGCCGTTGCCGTATCGAACAGCCACACTCTGGTGTCAGAAACAGCGCCTTTCATGACCGACGACAGCAGCGGATCGGCCGCGACGGCATCGTCAATGGCAACGATACCGTCACAGGGCAACTCCCTGGCCCAGCGCGTGATGAGCTGCCCGTGGATCACGCGGTCGTCAATGCGTACAAAAGAAATACTCATATGCGGCTCCTTAAAAATCGTCTGTCTGTGCGGTATCTACCGGTTTCGCCTGTACCAGCGTCGGCAGGGTGAGATTGATAAGCTTTGCGGCAGCATGATGAACGTCGCATGCCGTCATTACCTCGTCGGTTTGCAGCAGCATCGGGAAATTGACGCCCGCCACCGCGGCGACCGGCGGCTGCGTGAGTGGATTAAATGCAGACTCGCAGGCCACGTTCCACGGCGTGCCGCTTTGCATATCGCACAGCACCAGCACGCCGTCGGCATCCACGCTTGCGGCTTCCAGCGCGGCGCTGAAGTCGCGCCGGAAGCCCTCAATCCCCGCCTGCTCGGTCAGACACACGGCCTGTACGCCGGGAAGGTCGCCGTACACCATCCGGCCGCTTTCCAGCAGCGCGGCGGCAAGCGGGCCGTGGGTCGCGACAATAAAATGAATCATCGTTAGCTCCTTACCCAGGCTTTGATGGTCGCCAGCGCCTGCCCGGAAGCATTGGTTGAGGGGGAAATACGGTATTTCCCCACGTTTGCCGGAATGATGCAGGTTTCGGCGTAATGGACGACAAATGGTTCGAAAGCGCCGGTAGGGCTGTCGACGATCGCTTCGTCGCCCTCTACCAGATTCAGCACGTTCACGCCGCCATTGGTGTGATGCACAACGGGCTCGCTAAACCAGTGGCGGCGGGTTTCGATAAATTCACGCTCGTGCAGGCCGGTGCGTTCTTCACGCCAGCCGTTTCCTTCCGCGATAGGTTCGAACTGATTCACCAGATGTTGATGGACCCACTGCGTGTCTCGTTGCCAGTCGATCACCTTCTCGCCATGGTTCAGATGGACCGGACGCGGCAGGCCATCCAGCCCCAGACGGCCCCAGTCCCAAAGCTTGAAGGTGAAGATATACGGCGTGGCGCTGATCTCCAGCACCATGGTGCCCGCGCCAGAACAGTGCACCGTACCGGCGGGGATCAGGAAATGGTCGTGTTTTTTCGCCGGGATCTGATTAACGAAGCGGGCGTCATCAAAGTTTTTTTCACCACGGCCCGCGCGCCTGAGATCGCCCATCATGGCCTCCGGTTCGGTGCCGGTTTTGGTGCCCAGATAGACCACGGCGCCCGGCTCGGCTTCCAGAATGTAATAGCTCTCATCCTGGGTGTAGTGCATCCCGAACTGCTGCTGGATGTATTCCGTAACCGGATGGACCTGGAAACTCAGGTTCTGGCCGCCAATGGTATCGAGGAAATCAAAACGGATCGGGAACTCCGCGCCGAAACGCGCGTGAACCTTCTCGCCCAGCAGAGCGCGAGGCTCAAGCAAGACCAGATCCTGAGAGGGGATCTCGATCCGCACTGCGCCAAAACGCAATAACAGGCTGTTCTCCTCGGGCACGCAGTCAAAACACCATGCGTAATTGGGTGCAGAGGGATCGAGATCGAATTGCTGTTTCATCCACTGGCCGCCCCAGACGCCGGGATCGAAAAATGGCGCTACGCGAAAAGGCTGAGTGGTGGTCTGCTTAAGCCCGGCACGAAGGGCCTCGCCGCTGACCATCGCGGGCTGGTTTGCCTGTGTCGTATCCAGTAAAAAGTCGGTGCGCCTGAGCAGCGGTGTTTTGTGACGGTCGAAGACGCGCCATTCAACAAAAAAAGCCCGCTTGTAGCGACGAAGCATATCCTCATGCTGATTCTCTGCACCCCAGTTCCCCATCTCACCGCTGCGCATACGCTGTTGGATCTCCCAGCGCGGAAGATCGGCGTATACCAGAACATCACCAGGGTGAATAAGCGCCGCGCCGGGGCCGTAAATCACAATCAGCCCCTCGGCACACTGGCTTACCTGAGTTTGCTGTGCCTCCAGACGCGCGGGGTCAAAAAATTCAGCGAGCTGGTGGCAGGAGAGTACGCCAAAAACGCGATCGTCGGTGAGGTTGCGCGCCAGCATTTCATGGATGGCGGGCTCATCCTGTCGCGCCTGCCCGGCATTGACCGTTAGCGCCGGGCGTAACCGCGGCAGCACATTCTCTTCAAGCTCGTTCAGGCGCACGCCCGGATAGCAGTCAATCACCAGGACAGTGCGGCTTCGCTGCTGGGTTTTGGCGGCAAGAACGCGGGTAATATCCTCCCAACCTTGCCAGGCGCTGTCGTCATAACCCTCTATCGTCACCGTGGGGAATTTGTCGTAAGTTGTCATTTCATCCTCCAGAATCGTTATTTAAGGTTATTCGATTAACCGTGTTTGAGAAGTGTGGTTAACGCGATTAACCCGCCATAAATAGCAATGCAATCCCGATCGGTGGCGGTAATGTGAAGAGACTCACAGGGAAAAATGCAAAAAACAGGTTATTCGATTAATCTGTAATGAAATGGAAGGAGACAGCATGACGGGAATTACACTCGCAGACGTCGCGAAACGCGCTGGCGTGTCAACGGCAACGGTCTCAATGGTGCTGTGTAATAAAGGCCGCATTTCGCAAAATACGCGTGCGCGCGTGCTAAAGGCGCTGGATGAAACGGGCTATGTCTATAACCAGACGGCAGCCAATTTGCGTAACCGCAGAAGCAATCAGGTCGGACTGCTATTGCACGATATCACCAACCCTTTTTACGGGGAGATGACGGCAGGGCTCAGTCATGAAATGGAGCGCCACGAGCTGATGCTTTTTCTGGCGAACAGTGAGGAGTCCGCAGAGCGACAGCAAAAATTTGTCGATTCGCTGATGCGCAATAACGTTGGCGGCATGGTGCTTTGTGCGGCTCGTGAAACGCCACAGGCTTTTTTTGATGGGCTTAAGCGGCGCAATATTCCGGCGATCATGGTTGTGCGCCCGCTGGACGATGCGGATTTTGATTTTGTCGGCACGGACAACTTTTTAGGTACGCAGACGGCGACAGAACACCTGCTCAGAATGGGGCATCGGAATATTGCGTTTATCGGAGGTAGCCAGAACTCGGGTTCGCGGGCGCAGCGTATCGGTGGCTTTACCAGCAAGCTGCTGGAATACGGCGTGACGCCGAATCCTGCCTGGATCAGGACTTCGCAGGCCAGCCAAAGCGACGGCGCTCGCGTCGCGGAGATGTTACTGCTTGAGCATCCAAACATCAGCGCTGCGATTTGCTATCAGGATATTGTGGCACTTGGGGTGATGCAGAGTTTACGCAAGATGGGGCGCGAACCGGGGCATGATTTCGCGCTGGTCGGCTTCGATGATATTACCGAAGCGGCTCTGGTGCAGCCGGCGCTGACCACCGTATCGGTGGCGGCTAAAGAGATTGGCCGTAAAGCGGGGGAGTTACTGTACAGCCGCATACAGGGCAATGACGAGCCCGCCAAACGGATCATCCTGCCGCCTGCGCTGGTGGTGCGGGAATCATGCGGTTTTCGCTGACGATCATGTCTTTAACTGATATCTCTCCCTGTTTATCATTAAATTCTAATTATTGGCGTTTTCTGTGGCAGCCTTCGCAAAGGCTGGTTAATCTGAAAACGATTTACATCATTTTAACGTAAGAGAATAACTATGCATGATGCACAGATCCGTGTCGCCATTGCGGGCGCGGGTGGACGTATGGGCCGCCAGCTGATTCAGGCGGCACTTCAGATGGATGGCGTGGCGCTGGGCGCGGCGCTGGAGCGTGAAGGCTCATCGCTTTTGGGGGCCGACGCAGGTGAGCTGGCGGGCGCGGGAAAGACGGGCGTTACCGTTCAGAGCAGCCTTGACGCGGTTAAAGATGACTTCGATGTGTTTATCGACTTTACCCGCCCGGAAGGAACGCTGACGCATCTGGCATTTTGCCGCCAGCACGGCAAGGGAATGGTCATCGGCACCACCGGTTTTGACGACGCGGGCAAGCAGGCCATCCAGGATGCATCAAAAGAGATCGCGATTGTCTTCGCGGCGAACTTTAGCGTGGGCGTTAACGTCATGCTCAAGCTGCTAGAGAAAGCAGCGAAGGTGATGGGCGACTATACCGACATTGAAATTGTCGAGGCCCACCACCGCTATAAGGTTGATGCGCCATCAGGCACGGCGCTGGCAATGGGCGAAGCGATTGCTCATGCACTCGATAAAGATTTAAAAGACTGCGCGGTCTATGCCCGCGAAGGTCACACCGGCGAACGCGTGCCGGGCACCATTGGTTTCGCGACGGTGCGTGCGGGTGACATCGTCGGCGAACATACGGCGATGTTCGCCGATATTGGCGAACGCGTTGAGATTACACATAAAGCCTCAAGCCGAATGACGTTCGCCAACGGTGCCGTGCGCTCCGCTTTGTGGTTAAAAAACAAGGAAAACGGTCTTTTTGATATGCGAGATGTGCTGGATCTCAACAATTTGTAAGCATTATTACCCATCGTGATGTGGTTATTGCAGTCGTAATTGTTTGATTGCATAGGGCAATATTTTATTGCCCTCTTATTTTAGCTTCTTTATTGTGTTTTTAATATAAAGAAGTTTAAAACTTCACTCTTGTCACGATTATCCGTTGCCGAAATGTAAATTTTGACCATACGGTCCACTTTTTAAAGCTCCTGCGCCGTATTTACCATTAAACCAGGCGCGCAAGCGTTTTCTGCAGTGATTTACCTGATCTTTTTGTCGGTTAAGCTTCATTCTTCTCGCCAGACTTGCAAAAGACTAAACAAAATATCCGTTTTAAGTTGACTTTTACCCACCAAATCTCCAGAATGCCGCCGTTTGCCAAAAATCCGCTGGCAACACATTTGCATTGATCTATGACATAGTCATGAATTAATATGCAAATAAAGTGAGTGAATATTCTCTGGAGGGTGTTTTGATTAAGTCAGCGCTATTGGTTCTGGAAGACGGAACCCAGTTTATCGGTCGGGCCATAGGGGCAACGGGTTCGGCGGTTGGGGAAGTCGTTTTCAATACTTCAATGACCGGTTATCAAGAAATCCTCACTGATCCTTCCTATTCTCGCCAAATCGTTACTCTTACTTATCCTCATATCGGCAATGTCGGCACCAACGCGGCTGACGAAGAGTCTTCTCAGGTACATGCGCAAGGCCTGGTCATTCGCGACCTGCCGCTGATTGCCAGCAACTTCCGCAATACTGAAGACCTCTCTTCTTACCTGAAGCGCCATAACATCGTGGCGATTGCCGATATCGATACCCGTAAGCTGACGCGTCTGCTGCGCGAGAAGGGTGCACAGAACGGCTGCATCATCGCGGGTGATAACCTCGATGCGACGCTGGCGCTGGAAAAAGCGAAAGCCTTCCCGGGCCTGAACGGCATGGACCTGGCGAAAGAAGTGACGACCGCGGAAGCCTACAGCTGGACGCAGGGGAGCTGGACGCTGGAAGGCGACCTGCCGGAAGCGAAAACAGAGAGCGAGCTGCCGTTCCACGTGGTGGCCTACGATTTCGGCGCCAAGCGCAACATTCTGCGCATGCTGGTTGACCGCGGCTGCCGCCTGACGGTGGTACCGGCGAAAACCTCCGCTGAAGAGGTGCTGAAGATGAACCCGGACGGCATCTTCCTCTCTAACGGCCCAGGCGACCCGGCACCGTGCGATTACGCCATCGCCGCCATCAAGTCCTTCCTGGAAACCGACATCCCGGTATTCGGCATCTGCCTCGGCCATCAGCTGCTGGCGCTGGCGAGCGGTGCGAACACCGTGAAGATGAAGTTCGGCCACCACGGTGGGAACCACCCGGTGAAAGACATCGATAACAACACGGTGATGATTACCGCGCAGAACCACGGCTTTGCCGTCGATGAAGCCTCTATGCCGGCTAACCTGCGCGTGACGCACAAATCACTGTTCGATGGCACCCTGCAGGGTATCCACCGTACCGATAAGCCAGCGTTCAGCTTCCAGGGACACCCGGAAGCCAGCCCGGGCCCGCACGACGCCGCGCCACTGTTCGATCACTTCATCGAACTTATCGAGCAATACCGTAAGACCGCAAAATAATCAGGAGCCGAGAAGACCATGCCAAAACGTACAGACATAAAAAGCATCCTGATCCTTGGCGCTGGCCCGATCGTCATCGGCCAGGCCTGCGAATTCGACTACTCCGGCGCGCAGGCGTGTAAAGCCCTGCGCGAAGAGGGTTACCGCGTTATCCTGGTAAACTCTAACCCGGCAACCATCATGACCGACCCGGAAATGGCCGATGCGACCTACATCGAGCCGATTCACTGGGAAGTGGTGCGTAAAATCATCGAGAAAGAGCGCCCGGATGCGGTACTGCCGACCATGGGCGGCCAGACGGCGCTGAACTGTGCGCTGGAACTGGAGCGTCAGGGCGTACTGGCCGAGTTCGGCGTGACCATGATTGGTGCGACCGCCGACGCGATTGATAAAGCAGAAGACCGTCGCCGCTTTGACGTGGCGATGAAGAAAATCGGCCTCGACACCGCGCGTTCCGGTATCGCGCACAACATGGAAGAGGCGCTGGCCGTTGCGGCTGAAGTGGGTTATCCGTGCATCATCCGTCCATCGTTCACCATGGGCGGCACCGGTGGCGGTATCGCCTACAACCGCGAAGAGTTCGAAGAAATTTGCGAGCGCGGTCTGGATCTCTCCCCAACCAAAGAGCTGCTGATTGATGAATCGCTGATTGGCTGGAAAGAGTACGAGATGGAAGTGGTGCGTGATAAAAACGACAACTGCATCATCGTTTGCTCCATCGAAAACTTCGATGCGATGGGTATCCACACCGGCGACTCCATCACCGTTGCGCCAGCCCAGACGCTGACCGACAAAGAGTATCAAATCATGCGTAACGCCTCGATGGCGGTACTGCGTGAAATCGGCGTGGAAACCGGCGGTTCTAACGTGCAGTTCTCCGTGAACCCGAAAACCGGCCGCCTGATTGTTATCGAAATGAACCCGCGCGTGTCCCGTTCCTCCGCGCTGGCCTCTAAAGCGACCGGCTTCCCGATTGCGAAAGTGGCGGCGAAGCTGGCGGTGGGTTATACCCTCGACGAGCTGATGAACGATATCACCGGCGGGCGCACCCCTGCGTCCTTCGAGCCGTCCATCGACTACGTTGTGACCAAAATTCCTCGCTTTAACTTCGAGAAATTCGCCGGCGCGAACGACCGTCTGACCACCCAGATGAAATCCGTCGGGGAAGTGATGGCGATTGGCCGCACCCAGCAGGAATCCCTGCAGAAAGCGCTGCGCGGGCTGGAAGTGGGCGCGACCGGCTTCGACCCGAAAGTGAGTCTGGACGACCCGGAAGCGCTGACCAAAATCCGCCGCGAGCTGAAAGACGCGGGCGCAGAGCGCATCTGGTACATCGCCGATGCCTTCCGTGCTGGCCTGTCCGTCGACGGCGTGTTCAACCTGACCAACATCGACCGCTGGTTCCTGGTGCAGATTGAAGAGCTGGTGCGTCTGGAAGAGAAAGTGGCAGAACTGGGCATCAACGGCCTGGACGCAGACTTCCTGCGCATGCTGAAGCGCAAAGGCTTTGCCGATGCACGTCTGGCTAAGCTGGCGGGCGTTCGCGAAGCGGAAATCCGCAAGCTGCGCGACCAGTATGACCTGCACCCGGTTTACAAGCGCGTGGACACCTGTGCGGCAGAGTTCTCGACCGACACCGCGTACATGTACTCCACCTATGAAGACGAGTGCGAAGCGAACCCGTCCGTCGACCGCGACAAGATTATGGTGCTGGGCGGCGGTCCAAACCGTATCGGCCAGGGCATCGAGTTCGACTACTGCTGCGTGCACGCTTCGCTGGCGCTGCGCGAAGACGGGTACGAGACCATCATGGTCAACTGTAACCCGGAAACCGTTTCTACCGACTACGACACCTCTGACCGTCTCTACTTCGAGCCGGTTACCCTGGAAGACGTGCTGGAAATCGTGCGCATCGAGAAGCCAAAAGGCGTTATCGTGCAGTACGGCGGCCAGACCCCGCTGAAGCTGGCGCGCGCGCTGGAAGCGGCAGGCGTGCCGGTTATCGGCACCAGCCCGGATGCGATTGACCGTGCGGAAGACCGCGAGCGTTTCCAGCAGGCGGTTGACCGTCTGAAGCTGAAACAGCCGGCGAACGCCACCGTGACTGCCATCGAACAGGCTGTCGAGAAGGCGAAAGAGATTGGCTATCCGCTGGTGGTGCGTCCATCCTACGTGCTGGGCGGCCGCGCGATGGAAATCGTCTATGACGAAGCCGACCTGCGTCGCTACTTCCAGACCGCGGTGAGCGTCTCCAACGATGCGCCAGTGCTGCTCGACCGCTTCCTCGATGACGCGGTAGAAGTGGACGTAGACGCCATCTGCGACGGCGAAATGGTGCTGATTGGCGGCATCATGGAGCACATCGAGCAGGCGGGCGTTCACTCCGGTGACTCCGCGTGTTCTCTGCCAGCGTACACCCTGAGCCAGGAAATTCAGGACGTGATGCGCCAGCAGGTGCAGAAGCTGGCCTTCGAGCTGCAGGTTCGCGGCCTGATGAACGTCCAGTTCGCGGTGAAAGATAACGAAGTCTACCTGATTGAGGTGAACCCGCGTGCGGCGCGTACCGTACCGTTCGTCTCTAAAGCGACCGGTATTCCGCTGGCGAAAGTGGCTGCGCGCGTGATGGCAGGCCAGACGCTGGCTCAGCAGGGCGTGACAAAAGAGATCATCCCGCCGTACTACTCGGTGAAAGAAGTGGTGCTGCCGTTCAACAAATTCCCGGGCGTTGACCCGCTGTTAGGGCCTGAAATGCGCTCTACAGGGGAAGTGATGGGCGTAGGCCGCACCTTCGCAGAAGCGTTTGCGAAGGCGCAGCTGGGCAGCAGCTCTACCATGAGAAAATCAGGCCGGGCGCTGCTCTCCGTTCGTGAAGGCGACAAAGAGCGCGTGGTTGACCTGGCCGCTAAGCTGCTGAAACAGGGCTTCGAGCTGGACGCAACCCACGGTACGGCGATTGTGCTGGGTGAAGCGGGTATTAACCCGCGCCTGGTGAACAAAGTGCATGAAGGTCGTCCGCACATTCAGGACCGCATCAAGAATGGCGAGTACACCTACATCATCAACACCACCGCAGGCCGCCAGGCGATTGAAGACTCCAAGCTGATTCGCCGCAGCGCGCTGCAGTACAAAGTGCACTACGACACCACCCTGAACGGCGGTTTCGCGACGGCTATGGCGCTGAACGCGGACGCCACCGAGAAGGTGATTTCAGTGCAGGAAATGCACGCGCAGATTAGCAAGTAAGACAAATTGCCCGGTGCCGTTCGGTTGCCGGGCATTTTCCCCATCTTCAGAACCTTCTGGTTTTTCATCCGCTTTCAGTCAGTTAGCCTAAAATGGTTAGGTCGATAACGAAATTCATCTGAGTGCAGGGGAAAACACCATGCAAAATAAATTACTGATCGCTTCCGTTCTGGCTGCCACTGCAATGTTTACCGTCGCAGGCTGTTCGTCCAATCAGGCCGTTAAAACCACCGATGGCAAAACCATCGTGACTGACGGGAAACCGCAGGTGGATGACGATACCGGCCTGGTGTCGTACAAAAACGCCGAAACCGGCCAAACTGAACAGATTAACCGTGACCAGGTTAAATCGATGGGCGAACTGGATAACTAAAAAAAGCAGTGGCAACAGCCACTGCTTTTTTGCTTCGCGCTGACATTTTACCAGCGGTGATTCAGCAGGATATGACCGCCGTAAGCGGCATAGCTGTTTTCACCCCATTCGCCGCTGGCACGCAGGGAGATCGTCGTGGTTTCGTTCAGATTGCCGGTGACGCCCAGCTCTAACTGACCGCGATCTTCAGGCGTATCGTTGCTGACGGTTTCGTCGTTGAATGCCAGATCGTTTTGACCAGCACCTTTCAGCCAGTTAACCGCAACGTACGGCTGCCATGCGGTGACGTCTTTCTGCTGGAAGTAGCTGGATTTCACGCCCAGACGACCGAAGAGGCTGTCATTGTCCAGCGTGGTGATGCGTACGCCGTCGCGATCGGTATGATTTTCCTGATCGAGATAGCTGTAGATTACCTGCGCCTGTGGCTCGATCTTCCAGGTACGTTCGTTTTCAGACTGGATGACCCACGCGTGACCGACTTCAACAGACGCGGCAAAGCCTTCGCTATCGTAGTCTTCATCGTTGCGGTTGCTGGTGACTTTGTTGTTGTACCAGCTATAGGCGGCCCAGGTATCAATGTAGCTGCCCAGACGTAATTTCTGATCTTCCTGCCAGGTGGCGTACATCCCAACGTTGAAACCATCTACCTTGCCCTGCGCATCACGCACGTTGTGCTTTGCATCAGAGTGGGTTTTCGCCTGGCCAGCACCGAACATGCCGCCGGCACGCAGAATACCGTTGTCCATCGGCTTGCTCATGAAATCGCTGCCGACCTGCAGAACGGTAGTGGTGGTGTCGTAGCTGACTTTATCCCCGCCAGCATCGTTCTCATGATAACGACCTTTAACGTACATCCAGGTATTCAGATCGTCTTCATTGCGGAAGGTAATTTGGTCACGGTCATCGCGCTTATGCAGGAACATACCCTGGGCGGCAAGATAGTTGCCTAAATAAGCACCCACTTCAGGCGCCATGACTTCAGGCGCATTGTTGCTGCCGTTGTCGGTATTATCGGTATTGTCGGTATTATCACCGCTGTCGGTATTACCGTCAGTATCGGTGTTGCCGCCATCCGTGTTGCCACCTTCATCGGTATCATCTGCCGGCACATCAGAAGGGGTCGCTTTTGATTCCAGATACCAGTTGCCGTCGCCATGCTGATAGAGGTTGTATTCATAAGCCCCGGCAACAACCGGTGCAGCCAGCGTCAGCTGGGCTTCAGAACTGCCGCCGACGCTCACAATTTCCATACCGTTTACCGTCTGCGCACCCAGACCACCTATATTCGTGACACTAACACCGGACTGACCGAAGCTGCTGCCCGTAATGGTGAGATGGTCGGTTGGGGCATTATCTTCACCAACGCTGCTGTTCAATACAATCTGACTACCAGAAGAGCCGGTGTAGTCACCGTTAATCGTAAAATTGTTGCCGACGCTATTGTCAGCCGCACTGAGCAACAGCGTGCCGCTATTTGTGACGTTGCCGTTTACGGTATCGATCCCGGCAACGCTCAACGTTGAGTTACCCTGAACGGCATTCCATGCTGCCAGCGTACCGCCGGTAAGAATCGCGATATTGTCGTTAACTTCGCCTGCGGTGGCAAAAGTCGCACCATTTTCAACGGTGACGGTGGCGTTACTGCCTTTGACGCCGAGCGTGGCTCCGGAAGCAACCAGCGTGGTTCCGCTGTGCAGGACCGTATTTCCTGTATAGCTATTTTGACCGGTCAGCGTCAGGGTGTTGGAATCCACTTTTTCTACGTTACCGCTACCCGTCATGCTGGTAGAGAAAGTTGAATTGCTGCCCTGGTTAAAAATGACGGTACCGTTGTTAGTAAGGCCACCGCTGAGCGTCGCGGTTTTTTGACCATCGCCCAACTGCAGCGATGCGTCTTTTGCAACAAGTGTATTACCCGTATTGGATACCGCACCCGAAAGGGTCAATGCACCGGTCTCTACCAGCAGGGAATCGCCAGAACCGATAATGTCGAGGCTACCCGCCAGCGCCCAGCTTTCACCTTCCATTTTTACGCTGGCAAAGCCGTCGCCCTCATTCAGGCCAACGAAGTTGCTGTCTTCCGTGCCGGTGCCGACCAGTGTGAGGGTATTTCCTTTTGAACCAGTGGAAATAACGTCACCCTCCAGAGTGGAACCCGTGTCGAGAACCAGTGTGTTATTTTTATCGCTGGCAAACGTAATTGCGTTGGTATCACCGCCGATCGTTCCGCTATTCGTAATATCTACTTTTGCAGTATCTTTAACGTTAATACCGTTTTGGGTGCCCTTCACGGTAGCGCTGTTTAAAACCTTGGTATTGCCATCACTTAACGTAATAGCATCGCCGCTTGTACCGATTATTGTGCCACTGTTATTAATACCAATGCCAATCTGAGACGTCAGGCCTGTTTTACCTTTGATCGTTGCCGTGCTGGTATTGGTTATGTTAACTGCTGAGGAGTTCTCGCTGACAAATATGCCGTTTTCCGCGCCGGTAATACTGCCATCATTATTAAAATCACCGAGTATTGACTGAACGTTTACCGCATTCCCGTTGGTAGAGGAAATGGTTGCGCCACTCTCATTGTTAATAACGACACGTTGTGCGCCAGTGTTAATATTCAGACCATTACCGGTGCCGGAAATATTGCCGTTGTTTGTGACAGTAGTGACATTAAATCCGGTGACTGACACGCCCGATTCATTACCAGCGGAGGAAATCGTGACGTCTTTACTAATCACATATTCTGAATCGGCTGAAAAATCTTGAGGTACAGAAGTTGATTGGTCAATTGTTGCAGAAAACGCAACGACAGGAGTACACATTAATAAGGCAGGAAATAGCTTACCCAGAGTTTTGGTTGTATTGTTCAATTTAAAAAATTTGTTGCTCATGTACACATCCATTTGATTGAGAAGTAACATCAGGTAACGTATGTAAGAACGTATATTGGTTTGGAAATAATGAGCTCACAGAAAAGAGCGTAAAATTATTATTTTTTCAATGAGTTATGTACAGGTTGATTTATTAAATAGTAATTTAAGGTGCTCTAAAAATATCCGTAGCCACTATGGTTAAGTGTTATTATTTTGTTGGGTGAATTTGTCGTAGCGGCATCTTAGTGCCAGTAACGCTCGCAAGGCGGCGTCGGTTGCCAATACTTGCGTTTTACTTTGGGGTCTTAGTTTGCCCCTTTCAGTCGGGAAGGTAACTGTCTACACTCACTGCTACAGAAAAGAAGAAGACAGGCATATTCATGATTCTGATAATTTATGCGCATCCCTATCCGCACCATTCGCATGCGAATAAGCGGATGCTTGAGCAGGTAAGGACGCTTGATAACGTAGAGATACGTTCCCTCTATGAACTCTATCCCGATTTTAATCTCGATATCGCCGCCGAACAGGAGGCGCTCACCCGTGCCGATCTGATTATCTGGCAACATCCTATGCAGTGGTACAGCACGCCCCCGCTCCTGAAACTGTGGATCGATAAGGTCTTTTCTCACGGCTGGGCGTATGGCCACAACGGCCATGCGCTAAAAGGCAAAAGCCTGATGTGGGCGGTTACCACCGGCGGTGGGGAAAGCCACTTTGATATTGGTGCCTTCCCGGGTTTTGACGTGCTGGCGCAGCCGCTGCAGGCCACGGCGCTTTACTGCGGGCTGAACTGGCTTCCGCCTTTTGCGATGCACTGCACCTTTGTTTGCGACGATGAAACGCTGCAGGCGCAGGCTCGCCATTATAAACAACGCTTGCTTGAGTGGCAGGAGACGCATCATGGATAGCCATACGCTGATACAGGCGCTGATTTATCTCGGCGCGGCGGCACTGATTGTGCCCGTGGCGGTACGTCTGGGGCTGGGCTCTGTTCTCGGCTACCTGATTGCGGGCTGCGTCATTGGGCCGTGGGGCTTTCGACTGGTGACGGATGCGGAGGCGATACTCCATTTCGCTGAAATTGGCGTTGTGCTGATGCTGTTTGTGATTGGCCTGGAGCTGGATCCGCAAAGGTTATGGAAGCTTCGCGCCTCGGTATTTGGCGGAGGCGCGCTGCAGATGGTGGCCTGCGGCCTGCTGCTCGGTGGGTTCTGCATCCTGCTGGGCATGGACTGGAAAGTGGCAGAGCTTATCGGCATGACGCTGGCGCTCTCCTCGACGGCGATTGCCATGCAGGCGATGAACGAGCGTAACCTGACGGTCTCTCAGATGGGGCGCAGCGCGTTCTCGGTGCTGCTGTTCCAGGATATCGCTGCTATTCCGCTGGTGGCGATGATCCCGCTGCTGGCGGCAAGCGGCTCGTCCACGACGCTGGGGGCGTTCGCGCTATCGGCATTAAAAGTCGTGGGAGCGCTGGCGCTGGTGGTCCTGCTTGGCCGCTACGTGACCCGTCCGCTGCTGCGGTTTGTGGCCCGCTCAGGCCTGCGCGAAGTGTTCAGCGCCGTGGCGCTGTTCCTGGTGTTTGGCTTTGGTTTGCTGCTGGAGGAAGCCGGGCTGTCGTTGGCGATGGGGGCATTCCTCGCAGGTGTTCTGCTGGCGAGCTCTGAATATCGTCACGCGCTGGAAAGCGACATCGAACCGTTTAAAGGACTACTGCTGGGGCTGTTTTTCATCGGGGTGGGGATGTCCGTCGACTTCGGCACGCTGGTCACGCACCCGCTGCGGATCGTCATCCTGCTCGTCGGTTTCCTGGTCATTAAAATGGCGATGCTGTGGCTGATTGCGCGCCCATTGAAGGTGCCGAACAAGCAGCGCCGCTGGTTTGCCGTGCTGCTGGGTCAGGGAAGCGAATTTGCCTTCGTGGTCTTTGGCGCCGCGCAGATGGCAAACGTGCTCGATCCCGAGTGGGCGAAAGCGCTGACGCTGGCGGTCGCGCTGTCGATGGCGGCAACGCCTGTTCTGCTGGTGGTGCTGACGCGTCTCGAAAAATCAGGCAGCGAGCAGGAGCGCGAAGCCGACGAGATCGACGAGGAGCAGCCGCGCGTTATCATCGCCGGGTTTGGCCGCTACGGGCAGATCGTGGGGCGTTTACTGCTGTCGAGCGGGGTGAAAATGGTCATCCTCGATCACGACCCCGACCACGTCGATACCCTGCGTAAATTTGATATGAAGGTGTTTTACGGCGATGCGACTCGCGTCGATCTGCTGGAATCCGCCGGGGCGGCAAAAGCCGAAGTGTTGATTAACGCCATTGACGATCCTGAGACCAGCATGCAGATGGTGGAGCTGGTAAAAGAGCATTTCCCTGGGCTGACCATTATCTCCCGCGCGCGCGATGTGGATCATTACATCCGGCTGCGTCAGGCGGGCGTAGAGGCACCGGAGCGTGAAACGTTCGAAGGTGCGCTGAAGTCTGGCCGCATGGCGCTGGAAAATCTGGGGCTCGGTGCGTATGAAGCGCGCGAACGTGCGGACCTGTTCCGCCGCTTTAACACCGGTATGGTGGAAGAGATGGTGGCGATGGCTGGCAGCACGGCCACGGAGCGTGCGGCGGTGTTTAAACGCACCAGCGCGATGCTTACAGAAATCATTAATGAGGACCGTAATCACCTGTCGCTGATCCAGCGTCATGGCTGGCAGGGCACGGAAGAGGGCAAGCATACCGGCGATCCGGCTGACGAGCCTGAGAGTAAACCTTCCGCGTGAAGTGGAGTTGCCAGCAATAATAAAAAATTTCTGTATCTTTACTCTGCCGCCAGTCGACGAAAGATTAAGCTTTCCGTATAGTGGCGGCAATTTTTTGCATCCGGGAAATTTTCAATGATCAGTCTGATTGCAGCGCTGGCGGTGGACCGCGTTATCGGTATGGAAAATGCCATGCCGTGGAACCTGCCTGCCGATCTTGCATGGTTTAAACGTACTACGTTAAACAAGCCGGTAGTGATGGGCCGCCTGACCTGGGAGTCGATTGGTCGTCCATTGCCGGGCCGTAAGAATATCGTTATCAGTAGCCAGCCGGGTACTGACGATCGCGTCGAATGGGTTAAGTCGGTTGATGAAGCGATTGCCGCCTGCGGTGACGCCGAAGAGATCATGGTGATCGGCGGCGGTCGCGTGTATGAGCAGTTCCTGCCTAAAGCGCAGAAGCTGTATCTGACCCACATTGATGCAGAAGTGGAAGGGGACACCCATTTCCCGGATTACGATCCGGACGAGTGGGAGTCCGTGTTCAGTGAATTCCACGATGCGGATGCGCAGAACTCACACAGCTACTGCTTCGAAATTCTGGAACGTCGTTAAGTGATTTTCCTAACCTTCTCCCCAAAGGGGAGAGGGGACTGTTCGGTGCGGTTTAATAGTCAGGAGGCGACGGCCTCATTTTCTCCTAAGTCCAGCTGTCGGTTGGACGGCTGCACAAAGTAAGCTTTATCTTCCCAGCGTAAGCAGGTTAACTCTCCGCCCCAGCAGCATCCGGTATCCAGAGCGTAGATCCCGTCCGGCGTGCCTTTTCCTTCCAGCGCAGCCCAGTGGCCAAAGACGACGCTGTACTCGCTTGTCACTGGTCCAGGAATGGCAAACCACGGTTTGAGCGGGGTAGGTGCGCTTTCCGGCGTCTCTTTGGAATACATGTCCAGCTGCCCGTTCGGGAAGCAGAAACGCATGCGGGTGAAAGCGTTGGTGATAAAGCGCAGGCGGGCCAGACCGCTGAGATCCTCGCTCCAGTGGTTCGGCATATCGCCGTACATGGCATCAAGGAAGAAAGGGTAGGAGTCGCTCGCCAGCACCGCCTCAACGTCACGCGCGCAGGTTTTAGCCGTCTCAAGATCCCATTGCGGGGTGATCCCGGCATGGGCCATGACCAGCTTTTTCTCCTCATCGACCTGCAGTAAAGGCTGACGGCGCAGCCAGTTAATCAGTTCGTCCGCGTCTGGCGCATCCAGCAGGGGAGAGAGGCGATCTTTAGGTTTGTTGCGGCTGATCCCGGCAAATACGGCCAGCAGGTGAAGATCGTGATTGCCCAGCACCATGCGAACGCTGTCGCCCAGCGATTTGACGAAACGTAAAACCTCAAGCGAGCCCGGGCCACGCGCGACTAAATCGCCCGTCAGCCAGAGCGTGTCCTGTCCTGGCGTAAAGTCGACCTGTTTTAACAATGCGATCAGTTCATCGTAGCAACCGTGAACGTCGCCAATCAGATATGTAGACATTAGATTAATGAATGAGTGTGGTTACGGCGAGACGGAACACAGGAATAGCAACGCGGAACACGTTGCCATCGACGTCGACCATTTCGTAATGGCCTTGCATGGTACCCAGCGGCGTTTCAATTACCGCGCCGCTGGTATACTGATACTCTTCGCCAGGGGCGATGTGGGGCTGTTCACCGACCACACCTTCACCCTGAACTTCAATTTCGCGGCCATTGCCGTTGGTGATAAGCCAGTAGCGCCCGCGCAGCTGCACGGGCATCCGCCCCAGATTGCGAATGGTCACGGTGTAAGCAAAGACAAAACGCTCTTCATCCGGTGAGGATTGCGATTCAACATAGACGCTTTGTACATGGACACATACGCGGGGCGAATCAATCATGGCTTAACTCTCCTTCGGCGGCGCATTTTCGCTGATGTAATTAGCCAGCTTGCAGTACTGCTCTACGGAAATGTTTTCCGCACGCATTGCCGGGTCGATCCCCAGCTCTGCTAACACCTCAACGGTAAACGAATTGCTCAGGCTGTTACGGATCGTTTTACGGCGCTGGTTAAAGGCTTCCGTGGTGATGCGGCTCAGTACGCGCAGATCTTTAACCGGATACGGTTTTGTTTTGTGCGGCACCAGGCGCACAACCGCAGAATCCACTTTCGGTGGCGGCGTGAACGCTGATGGCGGTACTTCGAGTACCGGGATCACGTTGCAGTAATATTGTGCCATCACGCTTAAACGACCATACGCTTTACTGTTCGGCCCTGCAACCAGACGGTTAACAACCTCTTTTTGCAACATGAAGTGCATGTCAGCAATGGCATCAGTATAGCTAAAGAGGTGGAACATTAGCGGCGTGGAGATGTTATATGGCAGGTTGCCGAACACGCGCAGCGGCTGGCCCATTTTTTCCGACAGTTCGCCAAAGTTCATGGTCATGGCATCCTGCTGATAGATGGTCAGCTTTGGCCCGAGGAACGGGTGCGTTTGCAGGCGTGCGGCCAGATCGCGGTCCAGTTCGATAACGGTCAGCTCGTCAAGGCGTTCGCCTACCGGCTCGGTCAGTGCGGCAAGGCCCGGGCCGATTTCGACCATAGCCTGACCCTTCTGCGGGTTAATAGCAGACACGATGCTGTCGATCACGAATTGATCGTTGAGAAAGTTTTGCCCGAAGCGTTTACGGGCTAAGTGGCCCTGATGGACTCGATTAGTCATTGAGTATTAACAATCATTTTGATGGCGAGATTAAGCGCCGTAATAAAACTGCCGACATCCGCTTTCCCCTGGCCTGCCAGATCCAGCGCAGTGCCGTGGTCAACGGACGTTCGAATAAAGGGTAAACCGAGGGTGATATTCACCCCGCGGCCAAAGCCCTGGTATTTTAGCACGGGCAGGCCCTGATCGTGGTACATCGCGAGGACGGCGTCGGCATTATCCAGGTATTTCGGCTGGAAAAGGGTGTCCGCAGGCAGCGGCCCGCTGAGATTCATCCCTTTGGCGCGCATTTCTTCAAGCACCGGAATAATGGTGTCGATCTCCTCGGTGCCCATATGACCGCCTTCACCCGCGTGCGGATTCAGGCCGCAGACCAGAACGTGCGGCTGCTTGATGCCGAACTTCGTTTGCAGGTCGTGATGCAGGATCCCGATGATCTCCCGCAGCAGTTCCGGGGTGATGGCATCAGGAATGGCCTTGATCGGCAGATGGGTGGTCACGAGAGCAACGCGCATCGCTTCCGTTGCCAGCATCATCACCACTTTCGGGCTATGCGAGCGCTCTTCAAAGAACTCAGTATGCCCGGTAAAGGGGATGCCCGCTTCGTTGATGACGCCCTTATGCACGGGGCCGGTGATCAGAGCGGCAAATTCGCCCTTCAGACAACCGTCGCAGGCGAGGGCAAGGGTTTCCACGACGTAATGGCCGTTTTCCGTGCTGAGCTGGCCTGGAACAACCGGTGTACGAAGGGGAACAGAAAGAAGAGTGAGCGTACCGGCCTGCTGTGGTGCGGGCTGTTGGCCTTCAACGTAGGGGATGAGCGTTAAAGGCAGACCGAGCAGATTCGCCCGGTCCTGTAACAGTGTTGCATCCGCGCAGACAACCAGTTCTACCGGCCAGCTGCGTTGGGCGAGCTGGACGACGAGGTCAGGCCCAATCCCGGCGGGTTCGCCGGGCGTGATAACAACACGATGCGGTTTCATTAGTTGCTCAGGACTTTCACGTAAGCACTGGCGCGCTGTTCCTGCATCCAGGTTGCCGCTTCTTCAGAGAACTTACGGTTAAACAGCATACGATAGGCTCTGTCTTTCTGCGCCGCATCCGTTTTGTCCACGTTGCGGGTGTCCATCAGTTCGATCAGATGCCAGCCAAATGAAGAGTGAACCGGAGCACTGATCTGGCCTTTATTCAGCTTCATCAGCGCATCGCGGAAGGCAGGATCGTAAATGTCCGCAGCCGCCCAGCCCAAATCGCCGCCCTGGTTCGCAGAGCCTGGATCCTGAGAGAACTCTTTCGCTGCATTGGCAAACGAGGTTTTACCGTTCTTAATGTCCGCGGCAATCTGCTCCAGCTTCGCACGCGCCTGATCGTCAGTCATGATCGGTGACGGCTTCAGCAGAATGTGGCGAGCGTGAACTTCAGTCACGGAGATGTTCTGGCTCTGACCGCGCAGATCGTTCACTTTCAGAATGTGGAAGCCCACGCCTGAACGAATTGGACCCACGATATCGCCTTTCTTAGCCGTGCTCAGCGCCTGAGCAAAGATGGACGGCAGCTCCTGAATACGTCCCCAGCCCATCTGGCCACCTTTCAGCGCCTGTTGGTCAGCAGAGTAGGTGATAGCCAGCTTGCCAAAATCGCCGCCGTTACGCGCCTGGTCGACAATTGAACGTGCCTGACTTTCTGCTTCCGCAGCCTGATCGGACGTTGGGTTCTCTGGCAGCGGGATCAGAATGTGGCTCAGGTTCAGCTCTGTGCTCGCATCGTTCTGGTTGCCCACCTGTTTTGCCAGCGCATCCACTTCCTGCGGCAGGATCGTGACGCGACGACGCACTTCATTGTTACGCACTTCCGAAATCAGCATCTCTTTACGGATCTGGTTGCGGTAGGTAGCGTAGCTGATACCGTCATAGGCCAGACGACTGCGCATCTGGTCCGGCGTCATGTTGTTCTGTTTTGCAATGTTAGCGATAGCCTGATCGAGCTGCTCGTCAGTCACCTTCACGCCCATTTTCTGACCCATCTGCAGGATAATCTGATCCATGATCAGACGCTCCAGGATCTGGTGGCGCAGCGTGGCGTCATCCGGAAGCTGCTGACCCGCTTCGCCCGAATTGAGCTTCACGGATTTCATCAGACCATCAACGTCACTTTCGAGCACGACGCCGTTGTTAACGACAGCGGCGACCTTATCAACAACCTGGGGGGCCGCGAAGCTGGTATTCGCAACCATAGCGACACCAAGCAGCAGCGTTTTCCAGTTCTTCATACTTTTTCCATTTCAATTAACCGCAAAGCGGATTACGTTGTAAATCAAGCACATTACAAAGAACTACTGTAAGGCAGAATGTTCGAACGCAGCATCTGATGCGTGCCAAGGCCGTAGTTGGAGCTCAGGCCGCGCAGTTCGACATTAAAGCCAATCACGTTATCGTATTTGCCCTGATTGTTTTCACTGTCCCAGCCGTTAAGCTTACGCTCGTAACCGACGCGCAGCGCGTAACAGCAGGAGTTATATTGCAGACCCACCATCTGGTCAGCTGGCTTGTTCGCGTTTGTGTCAAAGTAGTAAGCGCCTACGATTGACCAGCGGTCGGCGATAGGCCAGCTTGCTACCGCACCAACCTGAGAAATTCCGTCTGAATATTGCGGTAGTTTCCAGTAATTAATGCTGTTCTGATCGTTGCTCTTCGGAAGCGTCGCCTGTATGTATTCCGGACTAGCGTAGCGATAGCTTAGCTGAATCATACGATCTTCATCACGACGATACTCTATGGCCGCGCTACTATTAGCAATATTGTCGAGACGAGTATCATATTGCACTCCGCCACGCAGACCCCAGCGATCGGTCATACGCCAGTAGGTATCTCCCGCCCATACCAGCGATCCCGTTTTGTTGTCTTTCTCCCACTGAATGTTGTCATCGCCGGTGCGAGACTCGGTGAAATAGTAGATTTGACCAACAGAAACGTTAAAACGTTCAACGGAGGCATCATCATAAACGCGCGTTGTGACGCCGGTCGTTAACTGGTTAGCGGATGCGATGCGGTCCAGACCGCCGTAAGTACGGTCACGGAACAGGCCGCTGTAGTCAGACTGCAGTAAAGAAGAGTCGTAGTTTTGAATATTGCTCTGATCGCGATACGGCACGTACAAATACTGCATACGCGGTTCAAGCGTCTGGGTATAACCATCCGCCAGAAGGCCCATATCACGCTCGAAGATCAGCTTGCCGTCCATTTTGAACTGTGGAAGCGTTCGGTTGACCGACTCTTCCAGATGCGCATTGTTAGCTGTGTTGTAATTATCAACATTTTTTTGCTGATAGTGAGTCGCCATCAGCTTGGCTTCGGTATTTAGGCTTGCCCAGTCATTAGACCACGGTAGATTGATCGTCGGCTCTATATGAACACGCGTGGCTTCAGGCATGTCCGAATCCGTGTTCACGAAATGCACCGCCTGAGCGTAAACCCGGGTGTCGAATGGACCTACGTTATTCTGATACCAGTTAACGTCCAGCTGCGGCTCTGCGCCATAGGTAGGGGTGGACTGGTCAGAGAATACCTGGAACTGCTTGGTTGAGACGGTTGCATCAAAGTTCTGCACCGCATAGCCTACGCTGAACTTCTGCGTGGCATAGCCATCCGTGCTCGAACCGTATTTAGACGAGAAGTCGTTAAAATAAGATGAGTCGCTAACTTTGGTGTAGTCAATATTAAAGCGCCACACCTGATCCATCACCCCGGCATGCTGCCAGTAGAATAACCAGCGGTGTTTATCGCCTTCTGTAGGATGCTCATCCTGGAAGACCTTATCCGACGGCAGGTAATCCAGCTCCATCAGGCCAGCACCGGCCTGAGTCAGATAGCGGAACTCATTCTCCCACATGATATTGCCGCGCTTGTGGATATAGTGCGGCGTGATCGTGGCGTCCATGTTGGGCGCGATGTTCCAGTAATACGGCAGGTAGAACTCAAAGTAGTTCGAGGTGCTGTATTTGGCATTCGGGATCAGGAAGCCCGAGCGACGCTTGTCACCCACGGGAAGCTGAAGATAAGGGCTGTAGAATACCGGCACCGGACCCAGCTTAAAGCGGGCGTTCCAGATCTCCGCAACCTGCTCTTCGCGGTCATGGATAACTTCGCTCCCGACCACGCTCCAGGTATTTGAACCCGGCAGACAGGATGTAAAGGAGCCATTCTCCAGAATCGTATAGCGGTTTTCACCGCGCTGTTTCATCAGGTCCGCTTTACCGCGTCCCTGGCGACCTACCATCTGGTAATCGCCTTCCCAGACGTTAGTGTCTTTGGTATTCAGGTTTGCCCAGCCTTTCGGACCTTTCAGGATGACCTGATTGTCGTCATAGTGCACATTACCCAGCGCATCCACCGTTCGTACCGGCTCGGCCGCGCCTTCCGGCTGTTTCTGGTGCAACTGCACTTCATCCGCCTGCAGGCGGCTATTGCCCTGGTTAATATCCACATTGCCCGTAAACGTGGCATTGTCAGGATAAGTACCTTTGGAGCTATCGGCAGTAATGGTTACCGGCAAGCTATTTGTATCGCCCTCCACCAGTGGGCGATTATAACTTGGGACGCCAAGCATACACTGCGAGGCGAGATCGGCCGCCAGCCCCTGTTGACTGTACAGGGCGGAGCCAATCATTGTGGCCAGGAGGGTGGGGATACGTTTTTTCATACGTTATATTTTATTGTTCCGTCATCAGTGGCTACGGCTTACAAACGCTCAGAGACTATCTTACTCATCAGCGCAGTACCAGCGTTAATCCTGCCCGTTTGCGCGCCAGAGTGTTAGGCTCGCTATCGAATGACGAGTATGATAAAGCAAATTATAGGCGATGTCCTTCAATTGACCGTGGCTTGAACACTGTGATGATGACGTTGCGTCGGCAAGGAATATGACTATCCGGGGAGTATATGCAGTATTGGGGTAAAATAATCGGCGTTGCGTTCGCCATCATCATGGGTGCCGGGTTCTGGGGAATTGTGCTTGGGCTTATCATTGGCCATATGTTTGATAAGGCACGCAGCCGCAAAATGGCCTGGTTTGCCAACCAGCGCGAGCGCCAGTCGCTCTTTTTCTCCACCACCTTTGAGGTGATGGGGCACTTAACCAAATCCAAAGGCCGCGTGACCGAAGCGGATATTCAGGTTGCCAGCGTTTTTATGGATCGCATGAACCTGCACGGTGAGTCCCGCCTGGCGGCGCAGAATGCATTTCGCATCGGTAAATCCGACAATTATCCGCTGCGTGAAAAGATGCGCCAGTTCCGCAGCATCTGCTTCGGACGTTTTGATTTAATTCGGATGTTTCTGGAAATCCAAATCCAGGCGGCGTTTGCCGACGGCTCGCTTCACCCGAATGAACGTGATGTCCTGTACGTCATCGCGGAAGAGCTGGGCATCTCTCGTATGCAGTTCGACCAGTTCCTGCGCATGATGCAGGGCGGCGCCCAGTTTGGCGGCGGCTATCACCAGCAGTCGTCCGGCGGTGCCTGGCAGCAGGCGCAGCGTGGTCCGACGCTGGAAGATGCCTGCAACGTGCTGGGCGTGAAGCCCACGGACGATCAAACCACGATTAAACGTGCCTACCGTAAGCTGATGAGCGAGCACCATCCTGACAAGCTGGTGGCGAAAGGCTTACCGCCGGAAATGATGGAGATGGCGAAGCAAAAAGCGCAGGAAATCCAGAAGGCGTACGAGCTCATTAAAGAGAAGAAAGGTTTCAAATAAGAAAAAGCCCGACGATGTCGGGCTTTTTCTTTAGAAGTCCACCGGGGCTTTAAACGTCATCGCGTTACCGAAGGCCGGATGGGTGATAGTGAGCGTCTGCGCATGGAGCTGCAGGCGTGGCGCTAACGCCAGCGCTTCCGGCGGGGCGTAGAAGCGGTCGCCCAGAATCGGATGGCCCAGCGCAAGCAAATGCACGCGCAGTTGATGAGAGCGCCCGGTAATCGGCTTAAGCAGGACGCGCGCGGTGTTATCCGGCGCGTACTCCAGCACTTCATACTCGGTCTGCGCGGCCTTGCCGGTTTCATAGCACACCTTCTGCTTTGGCCGGTTCGGCCAGTCGCAGATCAGCGGCAAATCCACCAATCCTTCCGCCTGCGCCGGGTGGCCCCAGACGCGGGCCACATACTGCTTTTTCGGCTCACGCTCGCGGAACTGGCGCTTTAACTCGCGCTCCGCCGCTTTATTCAGCGCCACCACAATCACGCCGCTGGTGGCCATGTCCAGGCGATGGACGGACTCGGCCTGCGGATAATCGCGCTGAATGCGCGTCATCACGCTGTCCTTGTGCTCATCCAGACGGCCCGGCACGGACAACAGGCCGCTCGGCTTGTTGACCACCATAATGTGTTCATCCTGATACAGAATGACCAGCCAGGGATCCTGCGGCGGATTATACGGCTCCATCACCATTTTGCGCTCCGTTTACTGATGCGTCACAACGATAAGACGCAGGGCATCCAGACGCCAGCCCGCCTGATTCAGGCTTTCCAGCACCTGATGACGGTTGCTTTCAATCGCCGCCAGTTCGTCGTCGCGAATGTTCGGGTTGACCGCTTTTAACGCTTCCAGACGGGACAGCTCGGCAGACAGTTTCTCGTCGGCTTCATTGCGCGCGGCGTCAATCAGGTCTCGGGCCGCTTTTTCAATCTGGATTTCGCCCTGCTGGAGAATGGCGTGCACGTCCTGCTGCACCGCATTCACCAGCTTGCTGCCGGTATGGCGGTTCACCGCACTCAGCTGACGGTTGAAGCTTTCGAACTCCACCTGTCCGGCCAGGTTCGTACCGTTTTTATCCAGCAGCAAACGCACCGGCGTTGGCGGCAGGAAGCGGTTGAGCTGCAGCTGTTTCGGCGCCTGCGCTTCCACAACGTAGATCAGCTCCAGCAGCAGCGTACCCACCGGCAACGCTTTGTTTTTCAACAGGGAGATGGTGCTGCTGCCGGTATCGCCGGAGAGGATCAGGTCCAGCCCGTTACGGATCAGCGGGTGTTCCCAGGTGATGAACTGGGCATCTTCGCGGGACAGCGCCACATCACGCTCGAAGGTGATGGTGCAGCCATCTTCCGGCAGGCCCGGGAAATCGGGCACCAGCATGTGGTCTGACGGGGTTAACACGATCAGGTTCTCGCCACGATCGTCCTGGTTAATCCCGACAATGTCGAACAGGTTCATGGAGAAGCTGATCAGACTGGTGTCGTCATCTTGTTCTTCAATGCTCTCGGCAAGCGCCTGCGCTTTTTCGCCGCCGTTGGAGTGGATCTCAAGCAGGCGATCGCGACCCTGTTCAAGCTGCGCCTTCAGCGCTTCATGTTTCTCGCGGCAGGATTTAATCAGATCGTCAAAACCGTCGGTATTTTCCGGCGCGGCCAGATAACCGATCAGATCGCCATGTACCTGGTCATAAATGGTGCGACCCGTCGGGCAGGTATGCTCAAACGCATCCAGACCTTCGTGGAACCAGCGCACCAGCACGGACTGGGCAGTTTTTTCCAGGTACGGCACGTGGATCTGAATATCATGCGCCTGGCCGATACGATCCAGACGGCCGATACGCTGCTCCAGCAGATCCGGGTTGAACGGCAGATCGAACATCACCAGATTGCTGGCGAACTGGAAGTTACGCCCTTCAGAACCGATTTCGGAGCACAGCATCACCTGCGCGCCGCTGTCCTCTTCACCGAACCACGCCGCCGCGCGGTCGCGCTCGACGATGGACATGCCTTCGTGGAACACGGCGGCACGAATGCCTTCGCGCTCGCGCAGAACCTGCTCCAGCTGCAGCGCGGTGGCGGCTTTGGCGCAGATCACCAGCACTTTCTGGGAGCGGTGCGCGGTCAGGTAGCCCATCAGCCACTCCACGCGCGGGTCGAAGTTCCACCAGGTGCCGGTATCGCCTTCAAATTCCTGATAAATCTGTTCCGGGTAGAGCATGTCACGCGCGCGCTCTTCCTGAGTTTTGCGCGCGCCCATAATGCCGGAGACTTTAATCGCCGTCTGATACTGCGTCGGCAGCGGGAGCTTGATGGTGTGCAGCTCGCGTTTCGGGAACCCTTTCACGCCGTTACGGGTGTTACGGAACAGCACGCGGCTTGTGCCGTGGCGGTCCATCAGCATGTCGATCAGCTCTTTACGTGCGGATTCCGCATTCTCGCTGTCGCTGTTAGCGGCCTGCAGCAGCGGTTCGATATCCTGCTCGCCAATCAGATCGCTCAGGGTGTTGAGCTCGTCGTTTGAGAGACGTTTACCCGCCAGCAGCAGCGCGACGGCATCCGCAACCGGACGATAGTTGTTCTGCTCTTCCACAAACTGCGCGAAGTCGTGGAAACGGTTTGGATCGAGCAGGCGCAGACGGGCGAAGTGGCTTTCCAGGCCGAGCTGCTCCGGCGTTGCGGTCAGCAGCAGGACGCCGGGCACGCGCTCGGCAAGCTGTTCAATCGCCATATATTCCCGGCTTGGGGCATCTTCGCTCCAGACCAGATGGTGCGCTTCATCGACCACCATCAGATCCCACTCGGCGTCACACAGGTTCTCAAGGCGCTGCTTGCTGCGGCGCACGAAGTCCAGGGAGCAGATCACCAGCTGTTCGGTTTCAAACGGGTTGTCCGCGTCGTGCTGGGCTTCGGCATAGCGCTCGTCGTCGAACAGGGAGAAGCGCAGGTTAAAGCGGCGCAGCATCTCGACCAGCCACTGATGCTGCAGGGTTTCAGGCACCACAATCAGCACGCGCTCGGCAGCGCCGGAGAGCAGCTGCTGGTGCAGGATCATACCCGCTTCAATGGTTTTACCCAGGCCCACTTCATCCGCCAGCAGCACGCGAGGCGCGTGGCGACGGCCCACGTCATGGGCGATATTCAGCTGGTGGGGGATCAGGCTGGTGCGCTGGCCGCGCAGTCCGCTCCACGGCATGCGGTACTGTTCGCTCTGGAACTTACGCGCGCGGTAGCGCAGGGAGAAGCGATCCATACGGTCGATTTGCCCGGCAAACAGGCGGTCCTGCGGCTTGCTGAACACCAGTTTACTGTCGAGCAGGACTTCACGCAGGATGACGTTCGTCTCGTCGGTATCAAGACGCGTCCCGATGTAGGCGAGCAGTCCATTCTCTTCTTTTACGTCTTCAATCTTGAGCTGCCAGCCGTCGTGGCTGGTCACGGTGTCACCCGGATTGAACATTACGCGGGTCACAGGGGAGTCATTGCGAGCGTACAGACGGTTTTCACCGGTGGCAGGGAAGAGGAGGGTAACCATGCGCGCATCGACGGCAACGACGGTTCCTAATCCAAGTTCGCTTTCTGTATCGCTGATCCAGCGTTGACCAAGTGTAAAAGGCATAGTTGTTCGGCTCTAATCTTTAATTGCAGGCAATAGTTCGACCCCCGTCAAAAAAGACGGTCATCGAAAAATGGGTCCGGGAATGGAAAGGGCGCTATGGTACTGGATGGCAGCCATTTCGTCACGCGTCAAAATAGGCCAAGTTGCCCTGTCACTAGTGTAGCAAAATCGTCGTCGATGAAGGGCAAAATTCCGTCGGCGACGGGCTGAAGCTGGCGCGTAAGATAGTGATCGTAATCGAGCGGAGACTGCTGGTAATCAACGGGTTCCGGGCCGTTAATTGTCCAGACGTATTTGATCGTTCCCCGGTTCTGATACTGCGGGGCACGTCCGCGGCGTACGTTTTCTTCATCCGCCAGACGCGCGGCGCGCACGTGCGGAGGAACGTTACGCTGGTACTCCGCCAGTGGGCGGCGCAGGCGTTTGCGATACACCAGCTGGTCATCCAGCTCGCCGGCCATCAGGCTGGCGATGGTGTCGCGCACGTAATCCTGATACGGCTCGTTGCGGAACACCCGCAGGTAGAGCGTCTGCTGGAACTGCTGGGCCAGCGGCGTCCAGTCGGTGCGCACCGTCTCCAGGCCTTTAAAGACCATTCGCTGCTTTTCACCCTCCTGAATCAGCCCGGCGTAGCGCTTCTTGCTGCCCTGGTCCGTACCGCGGATGGTGGGCATTAAAAAGCGAGCGAAATGGGTTTCAAATTCCAGTTCTAATGCGCTGGTTAACCGCTCTTTTTGCAAATGTTCCTGCCACCAGTCGTTTACGAAGGCCACCAGTTCTTTGCCGATTCGCGAGGCGTCGTCTTCGGAATGTGCTCCCTTAAGCCACACAAAGGTTGAATCCGTGTCGCCGTAGATAACGTCATAGCCCCGGGATTCAATCAGCGCTTTGGTCTGACGCATGATGTCGTGCCCGCGCATGGTGATAGACGACGCCAGACGCGGATCGAAGAAGCGGCAGGCGCTGGTCCCCAGCACGCCGTAAAAGGCGTTCATGATGATTTTCAGGGCCTGCGAGAGCGGCTTGTTGCCGTGGCGTTTCGCCTCGTCGCGGCCGTGCCAGATGTTTCCCACAATTTCGGGCAGGCAGTGTTTTTCCCGCGAGAAGCGGGCCCCGAGATAACCTTCGGTGCTGTGCGCATCGTCTGGCTGCGCCATCCCCTCTACAAGCCCCACCGGATCAATCAGAAACGTGCGGATAATCGACGGGTACAGGCTTTTGTAGTCCAGCACCAGCACCGAGTCATACAGTCCTGGGCGGGAGTCCATCACGTAGCCGCCGGGGCTGGCCTGCGGCGGCACGTCTCCGAGGTTGGGCGCAACGTAGCCGGCACGGTGCATTCGTGGAAAATAGAGGTGGCTAAAGGCGGCTACCGAGCCGCCGTGCCTGTCAGCAGCGAGGCCATTCACCGTCGCGCGCTCCAGCAGGAACGGCATGATCTCGGTTTTGTGGAAAATCTGCGTCACCAGCTCGCAGTCTTTCAGGTTATAGGTGGCGAGCGCCGGTTTGTCTTCGTTGAAGCGTCGGTCAATCTCGTCCATGCGGTCCCACGGATTGTCGATGGATTTGCCTTCACCGAGCAATTCCTGCGCTACCGCTTCCAGAGAGAAGGAGGAGAAATTCCAGAAGGCGGATTTCAGCGCCTCGATGCCGTCGATAATCAGGCGGCCGTTGGCCTGCGCAAAGAACACGCCGTTCTTAAAGCCGTGCTCGCGCCACTCCAGCTCCGTATTTCCGCGCCCGAGCATCAGCGGGATGCGATAGCGCTCGGCGTGTTTTTGCAGCACGCGCAGGTCAAACTGCACCACGTTCCAGCCGATCAGCACGTCCGGATCGTGCTCGGCAAACCACTGGTTAAGCTTCTCCAGCAGCTGCGGGCGGCTGCTGACGTACTCAAGCTGAAAATCCAGCGCGGACGCATCGCCGTTCGGCGGCCCGAGCATATAGACAACCCGCTGCCCGCAGCCTTCAAGACCGATGCAGTACAGTTCCCCGTGACGGGTGGTTTCGATATCCAGGGAGACCCACTTTAGCGGCGGTCGATAGTGCGGATTAGGCTTCAGGCGAGCGTTGATGAGGGTGCCGTTTTGCTCAGCGCCGTCTACCCAGACGGGCGCGGTTATAAACCGCTCCATCAGAAAGCGTTCCGGCGGCCGTATATCCGCTTCGTAGAGCGTCACGCCCGCTTCGCGGAGCAGCTTTTCATAGCGCATCAGCTGGCGATGGGCGCGACAGTAGAGGCCGTAAACCGGCTGGCGGTGGAAATCTTTCAGTTCAAGCGGGGTAATGCGCCAGCCGTTTTCGTCGCGCAGCAGCTGCTTCACTTTTTCGACGTGTGCTTCAGGGATAAACGCCACGGATTCCTGCGGCGGCAGCGTAACGTGCAGCGGGCCGTTGTCCGTCGCCAGCCAGAATGCGACCTCGGTGCCCTGAGGGGTATCCCGCCAGTGTCGGGTCAGTAAAAAACCTTCTTGCGCCTGCGCCACGCCGCTATCCCATAAAACAAAACCAGGCCTGATTATAGCCTGGTTGAATGTTTTACGCTGGGGATATATACAGTTTATTGTCCGTAATAGGCCTTCGCGCCGTGCTTGCGCAGGTAGTGTTTATCCAGCAGGGTTTGCTGCATATCCGGCAACTGCGGCGCGAGCTGGCGACAGAAAATCCCCATATAGGCCACCTCTTCGAGCACGATCGCGTTATGCACCGCATCTTCCGCGTTTTTCCCCCAGGCAAACGGGCCGTGGGAGTGCACCAGCACGCCGGGCATCTGCGCCGCGTCGATTCCCTGTTTCTCGAAGGTTTCGACAATCACGTTACCCGTTTCCCACTCGTACTCGCCGCCGATCTCCGCATCGGTCATCAGGCGCGTGCAGGGTATGGTGCCGTAAAAGTAATCCGCATGGGTGGTGCCGGTCGCCGGGATGGACTGACCCGCCTGCGCCCAGATGGTCGCATGGCGAGAATGGGTATGCACAATGCCGCCGATGGTCGGGAATGCCTGATACAGCAGGCGGTGGGTGGGCGTATCGGAGGAGGGCTTTTTGTTACCTTCCACCACTGCACCCGTTTCGATACTGACCACCACCATATCTTCAGCGGTCATCACCGTGTAATCCACGCCGGAAGGCTTGATCACGAACACGCCTTTTTCCCGATCAACGGCGCTCACGTTACCCCAGGTGAGGGTCACCAGGTTGTGTTTCGGCAGCGCCAGGTTGGCTTCGAGCACCTGACGTTTGAGATCTTCTAACATCGTTGTCTCCCTGCCCGGTGAGCGCAGCGCCACCGGGCATTTCGTACTTAGCGTTTTGAACCGTAATAAACTTCGTTCCAGCGCAGCACGTCTTTGAAGGCAGGCAGGCGGGTGTCGTTATCAATCACGGTCAGTTCGATATCGTGCAGCTCGGCGAACTGACGCATGTCGTTAAGGTCCAGCGCGTGGCTGAAGACGGTATGGTGCGCACCGCCGGCCAGGATCCACGCCTCTGACGCGGTTGGCAGGTCCGGCTGCGCTTTCCACAGGGCGTTGGCGACCGGCAGTTTCGGCAGAGAATGCGGGGTTTCAACCGCATCGACGCAGTTCACCAGCAGGCGGAAACGATCGCCGAGATCGATCAGGCTGGCGTTGATGGCCGGGCCGGTACGGGTGTTGAAGATCAGACGAGCCGGATCCGCTTTGCCGCCGATGCCGAGGTACTGCACGTCGAGGATCGGTTTCTCTTCCACCGCAATCGAAGGGCACACTTCCAGCATGTGCGAGCCGAGCACCAGGTCGTTGCCGTTCTCGAAGTGGTAGGTATAGTCCTCCATAAAGGAGGTGCCGCCCTGCAGACCGGTCGACATCACCTTCATGATGCGAAGCAGAGCGGCAGTTTTCCAGTCGCCTTCGCCCGCAAAGCCGTAGCCCTGCTGCATAAGACGTTGTACCGCCAGGCCCGGCAGCTGTTTCAGGCCGTGGAGGTCTTCAAAAGTGGTAGTAAAAGCGTGGAAGCCGCCCTGTTCCAGGAAGCGCTTCATGCCCAGCTCGATGCGCGCCGCATCCAGCACGTTCTGGCGCTTGTCGCCGTTGATTTGTGCCGCAGGGGTCAGGCGGTAACTGCTTTCGTACTCGTCCACCAGCGCGCTCACGTCGCTGTCGCTGATTTCATTTACCACCTGCACCAGGTCGCCCACCGCCCAGGTATTCACGGAGAAGCCGAACTTGATCTGCGCCGCGACTTTATCACCGTCGGTGACCGCCACTTCACGCATGTTGTCGCCAAAACGCACCACTTTCAGGTGACGGGTGTCCTGCTTAGAGACCGCCTGACGCATCCAGGAGCCGATGCGCTGTTGCGCTTTGCCGTCCTGCCAGTGGCCGGTGACCACCGCGTGCTGCTGGCGCATGCGCGCGCCGATGAAGCCGAACTCGCGGCCGCCGTGCGCGGTCTGGTTCAGGTTCATGAAGTCCATATCGATGCTGTCCCACGGCAGGGAAGCGTTGAACTGGGTATGGAACTGCAGCAGCGGTTTGTTGAGGATAGACAGGCCGTTGATCCACATTTTGGCCGGTGAGAAGGTGTGCAGCCACACCACCAGGCCAGCGCATTTATCGTCGTAGTTGGCGTCACGGCAGATATTGGTGATTTCGTCCGGCGTGGTGCCCAACGGTTTCAGCACCAGCCTGCACGGCAGTTTGGCTTCCGCGTTCAGCGCGTTAACCACGTGCTCCGCGTGTTTCGTTACCTGCTGCAGCGCTTCCGGTCCGTACAGATGCTGGCTGCCAATCACAAACCACACTTCATAGTTATTAAAAATGGTCATCATCGTGTCCTTAATGGGTCAGGGTTGCCGTAGTGTCCGCGGTGCTTTTGGCCGGGGCGGCGACAGGGAGATAGTGAAGCTCGGCGCTTTTTGCCCATTGCTGGTAGCGCTGATAAAGCTGTTCAAAGCGTTGTGCCTGCCGTGCACGCGGCTGGAGCGTGTTTTCGACGGCGCTCGCCATATGCCGCTGTGCGGTCGGGATATCGGCATGAACGCCTGCGGCTACGGCAGCGAAAATCGCCGCGCCCAGCGCGCAGCACTGATCGGAGGCCACAATCTGCAGCGGACGGTTCAGCACGTCGCAGCAGGCCTGCATGATCACCGGGTTTTTACGGGCGATACCGCCCAGCGCCATCACGTTATTCACGTCGATACCCTGTTCGGTGAAGCACTCCATAATGGCGCGCGCGCCGAAGGCGGTGGCGGCAATCAGACCGCCGAACAGCGCCGGGGCGTCGGTCGCCAGGTTGAGATCGGTAATCACCCCTTTCAGGCGCTGGTTGGCAAACGGCGTGCGGCGACCGTTAAACCAGTCCAGCACCACCGGCAGATGATCGAGAGTCGGGTTTTTTGCCCAGGCTTCGGTGAGCTGCGGCAGAAGCTGCTTTTTGCTGTCGGCAATCTGGGTTTTCAGTTCAGGATGCGCCGCCGCCAGCTGGTCCAGCGGCCAGCCCAGCACGCGGCCAAACCAGGCGTAGATATCGCCAAACGCGGACTGACCGGCTTCAAGGCCGATAAAGTCCGGCACCACGCTGCCGTCAACCTGGCCGCAGATGCCTTTCACCGCGCGGTCGCCGACGCTGGCTTTATCCGCCGTCAGGATGTCGCAGGTGGAGGTGCCGATAACTTTGACCAGCGTGTTGGGCTGTGCGCCCGCGCCCACGGCGCCCATATGGCAGTCAAACGCGCCGCCGGAGATAGCCACGTTCTGCGACAGGCCGAGGCGTTTTGCCCACTCTTCACAGAGCGTGCCGACCGGAATATCGGCGGTGAAGGTGTCGGTAAACAGCGGATATGTCAGGTTCTTGTTGATGATCGGGTCGAGCTCGTCGAAGAACGCAGCCGGAGGCAGGCCGCCCCAGCTTTCATGCCACAAGGATTTATGCCCGGCGCTGCAGCGTCCGCGGCGGATGTCCTGCGGGCGGGTGGTGCCGGAGAGCAGGGCGGGCACCCAGTCGCACAGCTCAATCCAGGATGCCGCCGCCTGCGCAACGGTTGCGTCGGCACGGGTGACGTGGAGGATCTTGGCCCAGAACCACTCGCTGGAGTAGATCCCGCCGATGTAGCGCGAGTAGTCGGTTTTGCCCGGCTGGTGGCATAAACGGGTAATGGCTTCGGCCTCTTCCACGGCGGTATGGTCTTTCCACAGCACGAACATGGCGTTCGGGTTGTCGGCAAACTCCGGGCGCAGCGCCAGCACGCGGCCTTCGGCGTCCACCGGGGCAGGCGTTGAGCCGGTGCTGTCGACGCCAATGCCCACGACATCGGCCCGCTGTGCGTCCGTCAGTTCGGCCAGTACGGTTTTAATTGCCGCTTCCATCGACTCGATGTAGTCGCGCGGGTGGTGGCGGAACTGGTTGTTCGGCGCATCGCAGTAGCGCCCCTCTTGCCAGCGCGGGTACCACTCAACGCTGGTTGCTATCTCCTGGCCGGACGTACAGTCCACTGCCAGCGCGCGAACCGAGTCGCTGCCAAAATCGAGGCCAATTGCAATTGCCATGGTGTTGCTCCATCCAAAAAACAGGTATGGAAGAACATTAGAGACTGGGGGCGAAAATCGTCAGGCAGGATCCGCTAATCTTATGGACTAAATTGCTGTTACGACGGAAAGTGTGACGCCGTGCAAATATTCAATGTGGACATTTCTGCCGCACTTATAGACACTTTTGTTACTGCTTATCTGCCCGTACTGGCGGAGAAATCAGGGGGAAAGGCTGAAACATGGCGGACGTAAAAGAGGCGTGATGCTTTTGGGATCTTTTCGCGGGCCATTTTTAACCTGCTTTTAGTGATATGGACAATTGGTTTCCTTCAGGACCCTTGGGAGAACTGAATCTATGGCCGAACCGCAAAACGATCCCCTGCTGCCGGGATACTCGTTTAACGCGCATCTTGTGGCGGGACTGACCCCTATCGAGGCTGAGGGATATCTCGATTTTTACGTCGACCGACCGCTCGGGATGAAAGGATATATCCTGAACCTGACCGTGCGCGGGGAAGGGGTGATCAAAAACGGCGATCGGCAGTTTATCTGCCGCCCCGGCGATATGCTGCTGTTCCCGCCAGGGGAAATCCACCACTACGGGCGTCACCCGGACGCCAAAGAGTGGTATCACCAGTGGGTCTATTTCCGTCCGCGCGCCTACTGGCAGGAGTGGCTGTCGTGGCCGGCCATTTTCGCGCAAACCGGTTTTTATCGTCCGGATGAAGTGCATCTGGCACAGTTTCGTGAGCTGTTCGCGCAGATTATTGAGGCGGGGCAGGCCGGGGGACGCTACGCTGAACTGCTGGCGATCAACCTGCTTGAGCAGGTGCTGCTGCGCCGCATGGAGGCCATCAACGAATCCCTTAACCCGCCGCTGGACAACCGCGTCCGCGACGCCTGCCAGTACATTAGCGACCATCTGGCCGACAGCCAGTTTGATATCGCCAGCGTCGCCCAGCACGTCTGCCTGTCGCCGTCACGGCTCTCGCATCTGTTCCGCCAGCAGTTGGGTGTCAGCGTGCTGAGCTGGCGTGAGGATCAGCGCATCAGCCAGGCGAAGCTGTTGCTCAGCACCACCCGGATGCCTATCGCGACCGTCGGACGCAACGTGGGCTTTGAAGATCAGCTCTATTTCTCTCGCGTGTTTAAGAAGTGCACCGGCGCCAGCCCCAGTGAATTCCGCGCGGGATGTGAATAATCGGTAAAAAAAGCTAAACATACAGGTGAATGCAGAAAGCAACCTGTAAACTATTCAGACAATTGTTGCCTTGACGCAGTGCAGGGCGCTAAGCAGAATCGCTGATTCGTTTTCTGACCGGAATAGTTATGCAGGCATTGCTGGAACACTTTATTACCCAGTCCGTTATGTACTCGCTCATCGCCGTGGCGCTGGTGGCGTTTCTGGAATCGCTGGCGCTTGTTGGGTTGATCCTGCCCGGCACCGTGATGATGGCGGGGCTCGGTGCGCTTATCGGCAGCGGCGAGGTCAATTTCTGGCAGGCGTGGCTGGCCGGGATTATCGGTTGCCTGATGGGGGACTGGATCTCCTTCTGGCTGGGCTGGCGCTTTAAGAAGCCGCTGCACCGCTGGTCGTTTATGAAAAAGAACAAAGCCCTGCTGGATAAAACCGAACATGCCCTTCACCAGCACAGCATGTTCACCATTCTGGTAGGCCGCTTTGTCGGGCCGACGCGCCCGCTGGTGCCGATGGTGGCGGGGATGCTGGATCTGCCTGTCGCAAAATTCGTGGTGCCGAACATTATCGGCTGCGTATTCTGGCCGCCGTTTTACTTCCTGCCGGGGATCCTGGCCGGTGCGGCCATTGATATCCCTGACGGCATGCAAAGCGGTGAGTTTAAGTGGCTGCTGCTTGGCACGGCGGTGATGCTGTGGCTGGCTGCATGGCTCTGCTGGCGGCTATGGCGCAGCGCGAAAGCCAGCGTCGATCGCCTGACGCGCTATCTCCCGCGCGCGCGCCTGCTCTGGCTGGCCCCGCTGACGCTGGGCCTTGCGGTGGTGGCGCTGGTGGCGCTGATTCGCCACCCGCTGATGCCGGTGTACGGTGAGATCCTGTTGAAGGTGGTGAGCCGTTAAGGCCTTTTCCCTCTCCCACGGGAGAGGGCATCAGACCGCACAAGGTAAAAGCAAAACGGCAACTGGTTGCCGTTTTTGGTGTTTGTACCCTCTCCCCGTGGGAGAGGGCCAGGGTGAGGGCATCAGACCGCACGAATGCCTAACAATGAAGACGCCCCCGCTTTACCACTCAGAAGCTCTTCCGTTTCCCCATCCCACAAAATACGCCCCTCCGCGATCACCACCGATCGCGGCGCAATCCTTGCGGCATCTTCAATGCTGTGCGACACCATTAGCATCGCGATCTGCTCGCGCTGGCAAACCTCCTCCACCAGCGAGAGCATCTCCTGGCGCAGGGCCGGGTCGAGTGCCGAGAAGGGTTCATCGAGCAGCAGCAGCGGCTGCTCCCGCACCAGACAGCGCGCCAGCGCCACGCGCTGTCGCTGGCCGCCGGAAAGCTCGCCGGGCAGTCTGTCGATGAAGGCGGAAAGCCCCATTTGTTCGGCGATTGCCGCCAGCTTCTGCCGCTGCGCAGCATTGAGTTTTAACCCCGGATCCATCCCCAGCGCGATGTTCTGCCACACCGTAAGATGATTAAACAAATTGTTTTCCTGAAACAGCATTGATACCGGACGTTTAGCCGGAGGGGCGAGGGTGAAATCACGATTATCGATGGCTATCGACCCGCTGGCCGGCTGCAAAAAACCGGCAATTAAATTGAGCAAGGTGCTTTTGCCGGCGCCGCTTGGGCCAAGCACCGCGATCCGCTCGCCCCGCTGAACGGTAAGGGTGAAGCGCATTGGCAGGTGCTCGTAAAGCCAGGTTACATCAGTCAGTTTTAACATCGCGCCCCGGGAGTTTTTCGATAATGGTAAATAAGGCAAAGCACAGCACCAGCAGCAATAGCGCCGTGACCGCGCCATCCTGGCTGCGATAGGAGCCAATTTGCTGGTAAAGCCAGAACGGCAGCGTGCGGAAATCTTCGTTGCCAAACAGGGCTACCACGCCAAAATCGCCAATCGACAGCACGCAGGCGAAGGCCAGCGCCTGGGCGAGCGGCCGCTTCAGGGCGCGCAGCTCTACCACTTTCAGCCGCCGCCAGCCCGTAATGCCAAGGGACTGACACAGGATGCTGTACCGGCTGTTCACATCCCGCATCGGGTTTTCCAGCACCTTAAGCGCATACGGGATGGCCATTAAGGCGTTGGTAAATATAACGATGCCGTCGGCCCTTTCCGGCAGGCCGATGGTGCTGTTAAACAGCAAAAAGAAACCGGTCGCCAGCACAATACCCGGCATCGCCAGAATCAGCATGCCCGTCAGCTCCAGCGCTTGTCCGGCTTTACGAGCATGACGCGCGTAGAGCTCGCGGCTGCTCCACAACAGCATCATGGTCAGGATCACACAGACCAGCCCGGCTGCCAGCGCGATGTGTAGCGAGGTCCACGTCGCTTGCCACAGGACGGGCTGTTGCAGGACGGACATAAGATTAAGGTTTAAACCATCAACGATGACGGCCAGCAGCGGCGGCAGCAGTAGCAGCAGCGCCAGCGCGATCAGTATAAAATCCGAGATGCGGCTGTGCAGGCTGTCCTGCGGATCGCGCCAGCCGGTGATTTGATTACTGCCAGCGGGAATGGCTTTGCTCAGACGCTGGCTCAACAGCACCAGCGCCAGGCAGCACGCCATCTGCACCATCGCCAGCAGCGCGGCGCGGCCCGGATCGTAGTCGTAGCTTAAGGCCTGATAGATCGCCAGCTCAATGGTGGTAGCCTGCGGTCCGCCGCCGAGCGAAAGCACGGTGGCAAAGCTGGCGAAGCAGAGCATAAAGATCAGCGCGGCAACAGGGGCAATCTGGCGTCGCAGCCACGGCCATTCGACAAAGCGGAAGAACGACCAGCCGCGCATGCCGAGCTGGGCGGCAATCTGGCGCTGCTCGCCGGGTATGTTCTCCAGCGCCTGCAAAAAGAGGCGCGTCGCCATCGGCATATTGAAGAAAATGTGTGCCAGCAGAATGCCCTTCAGCCCGTAGGGAGAGAAGGTCCACTCCAGCCCCAAAGATGCGAAGAGCGAGGCCAGCCAGCCCTGACGACCGTAGACGCTCAGGATGCCAAAAACGGCCACCAGAACCGGCAGGATCAGCGTCATAGCGCACAGGCGAAGCAGAGCCTGCCTGCCGGGAAAACGCCGTCGGTATAGCGCCCGCGCGAGGAAAATGGCCGGGATCGCAGACAGCAGCGCAGAAAGAAACGCCTGCCAGAAGGAGAACAGGATAACGTGCCAGAGATAGCTGTCGTGCCAGAGCGCGAGCAGGTCGCTCTCTGGCGCGTTAAACCACAGTGCAAGAAATGCCCCCAGGCTGACCACCACCATCAGCATGGCGGCGAGCAGGCCGGGGATTAACCAGCCGGGAATTAACGGCTGACGGCGCGTTGCCATTCACTTACCCATGCTGCACGCTGCGCGGCGACCTGCTGCGGCGTAAATTCCAGCGAGGTTGTTGGCTTGGTCAACAGCTCGAAGCCTGCCGGTAGCGCAACGTTGGTGACCGGATACATCCAGTTGCCCGCTGGAATGGCGTTCTGGAACGCCGGTGAAACCATAAATTTCAGGAACTTCTCCGCCAGTTCAGGCTGTTTGCTGGCGGCGGTGCGGGCCGCCACTTCCACCTGCAGATAGTGCCCTTCAGCAAAATTCGCGGCGGCGTAGTTGTCTTTCTTCTCGGCGATAATGTGGTAGGCCGGAGAGGTGGTGTAGCTCAGCACCAGGTCGCTTTCCCCTTTCAGGAACAGGCCGTAGGCTTCGCTCCAGCCTTTGGTGACGGTGACGGTTTTAGCGGCTAGCTTCTGCCACGCTTCCGGCGCGTTATCCCCATAGACTTTCTGCATCCACAGCAGCAGGCCCAGGCCCGGCGTGCTGGTGCGCGGATCTTCGTAAATCACGCGCCACTTCTGGTCGCTTTCCACCAGCTCTTTCAGGCTTTTCGGCGGGTTTTTCAGCTTATTTTTGTCGTAAACAAAAGCAAAGTAGCCGTAGTCGAACGGCACGAAGGTGTCATTTTTCCAGCCGCCCGGCACGTTGACGGCATCTGCCGCCACGCCGCTTTTGGCAAACAGTTTGGTTTGCGTCGCGGCTTCCAGCAGGTTGTTATCCAGCCCAAGCACCACGTCGGCCTTGCTGTTTTTCCCTTCCATGCGCAGACGGTTGAGGAGCGATACGCCATCTTCCAGCGCCACGAACTTCAGTTCGCAGTCGCAGTCGGCTTCAAAGGCTTTTTTCATCACCGGGCCAGGGCCCCAGTCGGCGGAGAAGGAGTCGTAGGTGTAGACCGTCAGGACGGGTTTCGCGAAAGCAGGCAGCGCAAACAGCGCCAGCAGGGGAAGAACGTTTTTTAACACTTTGCACCTCAGGGTTGAGTGGCAAAGGATTTTGAGCGACAGCCTCAAATCCCTTCGCCGGCGTTATCCGGATCAGGTTCGACGGGTATTATCTCAGCGCACATCTGTGATGCAGCACCCCGTTGAGAACGGCGCTATTGTAATGATTTGGTGAATATTACGAAAGCGTTATGGCTCCGGCGGCGCAAACCAGGCGGATTTAAAATCAAACCAGCCCAGGGTGTTCATCCGCAGGCCGCGCATGCTGCGCTGTCCCTGGATCAGCAGCCAGTGGTGGATCAACGGTACGATCGTCTGTCCGGCCAGGAGCTCCTGGCACCACGCGGCCAGATCCATTTCGCCTGCCCGCCACTTCGCGGCGTCCTGCTGCCAGTCCCGCTTGATACAGTGCTGAATGAGGGGCACTTCGTACAGGTGAGAAAAGAGCGAGAAATCCAGCGGCAGCGTAAAGTTGGCGCTGTTGAGCCAGATATCGCTGACGACATCCCCGCGGTGCCATTCATCGTAATCGACTTCCTGAATCGCCAGCGTCACGCCTTCGGCCGCCAGCAGCTTGCTCATGATCTTCGCGATAAAACGGTGCTCAATGTGATCGCGATAGTAGCTGAGGGTAATGGTCTCCAGCCCGGCGGGTTTTTCACTGCGCACCGGCTGAGCATGGTGCCAGCGCGGAAGCAGGCCATATGCCGGGAACCACCAGGTCTGGTATTGATCCTCGGCGTGATAAATCAGGTTCGCCGGGGCCAGAACATGGCTGATCCACCTGCGGACGTCGTGGTTTGCTCCGCGGTGGCTGCGGCTGTCAAAGAGCAGGTAGTAACAGCCCTCCTCCAGGCGACTTTCGAACGCCTTTTCGCTTGTTGTGGGCCCCTCCAGCGTCAGGCCGGCGCTCAGCTCTTCGTTGAGATCCGGTAACACCCAGACGTTCACTTCGTCGATCAGCGCCCGATAGCCAAAGTAGTCATCAAAGGCGCGGATCTTGAGCTGATTGTTGTTATTGCGCGACACGGCGTAGGGGCCCGTGCCAATCGGCAGGCTGGCAAAATTGTTCAGCGATCGCCATTCGCCGGGCAGGATCATTGAGGGCACATAGCCCAGCAGCCACGGCAGCCATTTGTCCGGCTGAGACAGTTCAATGTCCAGCGTCCAGGCCGTGGGGGAGTGGAGCCGCGAGACGTGCGAATAGAGCGGAAGCGTGCGGGCGCGCTCCAGAGAGGCGATGACGTCACTCATCTCCAGCTCGCGGCCATGGTGGAAGTGAATGCCCGGGCGTAAAAAGAAACGCCAGTGCAGGGGGGAAAGCTGCTGCCAGTGGTGCGCGATATCCGCTTCCAGTTCCCCATTTTCCTCATTTATTTTCGTCAGACCGCTGAATATCTGCCGGGCCATGTGGGTTTCAGAACGTCGCAATGCCGTGCCGGGCAACAGGTTTTTCATCGGCCGATAGTAGAGCACCCGCAGAATGTGGCGGCCCTGACGAAAGCTGCGCCCCAGATGCGAGACCAGCATCTGGCGCACGGCGGCCTTGTCGCCCACCAGCTGCACCAGCTGATCGATGCGGTCCTGCTCCAGCAGATCCTCCGCCCGCTGCTGCTGTAGCGCCAGACCGGTATAGAGGAAGGTCAAGCGTGAGCGCTTGCCGCGTCCGGCCTCGGCCTCCCAGCTTAGCCAGCCTTGCTGCTGCATGGTGTTGAGTAACGTGCGCATATGGCGGCGAGAGCAGTTGAGGAGTTCTGCCAGCTCGTTAAGCGTGGTCTCCTGCGATTGACCCTCGCAGCACTGCCACAGGCGGATGAATTGTTGTTGCAGTCGACCGGATGGCATAAAAGAGGAACACCTGACAAAAAATCAGCAATTTATTAATCCCTATATTAAGCCAATAATTCTTCCCGATGAAGTGAGGAGGTAAATTATGAAGAGGTCTACCGCACGTCAGTTTTATCAGCAGTACTTTTCAGCGACAAAAGGATCGTCCTGGCTGGCCCGCCAGTGTGCAGAGCAACGGCTGAAAATATTGGAAGAACTGATGCAGTGGGACGTTACGAAACCGACCTCTTCCCGCTAACTCGCCTCGATCATGTGTGACTGAGTATTGGTGTTTATCACCCGCCAGCAAAATGTTTTTGCTGGCTTTTTTCGTTTATTCTTTCACCCAATTTCGATTCGCTTTCACAAGGACTTGCGCATGCTGTGGTTGATGACGATGGGGCGCCGCCTGAATGGCGTATATGCCGCTTTTATGCTGGTGGCCTTTATGATGGGCGTGGCGGGGGCCCTACAGGCGCCGACGCTGAGCCTGTTTCTCAGCCGCGAGGTGGGGGCGCAGCCGTTTTGGGTTGGCCTGTTTTATACCGTCAACGCGATTGCCGGGATCCTCGTAAGTCTGGGGCTGGCGAAACGATCGGACAACCAGGGCGATCGCCGCAGGCTGATCCTCTTTTGCTGCGCGATGGCCGTGGGCAACGCGCTGCTTTTTGCCTTCAATCGTCATTACCTGACGCTTATCACCTGCGGCGTGCTGTTGGCCTCTCTGGCGAACACTGCCATGCCGCAGCTGTTCGCGCTGGCCCGTGAATACGCCGACAGCTCGGCGCGAGAGGTGGTGATGTTCAGCTCGGTGATGCGCGCGCAGCTCTCGCTGGCGTGGGTCATCGGCCCGCCCCTGGCGTTCATGCTGGCGCTGAACTACGGCTTTACGGTCATGTTTTCTATCGCGGCAGGCATTTTTATTATCAGCCTGGCGCTGATTGCCTTTGCGCTGCCGTCTGTCGCCCGGGTTGAGCAGACGACGGATAAGCCCATCACGCAGGTGAGCGGCTGGCAGGATAAAAACGTGCGGATGCTGTTTATCGCCTCCACGCTGATGTGGACCTGCAACACCATGTACATCATTGATATGCCGCTGTGGATCAGCAGCGATCTGGGCCTGCCGGACAAGCTTGCAGGGATCTTAATGGGGACCGCTGCCGGGCTGGAAATTCCGGCAATGATTCTGGCGGGATACTACGTTAAGCGCTTCGGAAAGCGTCGGATGATGATCGTTGCCGTGGCGGCCGGGGTGCTGTTCTACGCGGGGCTGCTCCTTTTCCATTCGCGTGAAGCGTTGCTGGTGCTGCAGCTGTTTAATGCCGTGTTTATTGGGATCGTTGCCGGGATCGGCATGCTCTGGTTCCAGGATCTCATGCCCGGCCGCGCCGGCTCCGCGACTACGCTGTTCACCAACAGCATTTCGACGGGCGTTATTCTGGCGGGGGTGATTCAGGGCGCGCTGGCGCAAAGCTATGGCCATGCCTCGGTTTACTGGATGATTGCGGCGATTTCGGTGGTGACGCTTGGGCTGACCTGCCGGGTCAAGGATGTTTGATTCTGGAAGGCGGCTTCACGAAATGAAACGATTTTCTGACAGGAGCAGAGAAGGCGCATAAAGTGCGTGGCGGGTGCTTGAGGCTGTTTGCCTCAGGCTTTCGCAAGAGGCAAACAGTGGAGAGTCCCACATCAAAAAACTGATGGGGAGACCAACTTCACAACCCACATTGCGAGGTTAGTCTCTTCATTGCCGAAAAGCAATAAGGAGGCTGGAATGCCAAAACGTGCTCTGCTGTTAGGTTTGTTTCTGATCTGTACGACGCTATTGATCTTCACCTGGATGGTGCGTGATTCGCTGTGTGAGTTGCACTTCAGACAGGAGAAAACAGAGCTGGCGGCAGTGTTGGCTTACGAAGCAAAACGTTAGCGGTATTGGCGGGGAGATTTCCCCGCCTCTCCAGAGTGGTTGAGCCTCAACGCACCCTTATCAATGGCCCGCATCCTGCGGGCCATTGCCTTTAGCCCATAAACGCAGGCTGTTTTTTCTCGTACGCTGAGATGGCGTCCTCGTGCTGGAGCGTCAGGCCAATGCTGTCCAGACCGTTCAGCATGCAGTGGCGACGGAAGGCATCAATGCTGAAGCTGTAGGTCTTATCCCCGGCTTTCACCACTTCCGCTTCCAGATCCACCTCAAACGATATGCCCGGATTTGCCTGCACCAGCGCAAACAGCTCATCGACCTGCTCGTCGCTCAGCGTCACCGGCAGCAGCTGGTTGTTGAAGCTGTTGCCGTAGAAGATATCCGCGAAGCTCGGGGCGATAACTACCTTAAAGCCGTAGTCGGTCAGCGCCCAGGGCGCATGCTCACGCGAGGAGCCACAGCCGAAGTTTTCCCGCGCCAGAAGAATTGATGCACCTTTGTATTCCGGGAAGTTCAGGACGAACTCCGGGTTTGGCACTTCGCCTTTGTCGTCCAGAAAACGCCAGTCGTTGAACAGGTGTGCGCCAAAACCGGTGCGGGTCACTTTCTGCAAAAACTGCTTAGGAATGATCGCGTCCGTATCGACGTTAGCGGCGTCCAGCGGGACAACACGGCCCGTATGTTGGGTAAATTTCTCTGCCATGATTGTCTCCTTATTTCAGGCTGCGAATATCGGCGAAATGACCGGTTACTGCCGCAGCGGCGGCCATTGCCGGGCTGACCAGGTGGGTGCGTCCACCCCGGCCCTGACGGCCTTCAAAGTTACGGTTGCTGGTGGAGGCGCAGCGCTCGCCCGGATTCAGGCGGTCGTTGTTCATCGCCAGACACATTGAGCAGCCCGGCAGACGCCATTCGAAGCCTGCTTCGATAAAGATCTTATCCAGTCCTTCCGCTTCCGCCTGGGCTTTCACCGGACCGGAGCCTGGAACCACCAGCGCCTGTACGCCCGGCGCCACTTTGCGGCCTTTCGCAATCTCTGCCGCCGCGCGTAAATCTTCGATGCGGGAGTTTGTGCAGGAACCGATAAAGACTTTATCAATGGCGACGTCGGTCAAAGGTACGCCTGGCTTCAGCCCCATGTAGGCCAGCGCTTTTTCCGCGCTGGCACGCTCGACCGGATCGGCGAAGGACGCCGGGTCCGGGATGCTGTCGTTGACGGAAATCACCTGGCCCGGATTGGTACCCCAGGTGACTTGCGGCGCAATCTCTTCCGCCTGCAGCGTGACAACGGTATCGAAGGTCGCTCCGTCGTCGGTCTTCAGGGTTTTCCAGTACGCGACCGCGTCGTCAAAATCCTGACCTTTCGGCGCGTGCAGACGGCCTTTCACATAGTTGAAGGTAGTTTCGTCCGGTGCGACCAGGCCTGCTTTAGCGCCCATCTCAATAGCCATATTGCACAGGGTCATACGACCTTCCATGCTCAGCGCCTGAATGGCTTCACCGCAGAATTCCACCACGTGACCGGTACCGCCTGCGCTGCCGGTTTTGCCGATGATGGCGAGAACGATGTCCTTCGCGGTAATACCCGACGCGGCTTTACCCTTCACTTCAATTTTCATGGTTTTGGCGCGGCCCTGTTTCAGGGTCTGCGTCGCCAGAACGTGCTCAACTTCCGAGGTGCCGATGCCGAACGCCAGCGCGCCAAATGCGCCGTGGGTCGCGGTATGGGAGTCACCGCAGACGATGGTCATACCCGGCAGGGTAATACCCTGCTCAGGCCCCATCACGTGGACAATGCCCTGATACGGATGGTTCAGGTCGTACAGCTCAACGCCAAACTCGTTGCAGTTCTTAATCAGCTCCTGCATCTGGATACGCGCCATTTCACCGGACGCATTGATGTCTTTGGTTTCGGTCGAGACGTTGTGATCCATGGTCGCGAAGGTTTTACCCGGCTGGCGCACCGGGCGCTTGTGCGCGCGCAGGCCGTCGAAGGCCTGCGGAGAGGTCACTTCGTGCACCAGGTGGCGGTCAATGTACAGCAGCGGGGTTTCGTTTGGCGCCTCGTAGACAACGTGGGCGTCAAATAACTTTTCATATAAGGTCCTGGCCATGATTACACCCCTTCAGCGACATAGCGGGCAATGATGTCGCCCATTTCATCAGTACTAACTGCTGCCGTACCGCGCGCTAAGTCACCGGTACGGACGCCTTCTTCTAACGCCCGGTTAATGGCGTTTTCAATTGCGGTTGCTGCGTCGCCTGCATCGAGGCTGTAGCGCAGCAGCAGAGCCAGAGAGAGGATCTGCGCAATCGGGTTCGCAATGTTTTTACCGGCGATATCCGGCGCGGAGCCGCCCGCCGGCTCGTACAGGCCAAAGCCTTCTTCGTTCAGGCTGGCGGATGGCAGCATGCCCATAGAGCCGGTAATCATCGCGCACTCGTCAGACAAAATATCGCCGAACAGGTTGGAGCAGAGCAGCACGTCAAACTGGGACGGATCCTTAATCAGCTGCATCGTTGCGTTGTCGATGTACATGTGCGACAGCTCAACGTCCGGGTACTGCTTAGCGACTTCACTGACGATCTCGCGCCACAAAATGGACGACTGCAGCACGTTCGCCTTATCAATAGAGGTCACCTTATGGCGGCGCTTGCGCGCAGACTCAAAGGCGATATGGGCGATACGTTCAATTTCGAAACGGTGATACACCTCGGTATCAAACGCTTTCTCATGCTGGCCGTTGCCTTCGCGACCCTTTGGCTGACCAAAATAGATGCCGCCCGTCAGCTCACGCACGCAGAGAATGTCGAATCCGTTGGCCGCGATATCCGCGCGCAGCGGGCAAAACTCTTCCAGCCCCTGATACAGCTTCGCCGGACGCAGGTTGCTGAACAGCTTAAAATGTTTACGCAGCGGCAGGAGCGCGCCGCGCTCTGGCTGCTCTGCCGGCGGCAGATGTTCCCATTTCGGGCCACCGACGGAGCCAAACAGCACGGCATCGGCATTTTCGCAGCCTTCAACGGTGGCTTTCGGCAATGGCGTTCCGTGGTTATCAATCGCAATACCGCCCACGTCGTAGTGGCTGGTGGTAATCTTCATCGCAAAACGCGAGCGAACGGCTTCCAGTACTTTCAGCGCCTGTGCCATCACTTCCGGGCCAATACCGTCACCCGGCAACACAGCAATATGGTAATTCTTCGACATTACACGGTTTCCTTGTTGTTCTCTTTATTCTGAGCTTTGCGTTGCAACTCTTTTTCGACTTCAGCGGCGCGCCAGATGTTGTTCAGGACATGCACCATCGCTTTCGCGGAGGATTCGACAATATCCGTCGCCAGGCCCACGCCGTGGAAGCGGCGGCCGTTATAGTTGACGACGATATCCACCTGACCCAGCGCGTCTTTACCGTGGCCTTTCGCCGTCAGGTCATACTTCACCAGCTCAACGTCGTACTCGGTGACGCGGTTGATCGCCTGATAGATAGCATCGACGGGGCCGTTGCCGTTTGCCGCTTCCGCTTTAATTTCCTCACCGCAGGCCAGCTTAACCGAGGCGGTGGCGATGTCGCTGGAGCCGGACTGCACGTTGAAGTAGTCCAGACGGAAGTGCTCTGGCTCTTCCTGCTGCTTGTTGATGAAGGCCAGCGCTTCCAGGTCGTAATCGAACACTTGCCCTTTTTTGTCGGCCAGCTTCAGGAACGCGTCGTACAGCTGATCCATGTTGTAATCGCTGTCCTGATAGCCCATCTCTTCCATCCGGTGTTTCACCGCCGCGCGACCGGAACGGGAGGTCAGGTTCAGCTGCACCTGGTTCAGGCCTATGGATTCCGGAGTCATGATTTCGTAGTTTTCACGGTTTTTCAGCACGCCGTCCTGGTGAATGCCGGAGGAGTGGGCGAAGGCGCCGGTGCCGACAATCGCCTTGTTGGCCGGAATCGGCATGTTGCAAATCTGGCTGACGGTCTGGCTGGTGCGCCAGATTTCATTGTGATTGATGCGGGTGTGCACGTTCATGATGTCTTTGCGTACTTTGATCGCCATGATCACTTCTTCCAGGGAACAGTTACCCGCGCGTTCGCCGATACCGTTCATCGCGCCTTCTACCTGACGTGCACCTGCGTGGACGGCCGCGATGGCGTTGCCCACGGCCAGACCCAAATCATCATGGGTGTGAACGGAGATAATCGCTTTATCAATATTGGGTACGCGGTCATACAGGCCGGTAATGATGTTGGAGAACTCAAACGGCATGGTGTAGCCGACGGTATCCGGGATGTTGATGGTTTTCGCGCCCGCGTTGATGGCGGCTTCTACTACGCGCGCCAGGTCTTCAATCGGCGTACGGCCCGCATCTTCACAGGAGAATTCAACGTCATCGGTGTAATTGCGTGCGCGCTTAACCATGTACACCGCGCGTTCAATGACCTCATCCAGCGTGCTGCGCAGCTTGGTTGCGATGTGCATGGGTGAGGTTGCAATAAAGGTATGAATACGAAAGGCTTCGGCCACTTTCAGCGACTCAGCAGCAACGTCGATGTCTTTTTCTACGCAGCGTGCCAGACCGCACACGCGGCTGTTTTTAATGGTGCGGGCGATAGTCTGTACGGATTCAAAATCACCCGGAGATGAGACCGGGAAACCGACCTCCATCACGTCGACGCCCATACGTTCGAGAGCCAGCGCAATCTGCAGTTTCTCTTTTACACTCAGGCTTGCCTGTAATGCCTGTTCACCGTCACGTAAAGTAGTATCGAAAATAATGACTTGCTGGCTCATGGGTTAGGTCCTTGTCAGTCTTAGGGCGCCTTGCTACGAGCATAAAAAAACCCGCGCAGTGGCGCGGGTTTTTAGTCTTACTGGTGACGATTCAACGCTGAATTTCGCCCGCCAGTCTACCGCGCACAGTGGATGCGTTTAGTAGTAGTAGACCGGTGAAACGAATGGTGCGTGTCATGAATCGTGCTCCGTTAAATTCAATATGCTTTTAGTGGTACTGGATACGGCTGTTCATGTCAACCCCTGATGGCAAAAACGGCCCCAGAAGGCGTAACAGACAGGATGTGTTGTTTAGCTTATTGTGCTGGATTTTAGATTTTTGACTTAACTAATTGTCTATTTTTGGACTTAAAAAACATTTGCACAAACGAATAAACATAACGGATATTTTTCAGGCAATTATGTCGTCACGAATACTTTCCCTTTAAACTGTTTTAATATCATTAGCTTATCATTTTGAAGAGACCTTTTTCTCTATTCAAGAATAATCATCGATAACAGGTTATTAACTTAATTCTGCTCAAAATTGATAACAGTTTAATTATACTTAAGTCATCCTTAACTGGATGGTTGTTGTATATTGATTTGGTTTATGGTTTCATTCTATCACTAAAGTTAAACATATCCTTTGTGTCCATTTTTTATTTTAGCATTATTGTGTGATCTTTATATATTCCGATTTTTAAACAATTTTCTTTCGCTGGTCCTATTTGCATGGTAAATCATATTTTCCGAAATTATTACAGTGCGTTGGCGAAGGGAGTGTAGCGTGACAGTGGAGTCAGAAGTGCCAGAAAATAATATTAAACAACCACAAGTTACTGATGGGATTAAACCGCAGTTGCGCACGGTGGATCTTAATCTACTGACGGTGTTTGATGCTGTCATGCAGGAGCAGAATATCACCCGGGCGGCACAAACGTTGGGAATGTCACAACCCGCGGTAAGCAACGCGGTTGCCAGGCTTAAAGTGATGTTCAACGATGAGTTATTCGTTCGTTATGGCAGAGGGATCCAGCCTACAGCACGGGCTTTCCAGCTTTTCGGCTCCATCCGCCAGGCGCTGCAGCTGGTGCAAAATGAGCTCCCGGGCTCAGGCTTTGAACCCTTAAGCAGTGAGCGAGTATTCCATCTCTGCGTCTGTAGTCCATTAGATAATTATCTGACATCAATTATTTATAATAAAGTTGAAGAGATCGCACCTAATATTAATCTCGTCTTTAAATCGTCCTTAAATCAAAACACCGAACACCAGTTACGTTACCAGGAAACCGAATTCGTCCTGGGGTATGAAGAGTTCCGCCGTCCTGAATTTTCCTGTGTACCGCTGTTTAAAGATGAAATGGTGCTGGTTGCAAGCAAAAAACATCCGCGACTGAATGCGCCGTTACGTGAAAATGACGTTTATAGCGAACAGCATGCCGTTGTTGCGCTCGACAGATATGCCTCCTTTAGCCTGCCCTGGTACGACACTGCGGAGAAACAGGCGAGCGTGGCTTATCAGGGGATGGCCATGGTCAGCGTATTAAACGTCGTTTCCCAGACGCAGCTGGTGGCAATTGCGCCACGCTGGCTGGCAGAAGAGTTCTCTGGCGCGTTAAATCTGCAAATTTTGCCTCTGCCGCTCAAGCTAAATAGCCGCACCTGCTATCTCTCCTGGCATGAGGCCGCTGGACGGGATAAAGGACATCAGTGGATGGAAGAGCTACTTATTAGCATCTGCCGTCGATAATCGAATCAGGATAAATTGCATCTTTGCATGTGATTTGTCCTGGTTTTGTTTCTTTTATTAATATTTTGTTCTGCTGCGTATTTTGTCTGGCGGTTGCCAGGCGTGTAAAAATAGATGATTTTCTACATCGCCGCGCTTTTCAGCGATGATTTATCATCTCATCCTCTAATTTCAGATGAATTAACCATATCCTCTGACAATGCCTGTTTTTTCTGCTTTCACGGCCTCTTCTCTCTCCTGGTTTGCGAATTGCCTGCCTCATAACGAGCGGTTAAGGTAAGTATCACTCTGCAAAATAGAAGACGGGTTCATCCCGATCGCAAGACGGTGCGGAAATGAATTCTGCGGTCCGTCTATAACAAAATGCCTGGAGGCAAAGCATGGAGATGTTGTCTGGCGCGGAAATGGTCGTCCGGTCGCTGATCGATCAGGGCGTAAAGCAAGTGTTCGGCTATCCTGGCGGTGCGGTTCTTGATATTTATGATGCGCTGCATACGGTAGGAGGCATTGACCATGTGCTGGTACGCCATGAGCAGGCGGCGGTACATATGGCAGATGGCCTGGCGCGTGCGACGGGTGAAGTGGGCGTGGTCCTGGTCACGTCGGGGCCTGGTGCGACAAACGCCATTACCGGCATTGCGACCGCGTACATGGACTCTATTCCGCTGGTGATCCTTTCCGGACAGGTCGCGACATCCCTGATTGGTTATGATGCGTTCCAGGAGTGCGACATGGTCGGGATTTCGCGTCCCGTTGTGAAGCACAGCTTCCTGGTCAAGCAAACCGAAGACATTCCTGGCGTGCTGAAGAAAGCGTTCTGGCTGGCGGCAAGCGGGCGCCCGGGGCCGGTGGTGGTCGATCTCCCTAAAGATATCCTGAACCCGGCAAACAAGCTGCCTTATGTCTGGCCGGAATCGGTGAGCATGCGCTCTTACAACCCAACAACGCAGGGCCACAAAGGTCAGATCAAACGCGCGCTGCAGACGCTGCTGGCTGCTAAAAAGCCGGTGGTCTATGTCGGTGGCGGAGCAGTCAATTCAGCGTGTGAGGCACAGCTTCGTGAACTGGTTGAAAAGCTCAATCTTCCTGTTGCGTCATCGCTGATGGGACTCGGAGCGTTTCCCGCCACCCACCGTCAGGCGCTCGGCATGTTGGGTATGCACGGTACCTATGAAGCCAACATGACGATGCATCATTCTGACGTCATCTTTGCCGTCGGCGTGCGTTTTGACGATCGTACGACCAACAATCTGGCGAAGTACTGCCCGAATGCCACCGTGCTGCACATTGATATTGATCCAACCTCGATTTCAAAAACGGTGTCTGCCGATGTACCTATCGTCGGTGACGCTCGTCAGGTCCTTGAACAAATGCTGGATCTGCTGGCCCTGGAGAACGCAGCGCAACCGCTGGATGAGATCCGCGACTGGTGGCAGCAAATTGAGCAGTGGCGCGCGCGGCAGTGTCTGAAATATGACGCCCAAAGCGAGCATATTAAGCCGCAGGCGGTCATCGAAGCGGTGTGGCGGCTGACGAAAGGCGACGCGTATGTGACCTCTGACGTGGGCCAGCATCAAATGTTTGCCGCTCTCTATTACCCGTTTGATAAACCGCGTCACTGGATCAACTCGGGGGGATTAGGCACGATGGGCTTTGGCCTGCCTGCCGCGCTGGGCGTGAAGCTGGCGCTGCCAAATGAAACCGTCGTCTGCGTGACCGGAGACGGCAGTATTCAGATGAACATTCAGGAACTCTCCACCGCGCTGCAGTATGAGCTGCCGGTACTGGTGCTCAACCTCAATAACGGCTATCTCGGTATGGTGAAGCAGTGGCAGGATATGATCTACTCGGGCCGCCACTCTCAGTCATACATGAAATCGCTGCCGGATTTTGTTCGTCTTGCTGAAGCTTACGGTCATGTGGGGATGCGGGTGACCGATCCGGCTGAACTGGAAACGAAGCTTGCAGAAGCGCTTGAGCACGTTAAAAACAACCGCCTCGTCTTTATGGATGTCATCGTTGATGGAACCGAGCACGTTTATCCGATGCATATTCGCGGCGGCGGTATGGACGAGATGTGGTTAAGCAAAACGGAGAGAACCTGATATGCGCCGGATATTATCGGTATTACTGGAAAACGAGTCTGGCGCACTGTCGCGCGTCATTGGGCTTTTTGCGCAGCGCGGCTATAACATTGAAAGCCTGACCGTTGCGCCAACGGACGATCCGACGCTGTCGCGTATGACGATTCAGACCGTTGGCGACGCCAAGGTAATTGAGCAGATCGAGAAACAGCTGCATAAGCTGGTCGATGTGCTGCGCGTGAGCGAGCTGGGGCAGGGCGCTTACGTTGAGCGTGAGGTCATGCTGGTAAAAATTCAGGCCAGCGGTTACGGGCGCGAAGAGGTCAAACGCAATGCGGACATTTTCCGCGGGCAGATCATTGACGTCACGCCTTCTCTTTATACAGTTCAGCTGGTCGGAACCAGTGACAAGCTGGACGCTTTTCTGGCATCCGTGCGGGATGTAGCAAAAATTGTTGAGGTGGCGAGATCGGGGATCGTTGGTCTGTCACGCGGCGATAAAATCATGCGGTAGTTGTTAAAAAGGTTCGCCTCTTTCAGCCCGGTCACCAAAGCCGGGCTTTTTTTTGCGTAATCAGCCGACAACGCAGATAAAAGCGGTTGCCGCGAAGGCTTTTCTGCGTTTAGATGTTAAAAGATTTAACCATAACCTTGACAGGGCCATGGACTCTTTTCTTTTTTTAAGGGGCAATTGTGAAACTGGATGAAATCGCCCGGCTAGCCGGCGTGTCACGAACAACGGCCAGCTATGTGATTAACGGCAAAGCAAAGCAGTACCGCGTCAGCGATAAGACCGTTGAAAAAGTTATGGCGGTGGTTCGTGAGCATAATTACCATCCGAATGCTGTCGCCGCCGGCCTGCGTGCCGGGCGCACCCGCTCTATTGGTCTGGTGATCCCGGATCTGGAAAACACCAGCTATACCCGTATCGCCAACTATCTTGAACGTCAGGCTCGCCAGCGCGGTTACCAGCTGCTGATTGCCTGTTCTGAAGACCAGCCCGATAACGAGATGCGCTGCATTGAACACCTGCTCCAGCGGCAGGTCGATGCCATCATCGTCTCGACCTCCTTACCGCCGGAGCATCCGTTCTACCAGCGCTGGGCGAACGATCCTTTCCCTATCGTTGCGCTGGACCGCGCGCTCGATCGTGAGCATTTCACAAGCGTAGTGGGTGCCGATCAGGATGACGCGGAAATGCTGGCCGCTGAGCTGAGAACTTTCCCCGCTGAAACGGTGCTGTATCTTGGCGCGCTGCCCGAGCTTTCCGTGAGCTTCCTGCGTGAGCAAGGGTTCAGAACCGCCTGGAAAGACGATCCGCGTGAAGTCCACTATCTCTATGCCAACAGCTACGAACGCGAAGCCGCTGCGCAGCTGTTCGAAAAATGGCTGGAGACGCACCCGATGCCCCAGGCGCTGTTCACCACGTCGTTTGCTCTTCTGCAGGGGGTGATGGATGTCACCTTACGTCGTGAAGGTAAGCTTCCCTCCGACCTGGCGATTGCCACGTTCGGGGATAATGAGCTTCTCGATTTCCTTCAGTGCCCGGTGCTGGCGGTGGCCCAGCGTCACCGCGATGTAGCTGAGCGCGTCCTGGAGATTGTTCTGGCGAGCCTGGATGAGCCGCGGAAACCGAAGCCGGGTCTGACGCGTATCAAACGTAATCTCTATCATCGCGGAATTTTGAGCCGCCATAAATGAAATGACGGGGCGGTGAAAACCGCCCCTTTTTACTGAAATAATTCGCCGAGTTAATTCCCTCAATGAAATTAGGATAATTCTTGAGAGATCGTAATCTACTATTTTTCTTAATTCATTTTGCCGTTTTAAATGGTCCTTAAAGAATCACGAAGCCATTTTAAAAGCCTCTCTTTGTATTATTTTGTTACAAACCCTCTTCGGTCGATGAATATTCAGACGTTTTTCCTTCACCCCGACTGGCCAGCAACGCAACCGCCGCTCCCACCGACCGCTTGAGTGAATCTGGCGCTGTTATCCCCTGACAATCTGTCATAAAATGCTGCCCGCGTCGCAAACTGACACTTTATATTTATCTGCGATGATATTGAGTGAGCCTTAACGCTAGTGTGCATATTCGGTTTTTTTCTTACAAATATTCATAACGTTAATTTTGCCTCGCCAGTTGTGCAGTTATTAACCAGGACTGTTTATCTCTGTAAATAGAGGGCTTTCGGGTCCTTACAGGGAGAGTCCTGGCTTGACAAGCTTTTCCCTCGCTCCGTAAACTCCTTTAGGTGGGAATTTGTGGGTTAAAGTGGTGAGGAGGGGTGAGACTGGCATGTTCCGTGGAGCTACGTTAGTCAATCTTGACAGCAAAGGGCGTTTATCGGTCCCAACCCGATACCGCGACCAGCTGATTGAGAATGCTTCGGGTCAAATGGTTTGTACCATTGACATCAACTCCCCCTGCCTGCTGCTTTACCCCTTACCTGAATGGGAAATTATTGAGCAAAAGCTGTCGCGACTGTCGAGCATGAACCCGCAAGAGCGCCGCGTGCAGCGGCTGTTATTGGGACATGCCAGTGAGTGTCAGATGGATAGCGCCGGGCGATTACTGATTGCGCCCGTGCTGCGGCAACATGCCGGTCTGACCAAAGAAGTGATGCTGGTCGGGCAGTTCAACAAGTTTGAACTGTGGGACGAAACGACCTGGTATCAACAGGTCAAGGAAGATATCGACGCTGAGCAGTCTGATTCCGCAACTTTATCGGAACGGCTGCAGGACTTGTCTCTATAAATATGATGGAAAATTATAAACATAAAACGGTGTTGCTGGACGAGGCCGTGAACGGCCTGAATATTCGTCCGGATGGCATCTACATTGATGGCACGTTTGGTCGCGGTGGTCACTCGCGTTTGATCCTCTCCCAGCTTGGAGAGGAAGGGCGTCTGCTGGCAATCGATCGCGATCCGCAGGCGATTGCCGTTGCACAAACCATCAATGACCCACGCTTTTCCATCGTGCACGGACCTTTCTCTGCGCTCGCGGATTACGTTGCCGAGCGCGATCTTACGGGCAAGATCGACGGGATTCTTCTCGATCTTGGCGTATCTTCTCCCCAGCTTGATGATGCAGAACGCGGCTTCTCCTTTATGCGCGACGGTCCGCTGGACATGCGTATGGACCCGACGCGCGGCCAGTCTGCCGCCGAATGGCTGCAGACCGCTGACGAAGCGGATATCGCCTGGGTGATCAAAACCTTCGGTGAAGAACGTTTTGGCAAACGGATTGCGCGCGCCATCGTTGAGCGCAACCGCGTTGAGCCAATGACCCGCACCAAAGAGCTGGCCGAAGTGATTGCGGCGGCAACGCCGGTGAAGGATAAGCACAAACATCCCGCGACCCGTACCTTCCAGGCGGTTCGCATCTGGGTAAACAGTGAACTGGAGGAAATAGAGCTGGCGCTAAAAAGCTCGCTCGACGTGCTGGCCCCGGGTGGGCGGTTATCCATCATCAGCTTCCATTCGCTGGAAGACCGCATTGTGAAACGCTTTATGCGTGAACAAAGCCGCGGTCCACAAGTACCAGCGGGGCTGCCGATGACGGAAGAACAACTCAGGAAGCTGGGTGGCCGTCAGTTGCGAGCATTAGGCAAGTTGATGCCGGGCGAAGAAGAGGTGGCAGAGAATCCACGCGCCCGTAGTTCAGTGCTGCGAGTTGCAGAGAGGACGAACGCATGATCGGCAGAGTGACAGAAACCCTAAGCAAAGTTAAGGGATCGTTAGGAAGCAACGAGCGCCATGCCTTGCCTGGCGTGATCGGCGACGATCTTTTGCGGTTCGGGAAACTGCCACTCTGCCTGTTCATTTGCATCATTGTTACGGCAGTTACGGTGGTGACCACAGCTCACCATACACGTTTATTGACTGCGCAACGCGAGCAGCTGGTGCTGGAACGCGATGCGCTGGATATTGAATGGCGAAATCTGATCCTTGAAGAAAACGCGCTCGGCGATCACAGCCGGGTTGAACGGATCGCAACGGAAAAGCTGCAACTGCAGCATGTTGATCCTTCCCAGGAAAATATCGTAGTACAAAAATAAGGGAAAACGCGACGCATGAAAGCAGCGGCAAAAACGCTAAAACCAAAACGTCAGGAAGAACAGGCCAACTTTATCAGTTGGCGTTTTGCGTTGCTTTGCGGCTGCATTTTACTGGCGCTGGGTTTCCTGCTGGGGCGCGTGGCGTGGCTGCAAATCATCGCCCCTGACATGCTGGTACGCCAGGGAGACATGCGCTCCCTTCGCGTTCAGGAAGTGTCGACTTCTCGCGGAATGATAACCGACCGTTCAGGCCGCCCGCTGGCGGTGAGCGTACCGGTGAAAGCAATCTGGGCCGACCCGAAAGAGCTGCACGACGCCGGTGGCATCACGCTTGATAACCGCTGGAAAGCGCTGTCAGATGCGCTAAAAATGCCGCTGGATCAGCTTGCCTCCCGCGTCAACGCGAACCCGAAAGGGCGTTTTATCTATCTGGCGCGCCAGGTTAACCCTGACATGGCGGACTATATTCGAAAACTGAAGCTGCCGGGCATTCATCTGCGTGAAGAATCCCGTCGTTACTATCCGTCCGGCGAAGTAACCGCTCACCTCATTGGTTTCACCAACGTCGACAGCCAGGGGATTGAGGGCGTTGAAAAAAGCTTCGATAAGTGGCTGACCGGCCAGCCTGGCGAGCGTATCGTACGTAAAGACCGCTACGGGCGCGTCATCGAAGATATCTCCTCTACGGACAGCCAGGCGGCGCACAACCTGGCCCTGAGCATTGACGAGCGCCTGCAGGCGCTGGTCTACCGCGAGCTGAACAACGCCGTGGCGTTTAACAAGGCAGAATCCGGCAGCGCCGTGCTGGTGGACGTCAGCACTGGCGAAGTGCTGGCGATGGCCAACAGTCCGTCCTACAACCCGAACAACTTTACCGGCACCGCAAAAGATGCGATGCGCAACCGGGCTATTACCGACGTGTTCGAACCGGGCTCCACGGTGAAACCAATGGTGGTGATGACGGCGCTTCAGCGCGGTATCGTCAATGAAAACACGGTCCTGAACACGATCCCTTACCGTATTAACGGCCACGAGATTAAAGACGTGGCGCGCTACAGCGAATTGACCCTGACCGGGGTGCTACAGAAGTCGAGTAACGTCGGTGTTTCAAAGCTGGCGTTAGCGATGCCGTCCTCAGCGTTAGTAGAGACTTACTCACGTTTTGGACTTGGAAAGGCGACCAATTTGGGGTTGGTCGGAGAACGCAGTGGCTTATATCCTCAAAAACAACGGTGGTCTGACATAGAGAGGGCCACCTTCTCTTTCGGCTACGGGCTAATGGTAACCCCGTTACAGTTAGCGCGAGTCTACGCAACGATTGGCAGCTACGGCGTCTATCGCCCGCTGTCCATCACCAAAGTTGATCCACCGGTTCCGGGCGAGCGTATCTTCCCGGAATCTATCGTTCGTACCGTTGTGCACATGATGGAAAGCGTGGCGCTGCCGGGCGGCGGCGGCGTGAAGGCGGCCATCAAAGGCTACCGCATCGCCATTAAAACCGGTACGGCGAAAAAGGTGGGGCCAGACGGTCGCTACATCAACAAATACATTGCCTATACCGCAGGCGTTGCGCCTGCAAGCAATCCGCGTTTTGCGCTGGTGGTCGTCATTAACGATCCACAGGCGGGTAAATACTACGGCGGCGCCGTCTCCGCGCCCGTGTTCGGGGCCATCATGGGCGGCGTGTTACGCACCATGAACGTTGAACCGGATGCGCTGGCGACGGGCGAAAAAAGTGAATTTGTAATTAATCAAGGCGAGGGTACAGGTGGCAGATCGTAATTTGCGCGACCTTCTCGCTCCGTGGGTGCCAAATGCACCGGAGCGAGCACTGCGAGAGATGGTACTGGACAGCCGCGTGGCTGCTTCTGGCGATCTTTTTGTGGCGGTGGTTGGTCATCAGGCGGACGGGCGTCGTTATATCCCGCAGGCGATTGCGCAAGGTGTGGCTGCCATTATTGCTGAGGCTAAAGACGAGGCAACCGACGGCGAGATCCGTGAAATGCACGGGGTGCCGGTTATCTACCTCAGCCAGTTGAATGAGCGTCTCTCTGCACTGGCAGGACGTTTTTATCATGAACCTTCCGACCAGCTGCGTCTGGTTGGCGTGACGGGCACGAACGGAAAAACCACCACCACGCAGCTGATGGCGCAGTGGGCCCAGCTGCTGGGTGAAACCGGCGCGGTGATGGGTACCGTGGGTAACGGCCTGCTGGGCAAAGTGAGCCCGACGGAAAACACCACCGGCTCGGCGGTTGACGTACAGCACGTGCTTGCCGGTCTGGCAGGGCAGGGGGCGACCTTTGCCGCGATGGAAGTTTCTTCGCACGGTCTGGTACAGCACCGCGTCGCGGCCCTGAAGTTTGCTGCTTCAGTGTTCACCAACCTGAGCCGCGATCACCTTGATTATCATGGTGATATGGAGCATTACGAAGCCGCGAAATGGCTGCTGTTCTCTACTCACCATTACGGCCAGGCCATCATCAACGCCGACGACGAAGTGGGCCGCCGCTGGCTTGCGAAGCTGCCAGACGCGGTAGCGGTGTCGATGGAAGACCATATCAATCCGAACTGCCACGGCCGCTGGCTGAAGGCCGTTGACGTTAACTATCACGACAGCGGGGCGACGATCCGCTTTGCCTCTTCCTGGGGGGAAGGTGAAATTGAAAGCCGCCTGATGGGGGCGTTTAACGTCAGCAACCTGCTGCTGGCGCTGGCCACGCTGCTGGCGCTGGGGTACCCGATGGACGAACTGCTGAAAACGTCAGCGCGTCTGCAGCCGGTTTGCGGCCGTATGGAAGTGTTTAGCGCGCCGGGCAAACCGACCGTGGTTGTCGATTATGCCCACACGCCGGATGCGCTGGAAAAAGCGCTGGAAGCGGCACGTCTGCACTGCATCGGTAAGCTCTGGTGCGTCTTCGGCTGCGGCGGCGATCGTGATAAGGGCAAACGTCCACTGATGGGCGCCATTGCGGAGCAGTTCGCGGACATTCCGGTTGTGACCGATGACAACCCGCGTACTGAAGAGCCGCGCGCCATCATCAACGACATTCTGGCGGGTATGCTGGACGCCGGTCGCGCCCGCGTGATGGAAGGCCGCGCGGAAGCCGTGACGAACACCATCATGCAGGCAAAAGAAAACGACGTGGTTCTGCTGGCCGGTAAAGGCCATGAAGATTATCAGATTGTTGGCAACCGTCGTCTGGATTACTCCGACCGCGTAACGGCAGCGCGTCTGCTGGGAGTCGTCGCATGATTAGCATCACCTTAAGCCAGGCCGCGTCAGTCCTGCACGGCGAGCTGCTGGGCCCGGATCTCACCATTGATGCCGTCACGACCGACACGCGGAAAGTGACCGCAGGCTGTCTGTTTGTGGCGCTGAAAGGCGAGCGTTTCGACGCGCATGATTTTGCCGGACAGGCCAAAGAAAACGGCGCTGGCGCGCTGCTGGTCAGCCGCAGGCTCGATGTCGATCTGCCGCAAATTGTGGTGAACGATACGCGTCTCGCGTTCGGTGAACTGGCCGCCTGGGTTCGTCAGCAGGTGCCTGCTCGCGTTGTCGCACTGACCGGGTCATCGGGCAAAACGTCAGTGAAAGAGATGACGGCGGCCATCCTCAGCCAGTGCGGCAATACGCTTTATACCGCAGGCAACCTCAATAATGACGTTGGCGTGCCGATGACATTACTTCGCCTGACCAAAGAGCATGAATTTGCGGTGATCGAGTTAGGGGCAAACCACCAGGGCGAAATCGCCTGGACCGTGAGCCTGACTCGCCCGGAAGCGGCGCTGGTAAATAACCTCGCTGCTGCGCACCTGGAAGGCTTTGGCTCGCTGGAAGGCGTGGCGAAAGCGAAAGGCGAAATCTATACCGGTCTGCCCGCTGACGGCATTGCCATTCTCAATGCCGACAATAACGACTGGCTGAACTGGCAGAGCATCATTGGCTCGCGTAAAACCTGGCGCTTTTCGCCGAACGCGGCCAACAGCGACTTTACCGCGACCAATATCCATGTGACGTCGCACGGTACGGAATTCACGCTCGCTACCCCAACGGGTGACGTAGACGTGCTGTTACCGCTGCCGGGACGCCATAACATCGCCAATGCGCTTGCGGCGGCGGCCTTGTCGACGGCGGTAGGTGCTTCGCATGAGGCGATTAAAACCGGGCTGGCGAATTTGAAAGCCGTGCCGGGACGCCTGTACCCGATCCCGCTTGCAGAAAACAAACTGCTGCTGGATGACTCCTACAACGCGAACGTCGGCTCAATGACGGCGGCGGTGCAGGTGCTATCTGAAATGCCGGGCTACCGCGTCATGGTGGTCGGCGACATGGCGGAGCTGGGCGATGAAAGCGAAGCCTGCCATACCCAGGTGGGTGAAGCGGCGAAAGCCGCGGGGCTGGACTGCGTGCTGAGCGCAGGAAAACTGAGCCAGGCGATTAGCCGTGCCAGCGGCGTTGGCGAACATTTTGCCGACAAAGCCGCGTTGATTGAGCGCCTTAAGGCATTAATTACAGAAAAACAAATTGTGACAGTGTTAGTGAAAGGTTCACGTAGTGCCGCCATGGAAGAGGTTGTGCACGCATTACAGGAGAACGGGACATGTTAGTTTGGCTGGCCGAACATTTGGTCAAATATTATTCAGGCTTTAACGTCTTTTCGTATCTGACGTTTCGCGCCATCGTCAGCCTGCTGACTGCGCTGTTCATCTCGTTGTGGATGGGCCCGCGCATGATTGCCCGTCTGCAAAAGCTCTCTTTCGGCCAGGTCGTACGTAACGACGGTCCGGAGTCGCACTTCAGCAAGCGCGGTACGCCGACGATGGGCGGGATCATGATCCTGACCGCGATCGTCGTTTCTGTGCTGCTGTGGGCCTATCCGTCTAACCCGTACGTCTGGTGCGTGCTGACCGTACTGGTGGGCTACGGCATTATCGGGTTTGTGGATGATTACCGCAAAGTCGTCCGCAAAGACACGAAGGGCCTGATTGCCCGCTGGAAGTATTTCTGGATGTCAGTGATTGCGCTGGGCGTGGCCTTTGCGCTGTATCTGGCAGGGAAAGACACCCCCGCTACCGAGCTGGTGGTGCCGTTCTTTAAAGACGTGATGCCGCAGCTGGGGCTGTTCTACATCCTGCTGGCCTACTTTGTGATTGTTGGCACCGGTAACGCCGTTAACCTGACCGATGGTCTGGATGGCCTGGCGATTATGCCAACCGTCTTCGTGGCGGCAGGGTTTGCGCTGGTGGCGTGGGCGACCGGTAACATGAACTTTGCGAACTATCTGCACATCCCTTATCTGCGTCACGCGGGTGAGCTGGTGATCGTCTGTACGGCGATAGTCGGCGCGGGGCTGGGCTTCCTGTGGTTCAACACCTATCCGGCGCAGGTCTTTATGGGCGACGTCGGTTCTCTGGCTTTAGGCGGCGCGCTGGGCATTATCGCCGTGCTGCTGCGTCAGGAGTTCCTGCTGGTGATCATGGGCGGCGTGTTTGTGGTTGAAACCCTGTCGGTGATTTTGCAGGTCGGCTCCTTCAAGCTGCGCGGTCAGCGCATCTTCCGTATGGCGCCGATTCACCACCACTATGAACTGAAAGGCTGGCCGGAGCCGCGCGTGATTGTGCGCTTCTGGATTATTTCGCTGATGCTGGTGCTGATTGGCCTGGCAACGCTGAAGGTACGTTAATCATGGCAGATTACCAGGGCAAAAAAGTCGTTATCATCGGGTTAGGCCTCACTGGCCTCTCCTGCGTGGACTTTTTCCTTGCGCGCGGCGTGACGCCGCGCGTGATGGATACGCGTGTCTCTCCGCCGGGTCTGGACAAGCTGCCGGAACAGGTTGAACGCCACCTTGGTGGTCTGAATGATGACTGGCTGCTGGCAGCCGATCTGATTGTCGCCAGCCCGGGAATGGCGCTGGCGCACCCTTCGCTGAGCGCTGCTGCGGATGCGGGCGTTGAGATTGTCGGCGATATCGAGCTGTTCTGCCGCGAAGCGCAGGCGCCGGTTATCGCGATCACCGGTTCTAACGGCAAAAGCACCGTCACCACCCTGGTGGGTGAAATGGCGAAAGCCGCAGGCATGAACGTAGGAGTAGGCGGCAATATCGGTCTGCCCGCGCTAATGCTGCTGGACAAAGGCTGCGAGCTGTACGTTCTGGAACTTTCCAGCTTCCAGCTTGAAACCACCTCCAGCCTGCATGCGGCGGCGGCAACGATCCTCAACGTGACTGAAGATCATATGGATCGGTATCCATTTGGTCTGCAGCAGTACCGCGCGGCCAAGCTGCGCGTTTACGAAAACGCCAAAGTCTGCGTGGTTAACGCCGACGACGCGCTGACCATGCCGGTGCGCGGCGCGGACGAGCGCTGCATCAGCTTTGGTATCACCATGGGTGATTATCATCTGAACCGCCAGCTGGGCGAAACCTGGCTGCGCGTAAAAGGTGAAAAAGTGCTGAACGTGAAGGAGATGAAGCTTTCCGGCCAGCACAACTACACCAACGCCCTGGCGGCGCTGGCCCTGGCAGATGCCGTAGGGCTGCCGCGCTCTTCCAGCCTGAAAGCGTTGACCACGTTTTCCGGCCTGGCGCACCGTTTTCAGCTGGCGCTAGAGCATAACGGCGTGCGCTGGATTAATGACTCCAAAGCAACCAATGTGGGAAGCACGGAGGCCGCGCTGAACGGCCTGCACGTTGACGGTACCCTGCATCTGCTGTTGGGTGGCGACGGCAAATCCGCTGATTTCTCCTCCCTGAAGCAATACCTCACCGGCGATAACATCCGCCTGTACTGCTTCGGTCGTGACGGCAGCGAGCTGGCTGAGCTGCGCCCGGAAATTGCCGAGCAAACTGAAACGATGGAACAGGCGATGCGCCTGATTGCCCCGCGCGTGCAGCCTGGCGACATGGTTCTGCTCTCCCCGGCGTGCGCCAGCCTCGATCAGTTTAAGAATTTCGAACAGCGTGGCGATGTCTTTACCCGCCTTGCGAAGGAGTTAGGCTGATGCGTTTATCTCTCCCTCGCCTGAAAATGCCGCGCCTGCCAGGATTTGGAATTCTGGTGTGGCTGTTTGCGGCGCTGAAAGGCTGGGTGATGGCTTCACGGGATAAAGATTCCGATAGCCTGATTATGTACGACCGCACCCTGTTCTGGCTGACGCTGGGGCTGGCGGCGATCGGCTTTATCATGGTGACCTCAGCCTCCATGCCTGTCGGACAGCGTCTGGCTAACGATCCCTTCCTGTTCGCCAAGCGTGACGGGCTGTACATCATTCTGGCGTTTTGCCTGGCAATGGTGACGCTTCGTCTGCCGATGGCGTTCTGGCAGCGGCACAGTACCGCGATGCTGATCGCCTCCATTATCATGCTGCTTATTGTACTGGTTGTCGGGAGCTCCGTTAACGGGGCATCGCGCTGGATCGCCTTCGGCCCGCTGCGTATTCAGCCGGCGGAATTTACCAAGCTTTCACTGTTCTGCTATCTGGCGAACTACCTGGTGCGAAAAGTCGATGAGGTGCGTAACAACCTTCGCGGCTTCTTAAAGCCGATGGGCGTGATTCTGGTGCTGGCGATCCTGCTGCTGGCGCAGCCTGACCTCGGTACCGTTGTCGTACTGTTTGTTACGACGCTGGCGATGCTGTTCCTGGCAGGGGCCAAGCTGTGGCAGTTCATCGCCATTATCGGAATGGGTATTTCAGCGGTAGTGCTGCTGATCCTCGCTGAGCCTTACCGTATCCGCCGCGTGACCTCGTTCTGGAACCCGTGGGAAGATCCCTTCGGCAGCGGCTATCAGCTGACGCAGTCGCTGATGGCGTTTGGCCGCGGTGAAGTCTGGGGGCAAGGCCTAGGTAACTCGGTACAGAAACTGGAGTATTTACCGGAAGCACACACTGACTTCATCTTCTCCATTATTGGGGAAGAACTGGGTTATATCGGTGTGGTATTGGCGCTATTAATGGTATTCTTCGTCGCTTTCCGCGCCATGTCGATTGGCCGAAAAGCGCTGGAGATCGATCACCGCTTCTCAGGCTTCTTAGCCTGCTCAATTGGTATCTGGTTTAGCTTCCAGGCGCTGGTTAACGTCGGGGCCGCAGCGGGTATGCTGCCGACCAAAGGTCTGACGTTGCCGCTGATCAGCTATGGTGGTTCGAGCCTGTTGATCATGTCGACGGCCATTATGTTTTTGTTACGCATAGATTATGAGACGCGTCTGGAGAAAGCCCAGGCGTTTACACGAGGTTCACGATGAATCAACCGAAGCGGTTAATGGTGATGGCAGGCGGTACCGGTGGACACGTGTTCCCGGGGCTGGCGGTTGCGCACCATTTAATGGAGCAGGGCTGGCAGGTACGCTGGCTGGGAACCGCAGACCGCATGGAAGCCGACCTGGTGCCGAAGCACGGTATTGAGATCGACTTTATTCGTATTTCCGGCCTGCGGGGCAAAGGCCTCAAGGCCATGCTGCTGGCGCCGGTGCGTATTTTTAACGCCTGGCGTCAGGCGCGCACCATTATGAAGCGCTTTAAGCCCGATGTGGTGCTGGGCATGGGCGGCTATGTTTCTGGTCCCGGCGGGCTGGCCGCGTGGTCGTTAGGCATTCCCGTTGTGCTGCATGAGCAAAACGGTATTGCCGGTCTGACCAACAAGTGGCTGGCGAAAATCGCCACCAAAGTGATGCAGGCGTTTCCCGGCGCGTTTCCAAAAGCGGACGTGGTGGGTAACCCGGTGCGCGTAGACGTGCTGGCGCTGCCGCTGCCGGATGCCCGCCTGGCGGGACGCGAAGGCCCGGTTCGTGTTTTGGTCGTTGGCGGTTCTCAGGGGGCGCGCATCCTGAACCAGACAATGCCGCAGGTGGCGGCAAAGCTAGGTGATGCCGTCACTATCTGGCACCAAAGCGGTAAAGGCGCTCAGCAGACCGTTGAGCAGGCTTACGCAGATGAAGGCCAGCCGCAGCATAAAGTGACGGAATTTATTGACGATATGGCCGCAGCCTATGCCTGGGCCGATGTCGTGGTCTGCCGCTCCGGCGCGCTGACGGTGAGCGAAATCGCCGCCGCCGGCTTGCCCGCGCTGTTCGTGCCGTTCCAGCACAAAGACCGACAACAGTACTGGAATGCGCTGCCGCTTGAGAAAGCCGGCGCGGCGAAAATTTTTGAGCAGCCACAATTTACCGCCGATGCGGTCGCCACCACCCTGGCGGGCTGGAACAGAGACGCACTGCTGGAGATGGCACAGCGCGCGCGCGCTGCCGCTATCCCGGATGCGACAGAACGGGTGGCAAAAGAAGTGAGCCTGGCAGCCCAGGCTTAACCCTCGCAGCGCGTGTTGCGCTGCACGAATTTTAAGTAGTCGATGGCGTTTAGAGAATGAATACACAACAACTGGCAAAACTGCGTTCAATCGTGCCCGAGATGCGTCGCGTCCGGCACATTCACTTTGTTGGCATCGGTGGTGCTGGCATGGGCGGTATTGCCGAAGTGTTAGCTAACGAAGGCTATCAGATCAGCGGGTCTGACCTGGCGCCAAACCCTGTCACGCAGCAGCTGGCGTCGCTTGGGGCGACTATCTATTTCAACCATCGCCCGGAAAACGTGCGCGATGCGAGCGTGGTGGTGGTCTCAAGCGCCATCTCCTCTGACAATCCGGAAATTGTTGCCGCGCACGAAGCGCGCATTCCGGTGATCCGCCGCGCAGAAATGCTGGCGGAACTGATGCGTTTCCGCCACGGCATCGCGATTGCCGGCACCCACGGTAAAACCACGACCACGGCGATGGTTTCCAGCATTTATGCGGAAGCGGGTCTCGACCCGACGTTCGTTAACGGCGGTCTGGTGAAAGCCGCAGGCGTGCATGCGCGTCTGGGCCACAGCCGTTATCTGATTGCGGAAGCGGATGAGAGCGACGCGTCGTTCCTGCACCTGCAGCCGATGGTGGCGATTGTCACCAATATCGAAGCCGACCATATGGATACTTACCAGGGCGACTTCGAGAACTTAAAGCAGACCTTCATTAACTTCCTGCACAACCTGCCGTTCTACGGACGCGCGGTGATGTGCGTGGACGATCCGGTGATCCGCGAGCTGCTGCCGCGCGTTGGTCGTCAAATCACCACCTACGGCTTCAGCGAAGACGCTGACGTCCGTGTGGAAGAGTACAAACAGATTGGTGCGCAGGGGCATTTCACTCTGGCGCGTCAGGATAAAGAGCTACTGCACGTCACGCTGAATGCGCCAGGACGCCATAACGCGCTCAATGCCGCAGCAGCAGTGGCTGTTGCGACGGAAGAAGGCATTGATGATGAAGCTATTCTGCGCGCGCTGGAAAGCTTCCAGGGTACGGGGCGTCGCTTCGACTTCCTTGGCGAGTTCCCGCTGGATGCGGTGAACGGTAAGCCAGGTACCGCGATGCTGGTGGACGACTACGGTCACCATCCGACCGAAGTGGACGCGACCATCAAAGCCGCACGCGCGGGCTGGCCGGAGAAGAATCTGGTGATGATCTTCCAGCCGCACCGCTTCACGCGTACCCGCGATCTGTATGACGATTTCGCCAGCGTGCTGTCACAGGTGGATACCCTGCTGATGCTGGATGTTTACGCCGCCGGCGAAACGCCAATTCCAGGCGCAGACAGCCGTTCCCTGTGTCGTACCATTCGCGGGCGCGGTAAAGTTGACCCTATTCTGGTTTCAGACCCGGCACAGGTGGCGGAAATTCTGGCACCTGTCCTGACCGGTAACGATCTGATCCTGATTCAGGGTGCGGGAAATATCGGCAAAATCGCCCGTACCTTAGCTGAAATCAAACTGAAGCCGCAAACCCAGGAGGATGAGCATCATGGCTGATAAGATTGCAGTCCTCTCTGGCGGCACTTCCGCTGAACGCGAGGTTTCTCTTAATTCCGGTGCTGCCGTGCTGGCGGGCCTGCGAGAAGGCGGCGTAAACGCGCATCTGGTCGATCCAAAAGAGGTCGACGTGACGCAATTAAAAGCGATGGGCTTCGATAAGGTCTTTATCGCGTTACATGGTCGTGGCGGTGAAGACGGAACCCTGCAGGGGCTTCTGGAGTTGATCGGCCTGCCTTACACCGGCAGCGGCGTGATGGCATCCGCCATCTCTATGGATAAACTGCGCAGTAAGTTACTCTGGCAGGGAGCGGGTTTACCCGTTGCGCCGTGGGTGTCGCTGACGCGCGGCGAATTTGAATTGGGCCTGTCGGACAGCGTTAATACACGCATTGCGGCACTGGGCTTACCGGTTATTGTAAAGCCGAGCCGGGAAGGGTCGAGCGTCGGGATGTCAAAGGTCGATAAAGCTGAAGATTTAACATCTGCTTTAGCGCTGGCATTTCAACATGATGAAGAAGTTCTGATTGAAAAATGGCTCAGCGGGCCGGAATTTACCGTCGCGATGCTTGGCGAAGAAATTTTACCGTCAATTCGCATCCAACCCGCCGGAGTCTTCTATGATTATGAGGCGAAGTATCTCTCTGATGAGACGCAATATTTCTGCCCTTGTGGTCTTGAAGCAGAGCGTGAAGCCGAATTACAGTCTCTGGTGCTTAAAGCCTGGAATGTATTGGTCTGCAGCGGCTGGGGACGCATTGATGTGATGCAGGACAATGACGGGCAGTTTTATCTGCTGGAAGCCAATACCTCACCGGGAATGACCAGCCACAGCCTTGTGCCGATGGCGGCGCGTCAGGCGGGAATGAGCTTCTCGCAGTTAGTCGTACGTATTCTAGACCAGGCGGGCTGATATGTCTCAGGCTGCATTGAACACGCGCAACCGCGATGACGAAGAAGAATACACTTCTTCACGCCGGAGTAATGGAACGCGTCTTGCAGGGATAATTTTCCTGCTCGGGGTGCTGTGCACCGTGTTTATCAGCGGCTGGATGGTGCTGGGCTGGATGGAAGATGCACAGCGGTTGCCGCTGTCAAAGCTGGTGGTGACCGGCGAGCGTCACTACACGCGTAACGATGATATTCGCCAGTCTATTCTGGCGCTGGGATCGCCCGGCACCTTTATGACGCAGGACGTCAATATTATCCAGAGCCAGATTGAACGTCTGCCATGGATAAAACAGGCGAGTGTCAGAAAACAATGGCCTGATGAATTGAAGATTCATCTGGTTGAATATGTGCCCATTGCGCGTTGGAATGATCAGCACATGGTTGACGTAGACGGAAATTCCTTCAGCGTCCCGAGCGATCGTGTCAACAAGCAAAATTTACCGATGTTGTATGGCCCTGAAGGCAGCGAAAACGAAGTATTGCAGGGTTTTCGTGAAATGGGGCAGGTGCTGGCGAAGGACAGGTTTACGTTAAAAGATGCTGCAATGACGGCGCGCCGCTCCTGGCAGCTGACGTTGACGAACGGCATTAAGCTCAACCTGGGACGCGGCGACACAATGAAACGTCTTGCGCGTTTTGTAGAACTTTACCCGGTTTTACAGCAGCAGGCGCAGGCGGACGGCAAACGGATAAGCTACGTTGATTTGCGCTATGACTCAGGCGCAGCAGTCGGTTGGGAGCCGGCTCCGGTCGAGGAACCTAATCAGCAACAGAATCAGGCACAGGTACAGGCAGAACAACAATGATCAAGGCGACGGACAGAAAACTGGTAGTTGGACTGGAGATTGGCACTGCGAAGGTTGCCGCTTTAGTAGGGGAAGTTCTGCCCGACGGTATGGTCAATATCATTGGCGTGGGCAGTTGCCCGTCCCGTGGTATGGATAAAGGTGGGGTAAACGACCTTGAGTCGGTGGTGAAATGCGTACAGCGCGCCATCGATCAGGCTGAATTAATGGCGGATTGCCAGATCTCTTCTGTCTATCTGGCCCTTTCTGGTAAGCACATCAGCTGCCAGAACGAAATCGGTATGGTGCCGATTTCTGAAGAAGAAGTGACGCAGGAAGACGTTGAAAACGTTGTGCATACGGCTAAGTCCGTGCGCGTTCGCGATGAGCATCGCGTGCTGCACGTGATCCCGCAGGAATATGCGATTGACTACCAGGAAGGGATCAAGAACCCGGTTGGTCTGTCTGGCGTGCGTATGCAGGCAAAAGTGCACCTGATCACATGTCACAACGATATGGCGAAGAACATTGTAAAAGCCGTTGAACGTTGTGGCCTGAAAGTTGACCAACTTATTTTCGCCGGTCTGGCGGCAAGTTATTCCGTGCTGACCGAAGACGAACGTGAACTGGGTGTCTGTGTGGTCGATATCGGTGGTGGTACAATGGACATGGCCGTGTATACCGGCGGTGCGCTGCGCCACACCAAAGTGATCCCGTACGCAGGGAACGTTGTGACCAGCGATATTGCTTACGCTTTTGGTACGCCACCGAGCGATGCAGAAGCGATTAAAGTACGCCACGGCTGTGCGCTGGGGTCTATCGTTGGTAAAGATGAGAGCGTTGAAGTGCCGAGCGTGGGCGGTCGTCCGCCGCGTAGCCTGCAGCGCCAGACGTTGGCAGAGGTAATTGAGCCGCGCTATACCGAGCTGCTCAACCTGGTCAACGAAGAGATTTTACAGCTTCAGGAACAGCTTCGTCAGCAGGGTGTTAAGCATCATCTTGCGGCGGGGATTGTATTAACCGGCGGTGCAGCGCAAATTGAAGGTCTTGCGGCCTGCGCTCAGCGCGTGTTCCATACGCAGGTGCGTATTGGTGCGCCGCTGAATATTACCGGTTTAACGGATTATGCTCAGGAGCCGTATTATTCAACGGCAGTGGGCCTGCTCCACTACGGGAAGGAATCTCATCTCAGTGGTGAAGCAGAAGTGGAAAAACGCGTTTCAGTGGGGTCGTGGGTCAAACGACTGAACAACTGGCTGCGAAAAGAGTTTTAATTTTTTAAAGAGACCGGAGAGAATTAGCGGTCTCGGGCGACAGGCACAACGGAGAGAGAAATTATGTTTGAACCTATGGAACTGACCAACGACGCGGTGATTAAAGTCATCGGCGTCGGTGGCGGCGGCGGTAACGCCGTAGAGCATATGGTGCGTGAACGCATTGAAGGTGTTGAGTTCTTTGCAGTTAACACCGATGCGCAGGCACTGCGTAAGACGGCAGTTGGCCAGACTATCCAGATCGGCGGTGGCATCACCAAAGGGCTGGGCGCTGGGGCTAACCCGGAAGTCGGTCGCAACGCGGCTGAAGAAGATCGTGAAGCCCTGCGTGCTGCACTGGAAGGTGCGGACATGGTCTTCATCGCAGCAGGCATGGGCGGCGGTACCGGTACCGGTGCAGCACCTGTCGTCGCTGAAGTGGCAAAAGATTTAGGTATCCTGACCGTTGCTGTCGTGACCAAGCCTTTCAATTTCGAAGGCAAAAAGCGTATGGCTTTCGCGGAGCAGGGTATCACCGAGCTGTCCAAGCATGTGGACTCGCTGATCACCATCCCGAACGACAAGCTGCTGAAAGTTCTGGGTCGCGGTATCTCCCTGCTGGACGCCTTCGGCGCAGCAAACGACGTGCTGAAAGGCGCGGTTCAGGGTATCGCAGAACTGATTACCCGTCCTGGCCTGATGAACGTTGACTTTGCAGACGTTCGCACCGTGATGTCCGAAATGGGCTACGCGATGATGGGCTCTGGCGTGGCGAGCGGTGAAGACCGTGCAGAAGAAGCGGCTGAAATGGCTATCTCTTCTCCGCTGCTGGAAGATATCGATCTGTCTGGTGCGCGCGGCGTGCTGGTCAACATTACCGCTGGCTTTGACCTGCGTCTGGATGAGTTCGAAACCGTGGGTAACACCATCCGTGCGTTCGCCTCTGACAACGCGACCGTGGTAATCGGTACTTCCCTTGACCCGGAAATGAACGACGAGCTGCGTGTTACCGTTGTTGCGACCGGTATCGGTATGGACAAGCGTCCTGAGATCACCCTCGTGACCAACAAGCAGACTCAGCAACCGGTAATGGATCGTTACCAGCAGCACGGTATGTCTCCTCTGACTCAGGAGCAAAAACCGGCCGCGAAAGTGGTGAACGACCCAACGCCGCAAACGGCAAAAGAGCCAGATTATCTGGACATCCCGGCGTTCCTGCGTAAGCAAGCTGACTAAGAATTGGCTGGAATTTGGGGATTTGCGCTCTTTGTGCTAAACTGGCCCACCGTTAGTGATATACACTCTCGGTTGGATAGTTAATTTGGCGAGATTATACGATGATCAAACAAAGGACACTCAAACGTATCGTTCAGGCGACGGGTGTCGGTTTACATACCGGCAAGAAAGTCACACTGACGTTACGCCCTGCGCCGGCCAATACCGGGGTCATCTATCGTCGCACCGACTTGAATCCACCGGTAGATTTTCCGGCCGATGCCAAATCTGTGCGTGATACAATGCTCTGTACTTGTCTGGTGAACGAGCATGACGTGCGGATTTCTACCGTAGAGCACCTGAACGCCGCCCTGGCGGGTCTGGGTATCGACAACATTATTGTTGAAGTCGATGCGCCAGAAATCCCGATTATGGATGGTAGTGCTGCGCCGTTCGTTTATCTGTTGCTGGATGCCGGCATCGAAGAACTGAACTGTGCGAAGAAATTTGTTCGCATCAAAGAGACCGTTCGCGTCGAAGATGGCGACAAGTGGGCTGAATTCAAACCGTACAATGGTTTCTCGTTGGACTTTACCATCGACTTTAACCATCCGGCGATTGATGCCAGCACCCAACGCTATGCGATGAACTTCTCTGCTGATGCGTTTATGCGCCAGATCAGCCGCGCACGTACGTTTGGCTTCATGCGTGATATCGAATATCTGCAGTCCCGCGGCCTGTGCCTGGGCGGCAGCTTCGATTGTGCCATCGTTGTTGACGATTATCGCGTACTGAACGAAGACGGCCTGCGTTTTGAAGATGAATTCGTTCGTCACAAAATGCTGGACGCGATCGGCGACCTCTTCATGTGTGGTCACAACATCATTGGTGCATTTACCGCGTTTAAATCCGGTCATGCACTGAACAACAAACTGTTGCAGGCCGTCCTGGCAAAACAGGAAGCCTGGGAATATGTGACCTTCGAAGACGAAGCTGAACTGCCGCTGGCGTTCAAAGCGCCGACTATGGTCCTGGCGTAACGGTTAACGCCGTTTCGTAAGAAAAGCGACTGGTTCACCTGGTACTCTCTCCGACCAGGGAAGCCAGTCGTTTTTATTTCTGCCTTTCTTTGATTTGTCCCTCTACTCCCTGATCTCTGTCGGGTGCCGAATAACGGTGTGTTCGCTGCATTATTGACCGTTTTTACCTGCTGCAAGGTGTCATTCCTGCTGCTGCGTATTGGCTTTAGTGGTAATATCTGGGCGCTAAAAAAGAATAATTGAACTCAGCCTGCACTGGCGGGCGAATGTGGTGGAGCAAGTGAGCGGAATACTGACGCGCTGGCGACAATTTGGCAGACGTTACTTCTGGCCGCATCTCTTATTAGGGATGGTCGCGGCGAGTCTCGGCTTGCCTGTGCTCAGCAACAGTGCGGAAGCGGCGACGCCAGCACGTTCCACGACAACTAAACACGATCTCTCGACGCGGGTTAACTTTACTAATCTCGCGTGGCTTGAAGCCAGCCGTCGTCCTAATTTCTCCGTTGATTACTGGCAGCAGCACGCCATCCGCACGGTTATCCGTCATCTGTCGTTCGCGATGGCGCCGCAGACGATGCCTGTTGCTGAAGAGACGCTGCCGGTTCAGGCTCAGCATCTTGCCCTGCTCGATACGCTTAATGCGCTTCTGACGCAGGACAACCAGCCGCCTGTGACCGTGAGTCAGACGGCGCAAACCTGGTTTGTTCCCCCTGTATCATTCTCCGTTTCGACATGGATTAGCCAGGTTCACGGCATCCGTGCCGGGCCTCAACGCCTCAGCTAAATTAACCTTTTTCAATACCTTAATTTATCTGCCCGTCTGGGGCGTTTGAGAATTTATTATGCTAATCAAATTATTAACCAAAGTTTTTGGTAGTCGTAACGATCGTACCCTGCGCCGTATGCGCAAAGCTGTAAACGTCATCAACGGTATGGAACCGGCGATGGAGAAGCTCTCTGATGACGAGCTCAAAGCGAAAACCGCGGAATTCCGCGCGCGCCTGGAAAAAGGCGAAACCTTAGAGAGCCTGATCCCGGAAGCTTTCGCCGTTGTGCGTGAAGCGAGTAAACGTGTGTTCGGCATGCGTCACTTCGATGTTCAGCTGCTGGGTGGTATGGTGCTTAACGAGCGCTGCATCGCGGAAATGCGTACCGGTGAAGGTAAAACCCTGACCGCAACGCTGCCGGCTTATCTGAATGCACTGACCGGTAAGGGCGTTCACGTCGTTACCGTCAACGATTATCTGGCCCAGCGTGATGCCGAAAACAACCGTCCGCTGTTCGAGTTCCTCGGCATGACCGTCGGCATCAACATGTCCGGCCTGCCGGCACCCGCCAAGCGCGAAGCCTACAACGCGGACATCACCTACGGCACCAACAACGAATACGGCTTCGACTACCTGCGCGACAACATGGCGTTTAGCCCGGAAGAGCGCGTCCAGCGTAAGCTGCACTATGCGCTGGTGGATGAGGTTGACTCCATTCTTATCGATGAAGCGCGTACCCCGCTGATCATCTCCGGCCCGGCCGAAGACAGCTCTGACATGTACCGTAAAGTCGACAAAATCATTCCACACCTGCTGCGCCAGGAGAAAGAAGACTCCGATACCTTCCAGGGTGAAGGCCACTTCTCCGTTGACGAGAAGGCGCGCCAGGTGAACCTGACCGAACGCGGTCTGGTGAAAATCGAAGAGCTGCTGGTGGCTGAAGGCATTATGGAAGAGGGCGAGTCTCTGTACTCTCCGAGCAACATTATGCTGATGCACCACGTGACCGCCGCGCTGCGCGCCCACGCGCTGTTCACCCGTGACGTTGACTACATCGTGAAAGACGGTGAAGTCATCATCGTCGATGAACACACCGGTCGTACCATGCAGGGCCGTCGCTGGTCTGACGGTCTGCACCAGGCCGTTGAAGCGAAAGAAGGCGTGGATATCCAGAACGAAAACCAGACGCTGGCCTCTATCACCTTCCAGAACTACTTCCGTCTCTACGAGAAGCTGGCGGGGATGACCGGTACCGCAGATACCGAAGCGTTTGAATTCAGCTCCATCTACAAGCTGGATACCGTGGTTGTGCCAACCAACCGTCCGATGATCCGTAAGGATATGCCGGACCTGGTGTACATGACCGAAGCGGAAAAAATTCAGGCGATCATCGAGGATATTCGCGACCGTACTGCCAATGGCCAGCCGGTGCTCGTGGGGACCATCTCCATCGAGAAATCCGAAGTGGTTTCCAATGAGCTGACCAAAGCGGGCATCAAGCACAACGTTCTGAACGCCAAATTCCACGCCAAAGAAGCGGATATCGTTGCTCAGGCGGGCTATCCGGCTGCCGTGACCATCGCCACCAACATGGCGGGTCGTGGTACCGATATTATGCTCGGCGGTAGCTGGCAGGCTGAAGTCGCAGAGCTGGAAAACCCAACGCCAGAGCAGATCGCGCAGATCAAAGCCGACTGGCAGGTGCGTCACGACGCGGTGCTGGCATCCGGTGGTCTGCACATCATTGGTACCGAGCGTCACGAATCTCGTCGTATCGACAACCAGCTGCGCGGCCGTGCGGGCCGTCAGGGTGATGCCGGTTCTTCCCGCTTCTACCTGTCTATGGAAGATGCGCTGATGCGTATTTTCGCCTCCGACCGCGTGTCCGGCATGATGCGTAAACTGGGCATGAAGCCAGGCGAAGCCATCGAGCACCCGTGGGTGACTAAAGCGATCGCTAACGCCCAGCGTAAAGTGGAAAGCCGTAACTTCGATATTCGTAAGCAGCTGCTGGAATACGATGACGTTGCCAACGATCAGCGTCGTGCGATCTACACCCAGCGTAACGAACTGCTGGACGTGTCCGACGTGAGCGAAACCATCAACAGTATCCGCGAAGATGTGTTCAAAGCCACCATCGACGCGCATATTCCACCGCAGTCTCTGGAAGAGATGTGGGATGTTGAAGGCCTGCAGGAACGCCTGAAAAACGACTTCGATCTCGATCTGCCAATCAAAGAGTGGCTGGACAAAGAGCCTGAGCTGCATGAAGAGACCCTGCGCGAACGTATCTTTGAAACCGCGCTGGAAGTTTATAAGCGTAAGGAAGAAGTGGTTGGCGCTGAGATGATGCGTCACTTCGAAAAAGGCGTGATGCTGCAGACCCTGGACTCCCTGTGGAAAGAGCACCTGGCTGCGATGGACTACCTGCGTCAGGGGATCCACCTGCGCGGCTATGCGCAGAAAGATCCGAAGCAGGAGTACAAGCGTGAATCCTTCTCCATGTTTGCGTCTATGCTGGAGTCACTGAAGTACGAAGTGATCAGCACCCTGAGCAAGGTTCAGGTGCGCATGCCGGAAGAAGTGGAAGCGATGGAGCAGCAGCGTCGTGAAGAAGCTGAGCGTCTGGCGCAGATGCAGCAGCTGAGCCACCAGACTGACGAAAGCGAAGCCGCAGCGGCGATCGCCGCGCAGACCGGCGATCGTAAAGTGGGTCGTAACGATCCGTGTCCATGTGGTTCCGGTAAAAAATACAAGGCCTGCCACGGCCGTCTGAACTAAGTTCATAAAAAAATGAAAAGGCGCAGACATCTGCGCCTTTTTTATGGAAGTGACACTATGAAAATACTGCAAATTGCCGTCGGGATTATTCGCAACCCGCAAAACCAAATCTTCATCACCCAGCGCGCTGCTGACGCCCATATGGCGAACAAGTGGGAGTTTCCTGGCGGGAAAATCGAGTCAGGAGAAACGCCGGAAGAGGCGCTGGTGCGTGAGCTGCAGGAAGAGGTGGGGATTACCCCGCTTGGCGCCACGCTGTTCGATAAGCTGGAGTATCAGTTTCCCGACAGGCACATCACGCTGTGGTTCTGGCTGGTGGAAAGCTGGGAAGGTGAACCCTGGGGAAAAGAGGGACAGCCGGGTAACTGGGTGGAACTTCAGGCCAGCGATGCCGACAAATTCCCGCCAGCCAATGAGCCAGTGATCCGCCGCTTAGCGGCACAATAGCAGGCCTGCCGGGCGAAGCGCCAGCAGGCTTTGAACGTTACTGCTGGCTTTCGCTCCAGTCATCGCTATCCGAGAGGTCGCCTTCGCTCGGAATACGTTTCTCTTCCGCCGCCCATTCGCCCAGGTCAATGAGCTGGCAGCGCTTGCAGCAGAATGGGCGGAATGGACTCACTTCGCCCCAGACAACGGTTTTGCCACAGGTGGGGCAGTTTACGGTGGTGACGTCAGACATTGGCACTCCTTAACAACAGGCCAGTTCAAAATCGAGGCGTTCCGGCACGGTGCCATTTTCACTGTCCAGCGGCATAAAGCGGATCGCGAAACGGCTTTTATGCCCGGAAATTTGCGGATAAAGCTGCTCGCCAAGAGACAGATTCAGGCGCAGAAGATCGGCGTCGTCGCCGTTGTCCTGATAAAAACCGTTGAGACTGGTTTGCTTGCGGAACGGGGCAGAGTTACGCACAAGATCGAGGATCAGCGATAGCGTCTGATTCATCGGCTCCAGGCTGCCCAGCCAGCTGTTTACCTGACGATCGCGCTGTTCCTGCGGCATATGCAGCCACATGTGCAGCGTTGGCAGGTCAAAGCTACAGCAGCCGCCCGGTATGCTCAGGCGCTGGCGCACCAATGCAATCAAACGGTCTTCGCGTAGATATTGCCCAACGCGCGGCGCGGCCATCAGCGTCGTGCTGCTGTTTTTCAACTGCTGACGTAAGGCGTCAATTCGGCTTTGATCCACGCCCGGCACTTCGGCCCAGGCCTGTAATTTACGCTGCTGGCGCTCCAGCTCTTTCAAAAGCTCCGTGCGGACATCGCCGCGCTCAATCACATCCAGCAGATCGCCTACGTTGCGGAAGAAGTGCAACGCCGTGGCATGATCGTTAACGGGCAGATGTTGTGAAAGCTGTTGGATGAGAAATTCAATGCGCAGCCAGGTACGCATTTTTTCATTAAGCGGGTGCTCAAAAAGGATGTGAGTGGACATTATGGTTTTTCCTGTGCAACGGCCTGCGCGGCGAAGGTCAGATACTGCGCGTGCAGACGGGCAACATCCGATGCAATGGCATCTGGTGCGCCGTTATTATCAATAACATCATCCGCAACGGCAAGGCGCTGAGCGCGCGTGGCCTGAGCGGCAAGAATTTGTTCAGCATGTTCACGCGAGACGTGGTCGCGCGTCATGGTTCGCTGGATTTGCGTTTCGGGTGTGACATCAATCACCAGTACCCGATTGGCTTTCTTATGCAGCTGGTTTTCCACCAGGAGCGGAACCACCCACAGGACATAAGGAGAGCGGGCTGCGGCTATCTGACGCTGAGTTTCCTGGTGGATAATGGGGTGGAGCAGGGCATTAAGCCAGGCTTTTTCCGCAGAATCGGAAAAAATATATTCGCGAAGCTGACGGCGGTTCAGCGTGCCGTCGGCATTGATGATTGCCTGACCGAAATGGTCTGCGATGGCCTTTAGCGCGGGTGTATTGGGCTCTACCACCTGACGGGCAATAATATCAGCATCAATAATCGCGATGCCGAGACGAGAAAATGCGCCCGCAACGGTACTTTTGCCACTACCGATGCCGCCGGTTACTGCGACGATATACCCCATTAAATCAAATCCTGGGAATTATTCATTATGAAAATCAGTTGCTTAAAAAACAAACGTGCGACAGTAATTGTTTGATTCTCTTTACCGGCTTTTTACCAGGTAAATTTATAGGATTGTAGCGTAAAAAAAGAGAATTTCGCAGTCTTGCGGAGCAGGTATTAGTGCGTATGATAGCGTCACTGGAGTTGTGCTTTTAACATATTTGCCTCTAACCCCAGGAATCCGCACATGCGTATCGAAGAAGATCTGAAGTTAGGTTTCAAAGACGTTCTTATCCGCCCTAAACGCTCTACACTGAAAAGTCGCTCAGACGTTGAACTCGAACGTCAATTCACCTTTAAACACTCCGGTCAGACCTGGTCTGGCGTGCCAATCATTGCTGCCAACATGGATACAGTCGGTACCTTTGAGATGGCAACGGCGCTGGCTCAGTTCGATATTCTTACTGCAGTTCACAAGCACTACAGCCCTGAAGAGTGGAATGCGTTTGTTGCGTCCGCCTCTGCTGACGTGGTGAAGCACGTGATGGTCTCCACCGGTACTTCTGACGCCGATTTCGAGAAAACCAAACAGATCCTGAACGCCAACCCGGCGCTTAACTTCGTTTGTATCGACGTGGCGAACGGCTACTCCGAGCACTTCGTGCAGTTCGTTAGCAAGGCGCGCGAAGCCTGGCCGAACAAAACTATCATCGCGGGCAACGTGGTGACCGGTGAAATGTGTGAAGAGCTGATCCTTTCCGGTGCCGACATCGTGAAAGTGGGCATTGGCCCGGGCTCCGTATGCACCACTCGCGTTAAGACCGGCGTTGGTTATCCGCAGCTTTCCGCGGTCATTGAATGTGCCGATGCGGCGCACGGCCTGGGCGGCCAGATCATCAGCGATGGCGGTTGCACCATGCCGGGCGATGTCGCAAAGGCCTTTGGCGGCGGCGCGGACTTCGTGATGCTCGGCGGTATGCTGGCAGGCCACGAAGAGAGCGGCGGCACCGTGGTGGAAGAGAACGGCGAGAAATTCATGCTGTTCTACGGTATGAGCTCTGAATCCGCGATGACCCGCCACGTTGGTGGCGTGGCAAAATACCGTGCGGCTGAAGGCAAAACCGTGAAGCTGCCTCTGCGCGGCCCGGTTGAAAACACCGCGCGAGACATCCTGGGCGGCCTGCGCTCAGCCTGTACCTACGTGGGTGCATCCCGCCTGAAAGAGCTGACGAAACGCACCACGTTTATTCGCGTTCAGGAGCAGGAAAACCGCGTTTTCAATAGCCTGTAATGGCTTTCGCTGGCGCATGTTCGTGCGCCAGCGCTGCTGCACTACCCCGCGCTCATCGCATCTCCCAGATGGAAAATCGGCAGATACATTGCCACCACCAGCGTGCCGATGATGACCCCCGTAACAACCAGGAGCAGCGGCTCCAGAAGCGCCGCCAGGTTGTCTGCTCGTTGAAAGGTCTGTTCCGTGTGATGGCGGGCAAGGTTTGCCAGCATAACGTCCAGCGAACCAGACATCTCGCCGGTTCGTAAAAGCTGAATACAGAGCGGGGTAAACATTGCCGCCTTCTGAAAGGACGACCAGACGGGGAGACCTTTTTCAATGTCCTCGCGTATGCTGCGGAGTATTCCCTGCCAGTACCGGCTTTCAACAGTCTCTTCTGCACTTTCAAGACCCTGTAAGAAGGCAATGCCCGCCTGCTGCGTGAGCGACAGTACGGTGAAGATTTGCCCCAGCTTTTGCCCTTTTGCCAGCGCTCCCATTACGGGAATATTCAGCAGCATACGCTGCCAGCGAGGATGGTGTCGCAGAGCCCAGGCTGCGGTTACAGGAAGAAGCAGCATCGCGAACAGCACCAGGGCATATAACTGCATAAACGCGGCTATCCCCATCACTATTCGCGTCAGCGCCGGAAGCGGGGTGTTAAACGTTTTGTAGATCGCGGCAAACTCGGGCAAAACCAGGGTGACCATTGCCAGCACGACGAGTACGGCCAGCGTCAGGACGATCGCCGGGTAGCGCAGCGCTTTTTTCACTTTCGCGCTGAGCTGCTGCTGCGCTTTTTGCTGCTCTGCAAGCTCCCGGCAGCACGCTTCAAGCTTCCCCGTTAGCTCTCCGGTCTTCACCATTGAGATATGCAGTGGGCTAAAGACCGCAGGCCACCGTTTGAGCGCCTCAGAAAAAGGAGACCCTTCGCTGAGCTCATCGGCAACGCTTTGCAGTAGCCCCCGCCATGGCTCCACCGGATGCTGGTCTGCCAGCATTTTCAGACTATGCGCAAGCGTCAGCCCTGCCTGCAAAAGCGTTGCGAGCTGACGAAACATCTCATAGCAGTGATGTGGACGCCAGCGGTGCCTTTGAGCGCATCGGGTCAGTGCCAGAGGATGGAGGCCGTTACGTACCAGCCTGGTGAAGGCGGCGTTGCGGTCTGTGGCCCAGAGAACCCCGCTTCGGGGTTCTCCTTCAGCGGAGATTGCTCGCCAGCGCCAGAGTTGATTAGCAGCCATCGGGCATACCCAGAACGCGCACTAGCTCTTCAAGCGTGGTCATCCCTTGTTCAACGGCCATGCAGCCGTGTTCAAACAGCGAGATGAGTCCCGCCTGTCGGGCGCTGGCTTCAATGACCTCGGTGCCTGCCCCGCTGGCAATCGCCTGGCGCAGGGGATTATCGATCGTAAGTACCTCAAAAATGGCCACACGGCCGTAAAAACCGTGATAACAACGATCGCAGCCTGCGGGCTGCCAGCGAGGAAGTTGCCGCGGCCAAACCGAGCGCGGCAGGTCCGTATGCTCCCCTGTTTTCTGTCGGCAGTGCGGACAGAGGCGCCGAACCAGCCGCTGGGCAATCACCATCGAGAGCGCGGAAGAGATCATCCAGCGCGCCACGCCCATCTGCTCCAGACGAATGAGGGTTTCCGTCGTTGAGTTGGTGTGCAGCGTCGACAATACCAGATGCCCGGTCTGCGCGGCTTTGATGGCAATTTCTGCCGTTTCACCATCGCGAATTTCCCCGACCATAATGATGTCCGGATCCTGACGGAGCAGCGCTCTCAGTACGCTCTGGAACGTTAATCCCGCGCGGGGGTTAACCTGCGTCTGATTTAACCCCACAAGCGGGATCTCGATGGGATCCTCCACGCTGCAGATGTTGACGTCAGGGGTGTTACGCGCCTGCAACGCGCTGTAGAGCGTTACGGTTTTTCCGCTGCCCGTCGGGCCGGTGACCAGAATTAGCCCCTGAGGCTGGTGGAGCACCTCATTAAAACAGGCCAGCTGTTTAGCGCTCATGCCAAGCGCGTTCGGTTCCAGCGCCTGCTGAACCTGATGCAGCAAACGCAGCACAATTTTCTCACCGCCGTTGCAGGGAAGCGTGGCGATACGAAACGAGACCGGCTCGTTTGTCAGCTCAATCGTAAACTGACCGTCCTGCGGCAAGCGGCGTTCCGCAATATCCAGATTACCCAGCACTTTTAACCGGGCGCTGAGCATCGTCGCCAGCGCGGCGGAAAGGGGAGGCTGCGGATAAAGTACCCCGTCGATACGTAAGCGGATCAGGCACGCGTGCTCCATCGGTTCGATATGGATGTCAGACGCGCGCTGGTTTACTGCCTGCTGCAGCGTGTGGTTGAGGATATCCACCGCGGAGTGGGGTTGCGAAACGACGGGCAGATGCGATTGCGCGGTTAACTGCCTGTGCTTTTCCATGCGTTCAGCGCTCCAGCATTCGATATCAATCCGCTTCTGGGTGGCGAAGCGCAGGGCCTCCATCAGTTCAGGCGCGGGGGTTCCCACGACGGCGATGCTAATCATGTCGCTGTCGCTGGTGAGCAGCAGCGCATGGTGGCGAAGACAAAGCGCCACGAGTTGATCGGTGTTCATTATCCGCTCCTCAGTGAGTGTCGAAGCGGAAGACGTCTTCGCAGGCCTGCTTAAGCGCGCTGTCAGCACTGATATTGCAGTCACGCGTCCAGCCCGTCATGCCGTTGCCGTTGCTCCACTGTGGCGTCATGGTTACCGTCAGCCCGTTCAGGCTCTCCTGGCCTGTTAAGGTGACGACACCTTTCGCCACGCTCATCCCCGAGACGTAACGCGTCGTGGCAGGAGAGGGTATACCGTTACTGCCCGCATCGCAGCTTTCTACGCCACCATGATCCAGCGCGCAAAGCTCAATGGCTGTGCGATAGGGAACGAAAGTTTGCAGCATATCGGTGAGGGCTGCTTTACGCAGGTAGTTCTGATAGGCGGGAACGCCGATGGCGCTCAGAATCGCAATAATGCCAATGACCACCATCAGCTCAATGAGTGTGAATCCTTGTTGTCTGTCCATATCTGCTCCTTATGCAAAGTGGCGCTACTTTGTCAGCGGGACAGGGCAGAAACGAGGGGCAAATAAGGGAACGAGAAAGGAGCTTCAGAGAATTCATTCCGTTTTGCAGAGAAGGACAATGGATTTGCGAGCGAGGCTGAAATTCCCCTCTCCGGGCAGAGAGGGGAGCGGGCGTTATTTGAAGCGCATTGAGAGATCGAGGGCGCGAACGTGCTTGGTCAGCGCGCCAACGGAAATGTAATCCACGCCGGTTTCGGCGAACTCACGGATCGTGTCGAAAGTGACGTTTCCGGACACCTCAAGCTGGGCCCGGCCGTTGGTCAGTTTCACCGCCTCGCGCATCTGCTCTGTTTCGAAGTTATCGAGCATGATGATATCGGCCCCGGCCTTGATCGCCTGCTCCAGCTCTTCCAGGCTTTCGACCTCCACCTCAACAGGCACATCCGGATGCAGCCAGAAGGCTTTCTCCACCGCCTGACGCACGGAGCCAGAAGCAATAATGTGGTTCTCTTTAATCAGGAAGGCGTCGGATAGACCCAGACGATGGTTAGCGCCGCCACCGCAGAGCACCGCGTACTTCAGCGCAGTGCGCAGGCCCGGCAGCGTTTTGCGGGTATCCAGCAGTTGGGTTCGGGTACCGGCCAGCAGGTCAACGTAGAGGCGCACTTCACTGGCGACGCCAGAGAGCGTCTGGACAAAATTGAGCGCGGTACGTTCGCCGGTCAGCAATACGCGGGAAGGACCGTCCAGTTCGAACAGCGGCTGATTGGCTGTCACCGCATCACCATCATCAACGTGCCATGTCACCTGTACATCGTCACCCGCCAGCTGAGTAAAAACCTCTTCAACCCAACGCTTGCCGCAAAAAACGCCCTCCTCACGGGTGATAATGACCGCGTGCGAGCGTGTCTCTTTTGGCAACAATTGTGCGGTAATATCCTTTTCAGCGTTAACGTCACCCCCCAGATCTTCTTTCAACGCATGGGCGACGCTTGCCGGAATATCCATATTAATACGTTCCAGAAGCGCTTCACGTCGGTGGTCGGGGTTGTAGCGGCGAGGCGGCATGATAAAACTCCAAATTGGTAACGAATCATAATATTGAAACATGCTACTCTGAACCGAGTCATTGCACCATACAGAAGGAGTTCCAGCATGTTGTTAGAAAACGGATGGCTGGTGGATGCGCGGCATGTGCCCTCGCCGCACCACGACTGCCGCCCGGAGGATGAAAAGCCCACACTGCTGGTGGTTCATAATATTAGCCTCCCGCCGGGTGAGTTTGGCGGCCCGTGGATCGATGCGTTATTCACGGGAACGATAGATCCCAATGCCCATCCTTTCTTCGCTGAGATTTCGCATTTGCGCGTGTCGGCACACTGCCTGATTCGCCGTGATGGTGAGGTGGTTCAGTATGTTCCTTTTGATAAGCGCGCCTGGCATGCCGGGGTATCGATGTATCACGGGCGCGAACGGTGCAACGATTTCTCGATTGGGATCGAGCTGGAAGGCACGGACACTACCCCCTACACCGATGCCCAGTATCAGCAGCTGGTTGCTATTACCCACGCGCTTATCGGACTCTACCCGGCAATCGCCGACAATATTACCGGGCACAGCGATATCGCTCCGGCGAGAAAAACCGATCCCGGCCCGGCATTTGACTGGCCGCGGTTTCGCGCCATGCTTGCCGCGTCGTCAGAATAAGGAGATACCATGACGTTGTTTACCATGCTGCTGGTTATCATCGCTGAACGCCTGTTCAAGCTCGGCGAACACTGGCAACTGGATCACCGGCTGGAGGTGTTATTCCGCCGCATCAAGCACTTTTCCATGCTGCGCACGCTGCTGATGATGGCGGGCGTCATGCTTATTACCTTCCTGCTGCTGCGCTCGCTGTACGGACTCTTTTTCAACGTGCCGCTGCTGGTGGTGTGGATCCTGCTCGGCGTGCTGTGCATTGGTGCGGGCAAGGTGCGTTTGCACTATCACGCCTACCTGAAAGCCGCTTCCCGTGACGATGCCCACGCGCGCAATGCTATGGCGAGCGAGCTGACGATGATCCACGGCGTGCCGCCGGACTGCGACGAGCGCGAGTTCCTGCGCGAGCTGCAAAACGCGCTGCTGTGGATTAACTTTCGCTACTACCTGGCACCGCTGTTCTGGTTTGTGGTGGGCGGCCCGTGGGGGCCGGTGCTGCTGATGGGCTATGCGTTCCTGCGCGCCTGGCAGACCTGGCTTGCCCGTTACCTGACGCCGCATGAGCGTTTGCTTTCGGGCATTGATGCCATCCTGCACGTGCTCGACTGGCTCCCGGTGCGTCTGGTGGGCGTGGTGTACGCCTTAATTGGGCACGGTGAAAAAGCGCTGCCCGCATGGTTCGCTTCTCTTGGGGACCGCCATACGTCCCAGTATCAGGTGTTGACGCGCCTGGCGCAGTTCTCGCTGGCGCGAGAGCCGCATACCGACAGGATCGAAACGCCAAAAGCTGCCGTTTCAATGGCGAAGAAAACCTCGTTTGTGGTGGTAGTGATTGTGGCGCTGCTGACCATTTACGGCACGCTGGTTTAACCCAGCGCGCCGTAAACGCTATAACGTATCCGCAGGCGGGATGCCGAAATCAGGCATCCCGTTTTCGTCCCAGCGGACAAGCTTCAGGCGGGTATGACGGTTCGGATCGTAGAGCGGATCGCCTTCAATTTCGGTGTAATTTCTTGCGTGGTACACCAGCACATCTTCGCCTTCCGGCGTTTGCGTAAAGCTGTTGTGGCCTGGCCCGTACTGGCGATTCTCGTAGCTGGTGACGAAAACCGGGCGAGGGGATTTGTGCCAGTTTGCCGGGTTTTGCGGATCGGCGTTCAGGTCTATCCACAGTAACCCCATACAGTAGTTCTCATCGGTCGCGCTGGCGGAGTAGCTGATAAACAGCTTATCGCCGTGAACCAGCACCGCCGGACCTTCGTTGACCCAGAAGCCGCGGCATTCCCAGTCGTATTCTGGCTTGCTGAGCATCACCGGCTCGCCTTTCAGCGTCCACGGGTTCTCCATTTCGCACAGATAAAGATTGGAGTTACCGGAAATATCCGGGGCTTTTTGCGCCCACAGGTACCAGCGTTTGCCCTGATGGACAAAGGTGGTGGCATCCAGGGCGAAGGTGTCGAACGGAATGCTGATTTGACCTTTCTCGATCCAGGTACCTGTGAGCGGATCGCGGTCCGCACACTCAATCGCAAACATGCGGTGCTGGAACATCCCGAGCGCGTCGAGCGCCTGGGTGTGCGTCGCGGCAAAATAGATGTACCACTTGCCGTCGATATAATGCAGTTCCGGCGCCCAGATTAGCTGGCTCATCGGGCCGGTCTCGGGTTTGCGCCAGACCACCACCTCATCAGCGTCGCGTAGCCCTTCCAGCGAGTCCGCGCGGCGGATAGCCAGCCTGTCGTACTGCGGCACGGAGGCAATAAAATAGTACTGCCCCTCATGGCGTAAAATGTACGGGTCGGCGCGTTGTTCGATAAACGGGTTTGGCCAGTTATGCATTCGGCGTTCCTTATTTAGTCTCAGCGGCTCTAAGTTCCTGATAGTCGTTCAGCTCGCGGTAGTTGGCGCGACGCTTTTCCAGATCGGACTGGATCTGCTTCATGGTCTCACGGTCCACTTTCAGCAGACGCACCACCCCAGCGGTAATTAAGTATCCAATGCCCGGAATGACGGTAAAGAGCAGCACGATCCCGTTAATGGCGTCCGCGCTTTGCGCTTTTGCACCCGCGTCATAACCGTACCAGGAGAGCAGGAAGCCGACCATCGCCCCGGCAATCGCCAGGCCCAGTTTCAGGAAGAAGATGTTGCCGGAGAAGCTGATCCCGGTGATGCGCTTACCGGTCTTCCATTCGCCGTAGTCGTCCACGTCAGCCATCAGCGACCAGTGCAGCGGAGATGGGATCTGGTGCAGGATGTTCAGCAGGAAGTAGAGCACCACGATGGGAACGGTGGCTTTCGGGTCGAAGAAATAGAAGGCGCAGGAAAATACCGCCAGCACGATGTTGGTCCAGAAGAAGACCTTCAGCTTGCACCAGCGGTCGGTCAGCACTTTCGCCAGCACGCTGCCGAGCATCATGCCGACAACGCCCAGGCTGATAAACAGCGTGGCGAAGTGGGTGCTCTGGCCCATCACCCAGGTGACGTAATACATCGTTGCCGCCATACGGATAAAGCCCGGGCAGACGTTGCACAGCGTCAGCAGCAGAATGCGCACCCACTGATCGTTTTTCCACACGTCTTTCAGGTCGTTTTTCAGCTCGTCGTTGGTTTGCACCGCCGGACGCACGCGCTCGCGCACGGTGGCGAAGCAGAACAGGAACATACAGGTGCCAATCAGCGCCAGGACGGTCATCGCCATCTGGTAACCTTTGGCTTTGTTATCCCCGCCAAACCAGTCGGCCATCGGCAGCAGCGTCAGAGACAGCAGCAGCGTGGCGATGCCGACCAGCACGAAACGATACGACTGGCAGGCCACGCGCTCTTTCGGATCGTTGGTGATCACTCCACCTAACGAGCAGTAAGGGATGTTGATGGCCGTATAGGTTAACGAGAGCAGGAAGTAGGTGACAAACGCATAGATAACTTTGCTGTTATAGCTCCACTCCGGGGTGGTGAACATCAGGATGCTAAACAGCGCGTAGGGGAACGCAATCCACAGCAGCCATGGACGAAACCGGCCATATTTACTGCGGGTACGGTCGGCAATCGCCCCCATGATCGGGTCCGTTACGGCGTCAATCACGCGGACGGACAGCAGCAGCACGCCGACCAGCGCAGGCGCGAGGCCAAAAATATCCGTATAGAAATAGTTAACAAACAACATGATGGCGCCGAAGATGATGTTGCATCCCGCGTCGCCCATTCCATAGCCGATCTTTTCTTTTACTGACAGTTTGTTGTTATCCATCGACAGCTCTCCGGTTTACGGTATGGAGAGAATTATTTGCTGGCAAAGGAATATATGCGTTGCAGTATCAGGGCGGTGATATGGATAAATGTGCTGTGGGCGTGAAAGTGTGAAGGAGGTAACAACGCGCGGCACCCGCAAAAGCAGGTGCCGCGGCGGGAGGCTTAGTGCGCCTTCATAGCATTACGGCTTTTCTGGCTGAAGAGGTAGCCAACGCCAAGGATCGCAATCCAGACCGGGATCAGGTAGACGGAAATCGCCATACCCGGCGTGATCAGCATGATCACCAGCACGCCCGCCATAAACAGCAGGCAAATCCAGTTACCCAGCGGATAGAGCAGGGCAGGGAAGCGCGTGGTGACGCCCTGCTGCTGCTTCGCGCGGCGGAACTTCATGTGCGCCAGGCTGATCATCGCCCAGTTGATGACCAGGGCAGAGACTACCAGCGCCATCAGCAGGCCAAACGCCGATTCCGGTGCCATGTAGTTAATCAGCACGCACAGCGCGGTCACGATGGCTGAAACAATGATGGTATTGACCGGCACGCCGCGTTTATCAACGTTGAGCAGCATCTTAGGCGCGTTGCCCTGCTGGGCCAGGCCGAACAGCATGCGGCTGTTGCAGTATACGCAGCTGTTATAAACGGAGAGCGCTGCTGTCAGCACCACGATGTTCAGGGCGTTTGCGACAAAGGTATCGCCCAGCTCGTGGAAGATGAGAACAAACGGGCTGGTGTCAGCGGTCACGCGCGTCCACGGCAGCAGGGAGAGCAGCACGGCCAGCGAGCCCACATAGAAGATCAGGATGCGGTAGATAACCTGGTTAGTGGCTTTAGGAATGCTCTGCTCCGGATTGTCGGCTTCCGCGGCGGTGATGCCCACCAGCTCCAGGCCGCCGAAGGAGAACATAATGATCGCCATCATCATCACCAGACCGGTCATGCCGTGAGGCAGGAAGCCGCCCTGTTCCCAGAGGTTACGCACGGTGGCCTGCGGGCCGCCGTTGCCGCTGAACAGCAGCCAGCCGCCAAAGATGATCATCGCCACAACGGCAATGACTTTGATAATGGCAAACCAGAACTCCATCTCGCCGAACACTTTTACGTTGGTCAGGTTAATGGCGTTGATAATGACGAAGAAGGCTGCAGCAGACGCCCAGGTGGGGATCTCGGGATACCAGAACTGAATGTACTTCCCGACGGCGGTAAGCTCGGCCATAGCAACCAGAACGTACAGCACCCAATAGTTCCAGCCGGAGGCAAAACCTGCGAAGCTGCCCCAGTATTTATAGGCAAAGTGGCTAAACGAGCCTGCGACCGGCTCTTCAACGACCATTTCGCCAAGCTGGCGCATGATCAGAAAAGCGATGAAACCCGCAATCGCGTAACCCAAAATAATACCCGGACCGGCTGACTGGATAACGGATGCGCTGCCCAGAAACAGGCCGGTACCAATCGCACCGCCCAGTGCGATGAGCTGTATATGGCGGTTTTTAAGTCCGCGCTTTAGCTGATCGCCGTGCTGTTGAGCTTCCATTTGAAACCTCGTGTGTGGTTGTTATGTTCACGCTGTGCGTGTGTAATTATGAAAGTCCATATTCTGTATTTATTTCTTTACGGTTAAACAAACCGAAAAAAGCGGAGATGACTTCCGTACGCGCAAGAATAGTGGTAAGCGCCTGCGAATGCACCTGCTTTATGAAGGGATGCTGACCACTTGAATAAAAAGAAAGCATTTGTAAATCGGCCCGCTTATTCTTCCTAACCCAACCTATAGAATAGAAATGCTTATTAAGTGGGCGAATTTTCATTATTTGCCATGTTGAATCGCTTCAGATTGCAAAACCCCTCGTTTCATTATGGTTAAAACTCCCTCTTTGGGAGTAATCAACTCATTTGTGCAAAGTTACATTTCTGAAACGTTATTTCTGTAAGGTTGTTAAAATGTGCAGGGTTTACTGATTTCAATCAAAACCAATATGGACAGAAGGTGAATACTTTGTTACTTTAGCGATACGAACTAGAAATTGGTAAGACCAATTGACTCCGGGCAAAAAGGCGTAAGACAGGGAATATGGCCTACAGCAAAATTCGCCAACCAAAACTATCTGATGTGATTGAGCAGCAGCTGGAGTTTTTAATCCTCGAAGGGACTCTGCGCCCGGGTGAGAAACTTCCGCCAGAACGCGAGCTGGCAAAACAGTTCGACGTTTCACGTCCCTCTCTGCGTGAGGCGATTCAACGCCTCGAAGCAAAGGGCTTGCTGCTTCGTCGCCAGGGCGGCGGAACCTTTGTGCAAAACAGCCTGTGGCAGAGCTTCAGCGATCCGCTGGTAGAACTTCTCTCTGACCACCCAGAATCCCAGTTTGACCTGCTTGAGACCCGTCACGCGCTTGAAGGTATTGCGGCCTATTACGCCGCCCTTCGCAGCACTGATGAAGATCGTGTGCGTATCCGCGAACTGCATCAGGCCATTGAACGGGCACAGCAGTCCGGCGATTTAGACGCCGAGTCCAGCGCCGTCGTCCAGTATCAAATCGCCGTCACCGAAGCAGCACACAACGTGGTGCTCCTCCATCTGCTACGCTGCATGGAGCCGATGCTGGCCCAGAACGTTCGTCAGAATTTTGAATTGTTGTATGCCCGTCGGGAGATGCTCCCACTGGTAAGCAACCATCGCACCCGAATATTCGAGGCGATAATGGCCGGGGAGCCGGAGCAGGCGCGCGAAGCGTCGCACCGTCACCTGGCTTTCATTGAGGAAATCTTGCTGGACCGCAGCCGTGAACAATCGCGTCGCGAACGTTCATTACGCCGCATACAGCAACGAAAGGATTAAGCGCCAGGTACTTTTAGAGCGCGGCAACTAAACGCAGAACCTGTCTTATTGTGTTCTTGCCCAAGAGCACAATGGGACAGGTTCCAGACAAATCAACGTATTAGATAGATAAGGAATACCCCCATGTCAGAACGTCTCCAAAATGACGTGGATCCGATCGAAACTCGCGACTGGCTACAGGCGATCGAATCGGTCATCCGTGAAGAAGGTGTTGAGCGCGCTCAGTATCTGATTGATCAGCTGCTTTCTGAAGCCCGCAAAGGCGGCGTGAAGGTTGCTTCAGGTGCAGGGGCTAGCAACTACGTAAACACGATTGCCGTTGAAGACGAACCGGAATACCCGGGCAATCTGGATCTGGAACGTCGTATCCGTTCTGCAATCCGCTGGAACGCCATCATGACCGTTCTGCGCGCGTCCAAGAAAGACCTGGAGCTGGGTGGCCACATGGCGTCCTTCCAGTCTTCTGCAACCGTTTACGAAGTGTGCTTCAACCACTTCTTCCGTGCAGCGAACGAGAAAGACGGCGGCGATCTGGTGTACTTCCAGGGCCACATCTCTCCGGGCATCTATGCACGTGCATTCCTGGAAGGTCGTCTGACTGAAGAGCAGATGAACAACTTCCGTCAGGAAGTTCACGGTAAAGGTCTGTCTTCTTATCCGCACCCTAAACTGATGCCTGAATTCTGGCAGTTCCCGACCGTATCTATGGGTCTGGGTCCAATCGGTGCGATCTACCAGGCTAAATTCCTGAAGTACCTGGAACACCGTGGTCTGAAAGACACCTCTGAGCAGACCGTTTACGCCTTCCTGGGCGACGGCGAAATGGATGAGCCAGAATCTAAAGGTGCGATCACCATCGCGACCCGTGAGAAGCTGGACAACCTGTGCTTCATCATCAACTGTAACCTGCAGCGTCTGGATGGTCCGGTAACCGGTAACGGCAAGATCATCAACGAACTGGAAGGCATCTTCGCGGGTGCTGGCTGGAACGTAATCAAAGTGATGTGGGGCGGTCGTTGGGATGAGCTGCTGCGTAAAGACACCAGCGGTAAACTGATCCAGCTGATGAACGAAACCGTTGACGGCGACTACCAGACCTTCAAATCCAAAGACGGTGCCTACGTGCGTGAGCACTTCTTCGGCAAATATCCTGAAACCGCCGCGCTGGTTGCAGACTGGACTGATGAGCAGATCTGGGCCCTGAACCGCGGTGGTCACGATCCGAAGAAAGTCTACGCTGCACTGAAAAAAGCGCAGGAAACCAAAGGTAAAGCGACTGTAATCCTGGCCCACACCATCAAAGGTTACGGCATGGGTGATACCGCAGAAGGTAAAAACATCGCTCACCAGGTTAAGAAAATGAACATGGACGGCGTGCGTTACATCCGCGACCGTTTCAACGTTCCAGTGACCGATGAGCAGGTAGAAAACCTGTCTTACATCACCTTCCCGGAAGGTTCTGAAGAGCACAAGTACCTGCACGAACGTCGTCAGGCGCTGAAAGGCTACCTGCCTGCTCGTCAGCCTAACTTCACCGAGAAGCTGGAACTGCCAGCGCTGGAAGACTTCTCCCAGCTGCTGGAAGAGCAGAACAAAGAGATCTCTACCACTATCGCTTTCGTTCGTGCCCTGAACGTGATGCTGAAGAACAAGTCGATCAAAGATCGTCTGGTTCCAATCATTGCCGACGAAGCGCGTACTTTCGGTATGGAAGGTCTGTTCCGTCAGATCGGTATCTACAGCCCGAACGGCCAGCAGTACACCCCGCAGGACCGTGAGCAGGTTGCATACTACAAAGAAGACGAGAAAGGTCAGATTCTGCAGGAAGGTATCAACGAGCTGGGCGCAGGCGCATCCTGGCTGGCTGCTGCGACCTCTTACAGCACCAACAACCTGCCGATGATCCCGTTCTACATTTACTACTCCATGTTCGGGTTCCAGCGTATCGGTGACCTGTGCTGGCAGGCAGGCGACCAGCAGGCTCGCGGCTTCCTGATCGGTGGTACTTCTGGTCGTACGACTCTGAACGGTGAAGGTCTGCAGCACGAAGATGGCCACAGCCACATTCAGTCTCTGACTATCCCTAACTGTATCTCTTACGACCCGTCTTACGCGTACGAAGTGGCGGTCATCATGCATGACGGTCTGCAGCGCATGTACGGTGAAGCGCAAGAGAACATTTACTACTACATCACCACCCTGAACGAAAACTACCACATGCCGGCAATGCCGGAAGGTGCCGAGGAAGGTATCCGTAAAGGTATCTACAAACTCGAAACCCTCGAAGGTAGCAAAGGTAAAGTTCAGCTGCTGGGCTCCGGTTCTATCCTGCGTCACGTGCGTGAAGCAGCGCAGATCCTGGCGAAAGACTACGGTGTGGGTTCCGACGTGTACTCTGTGACTTCCTTCACTGAACTGGCGCGTGATGGCCAGGATTGTGAGCGCTGGAACATGCTGCACCCAATGGAAACCCCACGCGTTCCGTACATCGCTCAGGTGATGAACGACGCGCCAGCGGTGGCGTCTACTGACTATATGAAACTGTTCGCTGAACAGGTTCGTACTTACGTTCCGGCTGATGATTATCGCGTACTGGGTACTGACGGCTTCGGTCGTTCTGACAGCCGCGAAAACCTGCGTCACCACTTCGAAGTTGATGCTTCTTACGTGGTTGTAGCAGCACTGGGCGAACTGGCTAAACGTGGCGAAATCGATAAGAAAGTGGTTGCGGACGCAATTACCAAATTCAACATCGATGCAGAAAAAGTTAACCCGCGTCTGGCGTAAGAGGTAAAAGAATAATGGCTATCGAAATCAATGTACCGGACATCGGGGCTGATGAAGTTGAAATCACCGAGATCCTGGTCAAAGTTGGCGACAAAGTTGAAGCTGAACAGTCGCTGATCACCGTAGAAGGCGATAAAGCCTCTATGGAAGTCCCGTCTCCTCAGGCTGGCATCGTTAAAGAGATCAAAGTCTCTGTTGGCGATAAAACCGAGACCGGCAAACTGATCATGATTTTCGATTCCGCCGACGGTGCAGCAGCTGCTGCACCTGCGCAGGAAGAGAAGAAAGAAGCCGCTCCGGCCGCCGCTGCTCCAGCAGCTGCCGCGAGCGCGAAAGAAGTCAACGTGCCTGACATCGGCGGTGACGAAGTTGAAGTGACCGAAATCCTGGTGAAAGTAGGCGACACCGTTGCGGCCGAGCAGTCTCTGATCACTGTAGAAGGCGATAAAGCCTCTATGGAAGTGCCAGCGCCGTTCGCCGGTACCGTTAAAGAGATCAAGATCAACACCGGTGACAAAGTGTCTACCGGGTCGCTTATCATGATCTTCGAAGTGGCGGGTGCAGCACCTGCTGCCGCGCCTGCACAGGCCGCTGCTCCGGCTGCTGCACCAGCAGCTGCTGGCGGCGCGAAAGACGTTAACGTTCCGGACATCGGCGGTGACGAAGTTGAAGTGACTGAAGTGATGGTGAAAGTGGGCGACAAAGTTGCCGCTGAACAGTCACTGATCACCGTTGAAGGCGACAAAGCTTCTATGGAAGTGCCAGCGCCGTTCGCCGGTACCGTTAAAGAGATCAAAATCAGCACCGGCGACAAAGTCTCTACCGGCTCTCTGATCATGGTCTTCGAAGTGGAAGGCGCTGCGCCTGCCGCAGCTCCGGCTGCCGCGGCTGCTCCAGCACCGGCTGCTGCACCGGCTCAGGCTGCTAAACCAGCGGCTGCCCCTGCTGCGAAAGCGGAAGGCAAATCTGAGTTCGCTGAAAACGACGCTTACGTCCACGCCACCCCGCTGATTCGTCGCCTGGCGCGCGAGTTCGGTGTGAACCTGGCGAAAGTGAAAGGCACGGGCCGTAAGGGTCGTATTCTGCGCGAAGACGTTCAGACCTACGTGAAAGACGCGGTGAAACGCGCCGAAGCTGCACCAGCTGCAGCCGCTGGCGGCGGTATCCCGGGCATGCTGCCATGGCCGAAAGTGGACTTCAGCAAGTTCGGCGAAATCGAAGAAGTGGAGCTGGGCCGTATCCAGAAAATCTCTGGTGCGAACCTGAGCCGTAACTGGGTGATGATCCCGCACGTTACGCACTTCGACAAAACCGATATCACCGACCTGGAAGCGTTCCGTAAACAGCAGAACGCCGAAGCTGAGAAGCGTAAGCTGGACGTGAAGTTCACCCCAGTGGTCTTCATCATGAAAGCCGTTGCCGCTGCCCTTGAGCAGATGCCACGCTTCAACAGCTCCCTGTCCGAAGACGGCCAGAAGCTGACGCTGAAGAAATACATCAACATCGGTGTTGCGGTAGATACGCCAAATGGTCTGGTTGTTCCGGTCTTCAAAGACGTGAACAAGAAGAGCATTACCGAGCTGTCCCGTGAACTTACCACCATCTCCAAGAAAGCGCGTGATGGTAAGCTGACTGCCGGCGAAATGCAGGGCGGCTGCTTCACTATCTCCAGCATCGGCGGCCTGGGTACCACCCACTTTGCGCCGATTGTTAACGCGCCGGAAGTGGCTATCCTCGGTGTGTCCAAGTCCGCGATGGAGCCGGTGTGGAATGGCAAAGAGTTCGTGCCGCGTCTGATGATGCCAATCTCTCTGTCCTTCGACCACCGCGTGATCGACGGTGCTGATGGTGCGCGTTTCATCACCATCATCAACAACACCCTGAGCGACATTCGCCGCCTGGTGATGTAATCGAAAAGCCGGCCGCTCGGCCGGCTTTTTTCTGATAACCTCATGGGGTTTATGAGGTTATGGGTGAAAGCGATAATTCGTGAGCCGTTTGTTGTTTCAAAATTGTTAACAATTTTGTAAAATACGGGCGGATAGAACGACCCGGTGGACGACGGGTATAAATTAAGAGGTCATGATGAGCACAGAAATCAAAACTCAGGTCGTAGTACTTGGGGCAGGCCCAGCAGGTTACTCCGCAGCATTCCGCGCAGCGGATTTAGGTCTGGAAACCGTCATCGTAGAACGTTACAGCACCCTCGGCGGTGTTTGTCTGAACGTCGGCTGTATCCCTTCTAAAGCGCTGCTGCACGTAGCGAAAGTTATCGAAGAAGCCAAAGCGCTGGCTGAACACGGTATCGTCTTCGGCGAGCCGAAAACCGATATCGACAAGATTCGTACCTGGAAAGAGAAAGTTATCACTCAGCTGACCGGCGGTCTGGCGGGTATGGCCAAAGGCCGTAAAGTGAAAGTGGTAAACGGTCTGGGTAAATTCACCGGTGCGAACACCCTGGAAGTGGAAGGCGAAAACGGCAAAACCGTGATCAACTTCGACAACGCGATCATCGCTGCAGGCTCTCGCCCAATCGAACTGCCATTCATTCCACATGAAGATCCACGCGTGTGGGATTCCACCGATGCCCTGGAGCTGAAAACCGTTCCTAAGCGTCTGCTGGTTATGGGCGGCGGTATCATCGGTCTGGAAATGGGTACCGTGTACCATGCGCTGGGTTCAGACATTGACGTGGTTGAAATGTTCGACCAGGTTATCCCGGCTGCCGACAAAGACATCGTTAAAGTCTTCACCAAGCGCATCAGCAAGAAATTCAACCTGATGCTGGAAACCAAAGTGACTGCCGTTGAAGCGAAAGAAGACGGTATTTACGTTTCCATGGAAGGCAAAAAAGCACCGTCCGAACCGCAGCGTTACGACGCCGTGCTGGTGGCTATCGGCCGTGTGCCGAACGGTAAAAACCTCGACGCGGGCAAAGCTGGCGTGGAAGTGGACGACCGTGGCTTTATTCGCGTTGACAAGCAGCTGCGCACTAACGTGCCGCACATCTTTGCTATCGGCGATATCGTCGGTCAGCCAATGCTGGCACACAAAGGTGTTCACGAAGGTCACGTTGCCGCTGAAGTTATCGCCGGCATGAAGCACTACTTCGATCCGAAAGTGATCCCATCTATCGCGTACACCGAGCCAGAAGTTGCATGGGTCGGTCTGACCGAGAAAGAAGCGAAAGAGAAAGGCATCAGCTACGAAACCGCCACCTTCCCGTGGGCTGCTTCTGGCCGTGCTATCGCGTCCGACTGCGCAGATGGTATGACCAAACTGATCTTCGACAAAGAAACTCACCGCGTTATCGGTGGTGCCATTGTCGGTACCAACGGCGGCGAGCTGCTGGGTGAAATCGGTCTGGCTATCGAAATGGGCTGCGACGCGGAAGACATCGCGCTGACCATCCACGCTCACCCAACTCTGCACGAGTCCGTGGGCCTGGCGGCTGAAGTGTTTGAAGGCAGCATCACCGACCTGCCAAACGCGAAAGCGAAGAAGAAATAAGTTTCTTCAGATGAAAAAAAGCGGCCAGAGGCCGCTTTTTTTATGCGCTGCGTTCAGGGGGTAACGAGCTGCCAGGTTTTATCCGGATGGTATGCAGTAAGAGCCTGCGCTTTCTGCGCTGAATCACTGCCGAGATCGGACTGATACACCTTGTCGTCCTGGTTTATCACAAAGCTCATTACGCCGGTCTGACCATAGCTGACCGGCCAGGCCACCATCGCGAAACCGTTATTATCCGGCAGGATGCGGAAGCGATAACCATGGTAACCCGCACCCGGCTCTTTCGGACTGAACGCCGGACCAAGCGGGCTTGGCGCTTCGCCAGGCGAAACGGGCCAGTACAGACCGTCCTTCTTCCCTTCAGAGCTGACAATCTTCTGCGCGTATTTCTGGTTCATCGCAAAATAGCTTTGCTGCGCATCCACGTAGGCATGCAGGGCTTCAATGGCGGAGAGCTCGTTGCGCCCAATTTCGCGGGTCAGGATCTCCTCGGCGCCTTCTTTGATGTCAAACTGCCATCCGGAGGCGGTTTTGACCACCGGGATGGGAAGCTGCCAGCCGCTGTCGCCGACCACAAGATGCGCCGTATCCCCTTCGACAACGGTATTATGACGGACTTTCCAGTCACGCAGAAAGCGATCGACCGCATCAGGATCAACGCCTTCAGGCGGCAGAAAATCGCGCCAGTTTTCGCCGAGCAGATTGTTCATCGCGCTTTCGTTTTGCTCGCTGATGGCGCTTGCCAGCGCGTTGGTTGCCTGGTCTGGCGAGCTGAAGGACTGCTGCGCCATAGCGGTCGCCGAGACCATAAACAATACTATTCCACTGAGTAAGTTAAGTTTCATGTCGGCTCCCTTAACGATGACGGAATTCACGGTGTTCAGCGCGTTCGCCAGAGAGCTGGCGCGGCTGATGTTGACGAGCAGCGAGCTGCCGGCTTTGCGCACCGCGCTGCTGCTGGGCTTGCCAGTTACCGGAGCGGCTGTCGTTGCCGCTCAGCGCATTGGCGCGATGCAGCCTGGCTGGCTGTTGTACCGTCTGTGAAGCCCGCTTCTCCTGTCTGTGCGCCGCAGTCTGGTGATTTTCACGCTGCGGTGCACTCGCGCGTTTTACGGTCTGCGGCCTGGTGTCATACCCGCGATAATTATTGCGCTGCGAAATCTGCTTTAACTGCTGCGTCGAGGCCAGACGCTGAGCATCTCGCGTGCCCGCGTGCGGGAAGGTTTTCCCCGTTGATTTTTCCATCTGACTGAGCGCGGCCTGGCGCTGGCTGTCGCGATTAACCGGCTTTTGCTGCGTTGCGCTTAGCCCGGTGGCTGTATTTGTGGAGTGGAAACGGTTAGCCAGCTGGTTATTCGGGTAGGGGACGCCCTCACGATAGGCCGGGTTGTGCTGCCATGTGCGATTGATATCGGTGAGATGCTGTCCGCTGATTCTGTTGAAGTTATCAACGTTAATATTGATGTTGTTATCACCGTTGTGGTTGTAGCCGCCGTGATTATCCCAGTCGTCATGGTGATGATCCCAGTCATCGTCATCATCCCAGTCGATATTGCTGAAAATGGCGTAGGTTGTTGCGACCCCGAGGCTGAAACCTAAGCCTTTGACCAGGCTGTCGGTGAACTGCTCGCCGGGGGAGGGCGGGAGATACACCGGCGGGTAAGTGGTGTTGGGCCAGGTACCGTAAACCGTATTCGGGTTATAGGTGGGAACGTAAACCACCTGCGGATCGGCAGATTCAATTTTAATGACCGTCGGATTGCTGGTTGCTTCCGTTACCGTTGTTGATGTTGTTTTTGCCGGTGCGGGCTTCGTGACGGTGGTAACCGTCTGCTGCGGCGTGGATTGCAGTGCACCCGCCTGTTGCGCTAGCAGGCGCAACCGTTGCACCGAATCCATCACGTCCTTCGGCTGTGCGAGAAACGCATCCCCCAGGTTTTGTACCCACGGAGGATTTTCACCCATCAGCGACATCAGCTGAGGAAATGCGACCAGCGATTTCACGCTGGGGTCCCACGGCTGATTGGCTACCGCCTGAATGGCGGCATCACCCTGCATTTTAGGATTGTCCTTTGACCACTGCGCCGCCTGGATAACGTTAGACGGGTAGGTTGACGCCATTAAAATCTGCGACAGGAGGGCATCTGGATAAAGTGCTACAGGGGCAACCCACTGATCGATTTGCACGGCAGTGTAGGTTGGCGCGACAACAGGGGCGGGCTGGGCTGCAGCAGGCGTAGCCGGTGCAGCTGGCTGTTGAGTAACGGGCGCCGGCGCAGCGGGCTCCGTTGCACGGCTTTGGACAAACATGACGCCCGAGGCGGCAAGCAGCCCGGCACTGCACAGAAGGACGAGCAGATGTGGCTTAAAGGGCAACTTCATAAAATGACTCCAACGAGACAAGCGCTGTGCCGTGAGGCGTTACGGTTGGCGTGAGTATTATTCACCCGCCTTTTACTTTTTTGACTTTTATTGGGAAGCGTTCGGTACGTCCGGATAAAGAGTGTGAGTATTTATTACGCAATTATATGCGATGCGGGAAAAACCGCAGGGAATTCAGAAGGCCGCTCTTGCGAGCGGCCAGCAGCTAGTTGCCGAGGTTGACGACAAACAGCACCGTGATGTCGGATATGCTCCAGCCACCGTGCAGTGCGGTTAGCAGTAAACCGATCGCAACGATCAGCGCAGTGATTCGCATCTCCATTGCATGCGTTCCTGTACAGGCTACGCGGGTTCATTCTTCACCGGGAAAGTCCGAACCAGGCAAGTTGACGTTGCCGCGTAGATGACGGAACTGCTCCCGGGCCCGGTGACTGGTTGCTACACCAGCGGAGCAGGCCGCGGAGAAGAATAGTCATTTCAATGGTTCTGAAGAAGGCAAAAAACGCAATTACATGGGCTTTCATACGAAATGGGAAGGCGCTACGCAAAATCGTGATAGTGGCTTGCAAGCTAACTGGCGGTAATGCACAATATTTTACGTTGATGTTGCCGCAAATCTGCCAGCCCGGTGTGCTACCACCGCAAGGCAACAAATAAACCGCTATCAGGCGGTTTTTTTGTACCCAAAATTCGTCTCGTCTCCCCGCTACACCATGCTTAACGATTCAGCAAATTTTTTAATGTTGCTTTTTTGTAAACAGATTAACACTGTGCAGAAATCCTGCTATGCTGCCCGACGCGGTATCGGGCATTTACCCTACAAACTGCTGTCTCACAGGAGCGTGAAGAGAACGCCCGCCGCATATGACAATGAGAGCGAGGAGAACCGTCGTGCTAGAAGAATACCGTAAGCACGTAGCAGAACGTGCCGCCGAGGGAATTGTACCCAAACCTTTAGATGCAACCCAAATGGCCGCGCTCGTCGAGCTGCTGAAGAACCCGCCTAAGGGCGAAGAAGAATTCCTGTTAGATCTGCTGATCAACCGCGTACCGCCTGGCGTAGATGAAGCTGCCTACGTAAAAGCCGGATTCCTTGCTGCTATCGCCAAAGGCGAAGCCACCTCCCCACTGGTTACTCCTGAAAAAGCCATTGAACTGCTCGGCACCATGCAGGGTGGTTACAACATTCATCCGCTGATTGACGCGCTGGATAACGACAAGCTGGCACCGATTGCCGCTAAAGCGCTCTCTTCCACGCTGCTGATGTTCGATAACTTCTACGATGTCGAAGAAAAAGCCAAATCGGGCAACGTCTATGCGAAGCAGGTGATGCAGTCCTGGGCTAATGCCGAATGGTTCCTGAACCGCCCAGCGCTGGCGGAAAAAATCACCGTGACCGTCTTTAAAGTGACCGGTGAGACCAACACCGATGACCTCTCTCCGGCGCCGGACGCGTGGTCTCGCCCGGATATCCCACTGCACGCCCTGGCGATGCTGAAAAACGCCCGTGAAGGCATTGAGCCGGATCAGCCGGGCAGCGTTGGCCCAATCAAACAGATCGAAGCGCTTCAGAAGAAAGGTTTCCCGTTGGCCTATGTGGGTGACGTTGTTGGTACCGGCTCTTCCCGTAAGTCCGCGACCAACTCTGTGCTGTGGTTCATGGGCGACGACATTCCGCACGTGCCGAACAAGCGCGGCGGCGGCCTGTGCCTCGGCGGCAAAATTGCGCCAATCTTCTTCAACACCATGGAAGATGCGGGCGCGCTGCCAATTGAAGTGGATGTGAGCAACCTGAACATGGGCGACGTGATTGACGTCTACCCGTATAAAGGCGAAGTGCGCAACCACGACACCAACGAGCTGCTGGCAAGCTTCGAGCTGAAAACCGACGTGCTGATCGACGAAGTGCGTGCCGGTGGCCGTATTCCGCTGATCATCGGCCGTGGCCTGACTACCAAAGCGCGTGAAGCGCTGGGTCTGCCGCACTCCGACGTTTTCCGTCACGCGAAAGATGTGGCAGAAAGCAACCGCGGCTTCTCGCTGGCACAGAAAATGGTTGGCCGCGCATGCGGCGTAGCCGGTATCCGTCCCGGCGCGTACTGCGAGCCGAAGATGACCTCCGTGGGGTCTCAGGACACCACCGGACCAATGACCCGTGACGAACTGAAAGACCTGGCGTGCCTGGGCTTCTCTTCTGACCTGGTGATGCAGTCTTTCTGTCACACGGCGGCGTATCCGAAGCCGGTTGACGTGACCACGCACCACACGCTGCCAGACTTCATCATGAACCGTGGCGGTGTATCCCTGCGTCCGGGCGATGGCGTCATCCACTCCTGGCTTAACCGCATGCTGCTGCCGGATACCGTGGGTACCGGCGGTGACTCCCACACCCGTTTCCCAATCGGTATCTCCTTCCCGGCGGGCTCCGGTCTGGTGGCGTTTGCTGCCGCGACCGGCGTGATGCCGCTGGACATGCCTGAGTCGGTGCTGGTGCGCTTCAAAGGCAAAATGCAGCCGGGCATCACCCTGCGCGACCTGGTTCACGCGATCCCGCTGTATGCAATTAAACAGGGCCTGCTGACCGTTGAGAAGAAAGGGAAGAAAAACATCTTCTCTGGCCGCATTCTGGAAATTGAAGGTCTGCCGGATCTGAAAGTGGAGCAGGCGTTCGAGCTGACCGATGCCTCCGCCGAGCGTTCTGCTGCGGGTTGTACCATCAAGCTGAACAAAGAGCCGATTATTGAGTATCTGACCTCCAACATCGTGCTGCTGAAGTGGATGATTGCGGAAGGCTACGGCGACCGTCGTACGCTGGAGCGTCGTATTCAGGGTATGGAGAAATGGCTGGCGGATCCGCAGCTGCTGGAAGCTGACGCAGACGCAGAGTACGCGGCGGTGATCGACATCGATCTGGCTGATATCAAAGAACCAATCCTGTGTGCGCCGAACGATCCGGACGATGCGCGTCTGCTCTCTGACGTGCAGGGCGATAAGATCGACGAAGTGTTCATCGGCTCCTGCATGACCAACATCGGCCACTTCCGTGCTGCCGGTAAGCTGCTGGATACCCACAAAGGCCAGCTGCCGACCCGCCTGTGGGTGGCGCCGCCAACCCGTATGGATGCGGCGCAGCTGACCGAAGAGGGCTACTACAGCGTGTTTGGTAAGAGCGGTGCGCGTATCGAAATCCCTGGCTGTTCCCTGTGTATGGGTAACCAGGCGCGCGTGGCCGACGGTGCGACGGTGGTCTCCACCTCTACCCGTAACTTCCCGAACCGTTTAGGTACCGGTGCGAACGTCTACCTGGCTTCTGCGGAGCTGGCGGCGGTTGCGGCGCTGATTGGCAAACTGCCAACGCCGGAAGAGTACCAGACCTTCGTGGCTCAGGTGGATAAGACGGCGGTGGATACCTATCGCTATCTGAACTTCGACCAGCTCTCTCAGTACACCGAGAAGGCCGACGGGGTTATCTTCCAGACGGCAGTATAAACAGCAAAACCGTCTCTACGAGACGGTTTTTAGTGTTTGCACCCTCTCCCCGTGGGTGTACGGTCCGGGGACATAGTGAACACTTGTTCGGGGACATGGTAGACACTTACAACTGAGGCATAAGAATCCGTTTATGGAGCCGCTTATGCCCTGGGATGCGAGAGATACCATGTCATTACGTACCGAGTTTGTGCTGCTCGCCTCGCAGGACGGGGCGAACATCCGTTTCCTCTGCCGTCAGTACGGCATTTCTCCTGCCACCGGCTACAAGTGGCTTCAGCGCTGGGCTCAGGAAGGCGTATCCGGCCTTCAGGACCGCTCCCGCGCACCTCATCATTCCCCGAACCGCTCGTCAGACGGCATCACGGCCCTGCTGCGCATGGCCCATGACCGCCATGAACGCTGGGGCGCCCGCAAGATTAAGCGCTGGCTGGAAGACCAGGGGCACCGCATGCCCGCCTTCAGCACCGTCCATCACCTGATGGCCCGCCACGGCCTGCTGCCGGGCGTTTCACCGGGCATTCCGGCCACGGGACGCTTCGAACACGACGCGCCGAACCGCCTCTGGCAGATGGATTTTAAGGGCCACTTTCCCTTTGGCGGTGGCCGCTGCCATCCGCTCACCCTGCTGGACGACCACTCCCGTTTTTCCCTGTGCCTGGCGCCCTGCACCGATGAACGGCGTGAGACCGTGCAGCAGCAACTGGTCAGCGTGTTTGAGCGCTACGGCCTGCCGGACAGGATGACGATGGACAACGGCTCACCGTGGGGAGACACCACCGGCACCTGGACGGCGCTGGAGCTGTGGCTCATGCGTCACGGTATCCGGGTGGGCCATTCCCGGCCTTATCATCCGCAGACGCAGGGCAAGCTGGAGCGTTTTCACCGCAGCCTGAAGTCGGAAGTGCTGCAGGGAAAGTGGTTCGCGGACAGAGGTGAGCTGCAGCGCGCCTTCGACCACTGGCGGACGGTCTACAACCTTGAACGCCCGCACGAGGCGCTGGATATGGCGGTACCGGCCTCGCGGTATCAGCCGTCTGCCCGGCAGTACAGAGGGAGCGTAACGCCGCCGGAATATGATGAAGGGGTGAAGGTCAGGAAAGTGGATGTCAGCGGAAAGCTGAGCATAGAGGGTGTCAGTCTGGGCGCAGGCAAGGCGTTCAGGGGAGAACAGGTCGGGCTGAAGGAGACGCAGGAGGACGGCTGCTATGAAGTGTGGTGGTACAGCACGAAAGTGGGGGTGATCGACCTGAAGAAAAAGTCGATCACCATGGGTAAAGGATGTTAAAAAGTGTTCACCATGTCCCCGAACACCTGTCTACCATGTCCCCGGACCGTACAGTGGGAGAGGGACGGGGTGAGGGCGTCAGGCCGCAGGGTCTTGCTCTCACCTTTTTATTTTCATTCCTCCCACCTCTCCCGCTTTTTTTCTTCCTCTCTGCTGCGATAATTACCCTAATGGCTTTGCAGAGGAAAACGCTATGGATTACGAATTTCTGCGCGACATCACCGGCGTGGTGAAAGTGCGTATGTCGATGGGGCACGAAGCCGTTGGACACTGGTTTAACGAAGAGGTGAAAGAGAACCTCGCGCTGCTGGATGAAGTCGAACAGGCGGCGAAGACGGTAAAAGGCAGTGAACGCTCCTGGCAACGCGCCGGGCATGAATACACCCTGTGGATGGATGGCGAAGAGGTCATGGTGCGCGCTAACCAGCTTGAGTTTTCAGGTGACGAGATGGAAGAGGGGATGAGCTACTACGACGAAGAGAGCCTGTCGCTGTGCGGCGTGGAGGACTTTCTTAAGGTAGTGACAGCCTATCGAAAATTTGTGGGTCAATCCTGAGCGAATTTAATCATTTCAGGGCCGGACGTTTATGTCCGGCTTTTTTTTACCCTGGAATCCTGCGTTTGATTTTTATTAATCATTTAAAACTGTGATCTGGCGCGTTTGTGGAATTTATTTGATTAAATATAATCTTTATGATTTTATTTAATCACAGCATAACAACAGGCGGGAAGACCATGAACATCAAGAAGGCTATAGAGCGTGTACCCGGCGGCATGATGGTCGTGCCATTGGTGATCGGCGCCATTATCAATACTTTTGCCCCGCAAGCGCTTGAGATCGGCGGGTTTACCACCGCGCTATTTAAACATGGCGCTGCGCCACTGATTGGTGCCTTCCTGCTCTGCATGGGGGCGGGAATTAGCGTGAAGGCTGCGCCACAGGCGCTGTTACAGGGCGGTACGATTACGCTCACCAAGCTCCTGGTTGCCATTGCCATTGGCCTCGGAGTGGAACAGCTTTTCGGTGCAGAAGGGATCTTTGGCTTAAGCGGCGTGGCGATCATCGCTGCGATGAGTAACTCGAATGGCGGGCTTTACGCCGCGCTGGTTGGTGAATTTGGTAACGAGCGTGATGTGGGAGCGATCTCCATCCTGTCTCTGAACGACGGGCCGTTCTTTACGATGATTGCGCTGGGCGCTGCGGGGATGGCGAACATTCCGATCATGGCGCTGGTCGCGGTGCTGGTGCCGCTGGTGGTGGGGATGATCCTCGGTAACCTCGATCCCAACATGCGCGACTTTCTGACCAAAGGGGGGCCGCTGCTGATCCCGTTCTTCGCTTTTGCTTTGGGCGCGGGGATCAACCTTGAAATGCTGCTGCAGGGCGGGCTGGCGGGTATTCTGCTCGGCGTGCTGACCACCTTCATCGGCGGTTTCTTTAATATTCGTGCCGACCGTCTGGTGGGCGGAACCGGTATTGCGGGGGCTGCGGCGTCCAGTACCGCCGGAAACGCTGTGGCCACGCCACTGGCAATTGCCCAGGCCGATCCCTCTCTGGCGGAGGTAGCCGCCGCGGCTGCACCGCTGATTGCTGCATCGGTGATCACAACGGCGATCCTGACGCCTGTTCTGACCTCGTGGGTTGCGAAGAAACAAGCGCGTCAGGTTGCTGAGGAGAAAAAAGCATGAAGATGCTCGTTATCGCCGACGACTTTACTGGCTCTAACGATACCGGCGTACAGCTGGCAAAGAAGGGCGCGCGCACGGAAGTGATGTTAACGCCGGATCAAAAACCGTCGCGTCGCGCTGATGTGCTGGTGATCAACACGGAAAGCCGCGCGATGCCAGCAGCGCAGGCCGGGAAAGCGGTAGCGCAGGCGTTAGCGCCATGGTGCGATGGAAATGTACTCCCGTTGATTTATAAGAAAATCGACTCCACTTTTCGCGGCAACGTGGGTGCTGAAGTCATGGCGGCAATGCGGGCTGCAAACCGGACGCTGGCAGTGATCGCGGCGGCTATCCCCGCAGCCGGACGCACTACACGCAACGGATTGTGTCTGGTTAATGGTACGCCACTGCTGGAGACCGAATTCGCCAGCGATCCGAAAACCCCCATTATCTCCTCGCGTATTGCGGCGTTGATCGCGTTGCAAAGCGATATCCCGGTATATGAAGTGTTTCTCGAAGACGTTCGTCGGGGCCAACTCAGCGCACTGCTTACGGCTTTTGCCGCCGAGGGTGAATGCATGGTGGTGGTGGATGCGGTGGAAGACCGCGATCTGCTGCTGATTGCGCAGGCTATTTGTGAGCAAAAAGAGATGCCGCTATTGGTCGGCGCTGCCGGGCTGGCGAATGCGCTACCGGCCAGGATGTTCATGCAGGAAAAGCAGGATCTTCCGGTACTGGTAGTGGCGGGCTCAATGAGCGAAGCCACGCGCCGGCAGGTTGAAAAAGCGCTCTGCCAGGCACGCGCCAGCGTCGTGGATATCAATGCATCGCGGCTGGTTTCGGCACAGGCCGAGCAGGAGATGGCTGCGGTAGTGGAGCAGGCTTGCGCGCTGCTGAGTCGCCAGCAGCACACCATTTTACGTACCAGCCGGAGCGCGGACGATAGGCAGACGATCGACGAGCTGTGTAGTCAGGCAGGGGTCAGCCGCCAACAGCTCGGCGGGATGCTTAGCGAACGCCTGGGGACGATTACGCTGCGCATTATTGAGCAGGCTCGTATTGGTGGACTGTTCCTGACCGGAGGGGATATCGCCACCGCGGTTGCCAGCGCGCTTGGGGCAGAAGGCTATCGCATTCAAGGTGAGGTGGCGCCCTGTATTCCCTGTGGGACATTCGTAAACAGTGAAATCGACGATCTGCCGGTTATCACTAAAGCAGGCGGATTCGGTTCAGACAGCACCCTTTGTGATGCGCTTTATTTTATTGAGGAGATGTACAGTGGTAACTAAAACAATTGCGATTACGATGGGCGACCCGGCGGGCATCGGTCCGGAAATTATTGTCAAAGCGCTTTGTGACGACGAGCTTAATGGTGCCCCGCTTGTGGTGGTGGGATGTCTCCAGACCCTGAGACGTCTGCAGGGCAAAGGGCTGGCGGAAGGTGTCACCTTCCGCGCGATTGCCGACGTCGCGGAGGCGCGTTATACGCCAGGCGTGATCCACGTCATCGACGAACCGCTTGCCCAGCCAGACGCGCTTGAACCGGGTAAAGTGCAGGCCCAGGCGGGCGATCTCGCCTACCGCTGCGTGAAGAGGGCGACAGAAATGGCGATGAAAGGAGATGTACACGCCATCGCTACCGCACCGCTTAATAAAGAGGCGCTACATCTGGCCGGACACAATTATCCGGGGCATACCGAACTGCTGGCGACGCTGACTGAAAGCCGTGATTACGCAATGGTTCTCTACACCGACAAGCTGAAGGTCATCCATGTTTCGACCCACATTGCGTTGCGCAAATTCCTCGATACGCTGAATGGTCAGCGCGTTGAGACGGTCATCGGCATCGCGGATCGCTTCCTGAAACGCGTCGGCTTCGCCCAGCCGCGCATTGCCGTAGCCGGCGTCAATCCCCATGCGGGCGAAAACGGTCTGTTTGGCGATGAAGAAATACGCATTGTATCGCCAGCCATCGAAAACATGAAAGCGAAGGGAATCGATGTTTACGGTCCCTGTCCGCCGGACACCGTATTTTTACAGGCGTACGAGGGGCAATATGACATGGTCGTGGCGATGTACCACGACCAGGGACATATTCCGCTCAAACTGCTTGGCTTCTATGATGGGGTGAATATTACGGCTGGTCTGCCGTTCATCCGTACTTCTGCCGATCATGGAACCGCGTTTGATATAGCCTGGACGGGAAAAGCAAAATCTGAGAGCATGGCCGTATCGATTAAACTGGCAATGCAACTGGCGTAATTTCCTGTTATGAAAGGGCAACACCGTCTGGATAAGATTGTGGCGTATTTGAAAAATCATACGCTGGTGACCGTGGAACAGCTGGTGGATGCGGTAGATGCATCACCTGCAACGATACGACGGGATCTGATCAAACTGGATGAACAGGGCGTGATCAGCCGCAGCCACGGCGGTGTTGCTCTGAAACGCTTTGAACCTGCTCAGCCTACAACCAATGAAAAGCAGTTACGATCGCCGGCGGAAAAGCGGGCGATTGCGCGTTTTGCCGCCTCGATGGTTCAGGCGGGCGACGCTGTGGTGCTTGATGCCGGCACGACCATGCTGGAGCTGGCAAAATGCCTGACTCATCTCCCGCTCAGGGTGATCACCGTCGATCTGCATATCGCTCTGTTTTTATCCGAGTTCCGTCAGATTGAAGTCACCATTGTTGGCGGCCGAATTGATGACAGTAGCCAGTCCTGTATCGGCGAGTTTGGTCGCAAGATGCTACGTAGCGTCTATCCCGATATCGCCTTCATGAGCTGTAACAGCTGGAGCGTGGAAAAGGGGGTGACTACCCCGACGGAAGAAAAGGCAGGACTGAAGCAGGAGATTATCGCTAACGCTCAGCGCAAGATCTTACTGGCGGACAGCAGCAAATATGGCGCTCACTCGCTGTTCAACGTTGCTCCGCTGAGCCGCTTCACTGATATTATTACCGATGTGAGTTTGCCTCTGCCCGTTCAGGCCGATCTAAAAGCGCAATCCGTTGCCCTTACGTTAGTACAGCCTGAACTTTAACGATATCGCTATCCGAAACGTCGTTACACGGCCGGAATGTTGCGGCCGTAGTAGATTTCGCGCATCTCTTTCCAGAGCAGGTCGGTGATGACCTTGCGCTCTTCTTCACTTAAATCTTCCGGCCTGGTGTGGAACATGTAGTGCTTAAGGTCGAACTCTTTAAGCATCATCTTGGTATGGAAGATGTTTTCCTGGTACACGTTCACGTCCATCATGTCATACAGCGATTTCATGTCCTCGGACATAAAGTTCTGAATGGAGTTGATCTCGTGGTCGATGAAGTGCTTCATGCCGTTGATATCACGGGTAAAACCGCGCACGCGATAATCAATCGTGACGATGTCGGATTCCAGCTGGTGGATTAAATAGTTCAGCGCGTTCAGCGGGGAAATTACGCCGCAGGTCGACACCTCAATATCCGCACGGAACGTGCACAGCCCGCCTTCCGGGTGGCTTTCCGGGTAGGTGTGAACGCAGATATGGCTTTTGTCCAGGTGGGCGACGACCACTTCCGGCAGCGGTCCCGGGTGTTCAGTTTTGTCGATAAGCTGCGGGTCGACCGGCTCTTCGCTGACCAGAATGGTCACGCTGGCACCCTGAGGTTCATAATCCTGTCGGGCGATATTCAGAATATTGGCACCGATGATCGAGCAGGTTTCTGAGAGGATCTCGGTCAGACGGTTGGCGTTGTAGAGTTCATCGATATAGGCGATGTAACCATCGCGTTCTTCCGCTGTTTTGGCATAGCAGATATCGTAAATACAAAAACTCAGGCTTTTAGTCAGGTTGTTAAAGCCATGTAGTTTAAGCTTTTTCAATTAGCTCACCCCCTTAGTGGATAATGCGTCTTGCAGGTACTGCGGCAGAGCAAACGCTGCGGTATGAATAGCCGGGTTGTAGTACCGACACGTGAGGCCGGCCTGATGGAAGCGGGCCTGGATAATTTCTGTAGAGAGATGGCGCAGCACGTCGTTATCCGTCGCCCAGGCAAAGGTCATGATCCCGCCGTAGTACGTCGGAATGGCCGCCTGATAGAAGCTGACGTCGCCGAAATAGGTGCTCAGCTTACGATGGCTGTCGAGGGCTTCATCCTGCTGCAGGAAGCAGACGCCATTTTGTGCGACGAAGATACCGCCAGGGTTCAGGCAGCGCTTGCAGCCTTCGTAGAACGAGGAGGTAAACAGCGACGCGCCGGGGCCGATGGGGTCGGTACAGTCAGAGATAATCACGTCGAAGGTCTGCGCGGTCTGGTTAACGAAGTTAACGCCGTCGTCAATGACCAGCTTGAAGCGCGGATCGTCATAGCTACCGGCATTGTGGTTAGGCAGATACTGACGGCAGAACGAGACCACGCCCGCATCGATCTCCACCATGGTGATGGTTTCAATGGACCGATGACGGGACACCTCGCGCAGCATCGCGCCGTCGCCGCCGCCGATAATCAGAACATGCTTTGCGTGTCCGTGGGCCAGCAGCGGAACGTGGGTCATCATCTCATGATAGATAAACTCGTCGCGCTCGGTCGTTTGCACTACGCCGTCCAGCGCCATCACGCGGCCAAAGGCGGCGTTTTCGAAGATGATGAGATCCTGGTGATCCGTTTTCTCATGATAGAGCACGTTATCAACGGCAAAGTACTGACCAAACTGGTCATGCAGTGTTTCATGCCACAACGTGTGGTCGGCCATACGCGGACTCCTCCTTTGTTAACATCCGTAACGCTCACAAAAATGAGCGAAACATGATAGCTAACTATAACCGTGGTTGCACGGTTATAGGTTGAACAGGGGGCGTCGGGAAGGTTATTTCACGTAGGCGAGCAGGCTGAGCGAATCGCGAGCCAGCGCTTTGCATTTTTTAGCCGTGGGAATGCCAATACCGCTCAAGTCGCGGTAGCTGTCTTCACCGAGCGCCTTCATGTCAAAGCTGTCGTAGTTGCTGAGATCCCACTGGTTCTGCTGGGCGAAAAAGACCAGCGCGCGGCGAATTTGCCCGTTGGGTAAATTCTGGTAGCCACAATCATTTTTCAGGAATACAAAAACCGCCGTTAAATCGGCCATATCTTCCGCTTCATTTTCACTGAGCGCATAGCTGTTCGCACACATTGCCATCAGGCTTCCGAACAAAATTGTCCTGAAAAACGTCTTCATTGCTTCTACCACTTCTTCACGGAAAATTAACGTTAGCACACTTGATGCCAGTGCGACGATCTTTATTATTGCCGCTTTACTTGACCTTCCGGTAAGGGGAGGGTTTATGCTCAAAAGATCGCCTGCTGGAAATAAGGAAATGAACATGCAACGTCGTGATTTTTTAAAGTATTCCGCTGTGCTGGGGGCTGCCAGCGCATTACCACTCTGGAGCCGCGCGGTTTTTGCGGCGGAAAGGCCTGCCTTACCCATCCCTGACTTACTGACCGCGGACGCCCGTAGCCGTATTCAGCTCGTTGTTCAGTCCGGTAAAACCGCCTTCGGCGGGCACAGTGCCACAACCTGGGGCTACAACGGCAATCTGCTCGGCCCGGCGTTGCAGCTACGCAAAGGGAAGGCGGTGACGGTGGATATCCACAATACGCTTGCCGAGGAGACGACGCTGCACTGGCACGGGCTGGAAGTGCCGGGCGAGGTGGACGGCGGACCGCAGGGCATCATCAAAGCGGGTGGTACGCGCAGCGTCACCTTTACGCCTGACCAGCGTGCAGCGACCTGCTGGTTCCACCCGCATCAGCATGGTAAAACGGGCCATCAGGTAGCGATGGGGCTGGCGGGGCTGGTGCTGATTGAAGACGATGAAAGCCGCCTGCTGCGCCTGCCGAAACAGTGGGGCATCGACGACGTGCCGGTGATTGTGCAGGACAAAAAATTCAGCGCGGACGGGCAGATTGACTACCAGCTGGACGTGATGAGCGCGGCGGTCGGCTGGTTTGGCGATACGCTGCTGGCCAACGGCGCGATCTACCCGCAGCATGCCGCCCCGAAGGGCTGGCTGCGCCTGCGCCTGCTTAACGGCTGTAACGCGCGTTCGCTGAATTTTGCCGCCAGCGATAAGCGCCCGCTTTACGTAGTAGCGAGCGACGGCGGCCTGCTGTCGGAGCCGGTGAAGGTGAGCGAGCTGCCGATGCTGATGGGCGAACGCTTCGAAGTGCTGGTGGACATCAGCGACGGCAAGCCGTTTGACCTGGTGACCCTGCCGGTCAGCCAGATGGGGATGGCCGTGGCGCCGTTTGATAAACCGCATCCGGTGCTGCGCATTCAGCCGCTACAGGTCACGGCCTCCGGTACGCTGCCGGACACCTTAGCCGCGCTGCCTGCCCTCCCGTCGCTGGAGGGGCTTACGCAACGCAAGCTTCAGCTCTCCATGGATCCAATGCTCGATATGATGGGCATGCAGGCGCTGATGAAGAAGTACGGCAATCAGGCGATGGCGGGGATGCACCACGGCCAGATGATGGGCCATATGAATATGGACCACGGCAAAATGGGCGGCATGGAGCACGGCGGTCACGGGTTCGATTTCCACAACGCCAACAAGATCAACGGCAAAGCGTTCGATATGAACACGCCGATGTTTGCCGCCACGAAGGGGCAGTTTGAGCGCTGGGTGATTTCCGGCGAAGGCGACATGATGCTGCACCCGTTTCACATCCACGGCACGCAGTTCCGCATTCTCTCTGAAAACGGTAAAGCGCCGGACGCACATCGCGCGGGCTGGAAAGATACGGTGAGGGTGGAAGGCGGCGTCAGCGAGGTGCTGGTGAAATTTGACCACGAAGCGCCTAAAGAGTTTGCCTATATGGCGCACTGTCATCTGCTGGAGCATGAAGATACGGGGATGATGCTGGGGTTCACGGTATAAAGCAGCGCGGCCTGATGCCCTCACCCTGACCCTCTCCCACGGGGAGAGGGAACAAACACAAAAACGGCAACCGAAGTTGCCGTTTTGCTTTTATTTTGCGTCGTCCGGCAACGCATACGCGACAATATAGTCGCCCATCTTCGTGCCAAACGAGCCGTGACCACCCGCAGAGATGACAACGTACTGCTTGCCATTCACTTCATAGGTCATCGGCGTTGCCTGTCCACCGGCCGGCAGACGGCCTTGCCACAGTTTCTCACCGTTGGTCATGTTGTACGCGCGCAGGTAGTTATCTGCGGTCGCCGCGATGAACAGCACGTTACCGGCGGTGGAGATAGGGCCGCCCAGCATTGGCATACCCATATTGAACGGCACCGGAACCGGCATCGGGAACGGCATGCTGTCCTGTGGTGTACCAATACGTTTTTTCCAGACGATCTGGTTGGTTTTCAGATCCAGACCGGAGATGTAACCCCAGGCCGGCTGTTTACACGGCAGACCAAACGGAGACAGGAACGGGTTCAGGGTCACGCCAAACGGCACGCCATACTGCGGCTGAATACCCGCTTCGGTACCGCTTCCTTTCGCGTCTTTCGGCTGCTCCATCGGGTTACCCGGACCGCGAGGGATCAGACGGGAAACGAACGGCAGCGCCATTGGGTTGGCAATTGCCACCTGACGGTTAGGGTCGACGGAGATACCGCCCCACTCGAACATCCCCAGGTTGCCCGGGAAGACCAGCGTGCCTTGCTCAGACGGCGGCGTAAAGATGCCTTCATAGCGCAGCTGATGGAACATCACGCGGCACACCAGCTGGTCAAACATGGTGGCACCCCACATGTCTGCACCGCTGAGGTCTTTCTTCGGACGGAAGCTCAGGTCAGAGAACGGCTGGGTTTTGCTGACGTAATCGCCTTTAGCCGCACCCTGCGGAACCGGTTTTTCCGGGGCAGGCACAACCAGTTTACCGTTGCTGCGATCCAGTACGAAGATGTTGCCGGTCTTGGCCGGTGCGTAAATGACCGGCACGGTTTTGCCGTTAACGGTAATGTCCGCCAGCGTCGGCTGGGACGGCATATCCATATCCCACAGATCGTGGTGAACGGTCTGGTAGCTCCACGCCAGCTTACCGGTGGTGGCGTTCAGTGCCAGGATAGCGCTCGCATAGCGTTCCTGCTCCGGCGTGCGGTTACCGCCCCAGATATCCGGCGTGGATACGCCCATTGGCAGATAGACCAGGTCCAGCTTCGCGTCATACGCGGCAGGCGCCCAGGAGTTTGGCGAGTTGAAGGTAAAGGTGTGCTCGTCCGATGGGATCGCGTTTGGATCTTTCGCGCCCGGGTCGAAGGCCCACAGCAGTTTACCGGTGTTCACGTCAAAACCGCGGATAACGCCGGAGGTTTCACGCGTGGAGAAGTTATCCGTTACCGAACCGGCAATCACGATAGTTTTATCGGTGATGATTGGCGGCGAGGTTGGCTCATACAGACCCGGCGTGGTGTCAGGCATGTTGGTCTGCAGGTTCAGGATACCTTTGTTCGCAAAGGTTTCGCACAGCTTGCCTGTTTCGGCGTTGATGGCGAACAGACGGCCATCGTTCACCGGCAGCATAATGCGGCGAGGACAGTCGGCAATGACTTCCGGGCTGGCATTATCGGCACGCGCTTCGTGGTAAGAGACGCCACGGCAGGTGACATGCTGGAAGGACGGATTGGAGTTCAGCTGTGGATCAAAGTGCCATTTCTCTTTACCGGTGGCCGCGTCGAGCGCGAACAGACGCTGGTGCGCCGTACACAGGTAGAGCATGTTGCCCACTTTAATCGGGGTCACTTCGTTGGTCAGCTCGCCAGGATCGTTCGGCATTTTCAGGTCGCCGGTACGGAATACCCAGGCTTCCTTCAGGTTTTTCACGTTGTCCGCGTTGATCTGCTTCAGCGGGGAGTAACGTTGACCTTCCTGGTTACGGCCATAGGCCGGCCAGTCACCGTCCGCCACCTGCGAGATAGCTGCCGCAGGCGTGGATTCCGCATTCAGCGTACCGTTGATCTCCTGCGGGTCGTTAAAGCCGGCCCAGGTAAGAATGCCGCCGCTGATTAACAGCGCTACCACCAGCGCCGCAACGGCACCGCTGGAAGGGACAATCAGGCGACGCCAGACAAACGGCAGGATCAGCCAGATACCGAAGAAGACCAGGATGTCGCTGCGCGGGGTCAGGGCCCAGAAGTCGAAACCGACTTCCCAGACGCCCCAGATCATCGTGGCGAGGAGCAGTGCGGCATACAGCCACAGTGCGGATTGTTTTCTACGCCAGAGCAGGACGGTTACGCCAAGCATAACCAGGCCCGCAATCGGGTAGTACCAGGAGCCGCCGATCGCGACCAGCCACACGCCACCGATTAACAGGTACAGGCCGCAGAAGGCGGCGAATAGCGCTGTTAGTGTCACCAGTAGACGCGGCTGTTTAGAGTTTGTTTCAGCCATAGAAAGTGTACTCGTCAGTTTTTGTTAATAATTTGCTAGCAACTAATTATAGGTATTAACAAGTGTGATCGGAATCACAATATTTGCTTTTTATAACTCATACGCCAGGCTTATCCATTTGCTGATATAATGGCTGGCTTGCGTTTCAATGCCTGGAATCAATTCATTCGCATTGAGAGATTTTCATTAAAATCATATGGTTAGTAATATGAAACATACTGTTGAAGTGATGATCCCGGAAGCCGAGATCAAAGCGCGTATCGCCGAACTGGGTCGTCAAATCACCGAACATTACAAGGACAGCGGCAGCGAAATGGTGCTGGTCGGTCTGCTGCGTGGCTCTTTCATGTTCATGGCGGACCTGTGCCGTGAAGTGGAGGTGCCACACGAGGTCGATTTTATGACCGCCTCCAGCTACGGCAGCGGCATGTCCACAACCCGTGATGTGAAAATCCTGAAAGATCTGGATGAAGATATTCGTGGCAAAGATGTGTTGATCGTTGAGGATATCATCGACTCCGGCAACACCCTTTCAAAAGTGCGCGAGATCCTGAGCCTGCGCGAGCCGAAGTCGCTGGCGATTTGTACGCTGCTGGATAAGCCGGAGCGTCGTGAAGTGCAGGTGCCTGTGGAGTTTGTCGGTTTCTCCATCCCGGACGAGTTCGTGGTGGGCTACGGCATTGATTACGCGCAGCGTTATCGCCATCTGCCGTATGTTGGGAAGGTAGTGATTCTGGACGAGTAATTGCGGGCTGATACCCTCATCCCAGCCCTCTCCCACGGGGAGAGGGTGAAAACCCCCGGCTTTATTTATGGTTCACATGCTTAAGCTTGAGGTTGGCAATCCCCGAACGGTAACGCTGCTCCAGCGTTTCGCGGTTGGTGGCGGTGACTTCCAGATTGCGCAGCAGGCCATCGTGAATACCGTACGCCCAGCCGTGAATTGACACCTTCTGCCCGCGCTTCCACGCCGACTGCATGATGGTCGAATGCCCAAGGTTATATACCTGCTCCATCACGTTGAGCTCGCATAGGGTGTCCATGCGTCTCTCCTGCGGCATTTCGCCGAGCAGTGAACTATGTTTGAACCAGATATCGCGAATGTGCAGAAGCCAGTTATCAATTAATCCCAGCTCCGGGTTTTCAACCGCCGCCTGCACGCCGCCGCAGCCGTAGTGGCCGCAAATAATGATGTGCTCGACTTCCAGAACGTCAACGGCATACTGAACCACGGAAAGGCAGTTGAGATCGGTATGAATCACCAGGTTGGCGACGTTGCGGTGAACAAACAGTTCGCCGGGCTCAAGGCCGGTCAGGCGCTCGGCAGGTACGCGGCTGTCGGAACAGCCAATCCAGAGAAAGCGCGGGTTCTGGGCTTGTGCGAGTTTTCCAAAAAATCCGGGGTCTTCCTCCACCAGCATTTTTGACCATAGTGCATTGTTGCTAATGAGTGTATCTATGTCGTTCATGGAGGTTAGCGACCTGTAACCGAGTAATTGCGTTGCGCTACTATAGGGTAACCCGACTTTTAATGAAACCACACAACGTGTGTAAGAACTGAAGGTAAGTTAAATTCATGGCAATTGCACTGGAGCTTGAGCAGCTTAAAAAAACCTATCCGGGTGGCGTTCAGGCGCTACGCGGGATAGATCTAAAAGTAGAGGCCGGGGATTTTTACGCGCTTCTGGGGCCGAACGGGGCGGGAAAATCCACCACTATCGGGATCATCAGCTCGCTGGTGAACAAAACCTCCGGCCGCGTCAGCGTGTTCGGATACGATCTGCAAAAAGATGTGGTGAATGCCAAGCGCCAGCTGGGGCTGGTACCGCAGGAGTTCAACTTCAACCCGTTTGAAACGGTGCAGCAGATTGTTGTGAACCAGGCGGGGTATTACGGGGTTGAGCGTAAAGAGGCGCTGGAGCGCAGCGAAAAGTACCTGAAACAGCTCGACCTGTGGGAAAAGCGTAATGAGCGTGCGCGGATGTTGTCCGGCGGGATGAAGCGCCGCCTGATGATTGCCCGCGCGCTGATGCACGAGCCGAAGCTGCTGATCCTCGATGAACCGACCGCGGGCGTGGATATCGAACTGCGTCGTTCCATGTGGGGCTTCCTGAAGGATCTCAACGACAAAGGCACCACCATCATTTTGACCACCCACTATCTTGAAGAAGCAGAGATGCTGTGCCGCAACATCGGCATTATTCAGCACGGCGAGCTGGTGGAGAACACCTCAATGAAGAACCTGCTCTCCAAGCTGAAATCCGAAACCTTTATTCTCGATCTGGCGGCAAAAAGCCCGCTGCCGAAGCTTGAAGGGTACCAGTATCGCCTGGTGGATACCTCGACGCTGGAAGTGGAAGTGCTGCGCGAGCAGGGGATCAACAGCGTGTTTTCACAGCTGAGCGCGCAGGGGATTCAGGTCTTAAGCATGCGTAACAAAGCGAACCGACTGGAAGAGCTGTTTGTCTCTCTGGTACATGACAAACAAGGAGACAAGGCATGACGCATCTTTACTGGGTCGCGCTGAAAAGTATCTGGGCGAAAGAGATCAACCGCTTTATGCGTATCTGGGTGCAAACCCTGGTACCGCCGGTCATCACCATGACGCTCTATTTCATCATCTTCGGTAACCTGATCGGTTCCCGCATTGGTGAGATGCACGGTTTTACCTATATGCAGTTTATCGTGCCGGGCCTGATCATGATGGCGGTGATCACCAACGCCTACGCGAACGTGGCCTCGTCGTTCTTCAGCGCTAAGTTCCAGCGCAACATTGAAGAGCTGCTGGTGGCGCCGGTGCCGACGCACGTCATTATCGCCGGTTACGTGGGCGGCGGCGTGGCGCGCGGTCTGTGCGTGGGGATCCTGGTCACGGCGATTTCGCTATTCTTTGTGCCGTTCCAGGTCCACTCGTGGCTGTTCGTGGCGCTCACGCTGCTGCTGACGGCAATCCTGTTCTCGCTGGCTGGATTGCTGAACGCGGTGTTTGCTAAGACGTTTGACGACATCAGCCTGATCCCGACCTTCGTGCTGACACCGCTGACCTATCTTGGCGGGGTATTCTACTCCCTGACGCTGCTGCCGCCGTTCTGGCAGGCGCTGTCGCACCTGAACCCGATTGTCTACATGATCAGCGGCTTCCGCTTTGGCTTCCTTGGCATTACCGATGTTCCGCTGTTTACCACGGTAGCGGTGCTGGTGGTGTTCATCATCGCCTTCTACCTGCTGTGCTGGTATCTGATCCAGCGCGGGCGCGGTCTGCGTAGCTAATTATTATCCCGGCACCGTTAAGGTGCCGGGAGCATGTTCACTCCCATGCGTAAGTGATGTTGTTCTGAAGCTCCGGTGGCACGTTGCTCATATCGCCACCGTATTCCCCCCAGACGATCACCTTTCCATCATTGCGCAGGGCGCAGAAGCCATAAATTGAACCGTAAATAGCGCGGATGTCATACAGTTCACTGGCTACAGGCGTGGTATCCCCCCCTTGATCAGGATGACCCCATGCAACTATGCTGCCGTCGTTCTTTAGCGCAGCCATGCAGTCCGGCGAAGCACAAATGTGAATTACTCCGGTAAGATCGTCTGGTTGTTGCACATAGTGAGGATTGGAAAATTTGCCCCAGGAGTATACTTTTCCTTCAGGAAGCAGAACGGCACCGGTGTGCTCCTCTCCCATTTGCACATCAATAATATCCGTACGATTGGCTATTTCTGGTGGAATAACATTTGTATTCCATCCCCATTCGACAAGCATATTATTGGCTCTTTGTGCTGTAAAACCGCTATAGTATGGGTAGATATTGATTATATCATTCAGAATAGCTATATCTTCTGGTAGTGTTCCTCCTCTCTCACTATCTCCCCATGCAGATATTTTTCCACTTTCGTGCAAAACGATAAAAACAGCATCGTTACCAAATATCCTTTTTGCATCAGATATGTCATTTAAGTACGCGGGTAACTCGCCTCCCTTTAATGGATCTCCCCATGCAACGATGTGTCCATTTTCTTTAATCGCGGCAAATGCGCCATTAGTTGCCTCTATTGCAACAAAATCAGCCATTTCTGCAATCTGCTCGGGCATAGGCCACTGATAACCAGGATCGCTCCACTGTACAATTTGCTTATTTTCTCGCAATGCGAGGAATGCCCGTTTGCCATCGCTCCATGTAGTGAGACATTTAACGACGCTGACATCATTCAGCGCGGCCACATCATCCGGTATGGGGTCGTCAGACGTTTTTCCCCATACAAAAATTTGATTGAGGTTATTAATACCAACTGACGTATCATCAGAGCCATAAACAACCTTAACATCATGATTACGGTCACTGGTTGGCGTGGCGTCAGCTTCTCCTGGTAACCCCCATGCCACCACCTTGCCATTATCCTGAATGGCTGCGAAAGAAGATCCTGCACCGCCGATATTACTTATATTTACCAAACTACCTCGTACATAGAGTTCCGAGTTTACTAACAATCTTTTCGTCGGTTTTGTATCGGCAAACATACTACCAGTAAATATATCATCAGGGGCATCTTCATAACACCAATCAACGACTACAGGTTCCAGAGTATTTTTATCTAATGCGACAAGTTTTCTTTCATTATTAGCCCAGGACATACCGACCTGTGTACGTCCACCCATTATTTTTAAATCAAAATTTTCTGTAGTATGTTCCATTCTCTTCACCTTGTTTATAAATGACGTTATAACATTTTCACTTAATATTTGGCTGGTAAAGTTACTTATACTTAAAGGTTAATAGTGTAATTTTAATGTTTTTAGTTTGATCGTTGTCACGCTTAACCTCCTTTTAAGCCGTTATACTTTTTCACCCAATAAAAGGAGAGGTCAGATGCTTGGTTGGGTTATAACCTGTCATGATAACGAAGCTCAGAAGCTGATTGAGCATCTGGAAAAAAAGTATAGCCCACTGGCTCAGTGCCGCGCGGTAAACTACTGGCGTGGGCTCAGCACCAACATGCTCAGCCGGATGATGTGCGATGCCCTGCATGAAACGGACACCGGTGATGGCGTGATTTTTCTTACCGATAAATCCGGTGCTGCGCCTTACCGGGCCGCGGCGCTGCTGAGCCACAAGCATAATAATTGTGAAGTGATCTCCGGTATCAGCCTGCCTTTACTCGAAACCCTGTATCCTTTTCGCGCCTCATTAAGCAGTGCTGAATTTCGAAATACCATTGTGGCGCAGGGATCGCCGGAAGTGAGCAGCCTGTGGCATCAGCAGCAGAAGAACCCGCCTTTCGTTCTGCTTCACGATCTGTATAAGCATTAAACATTGGTATTGATGTCGCTTTTGCTACAATGGCGACTGATTTCCCGTGTCGATTTATATCCTATGTTCATGCGCGTTATCTTTCTCCTTTTGCTGCTGGTTTCCGGCGGGGCGTCTGCCAGCCTGATAAGTCAGCAAGGGCTTCCTGCTCAATATATGCAAACCACTGAGGATGCGGCCATCTGGGCTCAGGTGGGTAACTCCGTGGTTAACGTGGGCAATATCCGCGCCGGGCAGATCCTCGCGGTCTTTCCCGCCGCGGCGGATTATTATGAATTTCGCTTCGGATTCGGCACGGGATTTATCGATAAAGAGCATCTGGAGAAAGTGCAGGGCAAGCAGCGCGTTGAGGACAGCCTGGGCGATCTGAACAAGCCGCTCAGTAACCAGAACCTCATCACCTGGAAAGATACGCCCGTCTATAACGCGCCCAGCAGCGGAAGCGCGCCCTTTGGTACCCTTAGCGCCAACCTGCGTTATCCCATTCTGAACAAACTTAAAGACCGTCTGAATCAGACCTGGTATCAGATCCGCATCGGCAATCGCCTGGCGTGGATCAGCAGCCTGGATGCGCAGGAAGATAACGGCATTCCGGTTCTGACCTACCACCATATCCTGCGCGATGAGGAGAACACCCGTTTTCGTCATACCTCCACCACCACCAGCGTGCGCGCGTTCAGCAACCAGATGACCTGGCTTCGCGACCAGGGTTACACCACGCTGACGATGTACCAGCTGGAAGGCTACGTGCGTAACAGGATGAACCTGCCCGCGAAGGCGGTAGTGATTACGTTTGACGACGGCCTGAAGTCGGTGAGCCGCTACGCGTATCCTGTGTTGAAAGAGTACGGCTTCAACGCGACGGCGTTTATCATTTCGTCGCGTATTAAAGGCCATCCGCAAAAGTGGGACCCGAAATCGCTGCAGTTTATGAGCGTTCAGGAAATCAAAGGCATTCAGGATGTGTTCGACATTCAGTCTCACACTCACTTCCTGCACCGCGTGGACGGGTATAAACACCCGATCCTACTGAGCCGCAGCTATCATGTGATCCTGTTTGATTTTGAGCGTTCTCGCCGCGCCCTGGCGCAGTTCAACCCGCGCGTGCTGTATCTTTCGTATCCGTTCGGCGGCTACGATAATAAAGCGATCAAGGCGGCGAACGATGCCGGTTTTCATCTGGCGGTGACGACGGTGAAAGGGAAGGTGAAGCCGGGGGATAATCCGTTCTTACTGAAGCGCCTGTATATCTTAAGAACGGATTCGCTGGAGACCATGTCGCGGCTGATCAGCAATCAGCCGCAGGGGTAGGTTAGTAGTAATTTATCGAGAAGGTCGCAACGCCTTTATAATTACCGGCTGTAAGTGGTTCGTTATAGTTTCTGCCCATATCAGCCATAAATGGTAAATTTACTGATGAGTTCGTACCTACCTGGTACCAATTATCTGAATCGTCACGGAATCCCTCAAGCGATGTGTACGCATAGGCACCGTCGTTAACCACCAGTCCCGAAGTTGGCTCTGTTGTGAACCGTGCCCAAAGTGATATTTGAAGTCCTTTAGCTGCATTGGAAGTCAGTGTATTTCCAAGCAGACTTTTATCACTGCCTGTAACGGCAGAGCTCACTTTGAGCTTAACGGCACCAACGTTATTACAGCCCTGAAGTTGTAGGTTGAAAGCCTTGTATGGGAAAAAACCTTGCCTGATAGAAGAGAACATCGCTTCGCCGAAGTCGACGTTATTTGTGCCGTTGTTAACGGTCGCGACCTTACAGGTGGAAGCTGATACCGGAATACTGAAACTCGACGTGGTGACATCGAAATACCAGGGCTTGTTGTTACTGTCGGTATGGTTACCGATTGACATCCCCCCAATGCGTGCAGAGGCTTTAGGGGTAATTTTCGTTGCGCCATTCATGTTGCCCGTAAACTCACCGTTGTTCTGGTAGAGCTTAATCTGAATTTTCCAGTTATGGCTTACATTCGGCGCATGAACGCCCAGCGATTCCCATCTTCCAAGGGTGGGGGAGAACCAGGCTCCGGGGTTATTATCGCTGTAGACCCGCACCGCATAATAAATTCCCGTGATATTCGTCGGCCACACAGCGGTATCGTTATCAGCACCTTTATTATCGTAGGTGATGTTTTCCATCGTGTCGCCATCGTCACCGGGATCGCATTCGGACCAAAGTGCAGGCGTGAGGGAGGCGTCATACACCTCACCAATCTCCATCATGCCTGAATATCCTGCGAACGTGTTGAAATAGACCGGCGTACCTGAGGAACCGTTGATAATGGTCGACGAACCGCCTTCGCCATAAGCGCCAAAGTGACATTCACCAGCCAGAGAAGCACTGGCGTAAGTCAAAAACAGGAGTGCCGTCATCATCTTTATAATGACGTGGCAATGCTGATATCCCTTTTTATTCATGAGTAATTTCCTTTTCTACTCTATTTATAGGTTGCGTTAACGATAACTCTGCTTGTGACTTTACCTGCCGTGACCGTACCGGTATTTTGCAGGCGCGCGTAGAATGGGTATTCTTTTGCCCAGTCATCGGTATTGGTATCAAGCGCAACGCTGGAGGTTCCATCCGAATTTAAGACGTTGGTATTCAATGCCTTTGAAAAGATAACCACGCCCGTGTTATCCGCACCGCCTTCAGCCACGCTGGTCTCGTTAATAAAGACCTGGTGAGATCCCGTTGGCCAAGTTTTACTTTGCGGCTGAAAGCTAAAAATAAGCTTTGTAATGGCTTCGGCACCACCCGCACACTCTTCCACTTTTACCTTAAACTCGGTGCCTGATGCAGCATCCGTTGGTTGCAGTCGCGTACTGCCGTCTGAATTATAAAACCATGACTTTCCCACCGTTGGTAAATGTACTTTACCGTCACCGGAAATGGATACCTGACATGTGTTTTCAATAATGTTGGCATTAAGCGTAATATCCATGCCTGGTTCTTCTGCCAGGCATGGGGCAGACCAATGCCAACTGAGTAGCCCTGCCAAGAGTGTGAATCTTTTCAGGCTATTATTTTTTATATTTCGCAACATGGCTGCCCCGTCTACATTACTTACTGATAAGTTACAACAAAGGTGACTGGTGCACTGACGTTACCTGTCGTGACATTGCTGATGGTCTTTCCTTTCGCAATGACAATACGGGCAGCTAAGTCCATCGTTCCTGTGCCACTGCTGATGGTGACGTTTTGCTTCGAGGTTGTTTTACAGCTTAAGAGCGTGCCGCTGCCTGCTGTTCCTTTCCAGACCTCAAATGCCGCTGCATTGCCTGCATCGAAAGAGTCGCCATCTTTTGCATCGCCAGAACAGTTACCGCCCGTCCCTTTTGTTGTCTCTACTGAAGCAGATTTAACGCCAGCGCAGCCGCTAAAGGCAATTTTGAAAGGTTCACTGCGACTTTGCGCCGTCAGGTCAGATTTATACACGTCGCCAAAAGCCAGCGTGCTGATCGCGGTGCCGGCAGCGTTTTGTACCTGCGCCGTACATGTGCCAACTTCTACCGTTGAGGTAAACGTTCCTGATACGCTTGTGGTGCCGGTAATGGCGCTGGCCGCGCTGGTAAACATGCCGGCAGAAACAGCCAGAGCAATCAATGTGGAGGATGTCATTTTCATTAGTGCGTTTCCTTCCGCTTATTCGTAGACAAAGTTAAAAGTTGCCGTGGCGCTAAAATTACCCGCTGTTGCTTTCCCTGCCTGGGTTTCGACTATGCGAGCAATAAGAGGAACCTCTTTGCTGCTAATTTCTGAAGTTGTCCAGACCAGACGTTTTGTATCGTCAGTCGAGTTAATTACAAAAGGCGCATCCGGTGCTGAGACACGAGCAATACTGACGCCCAGATAATCTGATGGAGAAGATGATGCGGCGTTGATTATGACGGTATCGACATAACCCGATGCAGTGCCTGTGATTGTCGTTTTTAGCGCAGCAAGGCTGCTCGGGCACTCAGTAATTTTCAGCTTGAACTGGGTGCTGGCAGCATCTGAGCCACTCATAATATCACCCAGGTTGGTTTTCCCGCCCGTACCGATTGGAATAGTATTGTTGGTGCCATTACCCGTACCCCCTTCGATTTTCATGTCACAGGTGGTTTCACGCAGTGAGGCTGTGAAGCTGACGTCAAGATCGACAGCCTGCGCTGGCGACTGCAATGTCATGATCAGCAATGCGCTGAGCGGTGCGAGTGATAAAACTTTCTTCATTAAAATAACTCCCTGTATAAAAAAATTACATTTGGCATGTTTGATTGTTAAGCAGCGTGGTCAGCCCGACTTTCTGAGCGGATGGCGTAATGTGATAATTAACGGTGCATGAGCTGCCTGCCTCACTCCCCCAAACCACACGCAATTTACCGCTCTCCTCTACACCACGGACATAGGCCTGACCTGCCTGACCGACGGAGCCAACAGATTCACCTTTTTCGTTAAGCACATCTGCTCCGAGTGGAATAAAGCTGTTATCTGAACGATGCAGTTCGAGCAGCAGTGAACGACCCTGATCGGTCTCAAAATCGACGCGAAGAATGGCCCCGCTACGAGGCACAGCCACCGTACTGGTACTTTTGACTTCAACGTCCGCGTCCATTTCTGAAATATCAATACCCACCGTGTTTTCACGGTATGCGGTGAGATAAGGCATGATGGCATAGCCAGAACTACCGATGACGCCATCACCAATGCTGAGATGCGCGCCCTTGGCGCCCGGTGCGTTTACCAGCGCCAACGTATCCGTATCGCCAATACTGCCTGGCGCAAGCGTAATGCCGCCGGAGTGGACCAGCATGCCGCCGCTGTAGCTCAATGAATACTGGCGACTGTTGTCATCGCTCGCTGATGCTGAAAGGCTCAACGGCCCATACTGGCTGTTGTAGCTGCCGTAACCGCCAATTTGATTCAGGTCTCCGCTGTCAGAGTGGTTAGTGCTGGCGTTCACGCTGTAGTTAAAGCGATAGTCTTCTGAGTTGCCGTTTGCACTGGTATTGAATGTCGTGCTGTCTTTAAAGTCAGAGTTCACGCTCATATTGACGCTTGAGAAGCCACCCGGGTGTTTGTTATTACCCAGCAGATTCTCCAGCGGGATGTTCAGGCTTAAATAAAGGCTGTCATCCTTCTCGCCGTATTCGTCATAGCTTCGCTGCAGTGAGATACTGTAACTACCTAGCCAGAACGAGTTGTTGTAGCCCATGGAATACTGTGATGTTGAGCTCGACTCCGTCCAGTAATCCTGCCAGCTTCCGTTAACGTACAGAGAGCCGTAATCATCCTTACCGACGGTAAGCGGCTGACTTACGTTAACCTGAACCTGGTTTTTCATACGCTGGAAACGGTTATAGACGTCTTCACTCGTGTGATCTGGGTTACGTGAGGTATCCCGGTATTTAATATCCTCTGAAAGAGAGGCTGCGTCGTTCAGCGTCAGGTAATCTTCCGTCGAGAAGCGATAGGCCGCGACGTTGAATGAGGTGTTGGTATCACTCAGTAACTTACTCCAGGAAAGACGATAACTTTGCCCGGTCAGTCTTCCCACTCCGTCTACATCGGCATCAGAATGGGTGACGTCAAGTGCAAACGCACCTATTCCCGTGTTCATGGCAATACCCAGCAGGCCAGATAAATAATCTGTGTCCATATACTGCATCCCGGCGTAGCCGGTGAAGGTATTGCTCAGGCCATAATAGCCAGTAAGATAAGCAACGCGTGGTTTGTCTTTCAGACCATTGTCATTAAGCTCGCCAGCGCCAATGTCCCAACGTCCATAGCCGGGGCGCAGCATTTGGCTCACCGAAGAGTAAGGCACAGAGAAATTACGCTGGCTACCATCAGACTCTTCGATGGTGACGATCAGATCGCTGCCGTAACCGGTGGTGCTGAGGTCGTCGATCTCAAATGCGCCAGGCGGTACGGTACTTTCATAAATCTTGTTGCCATTTTGGGATATGGTCACTTTTGCGTTAGTTTTTGCAACGCCGCGGATGGTTGGGGCATAGGTCGAGACACCGCCTGGCAGCATACGGTCGTCGTTGTACATACGCACACCACGCAGGTTGATGGCGTTAAATGTGTCGCCACGGGTATAGGAATCCCCTAACAACAGCTGAGCGCGCAGAGCAGTAACATCACGCTGAAGGTAGGCTTCCTGGCTGCTATAGTCAGTGCCTTCATCCTCAGACCAGTTGAGGGTGCCGCGAGAGCGTAAACGCCATGGCCCCATATTCAGCCCATACTTCAGGCCCGCATAGGCAGTATCTTCTGAACCGTAGGCACTATCTGAATGCCACGCGTTAAGATCATAAGAAAGTATGCCCGCGGTGATACCATCCTCCCAAAGAGAAGGATCAACATAACCACCCGGGTGGCGCTCAACATAAATCTGAGGCACGCTAAGGCTCAGCTCCTGCGTGCTCGCATCGAAGTCCCATGAAGAACCAGACAGTTGGTCATTGAGTGATACGCAGATTTCATGGCCATCTTCTTCTTTGCTAAGGGCGTCTTTTAAAGGCTCAGCTTTGATGCCAACTTGCAGCAAAATTTTAGGCGTAAAGCAAGGTGTGGCACGTGTTGTACCATTTTCTTTAAAGGTAAAATCCGTCAACAGTTTCTTCTGGCCGTTAAGCAATATCTGCGTTTTAAAGGTGCCAGGCACCACGGGGTTCCCGCGAGAAAAGCGGCTTACGTCGATATTCGTCCCTGTGTTAAACAGAAACTGATCGTTGAATTCAACCTCTTCATTAGAAGAGGTTGAAGCTGAAGCATCGGCAGCCAGGGCCGATGTTTGCAAGGCTGCGCAAATGGCAAGGCAAAGAAAAGATGGGCGAAGAAACATTGCTATCACTAGTCCGTTAGCTGCGAAAGTTGGTTGCTGTTATTTATTTAATTTATTTGCGCTTCATGCGGCTCTGAACCACCAAAGTCATTGATTGTGTTGTACATGACTTTGGAAATACGTGCGCTTGCAGCTTCTTTTACCTGATAGGTCTGGCTGTCAAATGGCGCAATATAATGAGGTTCAATATTAATTTTTTTACCGCCGACGGTGGCCTCTAATTTCGCTAATGACACGTAATAAGGCGAATCATTACGGGCAATTAACGACGCATTACTTTGTGTCCATTTCAGCTGGCCAGCAGCAATAGAGGCATCTCCGGTCAGACCTTTAGGACGGAAGAACATTTTTATGCGGGTACGGAATGCCAGCTGCAATAAGTTTTGCGCATCACCGCCTTTCGCTTTTGGTGGAATTTCAAGCACGTTGAACCAGTAAAGGGATTCTCTGTCTTTCGGCATAGGTTGGCCCAGCCAGGTAATACGAACCGTCTGGCCTTTTGCCGCGTCAACGCGTGAAACAGGTGGTGTTACAATAAAAGGAAGTTTTAATTCTTGCGGGTTAACTTCGTCACGGCCATCATCAAGCCAGGTCTGTACCAGCAGGGGTTTGTTACCCCTGTTTTCCATTTTTACCGTCACATCTTTTGCGGTCTCAGGGTAAATAACCCGAGTGCCAGAAATAACGATATCCGCTAAAGCGGAATAAGAAAAACAGCAAGTGGTGCTCAATAACAGAGCAGCAAGAGTTTTTTTAAACGGGCGCATAATATTCATCCTTAAACAAAAAATGCGCCCACCTCATCCGTGAGCGCATGTATTAATTAATCAATTGATTATTTGTAGCTCATGGTGAAGGTAACGTTGCTGCTGACCTTACCAGAAGAAACATCATTGGTGCCTTTCACCCAGTCAGCGCTTGGAACGTACGCAACGCGGTAAGCCAGGGTGCCTTCGCCTGAAGTCAGAGTAGCTTCCTGAGTGTCGTTACCTGGCTGGCCGATCAGAACGCGATCGGAGCTTGCAGAAGTGTTGTTATAGAGCGCCAGGCTAACGTTGTCAGCGTGACCCGCTACAGTTGGGTCAGCTTTCAGAGTACCGTTGGTCAGTTCAGCGAACTGCTGAGAGGAGAAGGTCGCCGTCGCTTTGGTCAGGGTATCCGGGCACTCGCTCAGGTGAAGTTCGAACTCTTTAGAACCAACACCTTTATCAACAGTGGTGCCTTCAACATCAGATACTTTTACAACTGGCAGGGTAACGGTAACGTTGTTTGCTTCTACGCCGTTATTGGTAGTAACAACGCAGGTGGTATCCGTTACTGCGCCATCAAAGGTGATCAGGCCAACATCCGCAGCCATTACTGATACAGAACCCATTGCCATTACAGCTACAGCAGTAGCCAGAATAGTTTTCTTAAACATATCTATAACATCCATTTATTCGTTATTAGAAAAAAGCTTAATTTTTCGCGCTTAGAGATAAAGCGAGGTGAATATAATATTCTTTTTAGGCAAAATATATTAAGAAGTGCTTGAATGATTTTGTAGTTTAACTGAAGTTATTTTTGATGATGTTGAAGATAATTAGTCTTGCGGAAAATCTCTTTAATATCAGCTAGTAATTTCGTGCGATGTTCGATTTGCCTGAAGGAAGTGTGGTTTTGTTAGTAAACATTACGCAAGAAATAATTGTGAGTGAAGCGATATTTGCTCATGAATTTTTATGCGTATTTTATTTTGATGTATTTGGTGAGGATATGATTCACGTTGGAAAAAAGCAAGATAAGGGGTTGTTTAATACGGGAAGCGAATGATTAATAGAGGTATGTTTCTGAATGTAAGTTAAATTAATGTGGGAGGGGTATAATTCATGTGAATTGTTGGGCTGAATAAATTATCCAGCCCAATAGAGATTCAGGCTACCTGAACAGGAATCGCCTTCGCAGTGCGCTTCATGTCGTTGTCGCCTTCAAAATAGGCCACTTTTGGCTGCCAGCGACGCGCTTCTTCGTCAGACATCATCACGAAGCTGGCGATGATCACGATATCACCCACGTCCGCACAGTGCGCCGCCGCGCCGTTAACGGAGATGATTTTGGACCCGCGCTCGGCGGCGATGGCGTAGGTAGAGAAGCGTTTGCCGTTGTTCACGTTCCAGATATCAATCGCTTCGTTTTCAAGAATACCCGCCGCGTCGAGGAAATCCTGGTCAATGGCGCAGGAGCCTTCATAGTGCAGGTCGGCCTGGGTGACTTTCACACGGTGAAGCTTACCTTGCAGCATTTTGCGAATCATTACGTTTACCTTTAATTATCCAGGGTGAAGAACTACGCCAGCTCAACCACTTTATTGTCGATAAGGCGTGCCTGGCCGAGCCATGCCGCCACCAGAATTACCGCGCGTTTGCTGGTCTGCGTCAGTTCAAGCAGGGTATCAGCGTCGCGGATTTGAATGTCGTCAGCGCGGAAGCCTTTGTCGTTCAGCGCCTGCTCTGCAAGGGCGACGATCTCTTCTGCTGCCAGCTCTTTCGCCAGCAGCTGTTCCGCCATGGCGTTCATGACCTTGCTTAAGCCCGGCGCGATCTTGCGCTGGTCAGCGGTCAGGTAGCCGTTGCGGGAGCTGAGCGCCAGACCGTCTTTCGCACGCACAATCGGTACGCCGACGATCTCAATATCGTATCCCATATCGGCAACCATCTTGCGGATCAGCGCCAGCTGCTGGAAATCTTTCTCACCGAAGCAGGCAACGTCCGGCTGCACCAGGTTAAACAGCTTGCTGACGATGGTGGAGACGCCGCGGAAGTGGCCCGGACGGCTTGCTCCTTCCAGCATGGTAGAAATGCCGGGGACATCAACGTACGTCGCTTCGTCGGTGCCCTGCGGGTAGATATCCGCCGGGGCCGGTGAGAAGACGATGTCCGCGTGGCGCTTTTTAAGCTTCTCGCAATCTTCCTGCAGGGTGCGCGGATAGCGCGCCAGATCGTCGGCGCGGTCAAACTGCATAGGGTTAACGAAGATACTGACCACCACGATATCTGCGCGGGCTTTTGCTTCGTCCACCAGCTTCATATGGCCGTCATGCAGGTTACCCATGGTCGGGACCAGTGCGATACGTTTACCTTCCTGACGCGCGCGACGAATATGCTGGCGAAGCAGCGGCAGGGTTTCAATGATTAGCACAACGAGACTCCTTAATGGAAACTGTGTTCTTCACCCGGGTAAACACCGGATTCAACGTCGGCAATATACTGCCTGACCGCAGCGCGCATGTCGCCCGCTTCAGTGAGGAAATTTTTGGCAAATTTCGGGATATGCCCGCCGGTAATACCAAAGGCGTCGTGCATCACCAGAATCTGCCCGTCAGTGACATTGCCGGCGCCAATACCAATCACCGGAATGGAGAGCGCGTCGGTGATGCGTTTCGCCAGCTCAACCGGCACGCACTCCAGCACCAGCAGCTGTGCGCCGGCGGCTTCCAGCGCCAGGGCATCCTCAAACAGCGTCTGCGCTGCGTCGCCGCGGCCCTGCACCTTATACCCGCCAAAGATGTTGACGGACTGCGGGGTCAGGCCCAAATGACCGCACACCGGCACGGCGCGCTCGGTGAGCATTTTCACCGTCTCCACCAGCCAGGCGCCGCCCTCAATTTTGACCATGTTAGCGCCCGCGCGCATCACCGCCGCCGCATTTTCAAATGCCTGCTCTGGCGTGGCGTAGGCCATAAACGGCAGGTCGGAAAGCAGAAGGCAGGTCGGCGCACCGCGGCGCACCGCACGGGTGTGATATGCAATATCTTCGACCGTGACCGGCAGGGTGGAATCATGTCCTTGTACCGTCATCCCTAACGAATCTCCGACCAGCATGACGTTGATACCCTCTTCAGCAAACAGTTTTGCGAAGCTGTAGTCATACGCGGTGATGGTGGCGAAGCGTTTTTTTTCCTGTTTGCATTTCTGCAGTAAGGAGATGGTGGTTGGTTTCATACTGTTTCCTGATAGCCCAAAAGCGAATCTTTGCGCATTCTAACAGTAACATTCGAGGGAACAATGATTTTAGGCAACCGATTAACCACAATTATTCTGAGGTCAACCGGTGAGGGAAGAGGCTCACCAGCGAGCGGGTCTTTCCGCGCCGAGGTTGTCCAGAACGGCCTTGAGCGGGATGCCTTCCGGGAAAGTAAGATCGGGTGCCACTTCAAAGAGCGGCCAGAGCATAAAACCACGGTTTTTCATGTCGTAATGCGGTACGGTGAGGCGTTCAGTGTTAATCACCTCATGGCCGAACAGCATAATATCAAGATCAAGCGTGCGAGGTCCCCAGCGTTCGGCTTTGCGAACCCGCCCCTGCTGCAGTTCGATGCGCTGAGTGTTGTCCAGCAGCGTGTCGGCATCGAGGGACGTTTCCAGCACCACGGCGGCGTTCAGATAATCAGGCTGATCCTGCGGGCCGAGCGGCGGCGTGCGGTAAAACGAGGATACCGCCACGATCCGGCTTTGCGGGATCTCGCCCAGCGCCTGTACGGCAGCGTTAACCTGCTCCAGCGGAGAGGCTAAATTGCTGCCGATGGCGATATACGCGAGTGTCATGCCGTACCTTCACGACGCGGCGCGCGTTTGCGCGGACGACGATGACGGCGACGCGGGGCTGGCTCTTCATCCAGCCCGGTCAGCATATCTTTTTGCTCCGGCGGGGCGGAAACCTGGAATTCAGCCCACCACTGCGCCAGGCGCTGCAGCTCCTGATTGCGTTCAGTTTCCGCACGCAGCGACAGCAGGTCGAAGGCGGCGCGGAACTTTGGATGCTCCATCAGCTTCCAGGCGCGTTTGCCCTGGCGGCGGGACATGCGCAGCTGAAGCTGCCAGATGTCGCGCACCAGCGTGGTAATACGTTTCGGGATTGCCAGCGTGCGGCACCCTTCGTCCAGCACGTCGTTCGCGGCCAGCGCAAAGGCATCGTAATAGGCGAGGCCGCTCTCCTGGGTGATTCTTTGAGCCGTTTCCAGCAGCGGGTACCAGAACATCGCCGCAAACAGGAACGCCGGGTTCACGCGCATATCGTTATGGATGCGGGTGTCGGTATTTTTCAGCACCTGCGCAATCATGCGCTCCATTGGGCTGTCACCGTTTTCGGTGAAGTACCGGGTAATGGTCGGGAACAGCGGCTGGAACAGGTTGTATTCGCGCAGCAGATTGTAGGTTTCAAACCCGTAGCCGGCCTGCAGCAGCTTCAGCGCCTCTTCAAACAGGCGGGCAGGTGGCACGTCGTTAATCAGCGTCGCCAGACGCGGGATCGGCTCTGCGGTCTCCGGGCTGATGCGCATGTTCAGCTTGGCGGCAAAACGCACGGCGCGCAGCATGCGCACCGGATCTTCGCGATAGCGCGTTTCCGGCGTGCCGATCAGGCGGATCAGACCCTCTTTCAGGTCCTGCATGCCGCCGACGTAATCGCGCACGGTGAAATCCGCCACGCTGTAATAAAGGCTGTTGATGGTGAAGTCGCGGCGTTGGGCATCTTCTTCGATAGAGCCGAAGATATTGTCGCGCAGCAGCATGCCGTTCTGGCCGCGCTGTGACGTGGTGCGATCGGATGCGCCCGCTTCGTGGTGGCCGCGGAAGGTCGCCACTTCGATGATTTCCGGCCCAAACATCACGTGAGCCAGACGGAAACGGCGGCCAACGAGACGGCAGTTACGGAATAATTTACGCACCTGCTCGGGCGTGGCGCTGGTCGTCACGTCGAAATCTTTCGGTTTTTTGCCCAGCAGTAAATCACGCACCCCACCGCCAACGAGATAGGCCTCGTAGCCCGCTTTATTCAGACGATAGAGCACCTTGAGGGCATTTTCACTGATATCTTTGCGGGAAATATTGTGCTGCTCACGCGGAATAACCGACATGTGTGGCTGTGCAATAGCGTCGTTCGCCATGCTCTCTTCGCGGCTTAGCACTTTACGGCAAAAATTAGCGACTCGGGTAAAAATGGTACACCTCGTAGTGTGTTTTGTTATGAAAAAAGCGGCTAATCATAGCTCAGCGCAACGCATTTGAGAATGCTGGATTTTTGGCACTGCCGCGAGCGTCCAGTTGGCAACGGCCATTTTCAGCAGTTCGTCAATGCGCAGATCCTGCCATTCGTTGGTTACATTCTGGTTGAGAAATCGCAGCGCGTCGATCAAAACAGGACGCGGATCGCCGTCTGGCAGGGCCGGGGCGTGGTTCTGCTTGGAGAGCTTAACGCCCTGCGCATTGACCGCCAGCGGCAGATGAATGTAATCCGGCGCCGTCCAGCCAAACTGATGATAAAGCGAGATTTGCCGTACGGTCGGTTCGACCAGGTCCGCCCCGCGCACAATTTCCGTGACGCCCTGGAAACGATCGTCAACGACCACCGCCAGGTTATACGCAAACAGACCATCACGACGATGAATAATAAAATCTTCACATGCCAGACGTTTTTCCGCCTGAATCTCACCGCAGAGCCGATCGTGGAAGCGGGTGACTGGCGCACGCTGTAGCAAGCGTACGGCGGCATTTTCTGGGGGAAGATTCAGCGTGCGGCAGTGGCCGTCATAAACTCCTCCCACGCCCTGAATACGCGCGCGGGTACAGGTGCAGTTATAAGAGAGCCCCTGAGCGCTGAGCCAGGCCAGGCGTTCCCGATAGGCTTCATGACGCTGTGACTGCCACAGAACGTCGCCGTCCCAGTGAAGACCGTAATGTTCCAGCTGACGCAGAATGGTGTCTGCAGCACCGGGAACTTCACGCGGAGGGTCAATATCTTCGATGCGGACGAGCCATTTGCCCTGACTGGCGCGAGCCTGCAGGTAGCTGCCGAGCGCGGCAATTAATGAGCCGAAGTGTAATTCACCGGAAGGAGATGGCGCGAAGCGCCCAATATAGTGTGATTCAGACATATCAACAGTAACAAGGCGGGAGAGACTCCCGCCTTTGGAGTGTATAAACAGCGCTGGCGTTAGCCGGCCATCTGTTTTTCGCGGATTTCGGCCAGCGTTTTACAGTCGATGCACAGATCGGCGGTTGGACGCGCTTCCAGGCGACGAATACCGATTTCAACACCGCAGGATTCGCAGTAGCCAAAATCTTCGTCTTCGACTTTTTTCAGCGTTTTCTCGATCTTTTTGATCAGTTTGCGTTCGCGGTCACGGTTACGCAGTTCGAGGCTGAACTCTTCTTCCTGAGCGGCACGGTCTACCGGATCCGGGAAGTTAGCAGCTTCATCCTGCATATGCGAAACGGTGCGATCCACTTCATCCCTGAGTTGATTACGCCATGCTTCAAGAATACGCTTGAAGTGCGACAGCTGGGCTTCGTTCATATACTCTTCGCCCGGCTTCTCTTGATACGGCTCCACCCCAGCGATGGCGAGAATACTCAGGGACGATGTTTTACGGTTTTGCCCTTCTTGCATGTTGCTTCTCCTTAACACGCACTATCGATCCCCGTGTTGGGGGAAAAATCAGGTCGCTATAAATAGCAGATGCTTTTCCGTATGGCAATTATCTAAACGTAACACTTGACAAGCCTGTGAGGAAAAGCGTATTTGCGCACGCGGCCAGAACACTTATTCATCAATCGTCTAATCCCTTATAAGACAATGGGAAGAGACGATCTCAGAGTCATATTATCGGCAGAAAGTTCCGCTTTATAAGCTAAAACCTCTACCCCCTGCTTTTGTGCCTCATTCAACAGTTGTGCGTATTTAGGATCGATATGGCGGGCAGGGGAAAACCGTTCAATCGCTGTATGCAACACCGCAAACAGCAATACGGCGCGTTTGCCCGCCGCCGCAACACTCATTAGCTCTCGCAGATGCTTCTGCCCGCGTAGCGTTACCGCATCCGGAAAGAAGCCATTTTCCTGTTCCGCTAACGTCACTGATTTTACTTCAATATAGCACTCAGGCCGGTCTTCCGCCTGTAACATGAAGTCAATTCTGCTGCCTTCATCGCCATATTTCACTTCTGTTTTATGCGTACCGTAACCCACCAGTTCGGGAATGGTGCCATTAGTCAGCGCTTCCTTAACCAGCTGATTTGCACGCAGGGTATTAACACAAATAAACGCCCCGTTTTGCGTTTCGGTTATTTCCCAGGTATGGGGATATTTGCGTTTAGTATTTTCTGAAGTGGAATACCAGACCGTGTCACCCGGCGCGGCGCATCCGGTCATTGCGCCGGTGTTGGGGCAGTGCAGGGTAAGCTCTTCGCCTTCCGGCGTCACCACGTCCGCGAGGAAGCGTTTGTAGCGTTGGATCAGCGTGGCGGACTGGAGTGCAGGACTAAACTTCATCAGAGTTCCTTGTGGTGTCGCCCAGCGTCCAGCGCTGTAGAGGCTTGTAGCGGGTGCGTCCCTGTGCAAAGACGGATTCATAAAGCGCGAATTCATTTACCGGAAAAGCCCAGCGAAAGCCCGGTGGCGGAATGGCAACGGCCTGACCGGCATCGCGCAGCAACGTGATGTGCGGATGAAACGGCTGCGGGCTTTGGTAACAGCCGCTGCGCGCTGCCTGCGCGCGAAGCATATTGGCGAGCTGTAACAACCCGCGCGGCGGCTGGCGCGTGCCCAGCCAGACGACGCGCGAACGCAGCCACTGACCCGCGTCGTCGAGATGCAGCGTGAACGGTGGCTGAGAAATTCGCCCGGCCATGGCGGCTAACGCCCGCTGTTTTTCGGCGCTCACGTCACCCAAAAAGGCCAGCGTCAGGTGCAGGTTTGCCGCCGCAACGGGCCGGCCCGCTTCCGGCGGAAAATGTTCCGCGCGCCAGCGAACGATTTGCCGCTGTAGGGTAGTGGGCAATTCAATGGCAAAAAACAGCCGTTTCGACTCAGACATACGGGGGGACTCGGTAATGATATGCGCCGATGCTACAATGTACGCCGACTAATGTTAACCCTCTGGAGCTGTTAGTGTCCTCATTGCCGGTCGCCGTCGTCCTTCCTGAGCTTCTCGCTGCCTTACAACATGCCCCGCAGGTTTTGCTTAACGCGCCTACGGGGGCGGGTAAATCTACCTGGCTGCCGTTGCAGATCCTCAAAGAGGGGAAGATTGCCGGAAAAATCATCCTGCTGGAGCCGCGCAGGCTGGCCGCGCGCAACGTAGCGCAGCGCCTGGCGGAACTGCTGAATGAAAAACCGGGTGAAACGGTAGGCTACCGGATGCGCGCCGAAACCTGCGTCGGCCCGTCCACGCGTCTTGAGGTGGTCACCGAGGGCATTCTCACCCGCATGCTGCAAAACGACCCGGAGCTGAACGGCGTCGGGCTGGTGATCCTGGATGAATTCCACGAGCGCAGCCTGCAGGCCGATCTGGCCCTCGCGCTGTTGCTCGACGTTCAGCAGGGGCTGCGCGACGATCTGCGGCTGCTGATTATGTCGGCGACGCTGGATAACGAGCGGCTACGACAGGTATTACCCGATGCGCCGGTCATCAGCTCAGAAGGGCGGGCATTTCCTGTTGAGCGGCGCTATCAGCCGCTTCCTGCTCATCAGCGCTTTGACGAAGCGGTGGCTGTTGCCACTGCTGACCTTCTTCGCCAGGAGCCCGGTTCGCTGCTGCTGTTTTTGCCCGGCGTGGGGGAGATTCAGCGCGTGCAGGAGCGGCTGGCCTCCAGGGTGGGCAGTGACGTACTGCTTTGCCCGCTCTATGGCGCCCTGCCGTTGACCGAGCAGCGTAAAGCCATCCTTCCCGCCCCGGCGGGGCAGCGTAAAGTGGTGCTGGCAACCAACATTGCCGAAACCAGTTTGACCATCGAAGGCATTCGCCTGGTGGTGGATAGCGCGCAGGAGAGGGTGGCGAGCTTTGATCCGCGCACCGGGCTGACGAAACTGCTGACGCAGCGCATCAGCCAGGCGTCAATGGTGCAGCGCGCGGGCCGTGCGGGGCGTCTTGAGCCGGGAATTTGCCTGCATTTGACCAGCGCGGAGCAGGCTGAACGCGCGGCACAGCAAAGCACGCCGGAGATTTTACAAAGCGATCTCTCCGGGCTGGTGATGGATCTCCTGCAGTGGGGCTGCCCGAACCCTGAACAGCTCACCTGGCTTAATCCGCCACCAGTCGTGAATCTCGCCGCCGCGCGCAGCCTGCTAACCCAGCTTGGCGCGCTGGAAGATGAACGTCTGACGGCGCGCGGTCAGAAAATGGCGGCGCTGGGCAACGATCCGCGTCTGGCGGCGATGCTGGTTGCCGCGCAGGGCGAAGATGAAACTGCCACGGCGGCGAAACTGGCGGCTATTCTTGAGGAGCCGCCGCGTGGAGGCAGCAGCGATCTGGGGCAGGCGTTTTCGCGCAATCAGGGAAACTGGCAGCAGCGGGCGCAGCAGCTGTGCAAACGCCTGAACTGCCGGGGCGGTTCACCCGACGGCGATAAGATTGCCTCCCTGCTGGCGCTGGCCTTCCCGGACAGGATTGCGCGCCGCCGCGGGCTGGATGGTCGCTACCAGCTGGCAAACGGCATGGGGGCGATGCTGGACAGCGATGATGCCCTGACGCGGCATGAATGGCTGATCGCGCCGCTCCTGCTGCAGGGCAGCCAGTCTCCTGATGCCCGTATTTTACAGGCGATTGCCGTGGACATAGATGTCCTGACGCGTACCTGCCCGCAGCTGCTCCAGCAATCGGACATCGTGGAATGGGATGAGGCCCAGGGGACGCTAAAGGCGTTTCGCCGTAGCCAGATTGGCAAACTGATCCTCGGGACGAAACCGCTGGCGAAGCCGTCGGAAGAAGAGTTACACCAGGCAATGCTGAACGGCATCCGGGAAAAAGGGCTGGGCGTGCTGAACTGGACGCCGGAGGCCGAACAGTATCGCATTCGTCTGCACTGCGCCGCGCGTTGGCTGCCGGAGTACGGCTGGCCAGCGGTGGATGATGAGACGCTGCTGGCCACGCTGGAGCACTGGTTATTGCCACAAATGAGCGGCGTGCACTCTCTGCGCGCCCTTAAGGCGCTTGATGTTAAGACCGCGTTACAGAATTTACTGGACTGGTCATTACGTCAACGTCTGGATAGTGAGCTTCCTGGGCATTACACTGTGCCCACCGGGAGCCGGATTGCCATTCGTTATCATGAGGATAATCCTCCGGTGCTGGCGGTTCGGATGCAGGAGATGTTTGGTGAGGCAACCACGCCGTCTATTGCGGAAGGGCGGATGCCGTTGGTGCTTGAGCTGCTCTCGCCTGCGCATCGCCCGTTGCAGATCACCCGCGATCTGGGGGCGTTCTGGGCGGGAAGCTACCGTGAAGTGCAGAAAGAGATGAAAGGGCGCTACCCCAAACACGTCTGGCCGGACGATCCGGCGAATACGGCGCCAACGCGGCGCACGAAGAAGTATTCGTGAAAGGGGAGTGCGGCTAGATGAGTGCGGTCTGATGCCCTCACCCCGGCCCTCTCCCACGGGGAGAGGGAGAAAACACTAAAGACTTTCCTGACAGGAAAGTCTTGCTGTTTATTTTGAGAGATTTCTTCTTTCACAGGCCTGTGGAAGAAAAGAAAATCTGGCCTTTGCGCCTGAAAGTTGCGGAGAAAAAGCATGGCGGGGAATGACCGCGAGCCAATAGGACGTAAGGGAAAGCCCGCGCGTCCGGCGAAAGAAAAGGTAAGCCGTCGTCGCCTCAGAGATGAGGACTATGACGATGACTATGAAGACGATTATGAGGATGAAGAACCGATGCCGCGTAAAGGAAAAGGCAAAGGGCGTAAGCCTCGGGGCAAGCGCGGCTGGTTCTGGCTGCTGCTGAAGCTGTTTATTGTTTTTGTCGTGCTGATCGCGATCTACGGCGTTTATCTGGACCAAAAGATCCGCAGCCGTATTGACGGCAAAGTCTGGCAGCTGCCTGCGGCGGTCTATGGCCGTATGGTGAACCTTGAGCCGGATATGTCCATCAGCAAGAACGAGATGGTGAAGCTGCTGCAGGCTACGCAGTATCGTCAGGTCACGAAGATGACGCGTCCTGGTGAATTTACGGTGCAGGCGAAAAGCATTGAGATGATCCGTCGTCCGTTTGACTTCCCGGACAGCAAAGAGGGGCAGGTGCGCGCGCGTCTGACCTTTGACGGCGATCGGCTGGAAACCATCGAGAACATGGACAATAACCGCCAGTTCGGTTTCTTCCGTCTCGATCCGCGCCTGATCACTATGCTGTCGTCGGCGAACGGCGAACAGCGTCTGTTCGTCGCCCGCAACGGCTTCCCGGACCTGCTGGTGGATACCCTGCTGGCAACCGAAGACCGCCACTTCTACGAGCATGATGGCATCAGCCTCTACTCCATCGGCCGTGCGGTACTGGCGAACCTGACTGCGGGCCGTACCGTGCAGGGGGCAAGTACGCTGACCCAGCAGCTGGTGAAGAACCTGTTCCTCTCCAGCGAGCGTTCTTACTGGCGTAAAGCCAACGAAGCATACATGGCCGTGCTGATGGACGCGCGCTACAGCAAGGATCGTATCCTTGAGCTGTACATGAACGAGGTGTACCTCGGCCAGAGCGGCGATAACGAAATCCGTGGCTTCCCGCTGGCGAGCCTGTACTACTTTGGCCGTCCGGTGGAAGAGCTCAGCCTTGACCAGCAGGCGCTGCTGGTGGGCATGGTGAAAGGGGCGTCGATTTACAACCCGTGGCGCAACCCGAAACTGGCGCTGGAGCGTCGTAACCTGGTGCTGCGTCTGCTGCAACAGCAGCAGGTGATTGACCAGGAACTGTACGACATGCTGAGCGCACGTCCGCTGGGCGTGCAGCCGCGCGGTGGAGTGATCTCACCGCAGCCTGCCTTCATGCAGATGGTGCGTCAGGAGCTGCAAAGCAAGCTCGGGGATAAGGTCAAAGATCTCTCCGGCGTGAAGATCTTCACCACCTTTGACTCGGTAGCCCAGGACGCAGCAGAAAAAGCGGCAGTTGAAGGGATCCCGGCGCTGAAGAAACAGCGCAAGCTGAGCGATCTGGAAACCGCGATGGTGGTGGTTGACCGTAACACCGGCGAAGTGCGCGCGATGGTGGGCGGCGCCGAGCCGCAGTATGCGGGCTACAACCGTGCAATGCAGGCGCGTCGTTCGATTGGTTCTCTGGCAAAACCGGCGACCTATCTCACCGCGCTGAGCCAGCCGAATCTGTATCGACTGAACACCTGGATTGCCGATGCGCCAATCTCCCTGCGTCAGCCTAACGGCCAGGTCTGGTCACCGCAGAACGATGATAAACAGTTCAGCGGTCAGGTGATGCTGGTGGATGCGTTAACCCGCTCCATGAACGTACCCACGGTTAACCTCGGTATGGCGCTGGGTCTGCCGGCCATTGTCGACACCTGGCAGAAGCTGGGCGTACCAAAAGATCAGCTGCACCCTGTTCCGGCGATGATTCTGGGGGCGCTTAACCTGACGCCGATCGAAGTGGCGCAGGCATTCCAGACCATTGCCAGCGGCGGGAACCGCGCACCGCTCTCTGCCCTGCGTTCGGTGATTGCCGAAGATGGCTCCGTGCTGTATCAGAGCTTCCCGCAGGCTGAACGTGCCGTTCCTGCGCAGGCGGCCTATATGACGCTGTGGACGATGCAGCAGGTTGTGCAGCGCGGCACCGGTCGCCAGCTGGGGGCGAAGTATCCAGGTCTGCATCTGGCGGGTAAAACCGGGACCACCAACAACAACGTCGATACATGGTTTGCCGGTATTGATGGCCGTGAAGTGGTGATCACCTGGGTAGGCCGTGACAACAACCAGCCGACCAAACTGTACGGGGCGAGCGGGGCGATGTCGATTTACCAGCGCTACCTGGCGAACCAGTCTCCTGTGCCGCTGAATCTGGTCGCGCCGGAAGATATCGTCGATATGGGCGTGGATGGTTCCGGTAACTTTGTCTGCGGCGGCGGGATGCGTACCCTGCCGGTCTGGACGACCAACCCGGACTCACTGTGCCAGCAGAGCCAGCCTGAACAGCCAACGGGTAACCCGTTCGATCAATCTTCTCAGCCGCAGCAGCCGCAGCAACAACCGGCCCAGCAGCAGAACGAGAAGAAAGACAGCGATGGCGTCGCCGGCTGGATCAAGGACATGTTTGGCGGGAACTAATTAATTTCCTGAATAAAAAAGCCGCTTTATATTTAAGCGGCTTTTTTTTGCCTTTTACACTTTGTAATTTATTAAAAAAATTAAATCTCAAATTAAGAATTTTTAAGTTTATCTATTTTTCATTTAAAACATGCGCTTGGAATGAATAGTGTATCACGAGTCATTGCCCTCTCTGGACATAATGAAGAAAAATCTGATGTAATCTCCTCAAGAAATTCACGGGTTCAAAGAATATTTCTTTCGAGCCAATGGCGTAACATGTTGGATAACATTCTGACGCAAAATATTTGTAGCGAGAATGGATGCCTCTATCATCAAATATAAGGATATTATTATGAATAAGTACGTTGTTTCTTCGTTATTAGCCGGAAGCATTATGGCCGCGCTGTCTCTGCCTGTATTTGCATCCAATGATTCCGGTACGGTGAATTTCGCCGGGAAAATTGTTGCCGATACCTGCGAAATTAACGTTGATGGCACAGGGACTAACTCTTCTACCGTCACTTTCGCAGATACCTATCCTTCGGATTTTGGCGCTGACGGTACGGTTGGCACCTCAAAAGCCTTTAAGATTGAAGTGAAAAAATGTGACCCGCTGGTCGCTAAACTCAACCTCAAGTTCAGCGGCACGACAACAGACGCCGCGAACAAGCGCTTGAAGAACGATCTGACTGGCGCAGGCAATGCGACCAACGTGGGTATTATCGTCAGCAATGATAACGGCTCAAAAGGCGATGTTATTTTCGATGGTTCAATACCGGATGCGGGTACCGATGTGAATAACGACGCGACCGGGGCAACGGCTTCTGTCTTTAACTACACCGCGAAAGTGATTCAGGTAGGTGATACCGCGCCAACCGCGGGCCATTACTCCTCCTCTGCAACATTCGAGGTTGTCTATCGCTAAGCAATGACTGGCAGCCTGAACGGCTGCCTTTTTGGAACATTGTATGAAGACTTTATTTAAATTGTTATGTGGTTGTTTAATTATTTCCTGCTGCTCAGTACAGGCAAGCGTTGTTCTCGGTGGTACGCGAATTATTTATCCATCGAATAAATCAGAAGTTCAGATAGCACTTAAAAATAAAGATCCGCATACACGTTATCTGGTGCAAAGCTGGGTCAGTTATCCCAACGATGCAAAAGCGCCATTCATTATTACGCCTCCTGTTTACAAATTGCAGGAAAATCGTCAAACCCTTTTGCACGTTATTTTTACCGGCGATAAAAAAAGTCTGCCAGCGGACCGCGAATCTCTATTTTTAGCAAACGTTAAATCCGTTTCGGCACTTTCGCCTGAGCTGAAAGAGAAAAATACGCTGCAGTTTGCGATGAAAACGCGCCTCAAACTTTTCTGGCGTCCCGCTCAGCTGAAAGAAACCGATGCGCTGAGCGCTTACGAAAAAATCACCTTCCATCGCCAGGGTGACACGCTGATCGCAAACAACCCGACGCCGTTTTATGTCTCGTTTGGCGAGCTGGCCGTTGGAGGGAAAAGTGTGCCGGTGAAAGAGACCAAAACCACGCCAGGCGCCATTTCAATGATGGTGGCACCGTTCAGCGAGCAGCGTTTCGCGTTATCTGCATCAGCTAAGGGCGCGGTGACCTGGACGGCAATCAATGATTTCGGTGGACAAACCCCGCAGCGCAAGCAGGCTCTTTAAATAATCATGTTGGTATTTTATGTCGTCATCTCTGCTTCACAAACAGGTACTGTCCGGGATCGCGCTGGCGCTGCTCGCCGCGATCCAGCCTGCAAGTGCCGATGACGAATTTAACCTGCGGATCCTTGAACTGGATACGCCGCTCGAAAATACCTCTACGCTAAAAAACTTCATCAATGATAACGGGTTACTCGCTGGAAGCTACCTCACGACAGTCATGTGGGATCGGGATGTTGTGGATAAACGTCCCATCGCTTTCGTGCTGTCTGACGATAAACAGCGCCTGCTGCCGGAGTTGACGAAAGCGGATCTGCGTGATTACGGCGTGAAAGTCGACACGATCCCGGACTTAAAAGATCTGGATGACGGCGCTTACGTCCGCGATATCTCCCATTTTATTGAAAATGCCCGTTATGAATACAATCAGGATGACCAGACCCTGACGCTGGTCATCCCGCAGGCGTATCGCGATCGCGCTGCCGCGGGCGCGATACTTCCAAAATTCTGGGATGACGGCGCGCCTGCCGCCTGGACAAGCTATCAACTCAGCGGTTCTCAGCAGCACTACAGTTCGGGCAAAACCTCTTCGACCTGGCTTGGCCTGGAGTCCGGGATTAACCTTGGGGCGTGGCGGCTGCGGAATAATAGCACCTGGAGCGACGCGTCCGGATGGGAGGCCATTGCCAGCACGTTACAACGCGACATCAAAACGCTGAAAAGCCAGCTTGAGATTGGCCAGACGTATACCAACGGTGAGCTTTTTGACAGCGTCCAGATGACCGGCGTGAAGCTGGAAACGGATACTTCTATGCTGCCTGTCAGCCAGCAGGGCTTTGCACCTGTCGTGCGCGGTATTGCTAATAGCGATGCGAAAGTCACTATCAAGCAAAACGGCTACACCATCTATCAAACAAACGTCTCGCCGGGGCCGTTTGAGATCCGCGATTTAAGCCAGGTAACATCCGGCGCCGATCTGGAAGTGACCGTCGAAGAGGCGGACGGCAGCGAGCATAGCTTCATCCAGGCCAGCGCGTCGGTGCCGGTGTTGCAGCGGGAAGGCGGTTTTAAGTATTCACTCGCAGCAGGGCGCTATCGCGGTAATGAAGGTGAAGATGAACCCACCTTTGCGCAAGGCACGGCCATCTATGGTCTGCCTTACGGCGTCACGGCGTATACCGGCGCGCTGGATGCATCCCTTTATCATGCGCTGCTGCTGGGGCTCGGCGCTGACCTGGGGCATTTCGGCTCGGCATCTGTCGATCTCACCGCCGCGCGAACCGCGTTTGATGACGGACGTGACGATGCCAGCGGTTTATCCTGGCGGGCTCAGTATTCAAAAGATATTCCCGACACGGATACGACCGTGACGCTTGCCAGCTATCGCTACTCCACGTCGGGCTTTTATACCTTTCAGGAAGCGATCGATCGGCGTGACGGCGAGATCGATGACGGCATTTATACCTACCGCAGAACCAACAACCGCCGTAGCCGCATGCAGCTCAACCTTTCCCAGCGTATTTCAGACTGGGGTTCGGCCTATCTCAACGGCTATCAGCAGGATTACTGGGATATGGACGGCCACGAACGTAGCGTCAGCGCGGGGCTGAGCTCCAGCTGGCGCAATATCACCTGGTCGATAAGCTACAACCTGACCCGCACGCCAGATGCCGATACCGACCGGCAAATGGCGTTAACCGTTAACGTTCCCTTATCCAGGTGGCTGCCTGATGCCTGGGCAACCTACAGTGCTAACACCGCCAGCGGTGGGTTTGTCTCGCATCAGGTCGGGATAGGCGGTACTGCTCTTGAAGACAACAAGCTGAGCTATAACCTCCAGCAGACCTACGCCAGCCAGGATACGGGCTACGGTGGCAGCCTGTCCGGGCGTTATCGCGGCGCTTCCGGTGAAGTGGGGATGGGGTACAGCTACGGTGGTAACAATCGGCAGTGGAACTACAGCGCTCAGGGATCAATCGTTGCCCACGAGCATGGCGTGACGCTGGGGCAACCCGTGCGCGACGCCTTCGCCATCGTGCACATTAAAGATGGCGATAATGTCAAAGTGCAAAACGGGCGCGGCATTTCAACCGATCGGTTTGGTAATGCGATCGTTCCCTCTCTGACGGCCTACCGGCACAACGTCATTACGGTCAACACTCAGGACCGGGAAGATATTGATATCGACGCGGCGACGAAGGATCTCGTCCCGACGAAAGGCGCTGCGCTGCACGCCACCTTCGATGCGCGCGTTGGACGACGCGCGCTGGTGACTTTGCTCTACGCTGGCAAACCCGTGCCGTTTGGTGCCGTCGTAGCGCTGGATAACGCCACGGCAATCGTGGGTGATGACGGTGAGGTTTACCTGACGGGGCTGTCCGGCAACACCACGTTTAGCGTGCAGTGGGGGGAAGCGCGCGATCGGCAGTGTCAGGGGACGCTGGATATTCCTTCACAGAGCGCTGCCGGGATCGTCAAAGCAACGGTCAACTGCCATTAACAGAGGTATTTCATGAATCTACGCCGTTCATTCAACACGTTCCTTTCACCCGTGCTGCTTCTGCTGGCGGGCGTCTTTTTCCATTCAGCCCGTGCAGAATGTACCTTTAACGGCAGTTCTGACGTGGACGCCGTGGTGACGTTTCAACTTCCTCCGGTGATTGTTGTCCAGCCCGACACGCCCGTCGGCACCGTGATTTATGATGGTAGCGTTGAAAGTAAAGAGGTGACGGTAGAGTGTTACGGTGAAGCGCAAATTCGGCGCGGATACCTTTATCTCGCGGATACCGATGCGCGCGAAGATGTTATGTCTGGGGTTTATCAGACCAACGTGCCGGGAATTGGCATCCGCGCGGCTTCGTCGAACGAGCGCTTACCCAGCTACAACGAGGAGAATATTGTCCGGCCTATTCGCTATCTGGGATCGACCCACGGCTCTTCGCAGAGTACATCTGTATTTCGTGCCGCCGCACAGCTGGTGGTGACGGGTGATATCCAGGAGGGATATCTCGATACCTCGCGTTTAACCTCAATGGATATTCTGGGCAACGCGGTAATCGGTGAAATGCGATTTTCCCCCACCAGCGTTCACATTACGACCAACACCTGTAATCTGGTCGACCGAAACATCTATGTGCCGCTGAAAACGGTCAATACGCAGGACTTTAACGGGCAATACTCGGATATTCTTACCGACGACAGTTTCAAGATTGAAATCACCGACTGTGCGGCGGGAACAAAGGTCGATTATCAGTTCACCAGCGCGGGCTCGACGGGGGTGACGAACGGCAATATTTTAGGTATTGCTGCCGGAGACTCTGCCGCCGCTGGCGTCGGCATACAGATCCTTGACCAGAATAATACGGTACTGCAGTTCGATCAGAACTACACGGCGATAACCAGCACGCAGGACAAAGTCCCTGTCGACATTCCGCTCAAGGCCCGCTACATCAAAACGGGGGAGGTTAAAGCCGGCAAAATCGACTCTGTCGCGACGTTCGAAGTCTTTTACCGCTAATCCATCCTGCCCGCTCTGGCGGGCTTTAACGATCATTTCGCTAAAATTATTAACCCCCTGTTTTCATCTGGTTAATTCTTAAACCCTTAAATCTTGTAGGGCCGCTTACTGCTTGCTATGCAACCAGCGTTTCGCATATTATTCTGCGGTCATAATAATAATTCTCGTTTACGTTATCATTCACTTTTCCATCAGAGATAAACATGGCGCTTTCCAATACTGCTCAGCCAATTAACACGTCGCTGCGTAAAGTCGCGGTTGTCGTAGCCACAGCTGTTGCCGGCATGTCTGCTTACGCACATGCTGCTGAAACCCCGAAAAAAGAAGAAACCATTACGGTAACCGCAGCACCTGCTGCCCAGGAGAGTGCCTGGGGGCCAGCTGCGACTATCGCTGCGAGACAGTCCGCCACCGGTACGAAAACAGACACGCCAATCCAGAAGGTTCCGCAGTCTATTTCTGTGGTGACGGCCGAAGAGATGGCGCTGCACCAGCCGCGCTCGGTGAAAGAAGCCCTGAGCTACACGCCGGGCGTTGCGGTAGGTACGCGCGGTGCGTCCAACACCTATGATTATCTGGTTATTCGCGGTTTTGCGGCCGATGGTCAGACGCAAAACAACTACCTCGACGGCATGAAAATGCAGGGGAACTTCTACAACGACGCGGTAATTGACCCGTACATGCTGGAGCGCGCCGAGATCATGCGCGGCCCGGTTTCCGTTCTGTACGGCAAAAGCAGCCCAGGCGGTTTGCTGAACATGGTCAGCAAGCGCCCAACGACCGAGCCGCTGAAGGAGATCCAGTTCAAAGCGGGTACGGACAGCCTGTTCCAGACCGGCTTTGACTTTAGCGATGCGATCGATGATGACGGCGTTTACTCATACCGTCTGACGGGCGTTGCGCGTTCGAACAATTCCCAGCAGGAAGGTAAAGGCGAACAGCGTTACGCCATCGCGCCATCGTTCTCCTGGCGTCCGGATGAAAAAACCACCTTTACGTTCCTTTCCTATTTCCAGAACGAGCCTGAAACCGGCTACTACGGCTGGCTGCCAAAAGAGGGGACGGTCGATCCGCTGCCAAACGGCGATCGTCTGCCGACTGACTTCAACGAAGGCGCGAAGAACAACACCTATTCCCGTAACCAGAAAATGGTGGGATACAGCTTCGACCACGAATTTAACGATACTTTCACCGTACGTCAGAACCTGCGTTTTGCCGAGAATAAAACCTCGCAAAACAGCGTTTACGGCTATGGCGTATGTACCGACCCGGCAAACAGCGGGAACAAGCAGTGTGCCGCGTTAGCCCCTGCAGACAAAGGCCATTATCTGGCGCGTAAATACGTCGTCGATAACGAAAAACTGCAAAACTTCACCGTTGATACCCAGCTGCAGAGCAAATTTTCTACCGGTGAGGTGGACCACGTCCTGCTGACCGGCGTTGACTTTATGCGTATGCGTAACGACATCAACTCCTGGTTCGGCTACGACGATTCTGTTCCGTTGCTGGATCTCTATAACCCGGTAAACAGCGATTTTGATTTCGGTTCGAAAGATCCTGCTACCTCCGGCCCGTATCAGATCCTCAACCGTCAGAAACAGACGGGGCTCTACGTACAGGACCAGGCGCAGTGGGATAAAGTGCTGGTGACGCTTGGTGGTCGCTATGACTGGGCCGATCAGGAATCATATAACCGCGTGTTGAACACCACCTCCAAACGTGATGACACCCAGTTCACCTGGCGCGGTGGCGTTAACTATCTGTTTGATAACGGTGTAACCCCGTACTTCAGCTACAGCGAATCGTTTGAACCGGCTTCGCAGACCGATGCACAGGGTAAACTGTTCTCGCCGTCTAAAGGCAAACAGTACGAAGCTGGCGTGAAATATGTGCCTAACGATCGTCCGATCGTTATCACCGGTGCGGTATATCAGCTGACTAAAACCAACAACCTGATGGCCGACCCTGCGGGCTCCTTCTTCTCCGTTGAAGGCGGCGAGATCCGCGCCCGTGGCGTAGAGCTGGAAGCCAAAGCGGCGTTATCTGCCAGCGTGAACGTTGTCGGTTCTTATACCTATACCGATGCCGAGTACACTACGGACACCAACTACAAAGGCAACACGCCTGCTCAGGTGCCAAAGCACATGGCGTCCCTGTGGGGCGATTACACCCTGTATGATGGTGCGCTGTCTGGTCTGACGCTGGGTACCGGCGTGCGTTACACCGGCTCCAGCAAAGGCGATGCGGCGAACTCCTTCACGGTGGGCAGCTACACCGTGGTGGATGCGCTGGTCAGATACGATCTTGCTCGCGTTGGCATGGCAGGCTCTAACGTCGCGCTGCATGTGAACAACCTGTTCGATCGCGAGTACGTCGCCAGCTGCTTCAATACCTACGGTTGCTTCTGGGGTGCTGAACGTCAGGTTGTTGCCACCGCGACCTTCCGCTTCTAATCGCTTTTTGGGCACGGTTCGCCGTGCCCTTTTTATTTAAGTTGGCTGACATGCAGGATAATAAAACGCAATCCGACACCACCTTTACGCTCAATCATCTCTCCTTTCGCGTACCCGGGCGCACCCTGCTGCATCCGCTCTCTCTGACGTTCCCTGCCGGTAAAGTGACGGGCCTGATTGGTCACAACGGCTCCGGTAAATCCACGCTTCTCAAGATGCTGGGACGCCACCAGCCGCCTTCAGAAGGCGATATTCTGCTGGACGATCGGCCGCTGGAGAGCTGGAGCAGTAAAGCCTTTGCCCGCAAAGTGGCCTATCTGCCGCAGCAGCTGCCGCAGGCGGAAGGGATGACGGTGCGCGAGCTGGTGGCGATCGGGCGTTATCCATGGCACGGGGCGCTTGGCCGCTTCGGCGTCGCCGACCGGGAGAAAGTGGAAGAGGCGATTGCGCTGGTTGGGCTAAAACCGCTGGCGCATCGACTGGTGGATAGCCTGTCCGGCGGTGAACGTCAGCGGGCGTGGATTGCGATGCTGGTGGCGCAGGACAGCCGCTGCCTGCTGCTGGATGAACCGACCTCTGCGCTGGATATCGCCCATCAGGTGGACGTGCTGGCGCTGGTGCATCGCTTAAGCCAGCAGCGTGGCCTGACGGTGATCGCGGTCCTGCACGATATCAACATGGCGGCGCGCTACTGTGACTACCTCGTCGCGCTGCGCGGCGGCGAAATGATTGCCCAGGGCACGCCGTCTGAGCTGATGCGCAGCGAAACGCTGGAACATATTTACGGTATTCCGATGGGTATTCTGCCTCACCCGGCCGGGGCTGCACCGGTGAGCTTCGTGTACTGATGCTGGATAACATTTTCCTTAGCCGCCGTCGTCTGCTGACGGCATTGGCGCTCTCACCGCTGCTGTTTAAAATGAATGCGGCCCGCGCTGCCGTCGATCCTCACCGCATTGTGGCGCTGGAGTGGCTGCCGGTCGAGCTGATGATGGCGCTGGGCGTCACGCCGTATGGCGTGGCGGACATTCCTAACTATAACCTCTGGGTGAACGAGCCGAAGCTGCCGGACTCGGTGATCGACATCGGCCTGCGCACGGAGCCAAACCTCGAACTGCTCACCCAGATGAAACCGTCGTTCCTGTTCTGGTCTGCGGGCTACGGTCCGTCAGAAGAGACCATGGCGCGGATTGCGCCCGGCCGCGGTTTTTCCTTCAGCGACGGTAAAAAACCGCTCACCGTGGCGAAAAACTCCATTAACGAGATGGCGCATTTCCTTAACCGCGAGGCGGAGGCCAAAAAGCACCTCGATGAATTCGATGCCCTGATTGACGCCCTGAAGCCGCGCTTTGCCAACCGGGGCGATCGCCCGCTGCTGATGGTGACGCTGCTGGATGCCCGCCATATGCTGGTCTTCGGTAAAAACTGTCTGTTCCAGGAGGTGCTGGACAGCTTCGGCATTCGCAATGCCTGGGAAGGGGAGATGACCTTCTGGGGCAGTACCGCCGTCGGTATCGATCGTCTGGCGGCGTTTCGCGATGTGGACGTGCTGTGCTTCGACCACGGCAACGAGCGTGAAATGCAAACCCTGATGGCGACGCCGCTCTGGCAGGCGATGCCGTTTGTGCGCGAGAAGCGCTTCCAGCGCGCACCCGCAGTATGGTTCTACGGCGCGACGCTCTCGGCCATGCATTTTGCCCGCGTGCTGGATAACGCGCTGGGAGGCAAGGCATGAGTACGCGTATCGCTCGTTTCCCGGTGCTGCTGTTGTCCCTGCTTTTTCTGGTCGCGCTGGCGTTCACCGGGTTCAATCTCTCGACGGCGTTACCGCGCGCGCAGTGGGGCGCCGCGCTGGCCTCTCCGGATATCGACAATATTCAGCAGATGCTTTTCCACTACAGCCTGCTGCCGCGTCTGGCGATTTCACTGCTGGTTGGGGCGGGTTTAGGGCTGGTGGGCGTGTTGTTCCAGCAGGTGTTGCGTAACCCGCTGGCAGAGCCGACCACGCTTGGCGTCGCGACCGGCGCGCAGCTTGGGATCACGATAACCACGCTCTGGGCGCTACCCGGGGCGTTAACCGCGCAGTTTGCGGCTCTTGCAGGGGCATGCGTGGTGGGGGCGCTGGTCTTTGGCGTGGCCTGGGGTAAACGCCTTTCCCCGGTAACGCTTATCCTGGCCGGGCTGGTCGTCAGTCTCTACTGCGGCGCGATTAACCAGCTGCTGGTGCTGTTCCATCACGATCAGCTGCAAAGCATGTTCCTGTGGAGTACCGGTACGCTTACCCAGACCGACTGGAGCATTGTGCAGCGCCTGTGGCCGCAGCTGGCGGGCGGCGTGGTGCTGACGCTGCTGCTCCTGCGTCCTCTGACGCTCATGGGGCTGGACGATGGCGTGGCGCGCAACCTGGGGCTGGCGCTGTCGCTGGCTCGCCTGGCGGCGCTCACGCTGGCGATTGTGCTCAGTGCTCTGCTGGTCAACGCGGTTGGCATTATCGGGTTTATTGGCCTCTTTGCGCCGCTGCTGGCGAAAATGCTCGGGGCGCGTCGTCTTCTGGCACGCCTCCTGCTGGCGCCGCTGATCGGGGCGCTGATCCTCTGGCTTTCCGATCAGATCATTCTCTGGCTGGCGCGCGTCTGGATGGAAGTGTCTACCGGGTCGGCAACGGCGCTTATCGGTGCACCGCTGCTGCTGTGGCTGCTCCCGCGTCTGCGCAGCATCAGCGCTCCAGCGATGGACGCGGGCGATAAAGTCTACGCTGAACGTCAGTCGGTGCTGTGGTTCAGCCTCGCCGGTCTGGCGGTGTTGCTTATCGCCTCGTTTACCGCCCTTGCGTTTGGGCGCGATGCCGCAGGCTGGCACTGGGCAACGGGTGACTTACTCAACGAACTATTACAGTGGCGCTGGCCGCGTATTCTCTCCGCGCTGATTGCCGGGGTGATGCTGGCGGTGGCGGGCTGTATTATTCAGCGTCTGACCGGCAACCCGATGGCAAGCCCTGAAGTGCTGGGGATCAGCTCCGGTGCGGCTTTTGGCGTGGTGCTGATGCTCTTCCTGGTACCGGGCAATGCGTTTGGCTGGCTGATGCCTGCCGGGAGTATCGGTGCGGCGGTCACGCTGATGATTATTCTGATTGCCTCTGGCCGCGGCGGATTTTCTCCGCACCGCATGCTGCTGGCCGGTATGGCGCTCAGCACCGCCTTTACTATGCTGCTGATGATGCTGCAGGCGAGCGGCGATCCGCGCATGGCGAAGATCCTCACCTGGATTTCCGGTTCAACCTACAACGCCACCGCCAGCCAGGTTGTCTGGTCAGGGAGCGTTATGCTCGTGCTGCTGGCGATTGTGCCGCTGTGCCGTCGCTGGATGACCATTCTGCCGCTGGGGGGCGAAACCGCGCGTGCGGTTGGCTTAGCGCTAACGCCAACGCGCGTCGCGCTTCTTCTGCTGGCGGCGTGTCTGACGGCAACCGCCACCATGACCATCGGCCCGCTAAGCTTTGTTGGGTTGATGGCGCCGCATATCGCCAGAATGATGGGCTTCCGACGGACGATGCCGCATATTGTGATGTCGGCCCTGACGGGCGGGGTCATTCTGGTGTTTGCCGACTGGTGTGGAAGGATGGTGCTGTTCCCGTATCAGATCCCGGCGGGCCTGCTGTCGACCTTTATCGGTGCGCCGTACTTTATCTATCTGTTGAGAAAGCAGAGTCGGTAATAAAAGTAAACGGCAATCCTTGGATTGCCGTTTTAGTGTTTGCTCCCTCTCCCCGTGGGAGAGGGTTGGGGTGAGGGCTTCACCCAGCGCATACCTTACAACTTCGCAAACACCTTACGCGCCGCGTCGATGGTGTTATTGATATCTTCTTCGCTGTGCGCCACGGACATAAAGCCCGCTTCGAACGCGGACGGTGCCAGGTACACGCCTTCTTCCAGCATTAGGTGGAAGAAGCGCTTGAAGCGTTCAACGTCGCACTTCACAACGTCCTGATAGCGGGTTACGGTTTTCGCATCGGTGAAGAAAATCCCGAACATGCCGCCCACGTGGTTAACAACCAGCGGAATTCCCGCTTCTTCTGCGGCTTCCAGCAGACCGTTTGCCAGCTGCGTGGTGCGGTCCGTCAGGGTTTCGTGAATACCCGGCTGCGCCACTTCGGTCAGACAAGCGAAGCCCGCAGCCATGGCAATTGGGTTACCGGAGAGCGTGCCCGCCTGGTAAACCGGACCGGTTGGCGCCAGGGCTTCCATCACGTCCTTACGACCGCCGAAAGCACCGACCGGCATGCCGCCGCCGATGATTTTGCCGAGGCAGGTCAGGTCCGGCTCAACGTCATAGTAAGACTGAGCACCCGCCAGCGCCACGCGGAAGCCGGTCATCACTTCGTCGATGATCAGCAGCGCGCCGAACTCATCGCACAGCGCGCGCAGGCCCGGCAGGAAGTCAGGCTGCGGCGGGATGCAGTTCATGTTGCCCGCAACCGGTTCAACGATAATGCAGGCGATCTCCTGCGGATACTGCTCGAACGCCGCGCGAACGGTGTTCAGATCGTTGTAGGTGCAGGTCAGGGTGTGCTTCGCGAAATCCGCAGGTACGCCAGGCGAGTTTGGCTGGCCGAGGGTCAGCGCGCCGGAGCCCGCTTTCACCAGCAGGCAGTCCGCATGGCCGTGGTAGCAGCCTTCGAATTTGATGATTTTGTCGCGACCGGTAAAGCCGCGCGCCAGGCGGATGGCGCTCATGGTGGCTTCGGTACCGGAGTTCACCATACGCACCATGTCCATGGTCGGCACCAGTTCGGTAACCAGCTCCGCCATTTTCACTTCCATCTCGGTTGGCGCACCGAAGCTCAGGCCGCGCTGCGCGGCTTCGATGACCGCGTTACGAATAGCGGGATGGTTATGTCCGAGAACCATCGGCCCCCAGGAACCGACGTAATCGATATAGGCTTTGCCATCGACATCATACAGATACGCGCCGTCAGCACGTTCAATAAACAGCGGCGTGCCGCCCACGCCGGTAAAGGCGCGTACTGGCGAGTTCACGCCACCGGGGATTAGCTCGCGGGCTGCACTGTAGAGGTTTTCAGACTTGCTCATGGCGTCGTTCCTGGTTCGTATAAAATGATTAAGCACACTATTCTAAGTGATCCGCAGAAGGTTATGAAATTTTTAGCCGGGTAATGCTTTAAGATTTGTTAAGTATTTTTCAGGCGACGCAGGGAAGGTCTCTGGTAAAATCTTCGCGGCTTTTTGTATGACGAATAAGAACAGGACATGAAATCAGATTCTCCGTCTTTTGAAGAACAACAGTTTACGCGCGCCCAGCACCGAATCAGTATTCGGCGGCTGCTCAATCGCGATAAAACGCCGCTGGCGATCCTGCTGGCCGCTGCGGTGGTGGGTACCCTTGCAGGCCTGGTTGGCGTGGCGTTTGAAAAAGCAGTTAATGCCGTACTCAACTGGCGAGTGGGAACCGTAGCCGGTTTTGCCGAGCGCGAATGGCTGGTCTGGGTAGCGGCATTCGGCCTGTCTGCGCTGTTTGCCATGGTGGGGTATTTTCTGGTGCGTAAATTCGCCCCGGAGGCTGGCGGGTCTGGTATCCCGGAAATTGAAGGCGCGCTGGAGGAGCTCCGTCCGGTGCGCTGGTGGCGGGTGATCCCGGTTAAGTTTATCGGCGGCATGGGGACGCTGGGCGCGGGGATGGTGCTCGGCCGTGAAGGGCCAACGGTGCAGTTGGGGGGGAACGTCGGCCGCATGGTGGGCGATCTGTTCCGCATGAGCAGCGCCGAGGCGCGTCATACTCTGCTGGCCACCGGTGCAGCGGCGGGGCTTTCTGCGGCGTTTAACGCGCCGCTGGCGGGTATTTTGTTCATCATCGAAGAGATGCGCGCGCAGTTCCGCTACAACCTGATCTCCATTAAAGCGGTGTTTACCGGCGTCATTATGTCGAGCATCGTCTTTCGCATCTTTAATGGCGAAGGGGCGGTGATTGAAGTCGGTAAACTGACCAACGCACCGGTTAACACCCTGTGGCTATACCTGATCCTCGGCATGATTTTTGGCGTGGTGGGGCCGCTGTTTAACACCTTTATCTTACGCGCGCAGGATATGTTCCAGCGCGTTCACGGCGGCAATACCACAAAATGGGTGCTGATGGGCGGCCTGCTGGGCGGCATTTGCGGCGTGCTCGGCTTTATTGAACCGAATGCCGCGGGCGGCGGTTTCGGGCTGATCCCGATTGCCGCAGCTGGGAACTTCAGCGTGGGTTTGCTGCTGTTTATGTTTATCTCCCGGGTTATTACCACGGTACTGTGCTTCTCCTCCGGCGCGCCCGGCGGGATTTTTGCCCCGATGCTGGCGCTCGGAACGCTGCTGGGCACCGCGTTTGGTATGGCGGCTGAGGCGGGGTTCCCCGCTTACCACCTGGACGCCGGCACCTTTGCAGTGGCCGGGATGGGGGCGCTGCTGGCCGCGTCCCTGCGCGCGCCGTTAACCGGCATCGTGCTGGTGCTGGAGATGACGGATAATTACCAGCTCATTTTGCCAATGATCATTACCTGTCTCGGGGCGACACTATTAGCCCAATTCCTGGGTGGAAAACCGCTATACTCCACCATCCTCGCGCGTACCCTGGCAAAACAAGAGGCGGAGCGGGCCGCCGCGCAGAATACTTGAATGAATTACCAGGGTATTAGATAATGACGAAAAGAATTGGGTGAATTTTACCCAATAGCAGTATTCATGGGAGCATAAGATGAGTGATGACGTAGCTGTGCCGCTGGAGTTTACCGAAGCAGCAGCCAACAAAGTGAAAACCCTGATTGCCGACGAAGACAATCCGGATCTGAAACTGCGTGTTTATATTACCGGTGGCGGCTGCAGCGGCTTCCAGTACGGTTTTACCTTTGACGATCAGGTGAACGACGGCGATATGACCATTGAGAAGCAGGGCGTCGCGCTGGTAGTTGACCCGATGAGCCTGCAGTATCTGGTGGGCGGCTCGGTGGATTACACCGAAGGTCTGGAAGGTTCGCGTTTTGTGGTGACCAACCCGAACGCCACAAGCACCTGCGGGTGTGGTTCTTCATTCAGCATCTAAGCGCGTGCGGGCTGATGCCCTCACGCCGACCCTCTCTCACAGTGAGAGGGATAAAAGACTAAAAACGGTAACCTGAGGGTTACCGTTTTGCTTTTACCTTCCATTATCATCCAGCGCAAAGGTCGGCAGCTTCAGGTGCCAGCGTATCGCCGCTAAACGAATCACCAGCGTCACGACCATCCCCAGCATGGCCGCATTTTCCAGCGGTACCGCGAAGGTGTAGTACGCCGTGGCGTGCACAATCCCGCCAATGATGCAGGCTGTGGCATAGATTTCGGTACGCAGGATCATCGGTACTTCGCGCGCCAGGATGTCGCGAATGATCCCGCCGCCCACGCCGGTTAAGACCCCCATGCAGATCGCCACCATTGGCCCTGTTCCGGCATTGAAGGCTTTATTCACCCCGATCCCCACAAACACGGCCAGACCCACGGCATCCAGCACCGGCAATATCCACTTTGGCAGCCTGCGAGGCTGGCGAACCAGCATGATAGTCAACAGGCAGGTGACCATTGCGACCACAAGATCGGTAGGATCTTTCACCCAAAACACCGGGCCATTTGCCAGCGCCATATCGCGGATCGTCCCGCCGCCAACGGCGGTCACCACGCCCAGCACCAGCACGCCAAACGGATCCATGCGTAGTTTTCCGGCGAGCAGGACGCCGGAGATAGCAAAAACGGCTGTACCAAGAATATCCAGCCAATAAACGAGCATCGTTAAATCCTCGAACGTATGTTAATGACCCTCTGCCAGGGCGGCACAGAGCTGTTTTGCGGCGAGGATAATACGCGGGCTGGCGCGTTCAAACCAGTCACCGTTGAGAGGGATCACCGGAATTTTTAGCTGGTTCTGCCAGAATTGTTTAATTTTAGGAATCTCGCTCGCATTTCCGACCACGACGATGGCCTGCGGCTGGCGCGCCAGAACCTGCTCACGGCTCACCTGAGGCCACGGTACCCGGCTGGCAGCAAAGATATTTTCCCCGCCGCAGACTTCCAGCACCTGGTTCTGTATCGAGCCTTTTCCGGTGGTAAACAGCGGTTGGCTGCCAAACTGCAGGAAAATGCGTTTTTTGGCTGGCGTATCGTATTGGGCTTTCAGCGCGGCATAGTCGCTGAGCGTCTGGTTCGCCGCACTCTCGGCTTTTTGAGGCGCAGGGCTATAAGGGGCCAGGGCGCGCAGCGCCTGGGCGACCTGCTCAATACTTACCGCGTCAACCCACATGACCTTGATGCCAAGCGAGGTGAGCTGGTTAACCTGCCGCTCGGCGTTACCGCCGCGCCAGGCCAGCACGAGATCCGGCTTAAGCGCCACGATGCGCTCAAGGTTCATCCCTTGCCAGGTTGCCACTTGCTCAATACCGGCCGCCTGCGGGGGGTAATCCGAAAAGCTGCTGACGCCAACGGGGGTGATCCCGGCGGCAAACGCCAGTTCGGTATTAGCGGGGGAAAGGGTAATCACACGCGGCGCGGCGAACAGCCACGCCGGTGCGAGCAGCAGCAGGGCGGCCAGCGCCCTGATAGACCGTTTAGCCACGTGCCAGGTTCTGCACCAGGCGTTCCACCATCACGGTGGACTGTTTTGCCGCAACGGCCAGGAACTCGTCGAAGCTGATGTGTGACTGCTGGTCTGCCACGTCAGAGATGGCGCGAACTACCACGAACGGTACGTTGAAATTGTGGCAAACGTGCGCAATCGCGGTCGCTTCCATCTCAACGGCAACCGCCTGCGGGAAGTTATGACGGATTTTCGCCAGACCAACGGAGCCATTGATGAACGCATCACCGCTGACAATCAGGCCGCGTACCGCGTTGAGATTGAGCTCAGCAATGCAGGCTTCAGCCGCCGCAATCAGTTTATCGTCAGCTTTAAACCCTGCCGGGCAGCCCGGAAGCTGGCCGTATTCGTAGCCGAACGCGGTGACGTCGGCGTCGTGGTAACGCGCTTCGTCGGAGACAACGATATCGCCCACTTTCAGCGTCGGCGCCAGACCGCCTGCCGAGCCCGTGTTAATGATGACGTCCGGCTTGCAGCGCTCAAGCAGCAGGGTCGCACCCAGCGCAGCAGCCACTTTACCGATGCCTGATTTCAGCAGAGCCACCTCAACACCGTTCAGCTGGCCGGTGTAGATCTCACAACCCCCGAGAGAGAGGGTCTGACGGTTCTCAATTTTGTCACGCAGGAGCGTAACTTCTTCTTCCATTGCACCAATAATGCCGATTTTCATAGATTTACTCGCGATGTGCCTTGTTAAGAGGCATAGTCTATCATGCGGTTAAGGGGAAACGCATTCTCACGCGGGGGAGCACATGTCACCAATCGATTTTCGTACCAAAATTAACTGGCACCGTCGTTTCCGTTCGCCACAGGGCGAAAAGAGCGAACATGAGATCCTGCGTATCTTCGAAAGCGATCGCGGCAGGATTATTAACTCGCCCGCCATCCGGCGTTTACAGCAAAAGACCCAGGTATTCCCGCTGGAGCGTAACGCCGCGGTGCGCACGCGCTTAACCCACTCAATGGAAGTGCAGCAGGTCGGGCGTTATATTGCCAAAGAGATTTTAAGCCGCCTCAAAGAGCAGCGTTTACTGGAAACTTATGGGCTGGATGAGCTGACGGGGCCTTTCGAAAGCATCGTTGAGATGGCCTGCCTGATGCACGATATTGGCAACCCGCCTTTTGGCCACTTTGGCGAGGCGGCCATTAATGACTGGTTTAAACAACGGCTTTATCCGTCGGATGCGGCAAGTCAGCCACTCAGCGATGACCGCTGCATCGTGCGCGATTTACGCCTGCGTGAGGGCGAAGAAGGGCTGAACGATCTGCGCCGTAAAGTTCGCCAGGATCTCTGTCACTTTGAGGGCAACGCGCAGGGGATCCGGCTGGTGCACTCCCTGATGCGGATGAACCTGACCTGGGCGCAGGTTGGCTGCATTCTGAAATATACGCGTCCCGCATGGTGGATGGGGGAGACGCCCGCGTCCCACAGCTATTTAATGAAAAAGCCGGGCTATTACCTTTCCGAAGAGGCCTATATAGAACGGCTGCGTAAAGAACTTTCCCTGACGCCAAACGGCCGCTTCCCATTGACGTGGATTATGGAAGCCGCCGACGATATTTCCTATTGCGTGGCCGACCTGGAAGATGCCGTTGAGAAAAGAATATTCAGCGTCGAGGAGCTTTATCAGCATCTTTATGCGGCATGGGGAATCCATGAAAAAGGATCGCTGTTTGCGCAGGTTGTCGAAAATGCCTGGGAAAAATCGCGCTCAAATACGTTAAGCCGCAGTACGGAAGATCAGTTCTTTATGTATTTGCGGGTCAACACATTAAATAAACTGGTGCCGTATGCCGCCTCGCGCTTTATTGATAATTTGCCGCAAATCTTCAGCGGGGAATTCAACCATGCGCTGCTGGAAGATGACAGCAGTTTCAGCCAACTCCTTGAGCTTTATAAGCATGTGGCGATGCGGCATGTGTTCAGCCATCCTGATGTCGAGCAGCTGGAACTGCAGGGATACCGGGTAATCAGTGGATTACTGGAAATTTATTCCCCATTGCTTCAGCTCTCCGTTGAGGAGTTTAGCGAGCTGGTGGAAAAAGAACGCGTGCGGCGAATTCCTATCGAATCCCGGCTCTATCAGAAACTCTCGACCCGCCATCGGCTGGCGTATGTCGAAGCGATAGGTAAGCTGGATCGCCACGCTCCGGAATGGCCGGTGATGGAATATTATTATCGCTGCCGTCTCATCCAGGACTATATCAGCGGCATGACCGATTTGTATGCCTGGGATGAATACCGCAAGCTCATGGCCGTGGAATAATTCCGGAGTTTTGTAAAGAAGGCCAATAAATTTTTACCTTTTCCATAAACTTATGGCCGGAACTAAGCGGTATAAAATGAATCTGAGTTACACAGCAATTTTGCGTTACCTGTAAATCGAGATTGAGAAACATGAAAAAAACCACATTAGCAATGAGTGCACTGGCTCTGAGTTTAGGTTTAGCGCTGTCTCCTCTGACTGCTACTGCAGCCGAGACCGCGTCGTCGGCAGCAACCGCGCAGCAGATGCCAAGCCTGGCACCGATGCTCGAAAAAGTGATGCCATCGGTGGTGAGTATTAACGTTGAGGGCAGCACGACCGTCAATACGCCGCGCATGCCGCGTAACTTCCAGCAGTTCTTCGGTGACAATTCACCGTTCTGCCAGGACGGTTCCCCATTCCAGAGCTCTCCGTTCTGTCAGGGTGGTGGCGCAGGGGATGACGGCCAGGGTGGCGGCCAGCAACAGAAATTCATGGCGCTTGGCTCGGGGGTGATTATTGATGCGGCGAAAGGCTATGTCGTGACCAACAACCACGTTGTGGATAACGCTAACAGCATTAAGGTTCAACTGAGTGATGGTCGTAAGTTCGATGCCAAGATGGTCGGTAAAGACCCGCGCTCTGACATCGCGCTGATCCAGATTCAGGATCCAAAAAACCTGACGGCGATTAAAATTGCCGACTCCGATTCGCTGCGCGTGGGCGATTACACCGTCGCTATCGGTAACCCGTTCGGTCTGGGTGAAACCGTGACCTCCGGTATCGTCTCTGCGCTGGGCCGTAGCGGCCTGAATGCGGAAAACTATGAAAACTTCATCCAGACGGATGCGGCCATTAACCGCGGTAACTCCGGCGGTGCGCTGGTGAACCTGAACGGCGAGCTGATCGGTATCAACACCGCTATTCTGGCACCGGACGGCGGCAACATCGGGATTGGCTTTGCTATCCCGAGCAACATGGTGAAAAACCTGACTGCTCAGATGGTGCAGTACGGCCAGGTGAAACGCGGTGAGCTGGGTATTATGGGTACCGAGCTGAACTCCGAGCTGGCAAAAGCGATGAAGGTGGATGCGCAGCGCGGCGCGTTCGTGAGCCAGGTTATGCCGAACTCCTCTGCAGCGAAGGCGGGTATTAAAGCGGGTGATGTGATCACCTCCCTGAACGGTAAACCGATCAGCAGCTTTGCCGCCCTGCGTGCGGAAGTGGGCTCGATGCCGATTGGCAGCAAAGTGACCCTTGGCCTGCTGCGTGATGGCAAACCGGTTAACGTGAGCCTGGAGCTGCAGCAGAGCAGCCAGAATCAGGTGGATTCCAGCACCATCTTCAACGGTATTGAAGGTGCCGAGATGAGCAATAAAGGCGCAGATAAAGGCGTGGTGGTGAACAACGTGAAGGCGAACTCACCTGCTGCCCGTATCGGCCTGAAAAAAGGCGATGTGATCATGGGGGCTAACCAGCAGCCGGTGAAAAACATCGCTGAACTGCGCAAAATTCTCGACAGCAAACCGTCCGTGCTGGCGCTGAATATCCAGCGCGGTGACACCTCAATCTACCTGCTGATGCAGTAATCCTCTTAAGCCCCTGTACGCAGGGGCTTTCTCGTTTCTGTGACGCCTGCCGCAACTCCATACTTCCCCCTCTCACTTTGTGCATTCGCACAATGCAGCCGTCGCTGAACTTCCCTATGCTTGAGCTCTGCTCACAGGAGGGCTACATGGCTGGCTGGCATCTTGATACCAAAATGGCGCAGGATATCGTGGCGCGCACCATGCGCATCATTGATACCAATATCAACGTAATGGATGCCCGCGGGCGCATTATTGGCAGCGGCGATCGCGAGCGTATTGGGGAATTGCACGAAGGTGCCCTGCTGGTGCTCTCTCAGGGCCGCGTGGTTGATATCGACGATGCGGTAGCGAAACACCTGCACGGCGTGCGTCAGGGAATTAACCTGCCGCTGCGTCTGGAAGGGGAAATTGTTGGTGTTATCGGCCTGACGGGCGAACCGGAATCCCTGCGTAAATACGGCGAGCTGGTTTGTATGACGGCGGAAATGATGCTTGAGCAGTCGCGCCTGATGCACCTGCTCGCCCAGGACAGCCGTTTACGCGAGGAGCTGGTAATGAACCTGATTCAGGCGGAAGAGCATACGCCTGCTCTTAGCGAATGGGCGCAGCGTCTGGGGATCGATCTGAACCAGCCGCGCGTGGTGGCGGTGATTGAGGTCGATAGCGGACAGCTTGGCGTAGACAGCGCGATGGCCGAGCTGCAGCAGCTGCAAAATGCGCTGGCGACGCCGGAGCGCGACAACCTGGTGGCGATAGTCTCGCTGACGGAAATGGTGGTACTCAAACCCGCGCTCAATCCATTCGGCCGCTGGGATGCTGAGGATCATCGTCGTCGCGTGGAACTGCTGATTTCCCGTATGGAGGAAAACGGCCAGCTGCGTTTTCGCGTTGCTCTGGGCAATTACTTTACCGGGCCGGGCAGCATCGCCCGGTCCTGGCGTACCGCGCGCACCACCATGATGGTGGGCAAGCAGCGGATGCCGGAGAGCCGCAGTTATTTTTATCAGGATCTGATGCTGCCGGTGCTGCTCGACAGCCTGCGCGGCGGCTGGCAGGCGAACGAGCTGGCGCGGCCATTAGCGCGCCTGAAGGCGATGGACAATAACGGCTTGCTGCGCCGGACCTTACAGGCGTGGTTCCGCCATAACGTGCAGCCGCTGGCGACCTCAAAAGCGCTGTTTATTCATCGCAACACCCTGGAGTATCGGCTTAACCGAATTTCGGAGCTAACGGGGCTGGATTTGGGGAACTTTGACGACAGGCTGCTGCTGTATGTTGCGCTGCAGCTGGACGAGCAGAGATGATGCAGCGTGCGTTTTTCACCCTCTCCCTGTGGGAGAGGGCCGGGGTGAGGGGATCAGACCGCACCTGACTTATTTATTGCGAGTTAATTTCTCAAGATCCGCTTCAATCTCGCTGATCTTGTTAGTGACAACGCTTTCAAGGTGACGCAGATCGTCGAGGATCTTGCGCTTGAGATCGACTTCGGTGCGATCGCGCTGGCAAATCTGATCGAGTTCATCGATCACATAGCGCAGGTTAGGGCTAATTTCCTGCACCTCTTTATACCCTTGTCCTACGCCGTCAGCGACGACGGTCTTACGCTGGCGTGGATATTTAAACTTCACGCTCTTGGCGAAAAACTCTCCTTTATCCTTGTGAAAATAGATTTTTAAAATGTCGTTGTTGGCTTCCTGGCGAAGGCTGTAACGATCGATTTCATCAGGATTGGTAATGCCCAGACTTTTCAGATTATCGTACATAGCGGTACCCTTATCTCAACATAACCTTTGAATAATTAACGAAAAAATTCCTTTTTGCCACCCTCACATACAAAAAAAGCGGGGTCGATCCTGATTACATTTCACTGAAATTACCGGGCAGGGAAGGTGCATTGCCCCCACTCGTTTATTGTTGTTTTTAACGGCTACGTCAAGTGGAAATCAATTTTATACCTTAATCGGCATTCTCATCGCTGACGCAGCATAGCGATAGCCGTGAGAAAAGAAGAGCGAGACGGTATTCAAAACCGGGGAAATGAGGCAAAGTTATCGCACGAAAGCGTAGCCCGCGGAGATAATGACATGTCAGGACGCATTGATTATCAAATCGAAAAATACAGCTTTGGCGCCGCCGATGAGAGCCCAAGGCTCACGCACCAGTGGGCAGAAGTTGCCGCAGAGTGCCGCCAGCTAAAGGCAGGTGCGGAAGAGCGTCTACGCATTGCCTTGCTGAACGTGGATTATGTCACCAGCTTCGAATTGCCGTTCCGACTGGTGCTGACCCGCGCCCCTCAGCTTATCGCCGGGCTGCGCGATGAGTTTCAGCTAAATCAGAAGAACGTCATCTTTAACGGCAAGCGCTTTGGCTGCGTCTACAGCCTGAAGGCCGATCTCAATGCGATTCCCGAGGCTTTTCAGTACCGCATGAGTACCCGCATTCGACGGATCGATCCCACCGGGCTTACTGCAGAGCCTTTCCGACAGATTGCCAAAGAGGTAAAAGCGCCGCGTGAGCGACTGAAGCTGGCGCTGGAGTCGGGTCTGGCCGTGACGGCTCTCGACGGGCTTTTCTGGCTTGGGAGCCAGCGTATGGCGGCGGATATCGCAGGGTTGAGAAAAAAGGGAATGGCAATCGCGACGGCGGAAACGGACGTTTTTGATGATTATACCGGGACGCACAGGCGGGTCCCGGTATATCAACGCGTCGGGGATTAGTCGATGGTGCGCAGCAGTTCGTTGATGCCCACTTTACCGCGAGTTTTCGCATCTACTTTCTTCACGATAACCGCACAGTACAGGCTGTATTTACCGTCTTTTGACGGCAGGTTACCGGAAACGACCACGGAGCCCGCAGGAACGCGACCGTAGTGCACTTCGCCAGTTTCGCGGTCGTAAATACGGGTGCTCTGACCGATGTAAACGCCCATGGAGATCACGGAGCCTTCTTCCACGATCACGCCTTCCACCACTTCTGAACGTGCGCCGATGAAGCAGTTGTCTTCGATGATGGTCGGGTTAGCCTGCAGTGGCTCCAGAACGCCACCGATGCCGACGCCGCCGGACAGGTGAACGTTTTTACCGATCTGCGCGCAGGAACCGACGGTTGCCCAGGTATCAACCATGGTACCTTCGTCAACGTACGCACCGATGTTCACATAGGATGGCATCAGCACGGTGTTACGTGCGATGAATGCGCCCTGACGTACAGCCGCCGGTGGTACCACGCGGAAGCCTTCTTTCTGGAAACGCGCTTCATCGTAATCCGCGAATTTCATTGGCACTTTATCGAAGTAGCGGCTTTCTGCTCCGTCGATAACCTGGTTATCGTTGATGCGGAAAGAGAGCAGCACGGCCTTCTTCAGCCATTGATGAGTGACCCACTGACCGTCGATTTTTTCTGCCACGCGCAGCGCGCCGGAATCCAGCAGGGAAATAACCTGGTTTACCGCTTCACGGGTCACGGTATCCACATTTGCCGGAGTGATCTCGGCGCGACGCTCAAAAGCGGACTCAATAACGTTCTGTAACTGCTGCATTGTTTACTCTTTCCATTTCACTAAAAAACACGTCACCCTTTATCGTTTGGATTGAGGGCTGCTGTCAACCGTTGTTGCACTTCAAGCTGCAGGTCATTATTAAGGGCACGCCGGTCTGCGGTGGCGATTATAAATAAATCTTCTACTCGCTCGCCAATGGTTGTAATTCGGGCGCCATGGAGCGAAATTCCCAGATCGGCAAAAACCTGGCCGACGCGGGCAAGCAGCCCTGGCTGGTCGAGCGCGATCAGCTCCAGGAACGATTTACGGTCGGTGTGGGTCGGCAGGAAATTAACCTCGGTATCGACGGTAAAGTGGCGTAATTTAGCCGGCTGGCGACGCGGCTGCGGCGGCTGCCAGCTGCGCTGGGTAATCGCCTGCTCCAGACCGAAACGTATCCCTTCATGCCTGTCCGACGACAGCGGGCTGCCGTCCGGCTCCAGCACGATAAAAGTATCCATCGCCATGCCGTCGCGGGTGGTAAAAATCTGCGCGTCGTGAACGCTCAGGTTACGCCTGTCGAGCTCGGCGCAGACGGCAGCAAACAGATAAGGCCGGTCCGGGCTCCAGATGAAAATCTCCGTTCCGCCGCGCGTGGCCTGCGGGCTCAGCAGGATCATCGGTTGAGACAGATCGTGCTTCAGCAGGTGCCGCGCGTGCCAGGCAAGCTGGTTTGGGCTGTGGCGGACAAAGTAGTTGGCACGACAGCGGGCCCAAATCTGATGCAGCGCCTCTTCATTAATGTTATCCATCCGCAGCAGCGCCAGCGCCTGCAGCTGGTGATGACGCACGCGTTCGCGCATGTCCGGGGTGTTTTGCATCCCGCGACGCAGCTGTTTTTCGGTGGCGAAGTACAGCTCGCGCAGCAGGCTCTGCTTCCAGCTGTTCCACAGGGTCTCGTTGGTGGCGCAAATATCGGCCACCGTCAGGCAGACCAGATAGCGCAGACGGTTTTCCGTTTGCACCTCTTCGGCGAACTGCTTAATCACCTCAGGGTCCTGAATATCGCGACGCTGGGCGGTGACCGACATCAGCAGGTGATGGCGCACCAGCCAGGCGACCAGCTGCGTTTCACGTGAGTTGAGACCGTGCAGTTCGGCAAATTTCAGCACGTCCTGCGCGCCCAGCACCGAGTGATCGCCGCCGCGGCCCTTGGCGATGTCGTGGAACAGGGCGGCAATCAGGATCAGTTCCGGGTGGGTCAGGCGCGGCCACAGTTCCACGCACAGGGGATGGCGGGAGCGCGTCTCTTCTTTCGCAAAGCTTTCCAGCTTGAGCATCACGCGGATGGTGTGTTCATCCACCGTGTAGGCGTGGAACAGATCGAACTGCATCTGCCCGACGATGTGCGACCACTGCGGCATATAGGCCCACAGTACGCTGTGGCGGTGCATCGGCAGCAGCCCGCGGCTGACGGCGCCCGGGTGGCGAAGCATGCTCAGAAACAGCGAGCGTGCTTCCGGGATGTAACACAAAGGCTGCGTCAGATGGCGGCGCGCGTGGCGCAGATGGCGCAGGGTAGTGGAGTAGATCCCGGTGATCGTGCTGTTGCGCACCATGGTGTAGAACATCCGCAGGATCGCTTCCGGTTCGCGGATAAACAGCGCTTCGTCGCGCAGATCGATCAGCGTGCCGCGGAGCTGGAATTCGTCATCAATCGGGCGCGGCTTTTCGTCCGCCGTCAGCGCAAGGATCGCTTCATCAAACAGCTGCAACAGCATCTGGTTCAGCTCGGTGACCCGGCGGGTGACGCGGAAGAAATCCTTCATCATCTGCTCAACCGGCTCGTTGCCTTCGCCCTGATAGTTCAGCCGCTGCGCCACGCTGAGCTGACGGTCAAACAGCAGGCGGTTATCGTAGCGGGTAACTTCCAGATGCAGGGCAAAACGGATGCGCCACAGCAGGTGCAGGCATTCGTTCAGCTCGTTACGCTCGGCCTCGGTCAGGAAGCCGAAGCCGACCATCTCGTCCATCGAGGTGGCGCCAAAGTGGCGACGGGCGACCCACTGTAACGTGTGGATGTCGCGCAGGCCGCCGGGGCTGCTTTTAATATCAGGTTCAAGATTATAGCTGGTGCCGTGGTAGCGCTGGTGGCGCTGGTTTTGCTCCTCGACCTTGGCGGCGAAGAATTTCTCAGATGGCCAGAAGCCGTCGCTGAAAATATGCTTTTGCAGCTCCAGGAACAGCGCGACGTCGCCAATCAGCAGGCGGGTTTCAATCAGGTTGGTGGCGACGGTCAGGTCAGATAACCCCTCCAGCAGGCACTCTTCCAGGGTGCGCACGCTGTGGCCCACTTCAAGCTTGACGTCCCAGAGCAGGGTCAGCAGCTCGCCTATTTTCTGCGCCTGTTCGTCCGGCAGCTTTTTGCGGCTTAAGATCAGGAGATCGATATCGGAGAGCGGATGGAGCTCACCGCGGCCATAGCCCCCGACGGCAACCAGCGCGACGTCGCTAACCTGCCCGAAACCGTAGTCGATCCACAGACGCTGCAGGAGCTGGTCGATAAATTCGGTGCGCGCTTCGATGAGCTGCTCGGCAGATACGCCCGCGTCGAACGCGCTGCCCAGCCAGCGGTGGAAAACATCCATATGGGCTTTTATGTGCGCGCAGGTCAGCTCGTGCGGCGGCCAGACGCCCGGGTTATCGGGCTGGTCGGGGAGGGTGGGAAGTGCTGTGTTAGCATACTGTTCGGGTAATAGATTACTCATCGTGCGCCACCCATAAGAAAAAGCTATCGCCATTAAAAAAGCCGGCATTTGCCGGCTTCTTATCACTCAATGTTCGTCAGTATCGCCGGGATGGTGTCATCCTTGCGCAACGTCATAATTTCGCAGCCGTTGTCCGTTACCACAATAGTATGCTCGTACTGGGCAGACAAGCTTCTGTCTTTGGTTTTCACCGTCCAGCCGTCTTTCATGGTGCGAATGCGGTAGTCACCGGCGTTGACCATCGGCTCGATGGTGAAGGTCATCCCTTTTTGCAGCACCACGCCGCCGTCATCGGCATCATAGTGCAGAACCTGCGGCTCTTCATGGAAGACGCGGCCAATGCCGTGACCGCAGTACTCGCGCACCACGGAGAAACCTTCCGCTTCCACGAATTTCTGGATTGCGGCACCGAGGGTGCGCAGGCGAATGCCCGGCTTAACCATTTTCAGCGCCAGGTACAGGCTCTCTTGCGTCACTTTGCACAGACGCTCGCCCAGAATCGTTGGTTTGCCAACGATGAACATCTTAGAGGTGTCGCCGTGGTACTCGTCTTTAATGACGGTCACGTCGATGTTGACGATGTCGCCATCTTTCAGCAGTTTTTCGTCGTCCGGAATACCGTGGCAAACCACTTCATTAATAGAGATGCAGACGGATTTCGGGAAGCCGTGGTAGCCGAGACAGGCGGAAACCGCGTGCTGCTCGTTAACGATATAGTCATTACAGATGCGATCCAGTTCGCCGGTGCTGACGCCCGGCTTCACGAACGGCTCGATCATTTCCAGCACTTCCGCGGCCAGACGACCGGAGACGCGCATCTTTTCAATTTCTTCAGGTGTCTTAATAGAGATAGCCATGTAATCTGTCCATCGGTGTCGATTTTTTCGACAATACTAGTCTAAGTGTCGTCAATGGTATCAGTCAGGCACGTCCCGTGCCAAATTGAGAATCATTAACAGCACACTCCGCCAACAACTGTTGGTTTCTGGTCGTGTTTTGTGGTATAAAGCGCGCCGGACTTCCGATCCATCTCAGATACACAGGCTGGACGGAAGCGACAAATCTCACTTTGTGTAACAACACACACGTATCGGCACATATTCCGGGGTGCCCTTCGGGGTCGGTAATATGGGATACGTGGAGGCATAACCCCAACTTTCAATATAGAGGTTTTAAAACATGGCAACTGTTTCCATGCGCGACATGCTCAAGGCTGGTGTTCACTTTGGTCACCAGACCCGTTACTGGAACCCGAAAATGAAGCCTTTCATCTTCGGCGCGCGTAACAAAGTTCACATCATCAACCTTGAGAAAACTGTACCAATGTTCAACGAAGCCCTGGCTGAGCTGAACAAGATCTCTTCCCGTAAAGGTAAGATTCTGTTCGTTGGTACTAAGCGCGCTGCAAGCGAAGCTGTGAAAGATGCTGCTAACAGCTGCGACCAGTTCTTCGTGAACCATCGCTGGTTGGGCGGCATGCTGACCAACTGGAAAACTGTTCGTCAGTCCATCAAGCGCCTGAAAGATCTGGAAACCCAGTCTCAGGACGGTACTTTCGACAAGCTGACTAAGAAAGAAGCGCTGATGCGCACTCGTGAACTGGACAAGCTGGAAAACAGCCTGGGCGGTATCAAAGATATGGGCGGCCTGCCAGACGCGCTGTTCGTAATCGATGCAGACCACGAGCACATCGCTATCAAAGAAGCTAACAACCTGGGTATCCCAGTATTCGCTATCGTTGATACCAACTCCGATCCGGACGGTGTTGACTTCGTTATCCCGGGTAACGACGACGCAATCCGTGCTGTTAGCCTGTACCTGAGCGCTGTAGCTGCTACCGTTCGTGAAGGCCGTTCCCAGGATCTGGCTTCTCAGGCGGAAGAAAGCTTCGTAGAAGCTGAATAATAAGGTTTTACCCCTTATTAGTACCGTGTATGAATAGGGGCCCATTATCGGCCCCTTTTTTCAATTTACACTGTTTGGCCTCCGGCCGGGCAGTTCACATCTCCCGAGGATTTAAGAATGGCTGAAATTACCGCATCCCTGGTAAAAGAGCTGCGCGAGCGTACTGGCGCAGGCATGATGGATTGCAAAAAAGCGCTGACTGAAGCGAACGGCGACATCGAGCTGGCAATCGAAAACATGCGTAAATCCGGTGCGATCAAAGCAGCTAAGAAAGCAGGCAACGTTGCTGCTGACGGCGTGATCATCACTAAAATCGACGGCACCTACGGCATCATTCTGGAAGTTAACTGCCAGACTGACTTCGTTGCTAAAGATGGCGGTTTCCAGGCATTTGCGAACAAAGTTCTGGACGCAGCTGTTGCTGGCAAAATCACTGACGTTGAAGTTCTGAAAGCACAGTTCGAAGAAGAACGTGTTGCGCTGGTTGCTAAAATCGGTGAGAACATCAACATCCGTCGTGTATCTTCACTGGAAGGCGAAGTACTGGGTTCTTACCAGCACGGCGCACGTATCGGTGTTCTGGTTGCGGCTAAAGGCGCTGATGAAGAGCTGGTTAAACAGCTGGCAATGCACATCGCTGCAAGCAAGCCAGAATTCGTTAAGCCAGAAGACGTGTCTGCTGAAGTGGTAGAGAAAGAGTACCAGGTTCAGCTGGACATCGCGATGCAGTCTGGTAAGCCAAAAGAAATCGCAGAGAAAATGGTTGAAGGCCGCATGAAGAAATTCACCGGCGAAGTTTCTCTGACTGGCCAGCCTTTCGTTATGGATCCAAGCAAGTCTGTTGCTCAGCTGCTGAAAGAGCACAACGCTGACGTAACTGGCTTCATCCGCTTCGAAGTGGGCGAAGGCATCGAAAAAGTTGAGACTGATTTCGCAGCAGAAGTTGCTGCAATGTCCAAGCAGTCTTAATGATTGAAAAGGAGCCGCCTGAGGGCGGCTTCTTTTTGTCACCCGTCACAGGAAATCAGACAGGCTCCAGTATCGCCGTGCTGATTTGCGGCATATTATGTCGCCAGAATTAACTCCCATCTTAATCGTTGACAGTCTCAGGAAAGAAACATGGCTACCAATGCAAAACCCGTGTACAAACGCATTCTGCTTAAGCTGAGTGGCGAAGCGCTGCAGGGATCGGAAGGCTTCGGTATTGACGCAAGCATCCTTGATCGCATGGCACAGGAAATCAAAGAACTGGTCGAACTGGGTATCCAGGTTGGCGTGGTCATTGGCGGTGGCAACCTTTTCCGTGGTGCTGGTCTGGCGAAAGCGGGGATGAACCGCGTTGTGGGCGACCACATGGGTATGCTGGCAACCGTGATGAATGGCCTGGCAATGCGTGACGCTCTGCATCGCGCTTATGTGAACGCCCGCCTGATGTCCGCGATTCCCCTGAATGGCGTATGCGATAATTACAGCTGGGCAGAGGCCATCAGCCTGCTGCGCAACAACCGCGTGGTGATCCTCTCCGCCGGTACGGGTAACCCGTTCTTTACCACCGATTCCGCTGCCTGCCTGCGCGGTATCGAAATTGAAGCCGATGTGGTGCTGAAAGCGACCAAAGTAGACGGCGTGTTTACTGCCGACCCGGCAAAAGATCCGTCTGCGACCATGTACGATCAGCTGAGCTACAGCGAAGTGCTGGATAAAGAGCTGAAAGTGATGGATCTTGCCGCCTTCACGCTGGCTCGCGACCACAAACTGCCGATCCGTGTCTTCAACATGAACAAGCCTGGCGCACTGCGTCGCGTGGTCATGGGCGAAAAAGAAGGCACTTTGATCACGGAATAATTTCCGTCGACGATAAATACAGGTAAGATTCCGCTTTACTTTGTAGTGGTATCTTACCTGGACGCGCCTTTGGCGTTGTCATGAATTAAACGCGACTATACTTAGCACACCTGTAGCGCTGTGCTGGCGGATAGTCTGCCTGAGACAAGTTTTCAAGGATTCGTAACGTGATTAACGACATCAGAAAAGATGCTGAAGTACGCATGGACAAATGCGTAGAAGCGTTCAAAAACCAAATCAGCAAAATCCGTACTGGCCGTGCTTCCCCAAGCCTGCTGGATGGCATCATCGTAGAATACTACGGTACGCCAACCCCTTTGCGTCAGCTGGCGAGCGTGACGGTTGAAGATACCCGTACGCTGAAAATCAACGTCTTCGATCGCTCTATGAGCCCGGCCGTTGAGAAAGCGATCATGGCCTCTGATCTGGGTCTGAACCCAAGCTCTGCGGGCGCTGACATCCGCGTTCCGCTGCCTCCGCTGACGGAAGAGCGTCGTAAAGACCTGATCAAAGTGGTTCGCGGTGAAGCTGAGCAGGGTCGTGTTTCCGTACGTAACGTGCGCCGCGACGCGAACGATAAAGTGAAAGCACTGCTGAAAGAAAAAGAGATCAGCGAAGATGACGATCGTCGTTCTCAGGACGACATTCAGAAAATGACCGACGCTGCCATCAAGAAAATTGATGCGGCGCTGGCAGAAAAAGAAGCGGAACTGATGCAGTTCTGATTTCTGTCGTACACTGATAAACGCCGTTCAGAGGGACTTCGGGTCTTGCTGGCGGCGTTTTGCTTTTATCTGGTCTAACTTTTTCGGGCATCTCATGAAGCACTTAACACTCCTCGGCTCAACCGGCTCCATTGGTTGCAGTACTCTCGACGTCGTCCGCCATAATCCTGAACTTTACACCGTGACAGCGCTGGTGGCCGGTAAGAATGTGCAGCGTATGGTCGAGCAGTGTCTGGAGTTTATGCCCCGCTATGCGGTGATGGATGACGAAGAGAGCGCGCGCCTGCTGAAAGCCCAGCTGCGTGAGAAGGGCAGCCGAACCGAGGTGCTGAGTGGCCAGCAGGCGGCCTGCGAGATGGCGGCGCTGGATGAGGTTGACCAGGTTATGGCGGCCATCGTCGGCGCGGCCGGGCTGCTGCCGACACTTGCTGCGATCGATGCCGGTAAAGATGTTTTGCTCGCCAATAAAGAGTCGCTGGTGACCTGCGGACGTCTGTTTATGGACGCGGTAAAACAGCGCGGGGCACGTCTTTTACCGGTCGACAGCGAGCACAACGCCATTTTTCAGAGTTTACCGCAACCTTTTCAACAGAACCTGGGGTACGCTGACCTGGAGCAGAATGGCGTGGTGTCGATTCTGCTTACCGGGTCTGGTGGCCCGTTCCGTGAAACGCCACTGTCTGAACTGCGCGCAATGACGCCGGATCAGGCGTGCCGTCATCCGAACTGGTCAATGGGGCGTAAAATCTCCGTGGATTCTGCCACCATGATGAACAAAGGTCTGGAATACATTGAAGCGCGCTGGCTGTTTAATGCGTCGGCGAAACAGATGGAAGTACTGATCCACCCGCAGTCGGTGATTCACTCGATGGTGCGCTATCAGGATGGCAGCGTGCTGGCACAGCTCGGCGAGCCGGATATGCGTACGCCTATTGCCCATTCAATGGCATGGCCGAACCGGGTGAAATCCGGCGTGAAGCCGCTTGATTTCTGTAAGCTCAGTTCTCTGACGTTCAGTGAACCAGACTACGATCGTTATCCTTGTCTGAAGCTTGCAATGAACGCCTTTGACCAGGGGCAGGCGGCGACGACGGCACTGAATGCAGCCAATGAAATTACCGTTGACGCATTTCTGAATCAGCAGATCCGTTTTACCGATATCGCGACCTTAAATTTATCGGTACTGGAAATGATGGATTTGCGCGAGCCACAAAGCGTGGAAGAGGTGCTGGCGGTGGATACAGCTGCTCGTGATATTGCGCGTAAACAGGTGACACGTCTCGCAAGCTGGTGATAAAGCAAGCACTAGTGGTCGTGCTATTTGTTAGCGTTGGGCTTCAGTGATATAGTCTGCGCCACCTGATCGCAGGAATTTGACTTTATGTGGTCAGGTAAGCCGTGGTTTGACACGGCTTTTTTATGTACAGGCTTAAGTATTCCTGAGTACCGTTAAATCCTTTCAGGGACAAAAAACGCGTTATGTTGTCTGCGAATCAACCAATAAGCGAAAACTTGCCAGCTCATGGCTGCCGTCATGTAGCAATCATTATGGATGGCAACGGGCGCTGGGCGAAAAGACAAGGGAAAATACGAGCCTTTGGGCATAAAGCGGGAGCGAAATCTGTTCGCCGCGCCGTCTCTTTTGCCGCCAATAACGGCATTGATGCGTTAACGCTCTATGCTTTTAGCAGTGAAAACTGGAATCGACCTCCGCAGGAAGTGACTGCGTTGATGGAATTGTTCGTGTGGGCGCTAGACAGCGAAGTAAAAAGCCTGCACCGCCACAACGTTCGCCTGCGCATCATTGGCGATACCAGTCGTTTTAACTCACGTTTGCAGGAGCGGATTCGTAAAGCAGAAGCGCTGACGGAAAATAATACCGGTCTGACGCTCAACGTTGCGGCGAATTACGGTGGACGCTGGGATATTATCCAGGGCGTTCGGCATCTGGCCGAACAGGTTCAGGAAGGGCTGTTGAGACCCGACCAGATTGATGAAGAGGCGCTGAGCAAGCAAATCTGCATGAATGAACTGGCACCTGTGGATTTGGTAATTAGGACAGGGGGGGAACATCGCATAAGTAACTTTCTGATATGGCAAATTGCCTATGCTGAACTTTACTTTACGGATGTTCTCTGGCCCGATTTTGATGAACAAGACTTTGAAGGTGCGCTGCATGCCTTTGCCAATCGAGAGCGTCGTTTCGGCGGCACCGAGCCAGGTGGCGACAAAGCCTGATGGGGGTAGCTTTTGCTGAAGTATCGCCTGATTTCCGCTTTTGTTTTAATACCCATTGTCATTGCGGCGCTGTTTTTACTGCCCCCGGTGGGATTCGCCATTGTCACGCTGGTAGTGTGCATGCTCGCCGCGTGGGAATGGGGACAGTTTAGCGGCTTTACCTCGCGCAGCCAGCGGGTATGGCTTGCGGTACTCTGTGGCTTTATCCTGGCCATAATGCTGTTTACGTTGCCTGAATATCACCATGATATTCATCAACCGCTGGTTGCCGGCTCCCTGTGGGTGTCGTTGGCCTGGTGGGTTGCCGCGCTGTTGCTGGTGCTTTTTTATCCAGGTTCAGCCGCAATATGGCGGCATTCAAAAGTGCTGAGACTGATTTTTGGTTTGCTCACCATTGTTCCGTTTTTCTGGGGCATGGTCGCGCTGCGCGCCTGGCACTATGACGAAAACCACTACAGCGGTGCGATCTGGCTGCTTTATGTGATGATTCTCGTCTGGGGGGCTGACTCCGGGGCCTATATGTTTGGTAAACTGTTTGGCAAACATAAGCTGGCACCAAAAGTTTCTCCGGGGAAAACCTGGCAAGGCTTCATCGGCGGCTTGTTTACGGCAGCGATCATCTCCTGGGGCTATGGCGTCTGGGCAGATCTGGCCGTGGCACCGTCAATACTGCTGGTGTGCTCGATTTTTGCTGCACTTGCCTCAGTGCTCGGTGATTTAACCGAAAGTATGTTTAAGCGTGAAGCAGGGATTAAGGACAGCGGACATCTTATTCCAGGGCATGGCGGTATACTGGATCGCATTGACAGCCTGACAGCGGCTGTTCCAGTATTTGCTTGCCTGCTTTTACTGGTATTCGGGACGATTTAACGGAAGGTTTTATGCTGAGCATTCTCTGGAATCTGGCGGCGTTCATTGTTGCACTGGGTGTACTGATTACCGTGCATGAATTTGGCCATTTCTGGGTTGCTCGCCGTTGTGGTGTGCGGGTAGAGCGATTCTCCATCGGTTTTGGCAAATCACTCTGGACGCGCACCGACCGTCACGGCACGGAATTTGTCATCGCCCTTATCCCGCTTGGCGGCTACGTCAAAATGCTCGACGAACGCGTTGAGCCAGTCGCTCCCGAACTGCGACACAGTGCGTTTAACAACAAAACCGTTGGACAACGCGCCGCCATCATTGCTGCCGGACCGGTAGCCAACTTCATCTTTGCGATTTTCGCTTACTGGCTGGTGTTTATCATCGGCGTCCCTGGCGTGCGTCCGGTAGTGGGGGAGATTGCCCCTGACTCCATCGCGGCGAGTGCGCAAATTACATCCGGGATGGAACTTAAAGCGATTGATGGCATCGAAACCCCTGATTGGGATGCCGTGCGACTGCAGCTGGTAGCCAAAATTGGCGATCCGCAGACAACTATCAGCGTATCGCCCTTTGGGTCAGACGCGCGTCAGGACAAAGTACTGGATTTACGCCACTGGCGTTTCGAGCCAGACAAAGAGGATCCCGTCGCTGCGCTGGGCATTCGTCCCCGCGGCGCGCAGATTGAGCCGGTATTAGCCGAAGTACAGGCAAATTCGGCGGCGAGCAAAGCGGGTTTGCAAGCTGGCGACAGGATCGTTAAAGTCGATGGTCAACCATTAACAGAGTGGATGACCTTTGTTACTCTGGTGCGCGATAATCCGGGGACGTCCCTCGCGCTTGAAGTTGAAAGGCAAGGCAGTCCGCTTTCGCTGACGCTGATCCCGGATACGAAGTCGGTCGGCAAAAAGGCAGAAGGGTTTGCAGGCGTTGTGCCAAAAGTGATCCCGCTGCCAGATGAGTACAAGACAATACGCCAGTATGGGCCGTTCAGCGCCATTCTTGAAGCCACGGATAAAACATGGCAACTGATGAAGCTGACGGTCAACATGTTGGGGAAATTGATAACCGGTGATGTGAAACTGAACAACCTCAGTGGGCCAATCTCGATTGCTCAGGGGGCTGGGATGTCAGCGGAGTTCGGGGTGATTTACTATCTCATGTTCCTCGCGCTTATTAGCGTGAACCTTGGGATTATCAACCTGTTCCCGCTTCCCGTTTTAGACGGGGGTCATCTGCTGTTTTTAGCGATTGAAAAGCTAAAAGGCGGGCCGGTATCCGAGCGAGTTCAAGACTTTAGTTATCGCATTGGCTCGATTTTGCTGGTGCTGTTAATGGGGCTTGCACTTTTCAATGATTTCTCTCGGTTGTAAGAGAGTTAGTTAGGAAGAACGCATAATAACGATGGCGATGAAAAAGTTGCTCATAGCGTCGCTGCTGTTTAGCAGCGCCACCGTATACGGTGCTGACGGGTTCGTAGTGAAAGATATTCATTTCGAAGGCCTTCAGCGTGTCGCCGTTGGTGCGGCCCTCCTCAGTATGCCTGTGCGCCCCGGCGATACGGTTAATGATGAAGATATCAGTAACACCATCCGTGCTCTGTTTGCCACCGGCAACTTTGAGGACGTCCGCGTCCTGCGCGATGGTGATACGCTGCTGGTACAGGTAAAAGAACGTCCAACGATCGCCAGTATCACTTTCTCCGGCAACAAGTCGGTGAAAGATGACATGCTCAAGCAAAACCTTGAAGCATCGGGTGTTCGTGTGGGTGAATCTCTGGACCGCACAACCCTTTCAGACATTGAAAAAGGTCTGGAAGACTTCTACTACAGCGTCGGTAAATACAGCGCCAGCGTGAAAGCGGTTGTCACTCCGCTCCCGCGTAACCGTGTTGACCTGAAGCTGGTCTTCCAGGAAGGTGTTTCTGCGAAGATCCAGCAGATCAACATCGTGGGTAACCACGCGTTCAGCACCGACGAACTGATCTCGACCTTCCAGCTGCGCGATGAAGTGCCGTGGTGGAACGTAGTTGGCGATCGTAAATACCAGAAGCAGAAACTGGCGGGCGACCTTGAAACCCTGCGCAGCTACTATCTGGATCGCGGTTATGCCCGCTTCAACATCGACTCGACTCAGGTCAGTCTGACTCCGGACAAGAAAGGTATCTACATTACGGTTAACATCACTGAAGGCGATCAGTACAAGCTTTCCGGTGTTGAAGTGAGTGGTAACCTGGCGGGGCATTCTGCTGAGATCGAATCGCTGACCAAAATTCAGCCGGGCGATCTGTATAGCGGATCCAAAGTCACCAAAATGGAAGACAGCATTAAGAAGCTGCTCGGCCGCTATGGTTATGCCTATCCGCGCGTACAGACTCAGCCGGAAATCAACGACGCGGATAAAACCGTTAAGCTGCACGTTAACGTTGATGCGGGTAACCGTTTCTACGTGCGTAAGATCCGCTTCGTCGGTAACGACACCTCCAAAGACTCCGTTCTGCGCCGTGAAATGCGCCAGATGGAAGGTGCGTGGCTGGGCAGCGACCTGGTCGACCAGGGTAAAGAGCGTCTGAACCGTCTGGGCTATTTTGAAACCGTAGACACTGAAACTCAGCGTGTACCGGGCAGCCCGGATCAGGTTGATGTCGTTTATAAAGTAAAAGAGCGTAACACCGGTAGCTTTAACTTCGGCGTGGGCTACGGCACGGAAAGCGGCGTGAGTTTCCAGGTAGGCGTCCAGCAGGATAACTGGCTGGGTACGGGTTACTCTGTTGGTATTAACGGTACCAAAAACGACTACCAGACCTACTCTGAGTTCTCCGTTACCAACCCATACTTCACCGTTGACGGTGTGAGCCTGGGCGGTCGTATCTTCTATAACGACTTTAAAGCGGATGATGCAGATCTGTCTTCCTACACCAACAAAAGTTACGGTGTGGACGGAACGCTTGGCTTCCCGGTTAACGAATACAACACCCTGCGAGCGGGCTTAGGTTACGTGCATAACGACCTGTCCAACATGCAGCCGCAGGTGGCGATGTGGCGTTATCTGGACTCTATCGGCCAGTCTGCAAGCACGTCCAGCGATGACAACGGTTTTGCTGCAGATGACTTCACCTTCAACTACGGCTGGACTTATAACCGTCTTGACCGCGGTTACTTCCCAACGGAAGGCTCTCGCGTCAACCTGAACGGTAAGGTGACCATTCCTGGTTCCGATAACGAGTTCTATAAGGTGACGCTGGATACCGCGTCCTACTTCCCGATTGATGACGATCACAAGTGGGTGGTTCTGGGTCGTACCCGTTGGGGCTATGGTGACGGTATCGGCAGTAAAGAGTTGCCGTTCTATGAGAACTTCTACGCGGGTGGTTCAAGCACCGTGCGTGGCTTCCAGTCCAATAACATTGGTCCGAAAGCGGTTTATTACGGCGGTAATGATGAAGATAACTGCGCAAGCCGCGATCCAAAACAAGTATGTAGCTCTGATGATGCGGTAGGCGGTAACGCCATGGCCGTGGCCAGCCTGGAGTTCATCACCCCAACGCCATTTATCAGTGATAAATACGCGAACTCCGTACGTACGTCCTTCTTCTGGGATGCGGGTACGGTGTGGGATACAAACTGGGAGAATACTGCCCAGATGCGTGCGGCTGGCGTACCAGACTACAGCGATCCGGGCAATATTCGCATGTCTGCCGGTATCGCATTACAATGGATGTCACCGCTGGGGCCGTTGGTCTTCTCCTACGCCCAGCCGTTTAAGAAATACGATGGAGACAAAGCGGAGCAATTCCAGTTTAACATTGGTAAAACCTGGTAATAATCCGCTGCAATGGAATGCGTTGGCAGTGTAGCGCTGACAACCGGCGATCGGTAAAACGGTCGCCTTGCCACGCAAAGAACGGTACCTTCTGGTGCCAATGGGATGGTAAGGAGTTAATTGTGAAAAAGTGGTTATTAGCTGCAGGTCTCGGTTTAGCGATGGCAACTTCTGCTCAGGCAGCAGACAAAATCGCAATCGTCAACATGGGTAATTTGTTCCAGCAAGTCGCTCAGAAAACCGGTGTTTCTGCGACTCTGGAAAACGAATTCAAAGGCCGTGCGAGCGAACTGCAGCGTATGGAAGGCGATCTTCAGTCCAAAATGCAGCGTCTGCAGCGTGATGGTTCTACCATGAAAGCAAGCGATCGCAGCAAACTGGAAAAAGACGTTATGGCTCAGCGCCAGACCTTCTCCCAGAAAGCGCAGGCTTTCGAGCAGGATCGTCAGCGTCGTTCTAACGAAGAGCGCGGCAAGCTGGTGACTCGCATTCAGACTGCTGTTAAAGCAGTTGCTGCCGATCAGAGTATCGATCTGGTTGTTGATGCGAACGCCGTTGCTTTCAACAGCAGCGATGTTAAAGACATCACCGCTGATGTTCTGAAACAGGTTAAATAAGTAATGCCTTCAATTCGACTGGCTGATTTAGCTCAGCAGTTGGATGCAGAATTACACGGTGATGGCGATATCGTCATCACCGCTGTTGCGTCCATGCAATCTGCTAAAGCTGGCACGATTACCTTCATGGTAAGCCCTAAGTACCGTGAACAACTGGCTCAATGCCAGGCGTCAGCTGTTGTTCTGACGCAGGACGATCTTCCCTTTGCCACTGGAAGCGCGCTGGTAGTGAAAAATCCCTACCTGACGTATGCACGCATGGCTCAAATTCTTGATACCACGCCGCAGCCGGCGCAGAACATTGCTGCCAGTGCAGCGATTGATCCGACGGCGAAGCTGGGTAACAACGTGGCCGTTGGCGCGAATGCGGTTATTGAATCTGGCGTTGAGCTGGGCGATAACGTCGTCATTGGCCCTGGATGCTTCGTTGGGAAAAATACTAAAATCGGCTCTGGAACCCGTTTATGGGCCAACGTGTCCGTTTATCATGAAGTTGAAATCGGCGAAAATTGCCTCGTCCAGTCCAGTACCGTGATTGGTTCTGATGGCTTTGGTTACGCGAACGATCGCGGTAACTGGGTTAAGATCCCACAGCTTGGTCGCGTTATTATTGGCGATCGCGTGGAGATCGGGGCCTGTACCACGATCGATCGTGGTGCACTCGACGACACGATCATTGGCAATGGTGTTATCATCGATAACCAGTGCCAGATTGCGCATAACGTTGTGATTGGCGACAATACCGCGGTTGCGGGGGGCGTCATCATGGCGGGCAGCCTGAAAATTGGTCGTTACTGCATGATTGGCGGCGCGAGCGTGATTAATGGCCATATGGAAATATGCGACAAGGTGACGGTGACGGGTATGGGCATGGTAATGCGTCCTATCACTGAACCTGGCGTCTATTCCTCCGGTATTCCGCTGCAACCCAACAAGGTATGGCGTAAAACAGCAGCGCTGGTGATGAACATTGATGATATGAGCAAGCGACTCAAGTCTCTTGAGCGTAAGATCGATCAACAAGACTAAACGTCACCCGTTTAACGCCATCTTTCCCGGCCTGTCGGCTTTCTAATAAACCGGCAGGCCGTGTTATTATTGTTATCAGTACATTTTGACAGGAAGAGTATTTTGACTACTGACACTCATACTCTGCATATTGAAGAGATTTTAGAACTTCTGCCGCACCGCTACCCGTTTTTGCTGGTAGACCGTGTGCTGGATTTTGAAGAAGGTCGTTTTCTGCGCGCAGTGAAAAATGTTTCCGTGAACGAGCCGTTCTTCCAGGGACACTTCCCGGGTAAGCCTATCTTCCCGGGTGTGTTGATTCTGGAAGCGATGGCTCAGGCTACCGGTATTCTGGCGTTTAAAAGCGTCGGTAAGCTGGAGCCGGGTGAACTGTATTACTTCGCAGGTATTGATGAAGCGCGCTTCAAGCGTCCTGTCGTACCTGGTGATCAGATGATCATGGAAGTCACTTTTGAAAAAACGCGTCGTGGCCTGACTCGCTTCAAAGGCGTAGCGCTGGTCGACGGCAAAGTTGTTTGCGAAGCGACGATGATGTGTGCTCGTAGCCGGGAGTCCTGATACGTGATTGATAAATCCGCCTTTATTCATCCTACCGCTATTGTGGAAACCGGTGCCATCATTGGTGCTAACGTCCACATTGGCCCGTTCTGTATTGTTGGACCCCATGTCGAAATTGGTGAGGGTACAGTACTGAAATCTCACGTTGTCGTGAATGGTCACACGACCATTGGCTGCAATAACGAGATCTATCAGTTCGCTTCCATCGGCGAAGTTAACCAGGACCTGAAATATGCTGGTGAGTCGACCCGTCTGGAAATTGGCGATCGTAACCGTATTCGCGAGAGCGTCACCATTCATCGTGGAACAGTGCAGGGTGGTGGGTTGACGAAGGTGGGCAGCGACAACCTGTTTATGGTAAATGCGCACATTGCGCACGACTGTACCGTGGGCGATCGCTGTATTCTTGCCAACAACGCAACGCTGGCAGGACACGTATCGGTTGATGACTTCGCAATTATTGGCGGCATGACCGCAGTCCATCAGTTCTGCATCATTGGTGCACACGTGATGGTCGGCGGATGCTCCGGTGTGGCGCAGGACGTTCCACCGTATGTGATTGCGCAGGGCAACCATGCCACGCCGTTTGGCGTGAACATCGAAGGCCTCAAGCGTCGTGGTTTTAGCCGCGAAGCGATTACTGCCATCCGCAACGCGTACAAGCTTCTGTACCGTAGCGGTAAAACGCTGGAAGAGGCGAAGCCGGAAATTGCCGAACTGGCGAATAAGCATCCTGAAGTGAACGCGTTCATAGAGTTCTTTGACCGTTCCACGAGGGGTCTGATTCGTTAATGGTCGACAGTCGTCCGCTTACGATAGCCCTGGTCGCCGGAGAAACCTCCGGCGATATTCTTGGTGCAGGTCTCATCCGTGCGCTTAAGGCGCGTGTACCCAATGCTCGCTTTGTGGGCGTAGCGGGCCCGCTGATGCAGGCAGAAGGCTGTGAAGCCTGGTATGAAATGGAAGAGCTGGCCGTTATGGGCATTGTTGAGGTGCTGGGGCGCCTGCGACGCCTGCTGCATATTCGTGCCGATCTCACCCGCCGCTTTACCGAACTCAAACCCGATGTGTTTGTCGGTATCGACGCACCCGATTTCAATATTACCCTCGAAGGTAATCTGAAAAAGCAGGGCATCAAAACCATTCACTACGTCAGTCCGTCCGTGTGGGCGTGGCGACAGAAACGCGTTTTCAAAATCGGGCGGTCCACCAACCTGGTGCTGGCTTTCCTGCCTTTCGAAAAAGCGTTTTACGACAGATTTAATGTTCCGTGCCGTTTTATCGGTCATACCATGGCGGATGCGATGCCGCTGGATCCGGATAAAAACGCGGCGCGTGACGTGCTTGGTATCCCGCATGATGTGCACTGTCTGGCGCTGCTGCCGGGTAGCCGGGGCGCGGAAGTGGAAATGCTCAGCGCTGATTTCCTGAAAACGGCGCAAATTCTTCGCAAGACTTACCCCGATCTTGAAGTGGTGGTGCCGCTGGTGAATGCCAAACGCCGCGAGCAGTTTGAGCGAATCAAAGCCGACGTTGCCCCGGATCTTCACGTCCGTCTTCTCGACGGGAAAGGGCGAGAAGCCATGTATGCGAGCGATGCCGCACTGCTGGCTTCCGGCACGGCAGCGCTGGAGTGTATGCTGGCGAAATGCCCGATGGTGGTCGGTTATCGCATGAAGCCGTTTACCTTCTGGCTGGCAAAACGTCTGGTGAAAACGGATTATGTCTCCCTGCCAAACCTGCTTGCCGGGCGCGAGCTGGTTAAAGAGCTTTTGCAGGATGAGTGCCAGCCGCAGGCGCTTGCGGATGCCCTGCTGCCGCTGCTGGCAAACGGCAAGACCAGCCACCAGATGCACGATACCTTCCGTGAACTGCATCAGCTGATCCGCTGTAATGCTGATGAGCAAGCGGCTGATGCAGTGCTGGAGTTAGCAAAATGATGGAATTTATTTATCCCCACACGCACCTCGTTGCCGGAGTGGATGAAGTCGGGCGCGGCCCGTTGGTCGGTGCCGTGGTGACCGCCGCGGTGATCCTCGATCCAACGCGCCCGATTATTGGTCTGAACGACTCAAAAAAACTCAGTGAGAAGCGCCGCCTGGCGCTGTTCGATGAAATTAAAGAGAAGGCGCTGGCCTGGAGCGTTGGGCGCGCAGAGCCGAATGAAATCGACGATCTGAATATTCTGCACGCCACGATGCTGGCAATGCAGCGAGCTGTTGCTGGCCTGAAGGTTGTGCCTGAATATGTGCTGATCGACGGAAACCGTTGCCCGGCGCTGCCGATGCCTTCTATGGCCGTTGTTAAAGGCGACAGCCGCGTCGCAGAGATCAGTGCAGCTTCTATTATTGCCAAAGTGACGCGCGACGCCGAAATGGCCGCGCTGGACCTCACTTATCCTCAGTATGGTTTCGGCCAGCATAAGGGGTATCCAACGGCTTTCCATCTGGAAAAGCTGGCTGAACATGGCGCAACCGAACATCACCGGCGCAGCTTTGGCCCGGTGAAGCGCGCGCTGGGACTGGTGTCCTGAATCAATACGCAAGCAATTAAGTAACGCGGAATCTGAAGATGGCTGAACCACGTTTCGTACACCTGCGGGTGCATAGCGACTACTCCATGATCGATGGGCTGGCGAAGACCGGGCCGCTGGTAAAAAAGGCGGCCTCTCTGGGCATGCCTGCGCTGGCGATCACCGATTTTACCAACCTGTGTGGCCTGGTGAAGTTCTACGGGACGGCGCATGGCGCGGGAATGAAGCCTATCGTCGGTGCGGATTTTCATGTGCAGAGCGATCTCATCGGCGATGAGCTGACGCAAATCTCCGTGTTGGCCATGAACAATACGGGCTACCAAAACCTCACCCTGCTTATCTCAAAAGCCTATCAGCGCGGTTACGGCGCGCTGGGCCCGTGGATTGACAGGGACTGGCTGGCTGAGCTGAACGAAGGGCTGTTGCTGATCTCCGGCGGCCGCATGGGCGATGTCGGCAAATCACTGCTGCGCGGTAACAGCGCGCTGGTGGATCAGTGCGTCTCGTTCTATGAAGAGTACTTCCCGAATCGTTACTATCTGGAGCTGATTCGAACCGGTCGCCAGGATGAAGAGAACTATCTGCACGCTGCTGTCGCGCTGGCTGAAGAGCGCGGCTTGCCCGTGGTGGCAACGAACGACGTGCGTTTCCTGGAGTCCGGCGATTTTGACGCGCACGAAATTCGCGTCGCTATCCATGATGGCTTCACCCTCGACGATCCAAAGCGCCCGCGCAACTACTCATCGCAGCAGTATATGCGCAGCGAAGAGGAGATGTGTGAGCTCTTCTCCGATATTCCGGAAGCGCTGGAAAACAGCGTAGAGATTGCCAAGCGCTGTAACGTGACCGTGCGCCTCGGCGAATACTTCCTGCCGCAGTTCCCGACGGGGGACATGACTACGGAAGATTTCCTGGTCATGAAATCGAAAGAGGGTCTGGAAGAGCGTCTCGAATTCCTTTTCCCGGATGAAGAAGAGCGTAAAAAACGTCGTCCGGAGTATGACGAACGCCTGGATATTGAACTCCAGGTGATTAACCAGATGGGCTTCCCCGGCTACTTCCTGATCGTAATGGAGTTTATCCAGTGGTCGAAGGATAACGGCGTTCCGGTTGGACCGGGCCGTGGCTCGGGTGCGGGCTCGCTGGTGGCGTATGCGCTGAAAATCACCGACCTCGACCCGCTGGAATTTGACCTGCTGTTCGAACGTTTCCTTAACCCGGAACGTGTTTCCATGCCCGACTTCGACGTTGACTTCTGCATGGAAAAACGCGACCAGGTCATCGAGCACGTGGCCGATATGTACGGCCGTGACGCGGTTTCGCAGATCATTACCTTCGGTACCATGGCGGCGAAAGCGGTTATCCGCGACGTGGGCCGCGTGCTGGGTCACCCGTACGGTTTTGTCGATCGTATTTCTAAGCTGGTACCGCCCGATCCGGGCATGACGCTGGCAAAAGCGTTTGAAGCCGAACCTCAGCTGCCGGAAATCTACGAAGCGGACGAAGAAGTTAAAGCGCTGATTGACATGGCGCGTAAGCTTGAAGGCGTGACGCGTAACGCCGGTAAGCATGCGGGGGGCGTGGTTATCGCCCCGACCAAAATCACCGACTTTGCGCCGCTCTACTGCGACGAAGCGGGCCAGCACCCGGTTACCCAGTTCGATAAAAACGACGTGGAATACGCCGGGCTGGTGAAGTTCGACTTCCTCGGCCTGCGTACGCTGACCATCATCAACTGGGCGCTGGAGATGATCAACGCCCGCCGCGAGAAGAACGGCGAGCCGCCGCTGGATATCGCGGCCATCCCGCTGGACGACAAGAAAAGTTTCGACATGCTGCAGCGCTCGGAGACGACAGCCGTCTTCCAGCTTGAATCCCGCGGCATGAAAGACCTGATTAAGCGCCTGCAGCCCGACTGCTTCGAAGATATGATCGCACTGGTGGCCCTGTTCCGTCCGGGCCCGCTGCAGTCAGGGATGGTGGATAACTTCATCGACCGTAAGCACGGGCGCGAAGAGATTTCCTACCCGGACGTGCAGTGGCAGCACGAAAGCCTGAAGCCGGTGCTGGAGCCAACCTACGGCATCATCCTGTATCAGGAACAGGTTATGCAGATTGCCCAGGTGCTTTCCGGCTATACCCTCGGCGGTGCGGATATGCTGCGTCGTGCGATGGGTAAGAAAAAACCGGAAGAGATGGCCAAGCAGCGCTCCATTTTTGAAGACGGGGCGAAGAAAAACGGCGTTGACGGCGAACTGGCGATGAAAATCTTCGACCTGGTGGAGAAATTCGCCGGGTACGGGTTTAACAAATCCCACTCCGCTGCCTATGCTTTGGTTTCGTATCAAACGCTGTGGCTGAAAGCGCACTATCCCGCTGAGTTTATGGCGGCGGTTATGACCGCCGATATGGACAACACCGAGAAGGTAGTCGGCCTGGTGGACGAGTGCTGGCGCATGGGCCTGAAGATCCTGCCGCCGGATATTAACTCCGGGCTCTACCATTTCCACGTCAACGATGACGGAGAGATCGTCTACGGGATCGGCGCGATCAAAGGCGTGGGTGAGGGGCCGATCGAGGCGATCATCGAAGCGCGTAACAACGGCGGCTACTTCCGCGAGCTGTTCGATCTCTGCGCCCGTACCGATACCAAAAAACTGAACCGCCGCGTGCTGGAAAAGCTGATCATGTCCGGCGCGTTCGACAGGCTGGGGCCGCACCGCGCCGCGCTGATGAACTCGCTCGGGGATGCGTTGAAGGCTGCCGATCAGCATGCAAAAGCGGAAGCCATTGGCCAGGCGGATATGTTCGGCGTACTGGCGGAAGAGCCAGAGCAGATTGAGCAGTCTTACTCTAACTGTCAGCCCTGGCCAGAACAGGTGGTGCTGGATGGCGAACGTGAAACGTTAGGTTTGTACCTGACGGGTCACCCGATCAACCAGTACATCAAAGAAATTGAGCGCTATGTCGGAGGCAACAGGCTAAAAGACATGCATCCGACAGATCGTGGTAAAATCACCACGGCTGCGGGGCTCGTGATTGCTGCAAGGGTTATGGTCACCAAGCGCGGCAATCGTATCGGCATCTGTACGTTAGATGACCGTTCCGGGCGTCTGGAGGTGATGCTGTTCACCGACGCGCTGGATAAATACCAGCAATTGCTGGAAAAAGACCGCATACTTATCGTCAGCGGACAGGTCAGCTTTGATGACTTCAGCGGGGGGCTTAAAATGACCGCCCGCGAAGTGATGGACATTGACGAAGCCCGGGAAAAATATGCTCGCGGGCTTGCTATCTCGCTGACGGACAGGCAAATTGATGACCAGCTTTTAAACCGACTCCGTCAGTCTCTGGAACCCCACCGCTCGGGGACCATTCCAGTACATCTCTACTATCAGAGGGCGGATGCACGTGCGCGGTTGCGCTTTGGTGCAACGTGGCGTGTCTCTCCGAGCGATCGTTTACTGAACGATCTCCGTGGCCTCATTGGTTCGGAGCAGGTGGAACTGGAGTTTGACTAATACAGGAATACTATGAGTCTGAATTTCCTTGATTTCGAACAGCCGATTGCTGAGCTGGAAGCGAAAATCGATTCTCTGACAGCGGTAAGCCGTCAGGATGAAAAACTGGATATTAACATCGACGAAGAAGTGCATCGTCTGCGCGAAAAAAGCGTAGAACTGACGCGCAAAATCTTTGCCGATCTCGGCGCATGGCAGATCGCCCAGCTGGCGCGTCACCCACAGCGTCCGTACACCCTGGATTATGTCCGCCTGGCGTTTGACGAATTTGACGAACTGGCAGGCGATCGCGCATACGCTGACGACAAAGCTATCGTTGGCGGCATCGCGCGTCTGGACGGACGCCCGGTGATGATCATTGGTCATCAGAAAGGCCGTGAAACCAAAGAGAAGATCCGTCGTAACTTCGGTATGCCAGCACCAGAAGGCTACCGTAAGGCCCTGCGTCTGATGGAGATGGCCGAGCGTTTCAATATGCCTATCATCACCTTCATCGACACCCCGGGTGCATACCCAGGCGTGGGCGCGGAAGAGCGCGGCCAGTCTGAAGCTATCGCCCGCAACCTGCGCGAGATGTCTCGCCTGAAGGTTCCGGTCATCTGTACCGTTATCGGTGAGGGTGGTTCCGGCGGTGCGCTGGCGATTGGCGTGGGCGATAAAGTGAATATGCTGCAGTACAGCACCTATTCCGTTATCTCTCCGGAAGGCTGTGCGTCCATTCTGTGGAAAAGCGCCGACAAAGCGCCGCTGGCCGCTGAAGCGATGGGCATCATTGCGCCGCGTCTGAAAGAGCTGAAGCTGATCGACACCGTTATCCCGGAACCTCTGGGCGGCGCGCATCGTAAGCCGGAAGTGATGGCTGCTTCCCTGAAAGCACAGCTGCTGGCCGACCTGGCCGATCTGGACGTCCTGAGCAAAGAAGACCTGCTCAACCGTCGTTACCAGCGTCTGATGACTTACGGTTACGCGTAAGCTTCACAATTATCTGAAAAGCCGCACTTTGTTGCGGCTTTTTTTATACCTGCCGTTTACCTTAACTATGCTTATCTGATGTTTTTCAAGGAGGTAAACCATGAACATCATTGCCATCATGGGGCCACACGGCGTCTTTTATAAAGACGAGCCCATCAAGGAGCTGGAGCAAGCCCTGAAAGCACGCGGATATCAGCTAATCTGGCCGCAGAACAGCGCCGATCTGCTGAAATTCATCGAACATAATCCGCGCATCTGTGGCGTGATATTCGACTGGGACGAATACGACATGGAGTTGTGCAGCGAGATAAACAGGCTGAATGAATACCTTCCGCTGTACGCCTTTATCAACACTCACTCCACCATGGACGTGAGCGCGCACGATATGCGCATGGCGCTGTGGTTCTTCGAATACTCGCTCGGCGTGGCCGAGGACATTGCGACCCGCATTCAGCAGTACACCGGCGAATACCTTGATAACATCACACCGCCGTTTACGCGCGCGCTGTTCACCTATGTGAAAGAGGGGAAATACACCTTCTGTACGCCGGGACACATGGCCGGAACGGCCTATCAAAAAAGCCCGGTGGGGTGCCTGTTCTACGATTTCTTCGGCGGCAATACCCTGAAAGCAGACGTGTCGATTTCAGTGACCGAACTGGGTTCTCTGCTGGACCACACCGGCCCGCATCTGGAAGCCGAAGAGTATATCGCCCGCACCTTTGGCGCCGAGCAGAGCTATATGGTAACCAACGGCACCTCAACCTCGAATAAAATCGTCGGGATGTACGCCGCGCCAACCGGAAGCACGTTGTTGATTGACCGTAACTGCCATAAATCGCTGGCGCACCTGCTGATGATGAGCGACGTCGTCCCGATCTGGCTGTCTCCCACGCGTAACGCGCTCGGTATCCTCGGCGGCATTCCGCGCCGGGAGTTCACGCATCAAGCCATCGAAAGTAAGGTTGCGGCGATCCCCGACGCAAGCTGGCCTGTCCACGCGGTGATCACCAACTCCACCTATGACGGTCTGCTGTATAACACGAACTGGATCAAGCAGACGCTGGACGTGGCGTCGATCCACTTCGATTCCGCGTGGGTGCCCTATACCAATTTCCACCCGATTTATTCGGGTAAAAGCGGCATGAGCGGTGAGCGCGTGCCGGGCAAGGTATTTTTCGAAACGCAGTCGACGCACAAAATGCTGGCCGCGTTTTCGCAGGCTTCGTTAATCCATATCAAAGGCGAGTACGACGAGGATACGTTTAACGAAGCCTTTATGATGCACACCACCACCTCTCCGAGCTATCCGCTGGTGGCCTCTATCGAGACGGCGGCGGCGATGCTGCGCGGCAATCCGGGTAAACGCCTGATTAACCGCTCGGTGGAACGGGCGCTGCATTTCCGCAAAGAGGTCCAGCGGCTGAAGGATGAGGCCGACGGCTGGTTCTTCGATATCTGGCAGCCGGAAGAGATCGACGAGGCGGAGTGCTGGCCCGTGGCGCCGGGAGAGAGCTGGCACGGCTTTCGGGATGCCGATGCGGACCACATGTTCCTCGATCCGGTGAAGGTGACGATCCTGACGCCGGGGATGGACGAACAGGGCGTGATGGGCGAGGAAGGGATCCCCGCCGCGCTGGTGGCGAAGTTCCTTGACGAGCGCGGCGTGGTGGTGGAAAAGACCGGCCCCTATAATTTACTGTTCCTGTTCAGCATCGGGATCGACAAAACCCGGGCAATGGGGCTATTGCGCGGGTTGATGGAGTTTAAGCGCGCCTACGATCTCAACCTGCGGGTGAAGAACATGCTGCCGGATCTCTACGCGGAAGATCCTGACTTCTACCGCACCATGCGTATTCAGGATCTGGCCCAGGGGATCCACAGGCTGATCCGCCAGCACGATCTGCCGCGCCTGATGCTCCAGGCGTTTGACGTCCTGCCTGATATGAAGCTGACGCCGCACAAGGCCTGGCAGCGGCAGGTGAAAGGTGAAGTCGAAACCGTTGAGCTGGAAAATCTGGTCGGGCGGGTATCGGCCAACATGATCCTGCCGTATCCGCCGGGCGTGCCGCTGCTGATGCCGGGTGAGATGATTACCGAGGAGAGCCGGGCGGTGCTCGATTTCCTGCTGATGCTCTGTTCGGTAGGGCGTCACTATCCGGGCTTTGAAACGGATATCCACGGCGCGAAACGCGATGAAAACGGCGTGTACTGGGTGCGAGTCCTAAAATAAAGGTGACCGCTTGCCTGGTGTGGCTTTTCGGTTGTAACGTTCAGGCATCATAAAAAGGAGAAGCTATGCTGGGTTTAAAAGCGGTTCACCATATTGCGATCATTGCCACCGATTATGCGAAAAGTAAGGCCTTCTACTGCGACATTCTTGGCTTTACGCTCATGAGCGAGGCCTACCGCGAGGAGCGCGACTCCTGGAAGGGCGATCTCGCGCTAAATGGGCAGTATGTGATTGAGCTGTTCTCTTTTCCTTTCCCGCCTTCGCGTCCGTCCCGCCCGGAAGCCTGCGGCCTGCGTCATCTGGCTTTCAGCGTTGATGACCTTGATAGCGCAGTAAAACATCTGGAAGCGCACGGCGTGACGTGCGAACCCGTTCGCGTCGATCCGTTTACCGACAAGCGCTTCACCTTTTTTAACGACCCGGATGGCCTGCCGCTGGAGCTTTACCAGCAGTAATGTTTGTCCTGTGTGATAATGCCCGCTCAGTTCGGGCATTTTTTATGTGTAATTTCCTATGACCTTACCCGCTATCGCACAAGCCATTTCACCGTACCGCCAGCTGCTGGTGGGGTTTAGCGGTGGCCTGGATTCCACCGTGTTGCTGCATCGCCTTAAGCTCTGGCGCGACCGGGATCCTGGCGTCCAGCTTCGGGCTATACACATCCATCACGGGCTAAGCCCTCATGCAGAGGAGTGGGTGGCGCACTGTGAAGCCCTGTGTGAGGCGTGGGCTATCCCGCTCGTCGTTGAGCGCGTCACCCTTGCTGATGAAGGGCTGGGTATTGAAGCGCAGGCGCGTAAAGCCCGCTATGCCGCTTTTGCCGGCGTATTGCTGCCCGGCGAGGCGCTGGTCACGGCGCAGCATCTGGACGATCAGTGCGAAACCTTTTTGCTGGCGCTTAAGCGGGGCAGCGGACCCGCAGGGCTTTCCGCCATGCCGGCGCGTTCTGATTTTGCCGGAACGCAATTATTGCGTCCGCTGCTTGGCGAGACCCGCGCGTCGCTGGAAGCCTGGGCGCGGGAGCATCAGCTGAGCTGGATCGAAGATGAGAGCAACCAGGACGACAGCTACGATCGTAACTTCCTGCGTCTGCGCATCCTCCCGCTATTGAGCGAGCGCTGGCCGCATTTTGCCGACGCGACAGCAAGAAGCGCCATGCTGTGCGCCGAACAGGAAAGCCTGCTGGATGAGTTGCTCAGTGAGGAGCTGTCTGACCTGATTTCAGAAGACGGGGCGCTGGCAATTGCGCCTCTGGAGGCGATAAGCCCGGCGCGTCGGGCCGCGCTGTTACGCCGCTGGCTTGCCACTCATCATGCTCCGATGCCGTCGCGGGCAATGCTGAGCCGTATCTGGGACGAAGTCGCGCAGGCGCGGGAAGATGCTTCCCCCTGCGTACACCTGAGTGGATATGAGGTCAGACGCTATAAAGGCAAACTCTGGTGGGTAAAATCCTCCCCCTCGCTGACCGATGTGGTGCTCCACTGGCCCTCACCAGAGGCACCGCTGATATTGCCCCAGGATGCGGGGAGCGTCTCTCTGATGCCGACGGGTCATGTGCGTCTGCCAAACCCCGGTGAAGCGGTCAGCGTGCGCTTTAAGGCTGGCGGCTTGCTGCATATCGTCGGACGCAACGGGGGAAGGAAGCTGAAAAAGATATGGCAGGAGTGCAACGTGCCGCCGTGGCTGCGCGACACCACGCCGCTGCTGTTCTACGGTGAAACGCTGATTGCTGCTGCAGGGGTGTTCATCACGGAAGCGGGTTGGACAGAAGAGGGGGTCTGCTTCGAGTGGCGGAAAGCGTAACGGGCAGCCCGGCTGCCCGTTAATGTCATCAGGATTCGCTCACCACGACGGTGCCGATTTGCGGGTGGCTGAAGCTGGCAATTTTGTCCAGACGCAGCTCGCGCGTCGCACCGGCATCTTCCACGACCAGGTATTCCACATTCTTGCGTGAAAGCAGATCGCTGGCCTTCGCCTTCAACACTTCGCCATCTTTTAGCTCCAGCGTCAGTATTAAATGATGCTGGCAGGCGAGTTCGAGGTTGTCATAGTCATCACAATTGATGGGTTGATAAGTATCATTCATCGACATAATCGCTCACCAGTAAATTCGCCGCAGCATACGCTGCTTTTTCCCTGACCGACTCTGAAAGGCTCTCATCAGAGGCCACTTCATTAAGCACCTTCAATACACAGCCCAACGCGTCCGGGACATACCCCAGATCTCCGCTGGCGATTTCCGCATACCGTTTGCGAATTAACTCACAATAATTATTCACATCCCCTCCCGCCAGCGCACTGACTTACTGTGAGATCTCATTAAGCCTACGAAGATAAACTCGGTTTAGCAAGGTGACTATACCATACTCATTTAAGCAATATCAGCGCCTTGATAGCGGTGTATTTATTACTCCGTAACAGCCTTTTGCCTCCGTTTTCGCTACAATGTGCGGCTGATTCGAATGGAGTTCTCTCATGGCGCTGAAAGCGACAATTTACAAAGCAGTGGTCAACGTGGCCGATCTTGATCGCAACCAGTTTCTGGACGCGTCGCTTACGCTGGCACGCCACCCCTCCGAAACGCAGGAGCGTATGATGCTGCGCCTGCTGGCGTGGATTAAGTACGCCAACGAACGTCTGCAGTTTACCCGTGGGTTAAGCGCGGAAGACGAGCCTGAAGCCTGGCTGCGCAACGACCATCTGGGGATCGATTTATGGATTGAACTCGGTCTGCCGGACGAGCGCAGGATTAAAAAGGCGTGTACTCAGTCTGCGGAAGTGGCGTTGTTCGCCTATAACCAGCGCGCGGCGGAGATTTGGTGGCAGCAAAATAAGAATAAATGCGCGCAGTTTAAAAATCTCGCCGTCTGGTATCTGGATGATGAACAGCTGGCGCAGCTGAGCGAGTTTGCCAGCCGGACGATGGCGCTGCAGGCAACGATTCAGGACGGAGCCATCTGGCTTTCTGATTCTCAGAATAATCTGGAAATTCATCTGACGGCCTGGCAGCCTGCGTCATGATCGTCCTGTCCCGAAACGTCAGCATCCCTGATAACGAGCTGGAGATCGCCGCCATCCGTGCTCAGGGCGCGGGCGGGCAGCACGTTAACAAGGCTTCGACGGCTATCCATTTGCGTTTTGACATTCGGGCCTCAAGCCTGCCAGAGTATTATAAAGAAAGTCTGCTTGCCGCCAGCCATCACCTGATCACCAGCGATGGCGTGATTGTGATCAAAGCCCAGGAGTACCGCAGCCAGGAGCTCAACCGGGAAGCGGCGATAGCCAGGCTGGTGGCGGTTATCAAAGAGTTAACGGCAGTACAAAAAAGCCGCCGGGCAACGCGGCCAACTCGCGCATCGAAAGAGCGTCGGCTGTCCTCGAAAGCCCAAAAATCCACAGTGAAAGCATTACGCGGTAAAGTTCGTCGCCCGATGGAGTGACGAAAGGGAACACAATTTTCATAAGGAATTCATTGTGAAAAAAGCATTATTTTCAGCGCTGGCAGTGAGTACGCTGTTTGCGCTTTTCGGGTGTAACAACCGTTCTGAAACGCAGGTTTTGCAGCCAGCGCAGAATGAAGAGTTAAAGCCAATGCAGCAGAGCTGGCGCGGCGTATTGCCCTGCGCGGACTGCGAAGGCATTGAAACGTCACTGTTCCTGCAAAAAGACGGTACCTGGGTGATGAACCAGCGCTATCAGGGCGCGAAAGAACCTTCTTCATTTGCGACTTACGGGACATGGGCGCGTACGGCTGAGAAACTGGTCCTGACGGATACCTCCGGTGACAAAACCTGGTTCCGCCCTAAAGGCGAGAACATGGAAATGCTCGACCGGGAAGGCAATCCGATTGAATCCCAGTTCAACTACACGTTGACGCCGGTGAAAGCGGCGCTGCCTGCCACGCCGATGGCGATGCGGGGGATGTATTTCTATATGGCGGACGCGGCGATCTTTACCGACTGCGCTACCGGTAAGAAAGTTAGCGTGGCAAACAATGCGCAGCTTGAACGTGATTACGCCGTGGCGCGCGGCAACGACAGCAAGCCAATATTGCTGACGGTTGACGGCCACTTTACGCTGGAGCCAAACCCGGATAGCGGGGAGATGGTGAAAACGCTGGTGGCAGATAAAGACGCGAAGTTTGTCGCGGGTAAAGACTGTAGCAGCAAATAAGCTGACGTTGAGCCATTAAAAAACCCCGCCAGAGCGGGGTTTTTTGTTTAGCCTTTGATGGCTTTCACCAGGTAATCAAGAATATCGCCGGTCTTGATCATCTGTTTTTCGCCGCTGCGACGGTATTTGTATTCAATCTCATCGCTGTCGAGGTTACGGTCGCCGATGACGACGGTGTGCGGAATACCGATCAGTTCCATATCGGCAAACATCACGCCCGGACGCTCTTTACGATCATCCATCAGTACTTCAATACCCTGAGCGCGCAGCTCGGCGTACAGCTTTTCGGCCAGCTCCTGCACGCGGTAAGACTTGTGCATGTTCATTGGCAGAATAGCCACCTGGAACGGCGCGATATTGTCCGGCCAGACGATGCCGCGCTCGTCGTAGTTCTGCTCGATGGCCGCAGCCACCACGCGCGTCACCCCGATACCGTAGCAGCCCATGGTCAGGATCTGGTTACGGCCATCTTCACCCTGAACGGCGGCGTTCAGCGCGCGAGAGTATTTATCACCCAGCTGGAAGATGTGGCCCACTTCGATGCCGCGCTTGATCATCAGCGTACCCTGGCCGTCCGGGCTTGGGTCGCCTGCAACCACGTTACGGATGTCAGCCACTTCCGGCGTCGCCACGTCGCGATCCCAGTTGATGCCGAAGTAATGCTTACCGTCGATGTTAGCACCCGCAGAGAAGTCGCTCATTGCAGCAACCGTGCGGTCAATAACAACCGGCACAGGCAGATTGACTGGACCCAGTGAACCTGGACCGGCATTCACCACGGCGCGGATTTCCGCTTCCGTTGCGAACGTCAGCGGGCTGGCTACCTGCGGCAGCTTTTCGGCTTTCACTTCGTTCAGTTCATGATCGCCACGCACCAGCAGGGCAACCAGCGGGTAAGCGCTGCCTTCGGTGGATTTCACCAGCAGCGTTTTCACGGTTTTTTCAATCGGCAGACTGAACTGCTCAACCAGCTCGGCGATGGTTTTCGCGTTTGGCGTATCAACCAGCGTCATCTCTTGCGTTGCCGCACCGCGAGGTTCTTTTGGTGCCAGCGCTTCTGCAAATTCGATGTTCGCCGCGTAGTCTGAAGAGTCAGAGAAGATCACATCGTCTTCACCGCTCTGCGCCAGAACCTGGAACTCATGGGATGCGCTACCGCCGATGGAGCCGGTATCAGCCTGCACCGCGCGGAAATCCAGACCCATGCGGGAGAAGATTTTGCTGTAAGCCTCGTACATTTTGTCGTAGGTCTCTTGTAGCGACTCCTGTGAGGTATGGAAAGAGTAGGCGTCTTTCATCAGGAATTCGCGAGAGCGCATCACGCCGAAGCGTGGGCGCACTTCGTCACGGAACTTGGTCTGGATCTGGAAGAAGTTCAGCGGCAGCTGTTTGTAAGAGCTCAGCTCATTACGAATCAGATCGGTAATCACTTCTTCATGCGTAGGACCGAGAACGAACGGACGCTCGCCGCGATCGACGAAGCGCAGCAGTTCTGGGCCATATTGCTCCCAACGGCCGCTCTCCTGCCACAGGTCAGCGGGCTGAACCACGGGCATGGACACCTCGATAGCACCGGCGTTGTTCATCTCTTCACGCACGATGTTTTCGACTTTTTTCAGGACGCGCACGCCGGTCGGCAGCCAGGTGTATAACCCGGAGGCCAGCTTGCGGATCATCCCGGCGCGCAGCATCAGCTGATGGCTGATCACTTCGGCGTCGGCAGGTGTCTCCTTCAAAGTGGAGAGCAGATATTGGCTAGTACGCATGTTGTTACGGTTCCATTTCGACGATTGGAACAGGCTGAAACGCCAGCCTGACACAAAAAAGTGGTTTAGTTTACCAGTGTGGCAAAGATGCCAAAAGAGAGGAGAACAAAATTACCTGGGTTCAAGGGCAAACACTTCGAAACCTGCCCCAGTAACGCGCCAGCGCACGTTAAAATCCAGCAGCCAGACGGCGTACGTCTTTCCTGCTTCCTCTTCTTTACGGTAGGCCGGGCGGGGATCCTGTGCCAGAACTTCAGTAATGAAATCCCGTAAGCGAGGATAGCGTTTCTCCAGCTGACTCAGCTGCAGGGCGATCTCAGGCGTAAACGAGACTGGCATATCCGCCTGCGGTGCGTCCTGAGCGTAGCTTGCGCGCGCATCCGGGAGGGCTTCGGCGAAAGGCAAATAGGGTTTGATATCGATAACCGGCGTGCCGTCCACCAGGTCCAGGCTGCCCAGCTCAAGGATGACCTGATCCTTCTGGCAGCGTATGCCTTTCAGTTCAACCAGCGACATCCCGATCGGATTTGGACGGAAGGTCGAGCGAGTTGCAAACACGCCCATTCTCGCATTTCCGCCCAGGCGCGGAGGACGCACGGTGGGACGCCAGCCGCCTTCCATTGTCTGGTGAAAGACAAATACCACCCATAAGTGACTGAAAGACTCGAGCCCGCGTACCGCATCAGCCTGGTTATAAGGCGCCTGAAGATGAAGCTCGCCGCTGCCGCTGGTGACCAGACCGGGCTGGCGGGGCACGGCGAACTTCTCTTTGTACGGAGAGTGAATAACCCCTATTTGCTCAAACTGAAACGCACTCATTTCGCCGTAATGTTCAGCGCAGAACCGATGCAAACCGCCTGACGGTAGCAGCCCGGCGTGCCGCTGGTGACTTCGCAGCTGTGCAGCAGCACCGCGTTAGCTTTCATTTTTGCGGCGTTAATCTGCATGCGTTTGCGCGCTGTTGGGATATTCGGTGGAGAGTCCTGATTGGTTGCCTGACAGGATTCGCCGCTCACTTCACCCAGTTCACGGAACGGTTTGCCGACCAGTTCGTCAGCCTTGGTGATAATGCGAACCGGCGCAGGGCGAACCACTTTCGGTTTTGCAGGCTCTGTTTTTGGCGGGGTTGCCGTGCTTTGAACGGGTTCAACAGGAGATCTGCTTAGCATAGAACAGCCGCTCAGCATGAGTGCTAAAAGACAGATCGGTAAAGCACGCATAATAATTCCTCAATGGATAATCAAAACGTCAGATATTGAATCAGGTGACTGCACAAATGACAAGACGGGCATAAGCCCGTCCTGATGATATTACACTGAGGTGAGATTACCAGCCTTTAACAGCGCCGCCGTTAAACACTTTGTTGGCTTCCTGGTAAACTTCGTCTGACTGATAGGCCTGAACGAACTTCTTCACGTTTTCCGCGTCTTTGTTATCTTCGCGAGTCACGATCAGGTTAACGTACGGGGAGTCTTTATCTTCAACGAAGATACCGTCTTTCGCTGGCGTCAGGCCAATCTGGCTGGCGTAAGTGGTGTTGATAACGGCCAGGGCAATCTGCGCATCGTCCAGAGAGCGCGGCAGCTGCGGTGCTTCCAGTTCAACAATTTTCAGATTTTTCGGGTTCTCGGTGACATCCAGAACGGTTGGCAGCAGGCCAACGCCGTCTTTCAGTTTGATCAGGCCCACTTTCTGCAACAGCAGCAGGGAACGACCGAGGTTGGTTGGATCGTTAGGCACGGCTACCTGAGAGCCCGGCTGCAGTTCGTCCAGTGATTTAATTTTCTTGGAGTAGCCGGCAATCGGGTAAACGAAGGTGTTACCTACACCCACCAGCTTATAGCCGCGATCTTTGATCTGCTGATCCAGGTATGGCTTATGCTGGAAGGCGTTGGCGTCGATATCGCCTTTGCTCAACGCTTCGTTCGGCAGAACGTAATCGTTGAAGGTCACCAGTTCAACGTCCAGACCGTATTTTTCTTTCGCCACTTTCTGAGCAACTTCAGCAACCTGCTGTTCTGCACCTACGATAACGCCCACTTTAATATGGTTTGGATCTTTTTCGTCCTGACCGCAACCCACCAGTGCCAGAGAGCCAATCAGCGCGCCTACTGCTGCGAAGGTCTTTAATTTAAACGCCATGTTTTATCCTTAACTCGTCGAGTTTGTGTTGTGTGTAACGTTATTTGTGAGTAACAGCCCGGACGATGCGATCGCCAGAGAACTGGATTAAGTAAACCAGAACAACCAGCAATACCAGAACGGTATTCATCACGGTAGCGTTATATCCAATATAGCCGTACTGGTAACCAATCTGACCTAAACCGCCAGCGCCAACAGCACCGCCCATTGCGGAATAACCGACCAGCGTGATGAGCGTGATAGTTGCCGCGTTCACCAGGCCCGGCAGTGCTTCGGGGAGCAGGACTTTGCGCACGATCTGCATCGGCGTGGCACCCATCGCACGGGAAGCTTCGATCAAACCGGTTGGGATCTCCAGCAGGGCGTTTTCCACCATACGGGCGATAAACGGCGCTGCGCCTACGGTCAGCGGAACGATGGCCGCCTGCAGTCCAATAGACGTACCGACGATCACGCGGGTAAACGGAATCATCCACACCAGCAGAATAATGAACGGTATGGAACGGAAGATATTCACCAGCGCGGAAAGCGTACGGTAGAGCTTCGCGTTCTCAATGATTTGACCCGGACGCGTCACGTACAGCAGTACGCCTACCGGCAGGCCAATCACAAAACCAAAGAAACCCGATACGAAGGTCATTGCCAGCGTTTCCCAAACGCCGCGAACCAGTAGCCACATCATCGGCTCAGACATAACCCAGTACCTCTACTTTTACATGATGTTCTTGCAGCCAGGCGATTGCGGCCTGGGTTTCTTCTTGGGTGCCGTGCATTTCCGTCAGCATGATGCCGAACTTCACGCCGCCGGCGTAATCCATCTGCGCGCTAATAATGTTGTTGTTCACGTTAAAGCGACGCGCGGTTTCGGAAAGCAGAGGGGCATCAACGGACTGACCGGTGAATTCCATACGCAGCATCGGGACGCTGTCAGCCGTAGGTTCGGTTTTCAAACGCTCCAGATAATCTTCTGGAATATCCAGATGCAGCGTGGACTGAATAAACTGCTGTGCCAGCGGCGTTTTCGGATGGGAAAATACTTCGCTTACCGTGTCCTGCTCGATCAGCTCGCCGTTACTAATGACCGCCACGCAGTCGCAGATGCGTTTCACCACGTCCATCTCGTGCGTAATAAGGAGGATCGTCAGGCCCAGGCGACGGTTAATGTCCTTCAGCAGCTCCAGAATAGAACGCGTGGTGGCCGGATCCAGTGCGCTGGTGGCTTCGTCGCACAGCAGTACTTTTGGGTTGCTGGCCAGCGCGCGGGCAATAGCGACACGCTGCTTCTGCCCACCGGACAGGTTTGCCGGGTAGCTATCATGCTTATCACCCAGACCCACGAGGTCCAGCAGTTCGGTAACGCGACGCTTCACTTCTTCTTTTGGCGTGTTATCCAGCTCCAGCGGTAACGCGACGTTGCCGAACACTGTGCGGGAAGCCAGCAGGTTAAAGTGCTGGAAGATCATGCCAATCTGGCGACGCGCTTTAGTCAGCTCTTTTTCTGAAAGAGCGGTAAGTTCCTGACCGCCAACTTCTACGCTGCCCTGGGTTGGGCGCTCAAGCAGGTTAACACAACGGATCAGCGTGCTTTTACCTGCACCCGATGCGCCAATGACGCCATAAATTTGACCAGCAGGAACATGCAGGCTGACATTGTTCAGCGCCTGAATGGTTCGGTTCCCCTGCTGGAACACTTTGGTGATATTGGAAAGTTTAATCATTAGATTATTTTTATCGTATGTAAGTTAGCCGTGGCATTTTCTTCTGCCAGATACGGGTGATGACCGTAAACAAAACGGATGTTAAGGCATCCAGACGTCTAAATCAATCCAACTCTGTATGATGAGCACTTTATTGCGCTGCGATTCATGAGATACTAGCTCAACAGGCCTTTTTCAGGAGCAAACCGGTGGCAAAATCAGTACCCGCAATTTTTCTCGACCGTGATGGCACTATTAATGTGGATCACGGTTATGTGCATGAGATCGATGAGTTCGAATTTATCGACGGCGTTATAGAGGCAATGCGCCAGCTAAAAGAGATGGGCTATGCGCTGGTGGTGGTCACCAATCAGTCTGGTATTGCGCGTGGTAAGTTCACCGAAGCGCAGTTTGAGACGCTGACGGAATGGATGGACTGGTCGCTGGCCGATCGCGGGGTCGATCTTGATGGCATCTATTATTGCCCGCACCACCCGCAGGGAACCGTGGAAGAGTATCGTCAGACCTGTGACTGCCGTAAACCGCATCCAGGCATGTTTAACTCGGCACAGGATTTCTTGCACATTGATATGGCTGCTTCCTATATGGTGGGCGATAAGCTGGAAGATATGCAGGCAGCCGCTGCGGCGGGAGTGGGTACCAAAATATTAGTACGCACCGGTAAGCCCGTAACGCCAGAAGCCGAAAGTGCAGCGGATTGGGTGATAAATAGCCTGGCAGAGCTGCCAAAAGAGATAAAAAAGCATCAGAAATAGCCTTTTTGGCGAAAAGGTGAGCGGTCGAAATAAAAATGCATATTTCCGCTTGTCATTCCTCGGCAGCTCCCTATAATGCGCCTCCATTGACACGGCGGATGTGAATCACTTCACAGACAGCCCGGTCGGTTGAAGAGAAAAATCCTGAAATAACGGGTTGACTCTGAAAGAGGAAAGCGTAATATACGCCACCTCGCAACGGTGAGCGAAAGCCGCGTTGCAACTGCTCTTTAACAATTTATCAGACAATCTGTGTGGGCACTCAAAGTGACATGGATTCTTAATGTCTTCGG
>NZ_JAPKNE010000003.1:0-603234 GCF_026344075.1 Enterobacter nematophilus | reverse complement strand
CTGTACTACTCGATATTCATATCACTTCGAAAGCAATATGAAGTAATAGATGGTGCATCCGGGAGGATTCGAACCTCCGACCGCTCGGTTCGTAGCCGAGTACTCTATCCAGCTGAGCTACGGATGCAAAATGGCGGTGAGGCGGGGATTCGAACCCCGGATGCAGCTTTTGACCGCATACTCCCTTAGCAGGGGAGCGCCTTCAGCCTCTCGGCCACCTCACCACACAACGCCTCTTTCGAATGCTTTGAGTTACTCGTTAAGAGCTTCTCGTCGCTGCGTGGCGCATATATTACTTTCTGGGACTTATAAGTCAAACAATTTTCCAAAAGCTTTTATCGTTTGCACAAATCACACGCAATTCGCATGTAAAATCCGCAAAGAGGGTGTTTTATAAGCGGATTTTGCAGGCAACGCCACAGAAAACATCTGCCGAAATGGCGGTATTGAGACGAGTTAAGGGTGACGGAGTGGTTAAAAAGAGAGCGATTGAAATTAAACGGTAACTTTGAGCAGGAAAAATAGCGGGAGGGTTGCGTCTCGCCCGACAGCGAGACGCGACAATATCAGTAACTGGACTGCTGGGATTTTTCAGCCTGGATACGCTGGTAGATCTCTTCACGGTGGACAGATACTTCTTTAGGAGCGTTAACACCAATACGTACCTGGTTACCCTTTACCCCTAAAACTGTCACGGTGACCTCATCCCCTATCATGAGGGTCTCACCAACTCGACGAGTCAGAATCAGCATTCTTTGCTCCTTGAAAGATTAAAAGAGTCGGGTCTCTTGTATCCCGGCATTATCCATCATATAACGCCAAAAAGTAAGCGATGACAAACACGTAAAGTGTAAGCAGTCACGGCATCACATTCTGTTAAACGTAAGTTTAGCCGATATACACAAACTCAACCTGACTTTATCGTTATCGATAGCACAGTGAACAAGACGCCATAACGTTACCGCTATGGCGTCTGATTGTGCTTTGTAGTTATTACAGTTTCGCGCTCACCCAGCTTTCAACGCTGGCTAATGCTGCAGGAAGTGCCGCCGCATCCGTACCACCGGCTTGCGCCATGTCCGGACGACCGCCACCCTTACCGCCCACCTGCTGGGCGACCATACCAATCAGTTCCCCTGCTTTAACGCGGTCGGTCACATCCTTAGAGACGCCCGCAATCAGAGAAACCTTACCTTCTGCTACCGTCGCCAGCACGATAACCGTAGAACCAAGCTGGTTTTTCAGATCGTCGACCATAGTACGCAGCATCTTAGGCTCAACGCCCGCCAGATCGCTGACCAGCAGTTTGACGCCCTTAATGTCTACCGCCTTGCTGGAGAGGTTTGCACTCTCCTGCGCCGCAGCCTGTTCTTTCATCTGCTGGAGTTCTTTTTCCAGCTGACGGGTACGATCCAGCGCAACGCGCACTTTCTCGCCCAGGTTCTGGCTATCGCCTTTCAGCAGCTGCGCGATGTCGTGCAGCTGATCGCTCTGCGCATGCAGGCTGGCGATTGCGCCTTCACCGGTTACCGCTTCAATACGACGCACACCTGCCGCCGTACCGGATTCAGAAACGATGCGGAACAGGCCGATGTCACCGGTGCGCGAGGCGTGAGTACCGCCGCACAGTTCGGTAGAGAAATCGCCCATGCTCAGCACGCGAACGCGCTCGTCATATTTCTCGCCAAACAGCGCCATCGCACCTTTTTTCTTCGCGTCCTCAAGATCCATGATGTGGGTCTCAATTGGCAGGTTACGACGGATCTGCGCGTTCACCAGGTCTTCCACCGCGCGGATTTCAGACGGCTTCATCGCTTCAAAATGCGAGAAGTCGAAGCGCAGCACTTTATCGTTAACCAGAGAACCTTTCTGTGCAACGTGGGTACCCAGCACGTCGCGCAGGGCTGCGTGCATCAGGTGGGTTGCAGAGTGGTTCAGACGAATGCGTGCACGGCGTGCTTCATCAACGTTAGCCTGTACGCCCTCGCCCACTTTCAGAGAACCGGAAACCAGTTTGCCCTGGTGACCAATCGCCTGACCGTATTTCTGGGTGTCGCTTACGCTAAAGCTAAAGCCGTTACCTTTCAGTTCGCCTTTATCGCCAACCTGACCGCCAGATTCCGCATAGAACGGGGTTTTGTCCAGAATGACGACGGCTTCCTGGCCCGCGCTGATGCTGTCTACGGCTTTACCGTCAACAAACAGGGCGGTGACTTTGCCGGTCAGTTCCAGCGCTTCATAACCTTTGAATTCAGACGCGCTATCAACGCGGATCATCGCGTTGTAGTCTGCACCGAAACCGCTGGATTCACGCGCACGACGACGCTGCTCTTCCATCGCGGCTTCAAAGCCTGCTTCATCAACTTTGATGTTGCGCTCGCGGCAAACGTCCGCCGTCAGGTCAACCGGGAAGCCGTAGGTGTCGTACAGGCGGAAAGCAGTTTCGCCATCCAGCGTGTCGCCCTTAAGCTTCGCCAGCTCTTCGTCCAGCAGCGCCAGACCACGCTCCAGCGTACGGGCAAACTGCTCTTCTTCGGTTTTCAGAACCTGCTCAACCTGCGCCTGCTGGCGTTTCAGTTCGTCACCGGCTGAACCCATCACGCCAATCAGTGGCCCAACGAGTTTATAGAAGAAGGTGTCCTTCGCGCCCAGCATGTTGCCGTGACGGATCGCACGGCGAATGATGCGACGTAGCACGTAGCCACGGTTTTCATTCGACGGAATGACGCCGTCAGCAATCAGGAACGCGCAGGAACGAATATGGTCTGCAATAACGCGCAGCGATTTGTTGTTCAGATCGGTCGCGCCGGTCACTTCTGCAACGGCTTTGATCAGGGTGCTGAACAGGTCAATCTCGTAGTTGGAGTTAACGTGCTGCAGAACCGCGGCGATACGCTCCAGGCCCATACCAGTATCAACGGACGGCTTCGGCAGCGGCTCCATGGTGCCGTCAGCCTGACGGTTGAACTGCATGAAGACGATGTTCCAGATCTCAATATAACGATCGCCGTCTTCTTCCGGGCTGCCTGGAGGGCCACCCCAGATGTGGTCGCCGTGATCGTAGAAGATCTCGGTACACGGACCGCAAGGACCGGTGTCACCCATCTGCCAGAAGTTGTCAGACGCGTATGGCGCGCCTTTGTTATCGCCGATGCGAATAATACGCTCGCGCGGGATACCCACTTCTTTTTCCCAGATTTCAAACGCTTCGTCATCGGTTTCGTAGACGGTCACCCACAGACGCTCTTTCGGCAGGTTGAACCAGTTTTCACCGGTCAGCAGTTCCCACGCGTATTGAATGGCATCGTGTTTGAAGTAGTCGCCGAAGCTGAAGTTACCCAGCATTTCGAAGAAGGTGTGGTGGCGCGCGGTGTAACCGACGTTTTCCAGGTCGTTGTGTTTACCGCCCGCACGCACGCAACGCTGTGAGGTTGTGGCGCGGGAATAATTACGCTTGTCGAGACCAAGGAACACGTCCTTGAACTGGTTCATCCCGGCGTTGGTAAACAGTAAAGTCGGGTCGTTGTTCGGTACCAGGGAGCTGCTGGCAACAACCTGGTGTCCCTTACTATGGAAAAAATCGAGAAACGCCTGACGGATCTCAGCGGTGCTCTTGCTCATAATTATCCTGAAATCAAGCTAACGAAATGTCGTAGCCAGCCTGTATCGGTAAACCGTTGGACAGACCAGCTACTGGAAAAAGTGGGAATAAGATAAGTTTTCTTTAGTGGGAAGTAAAATCCCGCATGCGTTCAATCGGCAAAATTACGCCAGATATCCTGAATATCTTCCATCAGAAAGCCGCGGTAGAGCAAAAAGCGCTGAATTTTGACTTTTTCTGAAAATTCACGCGGCAGCGGTTCGCCGTATTTACGAATAGCCTGCTCTTTTGCCAGCTCGCACCAGTCGGTGTCGCTTTCGCGCATCGCTTTTTCGATGGATTCCCTGGCTACCCCTTTCTGGTTCAGCTCCTGGCGGATGCGCGCGGGTCCATACCCTTTGCGACCCCGGCTGGCGAGAAAACGCGAGGCAAAGCGGTCATCGTCCAGGTAATGATGCTCATAGCACCAGGCCACCACGCGGTCGTAGTCTTCCGCAGTGGCATCAATCTCTTCCGGCCCGTTTTTACTCATGACGGGCGCTGACAGCTTCCGCCGCAGCTCCTGTTCACTGTGGTCGCGCACGGCGAGAATGCGTACCGCACGATCCAGCAAGCGCGCGTAGGCGGGTCGGCGTGATGTCGGTTCACTCATAAAAAACCTGCAGAATCAGAAATGCAAAAAGGGCCGCGTCAGCAGCCCTTCATCTTTACACGAGAAACTTAAAAGTCTTCGTTGGTTTCTTCAGCATCCGCGGCATCCACCACGAAATCAGGTTTGGAGTCCTGGTTGTTCAGCAGAAGCTCACGCACCTTCTTCTCAATCTCTTTCGCCGCAGCCGGGTTCTCTTTCAGCCAGGAGATAGCATTCGCTTTACCCTGACCAATCTTGTCACCGTTGTAGCTGTACCAGGCGCCCGCTTTTTCAATCAGCTTCTCTTTCACGCCCAGGTCAACCAGCTCGCCGAGGAAGTTGATGCCTTCGCCGTAGAGGATCTGGAATTCAGCCTGTTTGAACGGTGCTGCGATTTTGTTCTTCACAACCTTCACGCGGGTTTCGCTACCGACCACGTTCTCGCCCTCTTTTACCGCGCCGATACGGCGGATATCCAGACGGACAGAAGCGTAGAATTTCAGCGCGTTACCACCGGTGGTAGTTTCCGGGTTACCGAACATCACACCAATTTTCATACGGATCTGGTTGATGAAGATCAGCAACGTGTTGGACTGCTTCAGGTTACCGGCCAGCTTACGCATCGCCTGGCTCATCATACGTGCCGCGAGGCCCATGTGAGAGTCACCGATTTCACCTTCGATTTCCGCTTTTGGCGTCAGCGCCGCAACGGAGTCGACGATGATCACGTCAACCGCACCGGAGCGTGCCAGCGCGTCACAAATTTCCAGCGCCTGCTCGCCGGTGTCCGGCTGGGAACACAGCAGGTTGTCGATATCAACGCCCAGCTTACGGGCATACACTGGATCCAGCGCGTGCTCGGCATCGATAAACGCACAGGTTTTACCTTCGCGCTGCGCCGCTGCAACAACCTGCAGGGTCAGAGTCGTTTTACCTGAGGATTCCGGACCGTAGATTTCTACGATACGGCCCATCGGCAAACCGCCCGCGCCCAGTGCGATATCCAGAGAAAGCGAACCGGTGGAGATAGTTTCCACATCCATGGAACGGTCTTCACCCAGGCGCATGATGGAGCCTTTACCGAATTGCTTTTCGATCTGGCCCAGTGCTGCCGCCAACGCTTTCTGTTTGTTTTCGTCGATAGCCATTATTACTCCTGTCATGCCGGGAGAAGCAACTGCGCTTCACCATGGACTTCTGTTCTGTTGGTGCAATTATACTGTATAGTCATACAGTATCAAGTATTTTGTAGAAATTGTTGCCAGAGCGTTTTTAACGCATAAACGGTTGCCTGCCGCCGCACGCTTTCACGGTCGCCGCTGAAGCACTCCCGGCGGGTGATCCCTTCCCCTTTGGACGTGGCAAACCCGAACCAGACGGTGCCGACAGGCTTCACGTCGCTGCCGCCGTCCGGCCCCGCGATACCGCTAATGGAAACGGCGTAATCTGCCCGCGCCTCTTTCAGCGCGCCAATGGCCATTTCAATGACAACCGGTTCACTGACCGCGCCATGCTGTTCCAGCGTGGCTTCGCGCACGCCAATCATCTGTGCCTTAGCTTCGTTACTGTAGGTCACAAAGCCGCGTTCAAACCAGGCGGAACTGCCGGCGATATCGGTAATCGCTTTCGCCACCCAGCCGCCGGTGCAGGATTCCGCGGTAGTGATTGTCGCACCACGCTGCTTCAGGGCAAGGCCTACGATCTCGCTAAGCTGCATCAATTCATGGTCAGTCATTCTTGCTCCAGGCTTGAGAAAAACGTGCAGCACAAGATAGCACTTTCTCGTCAAATATGGGGATACGCTTCAGGTTTTACGAGGGGGCTTCAGAAAAAAGCCGGTACGGGCGCACCGGCTGGAGAAATGTTACTTCATGCTGCTCGCAATCGTATCGACATTATGGCGAAACGCCTTAACGTAGGTGTCTGCCACCCCACCTTTGGCCGACAGGGCTTCCGGGTAGAGTTCGCCGCCCGGCTGTGCGCCGGTCGCCGACGCAATCTGCTTCACCAGGCGCGGATCGAGCTGGTTTTCCATAAACCACGTTTTCACGCCGTCGGCTTTAATCTGCTTGATAATCTCCGCCACCTGCGCCGCGCTGGCCTCGCTCTCGGAAGAGAGTCCTTGAGGTGCCATGAAGGTTACGCCGTAAGCGCGGCCAAAATAGCCGAACGCGTCATGGCTGGTCAGCACTTTGCGTTTTTCCTGCGGGATCTGGCTAAAGCGCGTTTTGGCCCAGCTGTCCAGCTGAGTCAGTTGCGCAATGTACGGTTTTCCTGAAGCCTCCAGCGCCGCTTTGTCTTCCGGATCGGCTTTCACCAGCCCGTTCAGAATATTTTGCGCATACAGGGCACCGTTCGCCGCGCTGTTCCAGGCGTGCGGGTCGGTCACGGTCTTTCCATCTTCCTCAAGCGTGTGGGTTTTCACACCGGTTGAGGCGACGACCAGCTGCCCTTTGAACCCGGAGGCTTTCACCAGGCGGTCGAGCCAGCCTTCCAGCCCCAGGCCGTTGACCACCACCACGTCTGCCTTGCTCAGCGCCGCGCTGTCTTTTGGTGACGGTTCGAAGGTGTGCGGATCGCCGTCCGGCCCCACCAGCGTCGTCACGTTCACGCGATCGCCCCCCACCTCCTGGGTGATATCCCCCAGTATCGAAAAGCTGGTGACCACATTCAGCGTTTTCGCCATCACGCTATGCGACATCATCCCCAGCGCAAGCGCCATAATTAATCCTGTACGTTTCATCGTTTCCCCTTGCGTTAAAAAAGCGCCCGCAGGCTGCCAGCCAGCCTGCTGCGCGTGCCAAATAAAACGGAAATAAAGAACAGCGCGCTGGCGGTCAGCACAATGGACGGCCCCGCGGGTAAACTTGCCGCCCAGGAGAGGCTTAGCCCCAGCCACGCGCAGAAAATACCGCTAATACCGGCCATCAGGAGCAATCCGGGTAAGGTGCGTACCCAGCAGCGCGCCGCCACCGCCGGGAGCATCATCAGCCCGACGGCCATCAGCGTGCCGAGCACCTGAAAACCGGCCACCAGGTTAAGCACCAGCAGCGCCAGAAACAGGCCGTGCAACAGCCCGGGCAGCCAGCGGGCATTTACCTCCAGCCAGGCGGTGTCAAAGGCCTCCGTCACCAGCCCGCGGTAAAAAAGGGCCAGCGTGATAAGGGTGAAGATGCACACGCCGGTCACAAACAGCGCGGCGTCGTTGTCCACCGCGAGGATTGAGCCAAACAGCAGATGCAGCAGATCGACATTCGAGCCGCGCAGCGATACCAGCGTGACGCCCAGCGCCAGTGAACCCAGGTAAAAGCCGGCAAAGCTGGCATCTTCTTTCAGCGGCGTGCGGCGGCTGACCAGCCCGGCCACCAGCGCAACGGCAATTCCGGCGATAAACCCGCCGACGGTCATTGCCAACAGCGACATCCCGCTGAGCAAATACCCCACGGCGACGCCGGGCAAAATAGCGTGAGAAAGCGCATCGCCCATCAGGCTCATCCGACGCAGCTGAAGAAACACGCCGAGCGCGGTGGTGCTGACGGAGAGCGCCAGGCAAACCACCAGCGCGCGGCGCATAAAGCCGAATTCGATAAACGGCTGGAAGAATATGTGCCAGATCATGCCACCCTCACCCGTTCGGTTTTCCACTGGGGGACGTCAGCATCCAGCCGCAGCGTCTGCGGGAAGTGGCGCGCCACGCGCTCGCTGTCGTGCAGTACCGCGAGCAGCGTTTGCCCCTGCATGTACATCTCCAGCATCAGATCCATCAGCACGTTGCAGGTCGCTTCATCAACGCCGGTAAAGGGCTCGTCGAGCATCACCAGCGGCGCCTGCTGCACTAACACGCGGGCAAACAGCATGCGCTGAAACTGGCCGCCGGAGAGTTCATCGATGGTGGAGAGCGCCATTGACTCCAGCCCCACGCGCTCAAGTGCGCCAGTAATGCGCAGACGCGCTTCGCGGCGAAAACCGGCGAAAAGCGAAATTCCGGGCCAGCAGCCCATACTCACCACGTCCTGCACGGTCAGCGGAAATTGCGCCTCCAGCGCGTGACGCTGCGCCAGCCAGCCGATTACCGGACGTTTTCCCTGCCAGCGGAAGCTGCCGCTCACGGGCGGGATAAACCCGGCGAGGGTTTTCAGCAGCGTGGATTTGCCGCAGCCGTTGGCGCCAATAATGGCGGTCATGCTGCCGCGTTCAATCACGCCCGAAAGCGGCCGCGTGACGGGCTGGCGGTCATAGCCCGCAATCAGTGCGTTCATCACGATCATGGCAATGCCACCGCCCAGCGCACGGCCAGTCCGAGAAACAGAATGAGCACCATCGCCAGCAGCAGCCGAACCGGGGATGAGAGAGAAAACAGGGACATGGACATCTCAATTCAAAAATAATGTTATAACATAACAATAATAAAAGGCGATGAAGATGTAAACGGCGGGAATGAAATGGGAGTGTGGCGAAATGTTTCTGCGGAAATAGGTGCGCGCGAGTGCCCTCACCTCAGCCCTCTCCTCAAAAGGGGAGAGGGGATTGTTCGCTGCTCGCATTAATTACTGGGGATCCCTCAGCCCAAAGGGAGAGGGGGAATAAGATGACTTACTGACTAAACGGCGAAGTCGCCGGGACGCGAGCCTGCGACACCGCCAGCCCCAGCTGCCACACCGCCATCGCGTAGTGCGTACTGTGGTTATAGCGGGTGATAGTGTAGAAGTTCGGCATGCCGTACCAGTACTGGTAGCCGGTTCCCACGTCCAGACGCAGCAGGCTCACCTGGTCAACGTTGCCCAGCGGCTGGGTTGGCGTTAAGCCTGCCGCCGTCAGCTGCGCAACGCTGTACTTGGTTTTAAAACCGTTTTCCAGACCAAACGCCTCGCCGTTGGCCTGCACGGCAACCTGGCCGCCCGGCGTCCAGCCGTGCGCTTTGAAGTAGTTCGCCACGCTGCCGATGGCATCCACCGGATCCCACAGGTTGATATGACCGTCCCCGTTAAAGTCGACGGCATACTGCTTATAGGAGGACGGCATAAACTGGCCGTAGCCCATCGCGCCGGCAAATGACCCTTTCAGATCTAGCGGATCGTCCTGCTCGCTGCGCGCCATCAGCAGGAAGGTTTCCAGCTCGGAAGAGAAGTATTCGGCGCGGCGCGGGTAGTTAAAGGAGAGCGTCGCCAGCGCGTCGAGGATGCGGGTTTTGCCCATCACGCGGCCCCAGCGGGTTTCCACGCCGATAATCCCGACGATGATTTCCGGCGGCACGCCGTAGACCTGCCACGCGCGGTTGAGCGCATCTTCATACTGATTCCAGAACGCCACGCCGTTTTGCACGTTGTCCGGGGTAATAAACTGTTTGCGGTAGCGCAGCCACGCGCCGTTCGGCCCGCTCGGTACCTGGGCGGACGGCGCCTGCCTGTCCATCAGGCGCAGCACGTAGTCCAGACGCTTCGCCTGAGACAGAATTTCATGCAGCTGCTGGCGGTCGAAACCGTGTTTGCTCACCATTTTATCGATGAACTGCTCGGCCGCCGGGTTATTCGCGAAGTCGCCGCCCATCTGCATCATATTGTGCTGCGGCTCCAGCAGGAATCCCCCGGAAGGCGCGCCCGCCGTTTGCTGAACGGCTTCGGTCTTAGGTTTGCTGCTACAGGCAGACAGCAGGATAAGCGCAGGCAACAGCGCTGCATAACGACGCTTGAACATGAGACATCCATTTAACGGGTTCGATAAGAATCCAGTATGGTAAAGCATCCGCAACACCTCAAGGAAGCGGTACGCACCTCCCCAACGCAAATCCGTGCTTTTTTCCACCGAAAATCATTCACCTCATCAATTAACTTTCAAAATAATCCGTTTTTCTTTCATTGTGGGATCTAACTAACACTTTAAAACCTTTCAAAGTGATTATTATTAGCCGCAGTTATACAAAAACAAAAAAGCCCCACAGGAGAGAAGAATGATAGAGATCATCACCCACGGCGCCGAGTGGTTCATCGGGCTGTTTCAGAAAGGCGGAGAAGTGTTCACCGGCATGGTGACCGGGATCCTGCCCCTGCTGATCAGCCTGCTGGTGATCATGAACGCGCTGATCAACTTTATCGGCCAGCAGCGCATCGAACGCTTTGCCCAGCGCTGCGCCGGTAACCCGCTGTCCCGCTACCTGATATTGCCCTTCATCGGCACCTTTGTTTTCTGTAACCCGATGACCTTAAGCCTCGGCCGCTTTATGCCAGAGAAGTACAAACCAAGCTACTACGCCGCCGCCTCCTACAGCTGCCATTCGATGAACGGCCTGTTTCCGCACATTAACCCCGGAGAGCTGTTTGTCTACCTCGGGATCGCCAGCGGCCTTACCACGCTTGGCCTGCCGCTCGGCCCGCTGGCGGTGAGCTACCTGCTGGTTGGCCTGGTGACCAACTTCTTCCGCGGCTGGGTGACTGACCTCACCACCGCCATTTTTGAGAAAAAAATGGGCATCCAGCTTGAACAGAAGGTCCATCTTTCAGGAGCGACAGCATGAACCGGATCCGCATTGAGAAAGGCACGGGCGGCTGGGGCGGCCCGCTGGAGTTCGACGCCACCGAAGGCAAAAAGATCGTCTACATCACCGCGGGCACGCGCCCGGCGATTGTCGACAAGCTGCGCGAGCTGACCGGCTGGGAAGCGGTTGACGGCTTTAAAGAGGGCGAGCCGCCGGAAGCGGACATCGGCGTGGCGGTGATTGACTGCGGCGGCACGCTGCGCTGCGGCATCTATCCGAAGCGCCGCATTCCGACGGTGAATATTCACTCCACCGGAAAATCCGGCCCGCTGGCGCAGTACATCCTTGAGGATATTTATGTCTCGGGCGTGAAGGAGGACAACATCACTCTGGTGAATGGCACCCCCGCGCCGCAAAAAGCGGCCCCGCGCGAGTACGACACCAGCAAAAAAATCACCGAGCAGAGCGACGGCCTGCTGGCAAAGGTCGGGATGGGAATGGGCTCCGCCGTGGCGGTGCTGTTCCAGTCCGGGCGCGACACCATCGACACGGTGCTGAAAACCATTCTGCCGTTTATGGCGTTCGTCTCGGCGCTGATCGGCATCATCATGGCGTCCGGCCTGGGCGACTGGATTGCCCACGGCCTCGCCCCGCTCGCCAGCCACCCGCTCGGGCTGGTGACGCTGGCGCTGATCTGCTCCTTCCCGCTGCTGTCGCCGTTCCTCGGCCCGGGCGCGGTGATTGCCCAGGTCATCGGCGTGCTGATTGGCGTACAGATTGGTCTGGGCAACATTCCCCCACACCTCGCCCTGCCCGCCCTGTTTGCCATTAACTCCCAGGCGGCGTGCGACTTCATCCCCGTGGGGCTGTCGCTGGCCGAAGCGCGCCAGGACACCGTGCGCGTGGGCGTGCCGTCCGTGCTGGTGAGCCGCTTCCTGACGGGCGCGCCGACGGTGCTGATTGCCTGGTTTGTCTCCGGCTTTATCTATCAATAAGAGGTTCCTGCAATGAACGTCATTTACCAGACCACCATTACCCGCATCGGCCAGAGCGCGGCGGACGCGCTCAGCGACCAGATGCTGATCACCTTCCGCGAGGGTGCCCCGGCGGACATCGAAGAGTTTTGCTTTATCCACTGCCACGGCGAGCTGAACGGCGAGCTGAAGGCCGGAAGCCAGCTTGAACTGGGCGAGGCGCGCTATGCCGTGACCGCCGTCGGCGACGTGGCCGAGCAGAACCTGCGCGAGCTGGGCCACATCACCCTGCGCTTCGACGGCCAGCCGCAGGCGGAATACCCCGGTACGGTTCACGTGGATGGCCCGGTTCCGCAGGCTGTTACCCCAGGCTGCACGTTAAAATTTGTTGTGTAATTAAGGAGAGTCACATGAGTCAGGTTGCCGTTGTCATTGGTGGGGGACAAACCTTAGGCGAGTTCCTCTGCCGTGGGCTTGCCGCAGAGGGCTACCGCGTGGCGGTAGTGGACATTCAGAGTGAAAAGGCCGCCCGCGTGGCGGACACCATCAACACCGAGTTTGGCGAAGGGATGGCGTACGGGTTTGGTGCCGACGCCACCAGCGAGCAGAGCGTAATGGCGCTGGCCCGCGGCGTGGACGAGATTTTTGGACGCACCGACCTGCTGGTCTATAGCGCGGGGATTGCGAAAGCGGCGTTTATTAGCGATTTCGAACTGGGGGATTTTGACCGCTCGCTGCAGGTGAATCTGGTGGGCTATTTCCTCTGCGCCCGCGAGTTTTCCCGCCTGATGATCCGCGACGGCATTCAGGGGCGCATCATTCAGATCAACTCAAAATCCGGGAAAGTGGGCAGCAAGCATAACTCCGGCTACAGCGCGGCGAAGTTTGGCGGCGTGGGGCTGACGCAGTCCCTGGCGCTGGATCTGGCCGAATACGGGATTACCGTGCATTCGCTGATGCTGGGCAACCTGCTGAAATCGCCGATGTTCCAGTCCCTGCTGCCGCAGTACGCCACCAAGCTCGGCATCAAGGCTGAGGAAGTGGAGCAGTACTACATCGATAAAGTGCCGCTGAAGCGCGGTTGTGATTATCAGGACGTGCTGAACATGCTGCTGTTTTACGCCAGTCCGAAAGCGTCGTACTGCACCGGGCAGTCGATTAACGTCACCGGTGGGCAGGTGATGTTCTGATCGAGCGGTTTGTTTCCCCTCACCCCGGCCCTCTCCCCACAGGGGAGAGGGTTAGGGTGAGGGGTGAGGAAAATAAGGAGCGAATATGGTTACCGCATTAATCACCGTCGCCGCCCTCGCCTGGCTGTGCCAGATGGCGTTTGGCGGCTGGCAGATCCACCAGTTTAACCGCGCGTTTGACGCCCTGTGCCAGAAGGGCCGCGTTGGGGTCGGACGTTCCGGCGGACGCTTCAAGCCGCGCGTGGTCGTCGCCGTTGCGCTGGACGAGCACGACCGGGTATGCGATTCCCTTATCATGCGCGGCATGACGGTGTTTGCCCGACCGGCCAAAATCCAGGCGATCAACGGCATCCCGCTGCAGGAATTGCAGCCCGATGTGATCTTTCCCCATGATCCACTCTGTCAGAATGCACTATCATTAGCGCTTAATCTGAAACATGGATAATTTCGTTGTGAAAGTTATAGACTTGCGAAATTATCATTTCGCAACCTAAGGAACGAAGCGCCTATGAAACCTCGTCAGCGGCAGGCGGCCATTCTTGAGCATCTGCAAAAGCAGGGAAAATGTTCGGTAGAGGATCTGGCCCACTACTTTGACACCACCGGCACGACGATACGCAAGGACCTGGTATTGCTCGAAAACTCTGGCGCCGTCATTCGTACCTACGGCGGCGTGGTGCTCAACAAGGACGAAGCGGACCCGCCTATCGATCACAAAACGCTGATCAATACCCATCAGAAAGCGCTGATTGCCGAAGCCGCCGTCAAATTTATTCAGGACGGCGATTCCATCATCCTCGACGCAGGCAGTACCGTCCTGCAGATGATCCCCCTGCTCAGCCGCTTTAACAACATCACGGTAATGACCAACAGCCTGCACATCGTCAACGCCCTGTCGGAGTTTGACAGCGAGCAGACTATCCTGATGCCCGGCGGCACCTTCCGTAAAAAATCGGCGTCCTTTCACGGCCAGCTGGCGGAGAACGCCTTCGACCACTTCAGCTTCGATAAGCTGTTTATGGGCACCGACGGCATCGACCTGAACGCGGGCGTCACGACGTTTAACGAGGTCTTCAGCGTCAGCAAAGCGATGTGTAACGCCGCGCGGGAAGTGATTTTAATGGCCGACTCGTCGAAGTTTGGCCGCAAAAGCCCCAACATTGTCTGTAGCCTTGAAAGCGTTGATAAGCTGATTACCGACGCGGGTATCGATCCGGCGTTCAAAAAAGCGCTGGAAGAGAAAGGCATCGACGTGATCGTAACCGGAGAGAGAGATGAGTGATTTTCTGTTAGAAACGGGCCGCCAGACGCTGATGCTGGAGCTGCAGGAAGCCAGCCGCCTGCCGGAACGTCTGGGCGAGGATTTTGTCCGCGCCGCCAACACCATTATCCACTGCGAAGGCAAAGTGATCGTGGCGGGCATCGGTAAATCCGGCCATATCGGCAAGAAGATTGCCGCGACGCTCGCCAGCACCGGTACCCCGGCGTTCTTCGTGCATCCGGCAGAGGCGCTGCACGGCGATCTGGGGATGATCGAAAGCCGCGACGTGATGCTGTTCATCTCCTACTCCGGTTCGGCCAAAGAGCTGGACCTGATTATTCCGCGCCTGCAGGAAAAATCGGTCGCCCTGCTGGCGATGACCGGGAAACCCCGCTCGCCGCTGGCGCTGGCCGCCAAAGCGACGCTGGATATTTCCGTCGAGCGCGAAGCCTGTCCGATGCACCTCGCCCCGACCTCCAGCACCGTTAACACCCTGATGATGGGCGACGCGCTGGCGATGGCGGTAATGCAGGCGCGCGGATTCAATGAGGAAGACTTTGCCCGTTCGCATCCGGCAGGTGCGCTCGGCGCGCGCCTGCTCAACAAGGTTCACCACCTGATGCGCACCGACGACGCTATTCCGCAGGTCAAACTCGACACCAGCGTGATGGACGCGATGCTGGAGCTGAGCCGCACCGGTCTGGGTCTGGTGGCGGTATGCGATGACGGCGGAAACGTCAGGGGCGTGTTCACCGACGGCGACCTGCGCCGCTGGCTGGTGGGCGGCGGCAGGCTGGAAACCAACGTGTCGGACGCCATGACCAAAGGCGGGCTGACGCTCAACGCCGACAGCCGCGCCATTGAGGCCAAAGAGGTGCTGATGAAGCGCAAAATCACCGCCGCACCGGTGGTGGACGAGCACGGCAGGCTGTGCGGCGCCATCAACCTGCAGGACTTCTACCAGGCCGGGATTATCTAACCCTTCAGCCCAAGACGCTTCGCCAGCCGGTGCAGGTTGGCGACGTCCATCTCAAGCGCCCGCGCGCACGCCGCCCAGCTGCGGTTGTTTTGCTCCAGCGCGCGGGTAATCATCTGACGCTGAAATTCTTCCGTCGCTTCGCGCAGGTTTTCGATTGCGCTCTCAGGCGCAGCAGGTTTCATGGTCGGAGCATTTTCCTCATGCAGCGCAAAATGGCGCGCATGAATCACCACTTCATCCCCCGAGCGCGTCGCTCTCGCCAGCACCACCGCGCGGTGAATCGCATGTTCCAGCTCGCGCACGTTGCCCGGCCAGCCGTAGCTCATAAGGTGCGTCCTCGCACCGGGGCTTAACACCACGCGGGAGAGCCCCATTTTGAGCCGGCACTGTTCGCAGAAATAACCCGCCAGCAGCACCACGTCATCCCCGCGCTCGCGCAGCGGCGGCACGGACAGCGGGAACACGCTCAGGCGATGAAACAGGTCGGCGCGGAACTGCCCGGCCAGCACCGCTTCGCGCAGATCCCGGTTGGTCGCAGCGAGGACCCGCACGTCCACCCGCAGGCTGCGGTCATCCCCCACGCGCTGGATGTCGCCGTACTGCAATACGCGCAGCAGCTTGGCCTGAAGTGAAAGGGAAAGCTCGCCAATCTCATCAAGAAACAGCGTACCGTTATCGGCCATTTCAAACTTGCCGCTGCGGTTGCTGATGGCCCCGGTAAACGCCCCTTTGACGTGACCGAACAGCTCGCTCTCCGCCACGCTTTCCGGCAGCGCGGCGCAGTTGAGGTACACCAGCGGGTTGACCGCGCGCGGCGACGCTTCGTGAATGGCTTTCGCCACCAGCTCCTTACCGGTACCGGTCTCTCCGAAGATCAGCACGTTAAGATCGGACGCGGCAACAATCTCAATCTCTTTTTTGAGCTGCGCCATGCCGGGTGAAAGGCCGATCATCTCCGTGTGCGCCACCTGCTCAAACGCCGCCGGGCTGCCGGGAAGGATATTCTGGCTCTCCAGCTGTTCAATCAGCAGCGCGTTATTCAGCGCCCCGGCGGCCAGGGCCGCAATCAGGCGCAGCTCCTCGTCGCTGAAGGTGTCGAACTGGTCCGGCGACATGCCGTCGAGGGTCAGCGCGCCAATCAGATTTTGCCCGGCAAACAGCGGCAGGCCGATGCAGGCGTGCACCTTCAGGCTCTCCTGGCCTGGAATAAGCCCGTCGTACGGGTCAGGCAAGTCGCTGTCCGCCGGGAAGCGCACCACGTCACCCGCGCGGGCGATGGTCTCCAGCCGCGGATGGCCTTCCAGCGTAAAGCGTCGCCCGAGCACGTCCTGCGCCAGCCCGTCGATAGCCAGCGGAATAAACTGCCGTCCCTCGTAGCGCAGCAGCGCGGACGCATCGCACTCAAGCACGTGGCGCAGCGTGGAGATCAGGCGCTGAAAGCGGTCCTGATGGCCGATGCCGGTTTGCAGTTCAATGGCGATCTTCGCCAGCACGTCTACGGAAAAGCTCATGTCTGCCTCACTGTCATTTTGACAATGCATAGTGTCATATTGACTCTTTTTTGGATAGTCATAATGACTACTCATTACTGGGCACAAAATCACAACCCATTGAATATTAATAAGTTAAAAAGTTGGCACGTAACTTGATATAAGCAAACCATCTTATTTGAAAACGCTGTATTAAGTTGAGGTTGCTATGTCTATTCTGGTTAAAAATAACATTCATTGGGTGGGTCAACGTGACTGGGAAGTGCGCGATTTCCACGGGACGGAATACAAAACGCTGCGCGGCAGCAGCTACAACAGCTATCTCATCCGCGAAGGTAAAAACGTGCTGATCGATACCGTCGATCATAAATTCAGCCGCGAGTTCGTGCAGAACCTGCGCAGTGAAATCGACCTGAATGACATCGACTACATCATCATCAACCATGCGGAAGAGGACCACGCCGGGGCGCTGACCGAGCTGATGTCCCACATTCCGAACACACCTATCTACTGCACCACCAACGCCATTGACTCCATCAACGGCCACCATCACCATCCGGAGTGGAACTTCCACACCGTGAAAACCGGCGACACGCTGGATATCGGCAACGGCAAGCAGCTGATCTTCGTTAAAACCCCGATGCTGCACTGGCCGGACAGCATGATGACCTACATGACCGGCGACGCGGTGCTGTTCAGCAACGATGCCTTCGGCCAGCACTACTGCGACGAGCGCCTGTTTAATGACGAAGTGGATCAGACCGAGCTGTTCGAGCAGTGCCAGCGCTACTACGCCAACATTCTGACCCCGTTCAGCCGCCTGGTGACGCCGAAAATTACCGAAATCCTCGGCTTCAACCTGCCGGTGGACATGATTGCCACCTCCCACGGCGTGGTATGGCGTGAAAACCCCACCCAGATCGTCGAGCTGTACCTGAAGTGGGCGGCGGACTATCAGGAAGACCGCATCACAATCTTCTACGACACCATGTCCAACAACACCCGCATGATGGCGGACGCGATTGCCCAGGGCATCAACGAAGTTGACCCGAACGTGGCGGTGAAAATCTTCAACGTGGCGCGCAGCGATAAGAACGAGGTATTGACCAACGTCTTCCGCTCTAAGGGCGTGCTGGTGGGAACCTCCACCATGAATAACGTGATGATGCCGAAGATTGCCGGCCTGGTGGAAGAGATGACCGGCCTGCGTTTTCGCAACAAGCGCGCCAGCGCCTTTGGTTCACACGGCTGGAGCGGCGGCGCGGTAGACCGTCTCTCCACCCGTTTACAGGATGCGGGCTTTGAGATGTCCATGAGCCTGAAGGCGAAATGGCGTCCGGATATCGACGCGCTGGAGATCTGCCGCCAGCACGGCCGCGACATCGCCCGTCAGTGGGCGCTCGCCCCGCTTCCTGACGTCACCGCAAAACCTGCGGAACAGCCGCAAACCTGTTCCGCGGCAGCCAGCGCCGATCTCGGCCCACGCATGCAGTGCAGCGTCTGCCAGTGGATCTACGATCCTGCGCTGGGCGAACCGCTGCAGGATGTCGCCCCGGGCACGCCGTGGAGCGAGGTGCCCGACAACTTCCTCTGCCCGGAATGTTCCCTCGGCAAAGACGTCTTTGACGAACTGGCGACGGAGGCTAAATGAACAACGGCATCGTTATCATCGGCTCGGGCTTTGCCGCCCGCCAGCTGGTGAAAAATATCCGCAAGCAGGACGCAAACGTGCCGCTGACGCTGATCGCCGCCGACAGCATGGACGAGTACAACAAGCCTGATTTAAGCCACGTCATTAGCCAGAATCAGCGCGCCGACGATCTCACCCGCCAGACGGCGGGGGAGTTCGCGGAGCAGTTCAACCTGCGTCTGTTTCCGTACACCTGGGTCACCGACATCGACGCCGACGCCCGCGTGGTGAAAGCGAAAGAGAAAGCCTGGCAGTACGACAGGCTGGTGCTGGCGACCGGAGCATCTGCGTTTGTGCCGCCGGTTGAGGGCCGCGAGCTGATGATTACCCTCAACAGCCAGCAGGAGTATCAGGCCAGCGAAACCCTGCTACGCGATGCGCAACGGGTGATGATCGTCGGCGGCGGGCTGATCGGCACCGAGCTGGCGATGGATTTCTGCCGCGCGGGAAAATCCGTGACCCTGGTTGACCACGCGGCGAGTATTCTGTCGGCGCTGATGCCCGCAGAAGTAAGCAGTCGCTTACAGCATCGTCTGACCGATATGGGCGTGCATCTGCTGTTGAAATCGCAGCTGCAAAGCCTGAGCAAAACCGAAGGCGGCATTCGCGCCACGCTCGACCGCAGCCGCAGCGTTGAGGTGGATGCGGTGGTTGCCGCGACGGGGCTGCGCCCGGAAACCGCGCTGGCGCATCGCGCAGGGGCTGAAATTAACCGCGGCGTGAAGGTAAATAGCTACCTGCAAACCACGCGGCCGGATATTTATGCCCTGGGCGACTGCGCGGAAATTAACGGCCAGGTGCTTCCTTTCCTGCAGCCGATACAATTAAGCGCCATGTATCTTGCAAAAAACCTGCTCGGCGGCAGCGCGCCGCTGAAATTACCCGCCATGCTGGTGAAGGTCAAAACGCCGGAGTTGCCGCTGCACCTGGCGGGTGAAACGCAGCGTCAGGATCTGAACTGGAAAATTACCCTCGAAGCGCAGGGAATGGTCGCGCGCGGCGCGGATAACGAGGGCCAGATACGCGCCTTTGTCGTCAGTGAGGACCGGATGAAGGAGGCTTTCGCGCTGCTGAAATCGCTGCCCGCTTAACCCGTAATTTCCTGCCACGCTTACTTAACCTTTGGATTTTATTATCCGCCGCCCCGATGTCCCGGGGCTTTTTTTTACGCATTCTATTCATCAAATAAATGCAAAGCAGGTATATCATCGCTATCAATCCCTTATTTATTATTTTCATAAATACTTAAAAGCGGAACAGCTGAAAAACATCACCCTGTTTTATTATTCTCGGCCGGGCTAGTCTGACAGGTAATTAATTAGCCGGAGATGAATCATGGCGACTTTTAATACAGAACTCAAATATCTTTCTCGTTATTTCAGACAAACGAAGCATGCAGAACGCATTTTATTTCGCTGGCTTTATTTGAGCCCGGAGGAGCGTATTGCGCGTCTGCGCGAGCTGATGATGCCGGTCAGCGAACATGAGCGGTAATTGACGGGAAAAACCGGAACACTTTACGTAAACCAACACTTTTTCTTCCGCAAAAAAAACCTAAACTCTCAGCATCCCTTTTTCATCGGTATGCCGCTATGCGCCAGCTTCAGAAAATCCGTCAGTATCAACGGCTTTATCAGCACTACGGCGCGGAGCCAACGCCCACGACCATCGCGGAAGTGGCGGAGGTTGCGCTGTGCAGCGAACGCCATGCGCGCACCCTGCTGCGCCAGCTCGCGCAAAGCGGCTGGCTAAGCTGGGACGCGCAGCCGGGACGCGGGCACCGCGCCACCCTGCACTGCCTGATCACCACCAGCGAGCTGAGCGCGCCGCTGATGCGCGCCTGCCTGGAAAAAGGGGATTACCAGAGCGCGCTGCAGCTGGCCGACGGCGATCCGGCCAGCCTGCACCACATCATCACCCCGTTCTTAGGCGGCAAATGGCTAAAGCACCAGCCGACGCTGCGCATTCCGTGGTATCGCCCGCTGACGTCGCTGCATCCTGCCCTTTCGCGCCGCCGCGCCGAGCAGCATATTATCTGCGCGGTTCACGCAGGTCTGACGCGCTACGCCCCCGGCCGCCCGCAGCCGGTCGCGGATTTAGCCCATCACTGGGATATCCGTGACGACAATCGCCGCTGGCGCTTTTACCTGCGCAGCGGCGCGCACTGGCATAACGGGCAGGCCATCAGCGACGAAGATATTCTCAGCGCGATGCAGCAGCTGCTGGCCGACCCGGCACGCGCCGCGGGGCTTGCGCACGTTCAAACGGTGTCGCTTGTCGCCCCCTGGTGTCTGGAGATCGCGCTTACGGCGTCCGATGCCATGCTGGCGCATCGACTCGCACACCATGCCTGTCGCCTGCCGCATCCGCAGCAGCCGGCTATCGGTGCGGGCCCCTTTGCTATTGCCCATCATCACTCGCACTATCTGCGCCTTGAGCGTCAGCCCTGGTACTTTGCCGCGCATCCGCTGCTGCATGCGATCGAGTTCTGGCGAACCCGCAGCGAGGCCGAAAAACCGGCGTGGATCACCGTCGGGAAAGGCAAAAACGCCCAGGGGGTCGTCACCTCCACCAGCGGCGGGTTTGCCTGGCTGATGCTGAACGCCACGCTGCCGCACCCGCTGGCCGCCTGGCTGCGTCAGGAAATACAGCATATTAATCAGCAGCACCTCCGCCGGGAGGATGTGGACACCCGCACGGAAATCCTGCCCGGCATCACCACGCCCGCACTGCCGGGTGCGTCCGACGTGGCGCTTCCCGCAACCCTTTCGCTGGTCTGTTACGACACGCCGGGGCTGTGCGATCTGGCCAGCATGCTGCAGGCGCGTCTGAAAAAGCGCGGCTGTGACGTTACCCTCCAGCGCAAAGACCGCGAGGCATGGCATGCCCCCGACGCGCTGGCGCAGGGGGATATCTTCCTGGGAGATTATCTGGCGGGTGAAGCAGCGGAGTTTGCGCTGGCAGAGTGGTTTATTGAAGAGCCCGCATGGGCCGCCGCGCTGGGGCAGCCCGCCTGGCAAAAAGCGAAACAGATGCTGATGGCGTACTGCGAAAGCGAAGAGAGCCTGCGAGAACGCCTGCCCGCCTTCTTTCAGAGCCTGCTGGAAAGCGGTGCCTGCACGCCGCTTTTCCACTACCGCTACCGTCTTAACACCCTGGAAAACGTGCAGGACATTGTGCTTACCGCCAGCGGCTGGCTTGATTTTACCCGCGCCTGGCTGCCTCCAGCTCAGGAGCGCACCACCAGCGCGTCGTAGCCGCGCCAGCGATAGTTGGCCATGGAGATGAGCCAGCAGGCAACGAACAGCCCGACCACCACAAACCCGGCGTTGCCCAGGTTGTCATTTACCGCGCCGATCAGATCCCAGACGCCGCCGCTGAGGGCAAATTTATCCATCAGCAGGCCCAGCGCTTCCAGCCCGCCGATAAACAGCGCCACCACCACGGAGGTGCCGGTGATGGTCATGTTGTAGTAGAGCTTGCGCTGCGGTTTATCAAACGCCCAGCCGTAGGCGCCGACCATCAGCAGGTTATCGAGGGTATCCACCAGCGCCATGCCGCTGGCGAAGAGCGCCGGGAAAATCATGATTGACCACACCGACATGCCGCTGGACGCGCTGGCGGCAGAGATCCCCAGCACGCCGATTTCCGTGGCAGTATCAAACCCGAGGCCAAACAGAAAGCCCACCAGGTACATCTGCCAGCTTTTATTCACCAGGCGGAAGGTTTTACCGAACAGCCAGTTCATGACGCCCCCCTGCGCAGGCAGCGTGACGTCGCCCTGCACCGGCTGGCCCTTTTTCAGCGCCTGGAAACTGCGCCAGACCCCGCGCAGGATCACCATATTCACCAGCGCCATTGCCAGCAGGAAGGTGGCGGAAACGGCGGTGCCAATCAGGCTGCCGGTTTCGTGGAACCATTCCATGTTTTTCTGAAACGCCGTAGCGGTGGCGGCGATGGCAATGGAGGCCAGCACCACAATGGTGGAGTGCCCCAGCGAGAACCACGCCCCCACCCCGCACGGGCGTTTGCCCTGCTGCATCATCTTACGCGTCACGGTATCAATGGCCGCGATGTGGTCGGCATCTACCGCGTGACGCAGCCCGTAGCACCACGCCAGCAGGCTGGCGGCCATCAGCGCCGTGCTGCCGCTAAAGGTGCGCCATGCCCATCCCCAGGCCAGCAGGTTTGCCATTACCAGAGCCAGCAGCAGAAGCGCGGCGCGAGGTTCGTTGCGTAACAGTCGTAACATTTTAAATCCTTTTTGAACATGACCGGGCAGCGGCGACCACCGCCTGCCCGAAGGAGATCGCTCCGTCGCCTGCGGGCAGGCGCGAAGGAAAAAGAAGCCTAAAATCAGAAAGATAATGACGCAGGCGCGCGCGCAGCAGGCGGTTGTGCAGCACGCCGCCGCTGAGGCAGATTGTCGAAATCGATAAGCGTCGGGCATGGCTCGCGGCGAGCTGGGCCAGCCCTTTTGCCAGCGCGTCGTGAAACGCCCACGCGCGCTCGCAGGGCTCCGCCTGCCAGTTCAGCCACCGCTGCCAGAACAGCGCAAGGTTATCCGCTTCCAGTATCACCGGATGGTCAACGCCCGCGCACTGCGATGCCAGCGCCTCCAGCCTGCACGCAGCCTCGCCTTCGTAGCGCTGCGCGTCGATGCCCAGCGCGCAGGCAACGGCGTCAAACAGGCGACCACAGGACGAGGCCTGCGGCGCATTGATGCCACGCTGGATCGCCGTTGCCAGCAGCGGCCAGCTGTGGCGCTGAACCGCTCGCGTTTCCGGGTGGCGTTGCCAGTCCGGGACAAACGCCAGGCAGTGGGCGAGGAGATTACGCCACGGCTGCCGCGCCGCCAGATCGCCCCCCGGCAGCGCAACGGCAGGCAGGCCGCCAAGCCGTTCGCAGTCGAGATAGTTCACCCGCAGGCACTCTCCGCCCCACAGCGCGCCGTTCTCGCCCATGCCGATCCCGTCCAGCGTCAGGGCGATAGCGTCTCCGCCGTCGAGCGGCCAGCCGTTCTCCGCCAGGCACGCCGCCGCGTGAGCGTGATGATGCAGCACGGTTTCAACGGGCAGCGCCTGCTCCTGCGCCCACCGGCGGGCGTGATACGCCGGATGGGCATCGCACACCGCGCGCTCCGGCTGAAAGGCATACATGTCCTGCATCGTCGAGAGCGCGCTGCGCCACTGAGCTTCTACCCCCTCGTCGCTGAGATCGCCAAAGTGCTGGCTCAGCACCGCCTGGTTCCCGCGCACCAGGCAGAAGGTGTTTTTCATCTCTGCACCGGTGCACAGCATGGCGGGGATATTCTCAAAACCAGCGGGCAACGTGACGGCATCGGGCACAAAGCCGCGGGCGCGACGCAGGATAGCGCCATCCCGATCCATCACGGAATCGTCCATGCGTTGCAGGATGTCGCGGTTGTGCAGCAGGAAGCCGTCCGCAATGCCGCCGAGCTCTTCCAGCGCCTGCGCGTTGGTGACGGCGGGCGGTCTGCCGCTGAGGTTGCCGGAGGTCATCACCAGCGGGCGTCGGCAGTCCATCAGCAGAAGATGCTGGAGCGGGTTCGCGGGCAGCATTACGCCAACGCAGTCGAGCCCCGGCGCAATTTCCTCAGGGAACGCGGGAAGCGAGGCTTTTGGCGTCAGCACGATCGGTGCCGCGGGCGAGCGTAACAGCGCCTGTATCGCCTCCGGCAGATCTTCCGCATCCGGGAGCATCACCGCCAGCGGCTTCGTCGGGCGCTGCTTGCGCATCCGCAGTTTCTGTATCGCCTGCGGATCCAGCGCGTCGCAAACGAGGTGGAAACCGCCCAGCCCTTTAACCGCGACGATGCCGCCGCCTTTCAGCATCGCCACCGCCGCGCGTAAAGCCGGCTCGCGGGTGGCAACAGCATCTCCGGCTCGCCATTCCAGCTGAGGCCCGCAGTCCGGGCAGGCCACCGGCTGGGCGTGGAAGCGGCGGTCGGCCGGGTTACGGTACTCGGTTTCGCACGGCGCGCAGAGCGGGAATGCAGCCATCGACGTGGCCGGACGGTCGTAGGGCATGGCGCGGATTATGGTAAACCGCGGCCCGCAGTGGGTGCAGTTGATAAAGGGGTAACGGTAGCGGCGCTCGCGGGGATCGCGCATTTCAGCCAGACACGCCGGACAGGTGGCGGCATCCGGCACGATTTGCGTATCCATCGCCCCGCGCTCGCTGTGGCGGATGGTAAAGTCCTCCGGCACGTGCGGCCAGGTGAACGGCTGCGTTTCAACGCGATCGATGCGCGCCAGCGGCGGGCAGTCCTGGCGCAGCCTCGCGGTAAAGTCCCCCCCATTACCCGCGAGACGCACCAGGACACCCTCTCCGTCGTTGCAGACATCGCCCACAAGCTTCAGCCGGTGCGCCAGCTGCCAGACGAAGGGCCGAAACCCCACACCCTGCACTTTGCCGCGCACCCGAAGCTGGACGCCGTTAACGCTCATCGCAGCTTAAAACAGCAGCGATGACGAGGTGTCGAACGCCGCACGACGGCGTTTTTCGGCGCTCATCTGCTCAAGCTTGTCACGATCCACGCAGACCAGCGCGTGCGTCGGGCAGGCCTCCATACAGGCCGGGCCGGCTTCGCGGTGGTAGCAAAGATCGCATTTATTGGCTTCGGCTTTCTCCGCCCGCACGCTCAGCCCCATGCCGCTGTTGCGCACCACCGGGCGGACAACCACCTCCATCGCGCCATACGGACACGCCACCACGCAGGTTTTGCAGCCGATGCAGCGCTCCTGCATCACGTGCACGAAGCCCTTCTCGCGCTTAATCGCCCCGTTCGGGCAGACGTTCGCGCACGGCGCGTCTTCGCACTGGCGACAGATGGCGGCGGTGGAAATATTCACGCCTTTAATAACGTGAATGCGCGGCAGGAAGGTGTCGGGAGTGAGAGAGGCGCAGTCCTGCTCCGCCTGATGGGAAACCACGCACGCCACTTCACAGGTACGGCAACCAATGCACTTGCTGGCATCGGCCATAATAAAACGGTTCATCTGCTTCTCCGGCATAACTGTTATGCGCGAAGCTATTCATAAACCGTGCCAATATTTAACGCGCTGATTTTTAAGGAGAATGAAAAGCAGAGTTTCTGTCATCGTCATTAGTGACGATGACAGATGTCGACGTCAGCGGTGCGGGCCATCGGTGACGGAGTCGCGCAGGACAAGCTCGCCGGAGAAGGTTTGCTGGTATTTGAACTCGCCGCCGTCGAGCATGAAAATCAGGCGGCTGACGATCTCCTGGATCATCTCGGTTACCGGAATACGCACGCTGGAGAGCGACGGCACGATGTAGGGCGCGATAGCCACGTCGTCAAAGCCGATGACCGACACCGCGTCCGGCGTGGCGACGCCGCTGTCGTGCAGCTGCTTGATGGCGCCGATCGCCATATCGTCGTTGCTCGCCACCAGCGCGGTAAAGCGTTCACCGCGAGCAAGCAGTTCGGAAACCGCCGCCGCACCGCTGGCCGGGTTCCACTTCCCTTCGGCGATAAGCGCGTCACGCACCGCAATGCCGTGCTGCGCCAGCGCATCCCTGTAACCGGAAAGACGCTCGACCCCGGTGGGAGAATCCAGCGAACCGGTGATGAACGCAATCTCCCGGTGCCCTTTCGCAATCAGCTGAGACACCGCGTCCTGGCACGAGGCTTTATGATCCGACCAGACGCTGTGACTGCTGTTTTTCCGCAGGCGGCGGTTAAGCACCATAATCGGCTGCTCGCATTTCTCGACCAGCTCGTCCAGCTCTTCCACGCTCAGAAAGCGCGGGTAGATGATCACCGCATCGCAGCGCATGTCGAGCAGATACTGGATCGCCTCACGTTCCTCATCGGCGCTATGCTTGCCGTCGGCGAGAATCAGCTGCCGCCCTTTCTCTTCCGTCATCCGCGCGGCGTTAAACAGCAGTTCACTAAAGTAGACGCCGTGATAAAGGGTGTTGGTCACCACCAGCCCAAGCGTCTGGGTGCGTTTGGTCGCCAGGTTTCGCGCCAGCAAATTCGGGCGATAGCCGCTCTCTTCAATGGCCTGAAAAACCCGGTCTTTGGTCTCCTGGCTAACGTAGCCGTTGCCCGACAACACCCGGGACACCGTCGCTTTCGAAACGCCTGCCCGCTTCGCCACTTCCAGCATCGTGGTCATATTGTTCTTCCATCCGAAACTCATGCGGGCAGTGTACTGCACCGCGGAAAAATTGTCGCAGCGACGACGTCACGCTTTCTATACCCCACTGCGATCTGCATCACGAAAAGGAAAAATGTCCAAAAAGCAGTCTTGCTTCAGAAAAAGAAACTCATGATGATTATGTGGAACCGGTTTCCTACATTTCACACAACGATAACAGGAACAGATCCGATGGCCAAAAATTACGCTGCGCTGGCAAACGACGTTATCAGCGCGCTGGGCGGCAAAGAGAACATCGTCGCCGTCACCCACTGCATGACGCGACTGCGTTTCGTTCTGAAAGACGAAAATCTTACCGACGTTGCGCGCCTGAAAGGCATCAGCGGCGTGCTTGGCGTGGTGCGTAACGACAACCAGTGCCAGGTGATTATTGGCAACACGGTTTCACAGGCGTACCGCGAAGTGGTGAGCCTGCTGCCCGTTGACCTGCAGCCCGCTGTCCCGGAAGGCCCGCAGAAGCTGACGTTACGCCGCATTGGCGCCGGGATCCTCGACGCGCTGATCGGCACCATGTCGCCGCTGATCCCGGCGATCATCGGCGGTTCGATGGTCAAGCTGCTGGCGATGATCCTTGAGATGACCGGCGCACTGCCAAAAGGCGCGCCGACGCTCACCATTCTGACCGTCATCGGCGACGGCGCGTTCTTCTTCCTGCCGCTGATGGTGGCGGCCTCGGCGGCGGTGAAGTTTAAAACCAACATGTCGCTGGCGATTGCCATCGCGGGGGTGCTGGTGCACCCGAGCTTTATCGAGCTGATGGCGAAAGCCGCGCAGGGCGAGCACGTTGAGTTCGCCTTTATTCCGGTGACGGCGGTGAAATACACCTATACCGTCATCCCGGCGCTGGTGATGACCTGGTGCCTGTCGTACATCGAGCGCTGGGTGGATCGCATCACCCCGGCGGTGACCAAAAACTTCCTCAAGCCGATGCTGATCGTGCTGATTGCCGCCCCGCTCGCCATCGTGCTGATTGGCCCGCTGGGCATCTGGATCGGTAGCGCCATCTCCGCGCTGGTCTACACCATCCACGGCTACCTGGGCTGGCTCTCCGTCGCCATCATGGGCGCGCTGTGGCCGCTGCTGGTGATGACCGGGATGCACCGCGTGTTTACGCCGACCATCATTCAGACCATTGCCGAAACGGGCAAAGAAGGGATGGTGATGCCGTCAGAGATCGGCGCCAACCTGTCGCTCGGCGGCTCGTCGCTGGCGGTGGCGTGGAAAACGAAAAACCCGGAGCTGCGCCAGACGGCGCTGGCGGCGGCGGCCTCCGCCATCATGGCGGGGATCTCTGAACCGGCGCTGTACGGCGTAGCGGTACGCCTGAAACGTCCGCTGATTGCGAGCCTGATCAGCGGCTTTATCTGCGGCGCGGTGGCCGGCATGGCCGGACTTGCCAGCCACTCGATGGCGGCGCCGGGGCTGTTTACCAGCGTGCAGTTCTTCGACCCGGCCAACCCGATGACCATCGTCTGGGTGTTTGGCGTAATGGGGCTGGCGGTAGTGCTGTCGTTTGTTCTGACCCTGCTTTTAGGGTTTGAGGATATCCCGGTCGAAGACGAGGCTGAAAAAGCGCGCGCCCTGCACACCGCACCGGTACAGAACAACGCAGCAAAAGCATAATTTGAAAGCGAGGTAAGAATGTCTGTTTTTCCACAAGGATTTTTATGGGGCGGCGCGCTTGCCGCCAACCAGAGTGAAGGTGCTTACCGTGAAGGCGGCAAGGGACTGACCACGGTCGATATGATCCCCCACGGCGCGCATCGCCTGGCGGTGAAGGTCGGTCAGGAAAAGCGTTTTTCGCTGCGTGACGACGAGTTCTACCCGAGCCACGAGGCGATTGATTTTTACCATCGCTATAAAGAAGACATCGCCCTGATGGCGGAGATGGGCTTTACGGTGTTCCGCACCTCGATTGCCTGGAGCCGCCTCTATCCGAACGGCGACGAGCCGCTGCCTAACAAAGAGGGCATTGCCTTCTACCGCGCGGTGTTCGAGGAGTGCAAAAAGTACAACATCGAGCCGCTGGTAACGCTCTGCCACTTCGACGTGCCGATGCACCTGGTCACAGAATACGGCTCCTGGCGCAACCGTAAGATGGTCGATTTCTTCGCCCGCTACGCCCGTACCTGCTTCGAGGAGTTTAACGGGCTGGTGAAATACTGGCTGACCTTCAACGAAATCAACATCATGCTGCACAGCCCGTTCTCCGGCGCGGGGCTGGTGTTTGAGGAAGGTGAAAACGAGGATCAGGTGAAATACCAGGCCGCGCACCACGAGCTGGTGGCAAGCGCGCTGGCGACCAAAATCGCTCACGAGGTGAACCCGGAAAACCAGGTCGGCTGCATGCTGGCGGGCGGTAACTTCTACCCTTACTCCTGCAAGCCGGAAGACGTGTGGATGGCGCTGGAGAAAGACCGCGAGAACCTGTTCTTTATCGACGTGCAGGCGCGCGGCAGCTATCCGGCCTACTCTGCCCGCGTGTTCCGCGAGAAAGGCGTGGTCATTGTGAAAGATCCTGGCGACGACGAACTACTGAAAAACACCGTCGATTTTGTCTCGTTCAGCTATTACGCCTCGCGCTGCGCGTCGGCGGATATGAATGCGGGCAACACCAGCGCGGCGAACATCGTAAAGTCCCTGCGTAACCCGCACATTCAGGTGAGCGAGTGGGGCTGGGGCATCGACCCGCTCGGCCTGCGCATCACCATGAACATGATGTACGACCGCTACCAGAAGCCGCTGTTTCTGGTGGAAAACGGCCTGGGGGCGAAGGACGTCATTGATGAAAACGGCGTGATCAACGACGACTACCGCATCAGCTATCTGCGCGAGCATATCCGCGCGATGGGCGACGCGATTGAGGACGGCGTGCCGCTGATGGGCTACACCACCTGGGGCTGCATTGACCTGGTGTCGGCCTCAACGGGCGAGATGAGCAAGCGCTACGGGTTTGTCTACGTTGACCGGGACGACGCCGGCAACGGCACGCTGGACCGAAAGCGCAAGAAGTCGTTCTGGTGGTATAAGAAGGTGATTGCGAGTAACGGAGCGGACCTGGCGTAACCCCTCTCCCTAACCCTCTCCCCATAAGGGAGAGGGGACAAAGCACACCCTCTCCCCTATGGGGAGAGGGCCGGGGTGAGGGGTTCAAATCCACCATTGCCAACCCACTCCGCAAGCCTTGAATAGACCACTTCCACAGCCTCTTTCACCGGCGGCGTCATCGGGTAATAAAACCCAACGATGTCCGGCTGAATGCCCAAAAACAGCACCTCGCCCACGTCGTCTTTAATCTGATCCACCAGATAGTTGAGCGGCATATTGTGGGTGGTCATCATAAACATCTCGGCGATATCGTCCGGGTCAATCAGGCGGATCTCGCCGGGGTTGAGCCCCATATCGGTGGCATCGACGATTAACAGCCTGTCCGGGCGCAGTTCGCGAATGGCAACCACGTCGTTTTCCGGCGCGCTGCCACCGTCGATCACCACCCAGGCGCCCTGCGGGTTCGCGGCGCACATCTCTGCCAGCAGCGGGCCCGCGCCGTCGTCGCCCATCATGCTGTTGCCGACACACAGTAAAACGTCAGTCACGTAATCTCCTCACCATCAGGTAGATGGCGTTCTCCTGATGAATATCGTGCAGCATGCTAAGCAGCGTTTTGCTCCACGCCTGCTGCACCGGGGTTTGCCTGCTTAGCGCCGCGTCAAAGGCGTTGGCGAGCATCGCAATGTGGTTGGCGTCGATAACGATCTCGCCATACTTCGGCACGCCCTCCATCTTGCGCCGCGCCGTGCTGCCCTCCTCCAGCGTGGCGATCCACGCCAGGTACTCAGGCCACGGGCAGCTCAGCGCCGCCTCCAGGCAGTCGATCACCCCGAGATGGTGCCCAATTGCCAGGCTGTAGTAGACCACCTGCTGCGCCGCATCCGGCGTGGCGTCGTTCTCATCAATAAACTTACGGCTCAGCTGGCTGAACACCACCGTCTCACTCATCGGATTCGCGCCTCATCGACGATGCTGTTCAGGTTCGCCACGATCTCATTGAGACGCGGATCGTTTTCCGCCTCCAGCCAGCGTGCCACCTGATGGTCGCCCTGGCTCAGCAGGCGCAGGTAATCGTCGGCAATCTGGCGACCGTAGCGGTAGCCCGCCAGCCTGCGCGCCGTGCGGTCGACCTTCACCCGCAGCGGCTGCACCATGTCCGGATGCAGAATGGCGGCCGGCTGGTTGTCCAGCTCGCCGGGCTCGCGGACGTGGATTTTCTGCTCCAGCAGGCCGAGCGCCATCGCAAAGCCGTACAGCGTCGCGGCGGGCGTTGGCGGGCAGCCTGGAATGTAGACGTCCACCGGCACGATTTTGTCGGTGCCGCCCCAGACGCAGTAAAGGTCGTGGAAGATGCCGCCGCTGTTGCCGCAGGCCCCGTACGAGATGCAAATTTTCGGGTCCGGCGCAGACTGCCAGGCGCGCAGCGCGGGCGAGCGCATGGCGCGGGTGACGGCCCCGGTAAACAGCAGAATGTCCGCATGGCGCGGAGACGGCACCACTTTGATGCCGAAGCGCTCGGCGTCAAACAGCGGTGACAGGGTGGCGAAGATCTCGATCTCGCAGCCGTTGCAGCCGCCGCAGTCCACGCGGTAGACGTAGGCCGAGCGTTTGATTTTTTTCAGCAGCGACGCCTTCATGCTGGCGATAGACTCCTCCACCGTCATCGGCACCGGAATGCCGTTGTCGTCGCGCGGGCCGAGTAAGTTTTCCATCAGCTGGCCTCTCTCATATGGCGGGTAATATCAATGCGGTCGGACGGCAGCAGGCACTTCTGGCGCTTGCACTCCGGGCAGGTTTCGAAGCTTTCGCGGTGATGCTCCGCGCGGGCGTCGCCGTTGTGCTGCAGCGGCGCGATGGCGTAGTCGATCTCTTTTTGCACGGCGAACGGACGCTTGCAGACGCGGCAATTGCACAGGGCAAAACGCGACTGCTGCAAAAAGTCCTCTTTCTTCCAGACCGCCAGCTCGTACTCCTGCGACAGGCGAATAGCCACCGTCGGGCAGACCTCCTCGCAGCGGCCGCAGAAGATGCAGCGCCCGAGGTTAAACTGCCAGGCCAGCTCGCCGGTTTTAAGATCCGTTTCCACCGTTAAGGCGTTCGACGGGCAGGCGTTGACGCAGGCCGCGCAGCCGATGCACTGCTGCGGATTGTGCTCCGGCTTGCCGCGAAAGTTTTTATCCACCGGCATCGGCTCCAGCGGATAGCTGCTGGTCTGCACGCCGGTTTTGATGACTTTTTTGATAAAGGTAAACATGGCGAATCCTTATTTCAGCGGCGAGTTCTTACGCTCGATGCTGTAGCGCTCAAGCTCTTTGTACGGCACCACCTGGCTTTTCTTCTTGCGCACGTCCACCACGGTCATGCGGTCGGTGCAGGAGTAGCACGGGTCGAGGCTGCCGATGATCAGCGGCGCGTCAGAGACGGTGTTGCCGCGCAGCATGTAGCGCAGGGTTGGCCAGTTGGCGTAGGTGGCCGCGCGGCAGCGCCAGCGGTAGAGCTTCTGGTTGTCGCCGGTCATGCTCCAGTGGATGTCGTCCCCGCGCGGCGCTTCGGCAAAGCCGAGGGCAAAGCGGTTAGGGATGTAGGTGAAGCCCTCCACCATCAGCGGACCGCCCGGCAGGTTATCAAGGCCAAAGTCGATCATGTTCAGCGCGGTGAACACCTCGTTGATGCGCACCTTGAGGCGGGAGATGACGTCGCAGCCCTGCTCGCTGTGCACGGTCATCGGCAGCAGGCCGTAGCCGACGAACGGGTGATCGGCGCGGGTGTCGCGGGCGTGGCCGCTGGCGCGCACCATCGGGCCGACGTTGCTGAAATCGCGGGCAATTTCCGGATCGAGGCGGCCAATTCCAACGGTGCGCTGTTCGATGTTTGGCGTGCTGAGCAGCATGTCCACCAGCTCCTGCACGTCGCGGCGCATCTGCTGCGCCAGCTGGCGGGTCTTGATCATGTCGTCCTTCAGCAGGTCGCGGCGAATCCCGCCGATCAGGTTCAGGCCGTAGGTTTTACGCGCCCCGGTGAGGATCTCCGCCATCTTCATCGACGCTTCGCGCACGCGGAAGAACTGCATAAATCCGGAGTCAAAGCCGACGAAGTGGCAGGCCAGGCCGAGGTTCAGCAGGTGCGAGTGCAGGCGTTCAACTTCCAGCAGAATGGCGCGGATCATCTGCGCGCGCTCCGGCACCACGATCCCCATGCTGTTCTCCACCGAGGTGGTGTAGGCGGTGCTGTGGGCGAAGCCGCAGATGCCGCACACGCGGTCAGAGAGGAACGTCACCTCGTTGTAGCCCATGCGGGTTTCCGCCAGCTTTTCCATGCCGCGATGGACGTAAAACAGACGGTAGTCGGCGTCGATGATGTTCTCGCCATCGACGAACAGGCGGAAGTGGCCCGGTTCGTCGGAGGTGACGTGCAGCGGGCCGATCGGCACCACGTTGTTCTTCTTGCTGCCGAGTTCGTTGATGAACTCGTAGGTTTCGCTGTCGGTGGTCGGCGCCGGGCGCTGGCGGTAGTCCATGCTGTCCTTGCGCAGCGGATAGAGTTCGTCCGGCCAGTCGTCCGGCAGCACCAGGCGGCGCTCGTCCGGCAGGCCGACCGGCACCAGGCCGTACATGTCACGCACCTCGCGCTCGCCCCAGACGGCGGCGGGCACGCGCGGCGTGACGGACGGGTATTCCGGCTTAGCCGGGTCGACTTCGACGCGCACGGTGATCCAGCACTTCTCGCCCTGCTCCATCGACATCACGTAGTACACCGCGTAGCTGCCGCACAGCTGGCGCTCGTCGTTGCCGAACAGCACCGACAGCCAGCCGCCCTGCTGGTAATAGAGAAACTCAACCACTTCCGGCAGGTAGTTCACCTTCACGGTGAGGGTGATCTGGTCTTTGGTTTGCCAGGACTCCTCCAGCACCACGCCGGGGAAAGCCTGATGCAACGCGGCGAGATACTGCTGACCTTTCTTTTCTTCAGACATAAATACTCTCTTTAATCACGCCACCAGCAAGGAGACGAACGCTAAAAATGCAAAACCAAAACCGGCCCAGGTGATGCGTGACGTTTCCACAAAGCGCAGGCGCGCCATGCTGTTTTCAAACAGGGCTATCACCAGCACGCCGACCAGCAGCTTGAGCGCAGCTACCGCCACGGCCAACACCAGACCGCCCGCGGAGAAGTGCGTCATCTGCCCCCACGGGAAGAAGACGCCGACAAACATCTGCAGCACCACCAGCTGCTTGAGGCTGATGCCCCACTTCAGCACCGCGAAGCCGTAGCCGCTGTACTCGGTAAGCGGGCCTTCCTGCAGCTCCTGCTCCGCTTCCGCGAGGTCAAACGGCAGTTTGCCCATCTCAATAAAGGTGGCGAACGCGCAGGCGCAGAGCGCCAGAATCAACGGGATAGAGCGTGAAACCGGCCAGTGGTAAACGGTGTCGGTGATAAAGCTGATGTGGGTGGAGCCCGCCACCTGCGCGGCCACCCACAGCCCCAGCAGCAGGATCGGCTCCACCAGCACGCCGAGCATCGCCTCGCGGCTGGCGCCGATGCCGGTAAACGGGCTGCCGGTGTCCAGGCCCGCAATCGCAAAGAAGAAGCGGGCGATGGCGAAGAGGTAGATAAGCGTAATCAGATCGCCAAGCGCCGGCAGCGGCGAGCCCACCGTCACCACCGGCAGCGCGGTGGCGATGGTGAGCATCACGCCGACCATCACGAACGGCGTCAGGCGGAAGACCCAGCCTGCGGCGTCCGGGGCGACGCTCTGGCGAGAGAGCAGCTTGAAGAGATCGCGGTACTCCTGGAGCACGCCGGGCCCGCGACGGTTGTGCATCCGGGCGCGCGCCACGCGCGTAATGCCCGACAGCAGCGGCGCGGCGGCGAACAGCGCCAGCGCCTGAAGAATTGCCAGAAACAGACTCATGTCAGGCTCCTCGTGAAATCACAATTACCACCAGCACCGCCAGCTCGATCAGCGCCAGACGGCGGAACAGAGTGGGCGCGGCGGCGCTCTGCCAGCCGGGAACCCAGCCCTGCGGGTTCAGCCAGTGGCGCAGCTTCAGCACGGCGGCGAAGTTCTCCTTCACCGGCATGGCAAAACCGTGGGCGGTGATGACCATCGACTGCTCGTGTTCGTAGCCGCAGGCCCACGCCGCGCCGCGCGAGCGGGAGGCGAGACGGTCGCGCTTAAAGAACAGCATCAGCACGAACGGCAGCAGCGGTGCGGCAATCAGCAGCAGCGCCATCATCGGCTGGGAAACGACGGTATGCGCCGTCGCAAGCGGCAGCGGAACGGCGTGGCCCAGCAGCGGCAGCAGCCACGGCGCGGCCACCCCGCCCCCAATGCAGCACAGCGCCAGCGCGACCACGCTGGCACACATCAGTACCGGAGCGCAGCAGGCGTTCTCCGCTTCACGGGTGCGCGGTGCGCCGAGGAAGGTGACGCCGTAGACTTTCGCCATGCACATCACCGCCAGCGCCCCGGTAATCGCCAGCCCAACCGCCAGCAGCGGGCCTAACAGGCGCGCGATAAACGCGTCGCTCTGGCCGAGCGCGAAGAACGACTGATAGATCACCCACTCCCCGGCAAAGCCGTTCAGCGGCGGCAGCGCGGCCATCGCCATCAGCCCCACCAGCATGGCGAGTGAAATCACCGGCATTTTTTTGCCAATCCCACCGAGCTTTTCGATATCGCGGTGGCCGGTGCGGAACCAGACGCTGCCCGCGCCGAGGAACAGGGTGCTTTTGAACAGGCTGTGGTTGACGAGGTGATACAGACCGCCGATAAACCCGGCGGCAATCAGCGCCGGCTGGTTAAGCGCCAGCCCGGTGACGCCCGCGCCGATGCCGAGCAGGATAATGCCGATATTTTCCAGGGTGTGGTACGCCAGCAGGCGCTGGATATTGTGCTCCATCAGGGCGTACAGGCCGCCGACAAAGGCGGTAATCATCCCCGCAATCAGCAGCGCCACGCCCCACCACAGCGGCGGCTGACCGCCCGTCAGGGTAATCGTCAGGATGCCGAACAGACCGACCTTCATTACCACCGTAGAAAACAGCGCGGCGGCGGGCGCAGAGGCATTCGCATGCGCCTGCGGGACCCAGCCGTGTAGCGGGATAATCCCGGCCAGCAGGCCAAAGCCGACGACGCCCAGCAGCCAGACATCGTTGCCCAGCGTCTGGCCGTTAAGCGCGGAAAAGTCCAGGGTGCCGAAACGCTGCCACACCAGCCAGCAGGCCAGCGCCAGCAGCAGCGTGCCGAGACGCCCAAGCGCAAACCACAGCTTGCCGGAGGCGCTGCAGCCGGTCAGGAACACGCCGCACAGGGCCATGATTTCGGCCATTACCACCAGCGCGCCGAGGTTGCTGGCGATAACCGTGCAGACCGCCGTCGCCATCAGCAGATTGACCAGCAGGCCGTTGGCTTTGGTTTGCGGATGGCGGTGCCAGTCGATATTGAACAGGCTGATAAACAGCCCGCACAGGCCAAAGGTCACCAGCCAGATGGCGTTAAGCGGCGTAATCGCCACGGTGTGGCGAATCAGCGGCATGAGTGTTTCCACGGATTGTCCGCCGAGCAGGACGACGCCGCCCGCGGCCAGCGTCATCAGGCTGCCGACCGCCCCGCCGATACCGGCTATCCAGCCGCTCAGGGTTTTATGGAAAGAGAACACCAGCGCCAGCGCGGCGGCTGCGGCAAAGTACGCCACGGCGCTGTTAATCATAAATATCGCGTTCATTTCGCCCCCTCGTTAAGCGCCTGCAGAAGCGAAAGATCCCCGACGTCGGTATTAATGGTCAGCTCGCGCTTGCGCCTGCTGGTGCGGGCGATATCGCGGATGTTAACCAGGATCAGCGCTTTGGTCGGGCAGGTCCGCACGCAGGCCGGGCCCTGTTCGTCAAAGCTGCACAGGTCGCACTTGACCGCAACAGCGCGGATGCCGGGCACCCAGTCCAGCAGCGTGCTCACCTTCGCCGGCGCGGGTGGTGCAGGCGGCGCTTTGGGGGTATTGGCGTTCGCCGGGATATGCAGCGGGCGGCTGCCGGAGAATTCAATCGCGCCGAACGGGCAGGCGATGCCGCACAGCTTGCAGCTAACGCACAGGCTTTCGTTCAGCTGGACCGCGCCATCGACGCGGGTGATGGCGTTAACCGGGCACACGCCCGCGCAAGGGGCATCTTCACAGTGGTGGCAGAGCTGCGGGGCAGACTCTTTTTCATTACGCATGACGCGCAGGCGCGGCATGGACTGCAGCCCGTGCAGGCGGTGCGTTTCCGAACACGCCGCCTCACAGGTTCGACAGCCTATACAGACCGTCGAGTCAGCAATTACAAAACGGTTCACCGGGCAATCCTCAGGTGATAGTCATTTTTGACGACGAAAAACTGTCTCATCGACACTTTTCGACACTCGGTTATCAGGCAGGGTTTGCGGAAATCTTTCCCGCGACCAGCTGTTTCAGGTCGACCGGCAGGTCGTGTTCAACCGCGGCGTAGAGACCGTTGTAAACCGGCGCGATTTTCTCCAGATAGTGCTCAAGCACCTGCTGGCGATCGCGGTTGCTGACGTAGCCGTCGACCATGCCGTCGGCCATCAGCTGCGCCTGCGCAATACGTTGTTTTTCACCCTCTTTATTCTCAACGTAGTACTCGATGGTGTGGCTGTTAAAGCTGTCTGCCAGGGTCACAAAGACCGTGAAATGACCGAACAGGACAAAGCGCATATCCCCCTGCGCCGCACAGCTCATCGCATGATGCAGACGGGCTTTTGACAGGGTGATCCCCTGAACCAGAGAGTTGCAGTAGAGGTGCCACTGATCCTGAAGCTGCTGGTGGCGCTGCGCGATGTAATCCGCTTTTTCGCTAATTTCCCAAATAGTCATAGAAGGTATCCGGTTAATGGAGATAGCGGCTGTTAAGCAGATTCCGTGCCAGTTTTTAATTCATTGATTTAAATAATTTTTATCGAAAAAACCACTGTCAACGCCGCCGTGTCGACGTGTCATTTCGACAGCGTTGACATCGTCACGCCGTAACGCAAATCAAGCTGGCACCGTTATTGCATTCACTGGCGCAAATCATTGAGGAGGCGTCATGCACGAAATCACCCTCTGCCAGCGGGCTCTGGAACTTATCGAACAGCAGGCAGTGCAAAACCACGCGAAGCGCGTCACCGGCGTCTGGCTGAAGGTCGGGGCGTTTTCCTGCGTCGAGACCAGCGCCCTGACCTTTTGTTTTGAGCTGGTGTGCCGCGGCACGCTGGCGGAAGGCTGCGCGCTGCATATCGACGAGCAGCAGGCGGAGTGCTGGTGCGAGCAGTGCCAGCAGTACGTCACCCTGCTCTCATCAAAGGTTCAGCGCTGCCCGCAGTGTCAGAGCACGGGTCTTCGCATCGTGGCGGATGACGGCATGCAGATCCAACGCCTCGAAATCGAGAAGGAGTAATGTATGTGTAGTACCTGCGGTTGCGCCGAAGGCAACCTCTATATAGAAGGGGACGAACACCGCCCCCACTCCGCGTTTCGCTCCGCGCCCTTTTCCCCTGCCCCGCGTCCTGCGGCGGCCCTGACCGGCATCACCTTTGCGCCGCAGCGTTCCGACGCGGGCGATCTGCATTACGGCCACGGCGAAGCGGGCACCCACGCGCCGGGCATGAGCCAGCGCCAGATGCTGGAGGTGGAGATCGACGTGCTGGACAAAAATAACCAGATCGCCGCCCGCAACCGCGCCCGCTTTGCCGCGCGTCAACAGCTGGTGCTGAACCTGGTCTCCAGCCCCGGCTCCGGCAAAACCACGCTGCTGACCGAAACGCTCAAGCGCCTGAACGAACGCGTCTCCTGCGCGGTTATCGAAGGCGACCAGCAAACCGTTAACGACGCGGCGCGCATCCGCGAAACCGGCACGCCCGCGATTCAGGTCAACACCGGCAAGGGCTGCCACCTGGACGCACAGATGATTGCCGACGCCGCCCCGCGCCTGCCGCTGGCGGATAACGGCATCCTGTTTATTGAAAACGTCGGCAACCTGGTGTGTCCGGCCAGCTTTGACCTCGGCGAACGGCACAAGGTGGCGGTGCTCTCCGTCACCGAAGGGGAGGACAAGCCGCTGAAGTACCCGCACATGTTCGCCGCCGCCTCCCTCATGCTGCTGAACAAGGTCGACCTGCTGCCGTACCTGAACTTCGACGTGGATAAGTGCCTTGCGTATGCCCGCGAGGTGAACCCGGACATTCGCATCCTGCTGGTTTCTGCCACGCGCGGCGACGGGATGGACGCCTGGCTGGACTGGCTGGAGAGCGAACGATGTGCATAGGCGTACCGGGACAAATCCATTCCCTCGACGGCAATCAAGCCAAAGTGGAGATTTGCGGCATCCTGCGCGACGTGGACCTGACGCTGGTGGGCAGCACCGATGAGACGGGCGCGTCGCGCCTCGGCCAGTGGGTGCTGGTCCACGTGGGGTTTGCGATGAGCGTGATTAACGAAGCGGAAGCCCGCGACACGCTGGACGCGCTGCAAAACATGTTTGACGTGGAGCCGGACGTGGGCGCGCTCCTGTACGGCGAGGAGCGCTAGCCTATGCGTTACGTTGATGAATACCGCGCGCCGGAACAGGTGATGCAGCTTATCGGGCATCTGAAAACGCGCGCTGCGCTTCTGGACTACACGAGCGAAAGGCCGCTGCGGATCATGGAGGTGTGCGGCGGGCACACGCACGCCATCTTCAAGTTTGGCCTCGACCAGCTGCTGCCGGAGAACATCGAGTTTATCCACGGCCCAGGCTGCCCGGTGTGCGTCCTGCCGATGGGGCGCATCGACAGCTGTATTGAAATTGCCGGCCAGCCCGGCGTCATTTTCTGCACCTTTGGCGACGCGATGCGCGTGCCGGGGAAAAACGGCTCGCTGCTGCAGGCAAAGGCGCGCGGCGCGGACGTGCGGATCGTTTACTCGCCGATGGATGCCCTGACGCTGGCGATGGACAACCCTGAGCGCAAGGTCGTCTTTTTCGGGCTGGGTTTTGAAACCACCATGCCCGCGACGGCCATCACGCTGCAGCAGGCGAAAGCGCGCGATGTCGGTAACTTTTTCTTTTTCTGCCAGCATATTACGCTCATTCCCACGCTGCGCAGCCTGCTTGAAGAGCCGGACAACGGCATCGACGCGTTCCTGGCACCAGGCCACGTCAGCATGGTGATAGGCACAGACGCCTACGGTTTCATCGCTGAGCAGTACAATCGTCCGTTAGTGGTGGCTGGTTTCGAACCGCTTGATCTACTGCAAGGCGTGGCCATGCTGGTTGAGCAGAAAATAGCGGCCCTGAGCGCGGTGGAAAACCAGTACCGCCGCGTGGTGCCCGATGCGGGAAATGAACGGGCTCAGCAGGCGATAGCCGACGTGTTTAGCGTTGAGGGCGACAGCGAGTGGCGCGGGCTGGGGCTGATTGCCGAATCCGGCGTGCGCCTGACGCCTGCCTATCGCGAATTTGATGCCGAAGCGCACTTCCGCCCGCAGCCGCAGCAGGTGTGCGACGATCCCCGGGCACGCTGCGGCGAGGTGCTTACCGGCAAATGCAAACCTCATCACTGCCCGCTATTTGGCAACACCTGTAACCCGCAAACCGCGTTTGGCGCGCTGATGGTCTCCTCTGAAGGGGCATGCGCCGCGTGGTATCAGTATCGCAACCAGGAGTGTGAAGCATGAACACGGTGGAAATGGCGCACGGAAGCGGTGGACAGGCGATGCAGCAGCTGATTAACCGGCTGTTCATGGAGGCCTTTAATAACCCCTGGCTCGCGGAGCAGGAGGATCAGGCGCGCATCGCGCTCTCAACCCTCACCGCACACGGCGACCGGCTGGCGTTCTCCACCGACAGCTACGTGATTGACCCGCTGTTCTTCCCGGGCGGCGATATCGGCAAGCTCGCCGTCTGCGGCACGGCCAACGACGTGGCCGTCAGCGGCGCCATTCCGCGCTATCTCTCCTGCGGGTTTATCCTTGAAGAGGGTCTGCCGATGGAAACCCTCACGGCGGTGGTGAACAGCATGGCGCATACCGCGCGCGAGGCGGGTATCGCTATCGTTACCGGGGATACCAAAGTGGTCCAGCGCGGCGCGGCCGACAAGCTCTTCATCAACACCGCCGGAATGGGGGCGATCCCCGCCGACGTTCACTGGGGTGCGCAACGCCTTAGCGCGGGCGACGTGCTGCTGGTGACCGGCACGCTGGGCTGCCACGGAGCGACTATTCTTAACCTGCGCGAAGGCTTAGGGCTGGACGGCGAGCTTCGCAGCGACTGCGCGGTGCTCACCCCGCTTATCCAGACGCTGCGCGACATGCCGGGCGTCAAAGCCCTGCGCGACGCCACCCGAGGCGGGGTGAATGCCGTCGCCCACGAGTTCGCCGCAAGCAGCGGGTGCGGGATTGAATTGATCGAGCGCGACCTGCCCGTTAAGCCTGCCGTGCGGGGGCTGTGTGAGCTTTTAGGGCTTGACCCGCTAAACTTTGCCAACGAGGGCAAGCTGGCGATCGGCGTGGAACGTTCGGCTGCGGAAGCCGTACTTGAACGGCTGAGAGCGCATCCCTTAGGGAAATACGCGGCCATCATTGGCGACGTGGTTGAGCGCAAAGGGGTGCGCCTGGCCGGGCTTTACGGCGTGAAGCGCACGCTGGATCTGCCGCACGCTGAGCCGTTACCCCGAATTTGCTAGAACCGCGCCATAAGCGGTCAGCAGTGAATGTCTCTTTTTTGCCAGTTTCTATTGGAAAGCAATAATGCCGTATACACCGATGAGCGATCTTGGACAGCAGGGCCTGTTTGACATCACGCGCACACTTTTACAACAGCCCGATCTCGGCGCGCTGAGCGATGCCCTGACGCGGCTGGTCAGGCAATCAGCGCTGGCGGACAGCGCGGCGATTGTGCTCTGGCATAGCGGAACGCACCGCGCGAGCTACTACTCAACGCGCGATAATGGCAAAACGTTTGAATACGAAGACGAAACGTACCTCGCGCACGGCCCGGTGCGCCGCATTCTCTCCCGGCCTGAAGTGCTGCACTGCAATTTTGAAGAGTTTCGGATGGCATGGCCTCGGCTGGCAGAGAGCAATCTCTATCAGCCTTTCGGTCATTACGGCATGCTGCCGCTGGCGGCGGAGGGCCAAATTTTTGGCGGCTGCGAGTTTATACGTAATACCGACCAGCCCTGGAGCGAGGCGGAGTACGAGCGTCTGCACACATTTACCCAGATTGTGGCCGTCGTCGCGGAGCAGATCCAAAGCCGCGTCACCAATAACGTTGATTACGACCTGCTGAGCCGCGAGCGTGACAACTTCCGCATTCTGGTCGCCATCACCAACGCCGTACTCTCAAGGCTCGACATGGACGAGCTGGTCAGCGAAGTCGCCAAGGAGATCCATCACTATTTCAGGATCGACGCCATCAGCATCGCGCTGCGCGGGAACCGCAAAGGCAAGCTGAACATCTACTCCACCCACTATCTTGATGAGGCCAACCCGGCGCACGAGCAAAGCGAGGTGGACGAAGCGGGCACCCTTTCTGAGCGGGTGTTTAAAAGCAAAGAGATCCTGCTGCTGAATCTCAGCGAGCAGGACCCGGTAGCGCCGTACGAGCGGATGCTGTTTAACACCTGGGGCAACAAAATTCAGACCCTGTGCCTGCTGCCGCTGATGTCCGGCAGCACCATGCTTGGGGTGCTCAAACTGGCGCAATGCGATGAAGCGGTGTTTACCACCGCCAACCTGAAGCTGCTGCGCCAGATCGCCGAGCGTATCTCCATCGCGCTGGATAACGCCCTCGCCTATCAGGAGATCCACCGCCTGAAAGAGCGGCTGGTGGACGAGAACCTGGCCCTGACCGAGCAGCTCAACAACGTGGACAGCGAGTTTGGCGAAATCATCGGGCGCAGCGATGCCATGTACAGCGTCCTCAAGCAGGTGGAAATGGTGGCCCAGAGCGACAGCACGGTGCTGATCCTCGGTGAAACCGGCACCGGTAAAGAGCTGATTGCCCGCGCCATTCACAACCTGAGCAACCGCAACAGCCGGCGCATGGTGAAGATGAACTGCGCGGCGATGCCCGCGGGTCTGCTGGAAAGCGACCTCTTCGGCCACGAGCGCGGCGCGTTTACCGGGGCCAGCAGCCAGCGCCTGGGGCGTTTCGAGCTGGCAGACAAAAGCTCGCTGTTCCTCGACGAAGTGGGCGATATGCCGCTGGAGCTACAGCCCAAGCTGCTGCGCGTATTGCAGGAGCAGGAGTTTGAGCGCCTCGGCAGCAACAAGCTTATCCAGACCGACGTGCGGCTGATCGCCGCCACCAACCGCGACCTGAAAAAAATGGTCGCCGACCGCGAATTCAGAAGCGATCTCTACTATCGCCTGAACGTCTTCCCGATCTGCCTGCCGCCGCTGCGCGAACGCCCGGAAGATATCCCCCTGCTGGTTAAAGCCTTTACCGCCAAGATCGCGCGCCGGATGGGGCGAAACATCGACAGCATTCCCGCCGAGACGCTGCGCACCCTCTCGTCGATGGAGTGGCCGGGCAACGTGCGCGAGCTGGAAAACGTCATTGAGCGCGCGGTGCTGCTGACGCGCGGGAACGTGCTGCAGCTCTCCCTGCCGGAGATTGCCCTTCCTGACGTGGCCGTACCCGCAGCCGAAATCGCGAAAGAGGGAGAAGATGAATATCAGCTCATTCTGCGCGTGCTGAAAGAGACCAACGGCGTGGTGGCCGGGCCGAAAGGGGCGGCCCAGCGGTTGGGGTTAAAACGCACCACCCTGCTGTCGCGCATGAAGCGTCTCGGGATTGATAAAGAAAATCTGGTTTAACCCCCATCAGGCGGTGTTTTCCTGCATCGCCTTTCGTCACCCTGCGTTATTGTCCCTCATTGACACAAAATCGTTTCCTCTGTATAAAATTCCGCCTTAATAATGCGTTTCATTTGCATCAAAAATAATTTTAATGAAGGGTAGCGTTTCATGAAGAAGGTCATCTGCGCGTTAGGCCTGGCGATTGCGTCGGTCAGTTCTGCTCTGGCAACCACATATCCCCTGACGATTGAAAACTGTGGCTACAAAGAGACATTCACCAAAGCGCCGGAACGCGTCGTGGCCCTGGGCCAGAACACCGTAGAAATTTTGCTCCTGCTGGGGCTGGAAGATAAGGTCAAAGCCAGCGCCTTCTGGCCGACCAAAGTCTTGCCGCAGCTGGCGGAACAGAACGCAAAAATCAAAACCCTGACTGTCGAAATTCCTACCCTTGAGTCCGTTCTTGCGCAAAATCCCGACTTTGTCCCCGCTCAGACGCCGCTGCTGCTGGGGCCTGAAAGTAAGGTCGCAAAACGCGAAGACCTGATGACCCTCGGCGTGAACAGCTATGTGTCACCGGGCATGTGCGCGACCAAAAAAGCCACCGGCGATATGTACGGCAGCCGCCAGAAGCTGTGGGATATGACCTATCTCTATAAAGAGATTGAGGATTTCGCCAAAATCTTTAACGTTGAAGATCGCGGCCAGGCCGTCATTGCCGATTTCAAAAAACGCGAGGCTGACCTGCGCAAAGAATTCGGCAAGAATAAAAAAGACCTTTCGTTTGTCTTCTGGTTCTCCAGCTCATCCCCTTCTGCAGACGCCTACGTAGGCGGTAAAAATAGCCCCTCTGGGTTTATCGCCAGCCTGATGGGCGGCCATAACGCCATTACGTCCGAGACTGAATGGCCGACCGTGGGCTGGGAAAGCATTATTGCCGCGAACCCGGACGTGATTGTGGTCTCCAGCCTGGATCGTAACCGCTGGGCGCTGGATAACGCGGAAGAGAAAATCAAATTCCTGAAAAGCGATCCGGCCGTGAGCCAGCTTGATGCCGTTAAAAAAGGCCATATCGTGGTGATGGACGGTCAGGCGATGAACCCGACGATTCGTACGATTTACGGTGCCGAACAGGTGGGTGAACAGCTCAGAAAGCTGGGGCTGAACTGATGACAGTTGCCGTACTTCAGGCCCGCCAGGGCCTGATCCTGACCACTTCCGCTCTGCTTGCTGTTGTCCTGCTGTTTCTGGTAATTGCTCTTGGCGTCAGCGTCGGCGAGCTGTCGATTCCGCTGTCCAACGTCTTTTACGCTATCGGTAATAAGCTGGGGCTGACCGACGTTCCGCTCAACCGCATCTATGAAAGCGTTATCTGGGACTTTCGCCTGAGCCGCGCGCTGGTGGCGGCATGCTGCGGGGCAGGTTTAGCCATCTGCGGCGCCGTGCTGCAAAGCCTGCTGAAGAATGCGCTGGCGGAACCCTACGTGCTCGGCGTGTCGGCAGGGGCCTCAACCGGGGCGGTGTCGGTCGTCGTCCTGGGCATCGGCACCGGCGCGGTGTCGCTCTCTGCGGGCGCGTTTGCCGGGGCGTTCGCCGCCTTTGCGTTTGTCGCCTTTCTGACGAACGGTGCGCGCTGCGGCAATGAGCGCACCATTCTGGCAGGCGTTGCTGCATCTCAGCTTTTCAACGCCATTACCGCCTACACCATCAGCACTTCCGCCAGCGCGCAGCAGGCGCGCGACGTGATGTTCTGGCTGCTGGGCAGCTTTAGCGGCGTGCGCTGGCCGGAATTCCAGCTGGCGCTGGTTGTCGTGCTGGCGGGCCTTGCCGTCTGCCTCTACTATTCCCGGGCGCTGGACGCCTTTACCTTTGGCGATGACGCCGCGGCCTCGTTAGGCATTGCCGTACCCTGGGTGCGCCTTGCCCTGTTCACCACCACGGCCCTGATCACCGCCACCATCGTCAGCATGGCGGGCTCAATCGGCTTTGTGGGGCTGGTGGTGCCGCACGTTATGCGCTTCCTGTTCGGGCCGCTGCACCGCACGCTGCTGATTGCCAGCGCCCTGGCCGGGGCGATTCTGATGGTGCTGGCCGACATCGCCTCGCGGATGCTGATTGCGCCGCAGAGCCTGCCCGTCGGCGTCGTCACCGCGCTGGTGGGCGTGCCTTTCTTTGCCGTGATTATCTACCGTTCAAGGAATAAGTGATGAGTATCTGCGCTGAAAATATTACCTGGAAGGTCGGCAAAAAAGTTATCGTCAATGACGTCTCGCTGAAGGTTTCCCGGGGCGAAACCGTGGGTCTGCTTGGTCCTAACGGCTGCGGCAAATCGTCCCTTTTGCGCATTCTGGCAGGCCTGCGTCGCCCGGATGCGGGCAGCGTGACCCTGGACGGGCAGGACATTTCCCGCATCGCCAAAAAGCAGCTTGCCCGCCGGGTGGCGTTCGTTGAGCAGCACGGCATGACGGACGCCAATATGCGCGTGCGCGACGTGGTCAAGCTTGGACGTATTCCGCACCACTCCCCTTTTTCCAACTGGAGCGCGCAGGATGACGACACCATCACCGCGGCTCTGCAGCGTGTCGATATGCTGGACCGCAGCGAGCAGGGCTGGCTGAGCCTCTCCGGCGGCGAGCGTCAGCGGGTGCATATTGCCCGCGCGCTGGCGCAAACGCCAACCGAAATCCTGCTGGATGAACCGACCAACCACCTGGACATCCATCATCAGATGCAGCTGATGCAGTTGATCAGCGAATTACCCGTCACCAGCATTGTCGCCATCCACGATCTCAACCACGCCTCAATGTTCTGCGACTCGCTGATTGTGATGCAGAAAGGGCAAATCGTGGCGACCGGAACACCGCAGGACATCTTATCCGAGTCGTTGCTGTGGGATGTCTTCCGGGTCAAAACTAAAATTGAGATCTCGCCGTTTCATGGCAAAAAGCACATTCATTTTATCGTTTAGGGGCGAGTGATCGACAATGTCCCTTCGCCCCGCCACCACGCTCTGGCCGCCCGTTTTACTGGGTAGCCAGTTTGTTTTTAACATTGGGTTTTACGCCGTCGTTCCCTTTCTGGCGATATTTCTGCGCGACGACATGCTGCTCTCCGGCGGGCTTATCGGGCTGATCCTGGGCCTGCGCACGTTCTCGCAGCAGGGGATGTTTATCGTTGGCGGTGCGCTCTCGGACCGGTTTGGCGCGAAAGTGGTTATCCTCAGCGGCTGTATAGTTCGTGTTTCAGGCTATCTGCTGCTGGCCTTCGGGGGATCGCTGTGGCCGATTATTCTGGGCGCGTGTCTGACGGGCGTCGGCGGCGCGTTATTTTCTCCGGCTATTGAGTCATTGCTGGCGAAAGCGGGGACGAACAGCGAGGCGAAGGGGAAACGAAGCCGGGCGGAGTGGTTTGCGCTCTTTGCCGTCTGCGGGGAGCTCGGCGCGGTACTGGGCCCGGTTGCTGGCGCCCTGCTAACGGGGCTTGGCTTCCGCCAGGTGGCGCTGGCGGGGGCTGGCGTCTTTATCATTGCGCTAGTGGTGCTTTACTTCTGTCTGCCTGCTGCCGGGCACCGTTTACAGAAGATAAAAATAGTGCCCTGGTGGACGACGTTCCGACAGCCTCGCTTTGTCGCCTTTATCATTGCCTACAGCTCCTGGCTGTTAAGCTATAACCAGCTCTATCTGGCGCTGCCGGTAGAGATCCAGCGCTCCGGCGGTAACGAGAAAGATCTTGGCCCGCTTTTTATGCTGGCCTCCGTTCTGATTATTACCTTACAGCTGCCGCTGGCGCGTTTCGCCCGTCGCGTGGGCGCGGTGAACATTCTGCCGGTGGGCTTTTTGCTGCTTTCCGCCGCCTTTGCGAGCGTGGCGGCGTTTGCAGCAACAGAACCGCCTGAAGGCTGGCTGCGGCTTCTGCCCTCGGTCTCGTTTGTCACGCTGCTGACGCTGGGGCAGATGCTGCTGGTGCCCTCGGCAAAAGATCTCATTCCGCGGTTCGCCGATGAATCCACGCTGGGCGCGCACTACGGCGCACTCTCCACCGCCGGAGGCATTGCGGTACTGGCCGGAAACTTGCTTTTTGGCAGCCTGCTGGATCGCGCGCTGGTGCCTTCAACGCAGGCGATTTACCCGTGGCTGCTGCTGGCGCTCTTTCCACTGTGCAGCGCGCTGGCCCTGAACGTGATTTGCCGCCCGCTACGAAGCTGAACGGCTTACTTTTTCGGGCGATACTTTTCCGGCAGCTCCGGCACCGGACGACGGTCATCCATCAGATGACGGACGGTCAGAATGGGGTGTCGCCATAACATACGCGGCCCCGCCCAGCGCATAATCTGCTTCATCTCTTCACGTCTGGCAGGCTGGTAGCAGTGCACCGGGCATTGTTTGCAGGCGGGCTTTTCTTCACCAAAAACGCACTTATCCAGGCGCTTATCGGCGTACGCGTTGAGCACCTGATAATGCCCCGCTTCCTGAGAAGCCTCTGGACACTGCTTTGCGTACAACGCGATCATTTTCGCGATGGTCTCTTTTTCTCGTGATATGCGTTTACCGGTCATAGCGACTTACCGAACAATAAGATGCATCAATAATACACTTTTATACTGTGGATTTCAGGTGTTGCATTCCGTTTTCTGAAGCCTGATTCCACTATTAACCCTGCACCTCCTGAAAATCACTGGTATTTTATACAGGCATCAGGAATGACCGTTGTCCGTATAGTCTGGAGACCCTATGAAAGAGATCGCGTTCGGCAAACCCTACCGCCATTTAAAAGTGGGATATTTCAGAAAACGTCACGAGGATCGAAAAACGAAGATACCAAAGCGATACAGCGTGCATGCAGCGCTGAGCTTAAAAGGAGACTGGCTTGAGAAAGCGGGCTTTACCACCAACTCCCAGGTCAGGGTGGGCGTTGAGCATGGAAAAATCGTCATTGAGTTAATGTCAGAAGGCGCCTCGTAAAGCCGCCACATTTTTCTGCGCCGTACCTTTTTTTCATGCGACAATAGAAGGAACTAACGGCCACTGAGCCGCTCAAAACGGTTTATTTTCAAAGAAATGGACATCATAACTCCATGAGCACAATCGACAATTTCGACGCACATACGCCAATGATGCAGCAGTATCTGAAGCTGAAGGCACAGCATCCGGAAATCCTGCTGTTTTACCGTATGGGCGATTTTTACGAGCTGTTTTATGACGATGCTAAGCGTGCATCGCAGTTGCTCGACATCTCGCTAACCAAACGTGGCGCATCCGCAGGCGAGCCCATCCCGATGGCCGGTATCCCGCACCACGCGGTTGAAAACTATCTGGCTAAGCTGGTGAATCAGGGCGAGTCCGTTGCCATCTGCGAGCAGATCGGCGATCCGGCAACCTCGAAAGGCCCGGTTGAGCGCAAAGTCGTACGCATCGTCACGCCAGGCACCATCAGTGATGAAGCCCTGCTTCAGGAGCGCCAGGATAACCTGCTGGCGGCGCTGTGGCAGGACGGCAAGGGTTTTGGCTACGCCACGCTGGACATCAGCTCCGGGCGTTTTCGCCTGAGTGAGCCGACTGACCGCGAAACGATGGCTGCCGAACTGCAGCGCACCAACCCGGCAGAATTGCTCTACGCCGAAGACTTCGCCGAAATGGCGCTGATTGAAGGCCGTCGCGGATTGCGACGCCGCCCGCTGTGGGAATTCGAAATTGATACCGCGCGCCAGCAGCTGAACCTGCAGTTTGGCACCCGCGATCTGATTGGCTTTGGCGTGGAAAATGCTCCGCGCGGGCTGTGTGCCGCAGGTTGCCTCCTGCAGTACGTGAAAGACACCCAGCGCACCGCCCTGCCGCATATCCGCTCTATTACCATGGAGCGCCAGCAGGACAGCATCATCATGGATGCCGCCACGCGACGTAACCTGGAGATCACCCAGAACCTGGCGGGTGGCGTTGAAAACACGCTCGCATCGGTGCTCGACAGCACGGTAACGCCAATGGGCAGCCGCATGCTGAAACGCTGGCTGCATATGCCGATTCGCGATACGGATACACTTGTCTGCCGTCAGCAGACCATTGCCGCCCTGCAGGATCGCTATACCGAGCTGCAGCCGGTCCTGCGCCAGGTGGGCGATCTGGAGCGTATCCTGGCCCGTCTGGCTCTGCGCACCGCGCGCCCGCGCGACCTTGCGCGTATGCGTCATGCTTTCCAGCAGCTGCCGGAACTGCGAGCGCAGCTGAGCGACGTTGACAGCGCGCCGGTGCAGAAACTCCGCGAAACGATGGGCGAATTCACCGAGCTTCGCGAGCTGCTGGAGCGCGCCATTATTGATGCCCCTCCGGTTCTGGTGCGCGACGGCGGCGTGATTGCCCCTGGATACAACGAGGAGCTGGACGAATGGCGCGCGCTGGCAGACGGCGCGACGGACTACCTCGATAAGCTGGAAATCCGCGAACGCGAGCGTCTTGGGCTCGACACCCTGAAAGTGGGGTATAACGCGGTACACGGTTACTACATTCAGATCAGCCGCGGGCAGAGCCATCTGGCGCCGATTCACTACGTCCGCCGCCAGACATTGAAAAACGCCGAGCGCTACATCATTCCCGAGCTGAAAGAGTACGAAGACAAAGTGCTCACCTCGAAAGGCAAAGCCCTGGCGCTGGAAAAACAGCTGTATGACGAGCTGTTTGACATGCTGATGCCGCACCTTGCTGACCTGCAGCTGTGCGCCAGCGCGCTGGCGGAGCTGGACGTGCTGGTAAACCTGGCTGAACGGGCTGAAACGCTGAACTATACCTGTCCGACCTTTACCGACAAGCCAGGCATTCGTATTACGAAAGGCCGTCACCCGGTCGTCGAGCAGGTCCTGAACGAACCGTTCATCGCCAACCCGCTGAGCCTCTCGCCGCAGAGAAGAATGCTGATCATTACCGGCCCGAACATGGGCGGTAAGAGTACCTATATGCGCCAGACGGCGCTGATTGCTTTGCTCGCGTATATCGGCAGCTACGTCCCGGCGCAAAAAGTGGAGATTGGCCCCATCGACCGTATCTTCACCCGCGTTGGGGCAGCGGACGATCTGGCGAGCGGTCGCTCAACCTTCATGGTCGAGATGACCGAAACGGCTAACATTCTGCATAACGCGACGGAGCACAGCCTGGTGCTGATGGACGAAGTGGGACGCGGAACCTCAACCTATGACGGCCTGTCGCTGGCCTGGGCCTGCGCCGAAAGTCTCGCGAATAAAATCAAGGCCATGACGCTGTTCGCCACCCACTACTTCGAGCTGACGCAGCTGCCGGAGAAAATGGAAGGCGTGGCTAACGTTCATCTTGATGCGCTGGAGCACGGCGACACCATCGCTTTTATGCACACGGTGCAGGATGGCGCGGCGAGCAAGAGCTATGGTCTGGCCGTCGCGGCGCTGGCAGGTGTTCCGAAAGAGGTGATCAAGCGCGCTCGCCAGAAGCTGCGTGAGCTGGAAAGCCTCTCGCCGAATGCGGCGGCGACGCAGATCGATGGCACCCAGATGTCGCTGTTGGCACCAGCGGAAGAAACGTCTCCTGCGGTGGAAGCGCTGGAGAACCTCGACCCGGATTCACTGACGCCGCGTCAGGCGCTGGAGTGGATTTACCGGTTGAAGAGTCTGGTTTAGTTTTCTACGGTCTTTTTCCCTCAACCCAGCCCTCTCCCACAGGGAGAGGGTGAAAACATGAAAACGGCAACTTACGTTGCCGTTTTGCTTATAACAACGGTGGAACCGTCGGCACCTGCGGCGCTTCATCAATATCCTTCTGCGTCATACGGAACGCTTCCGGGTAGTGCTCGCGGCTGGTACGGCGCAGCGGTTCGGTATCGCGCCAGGTGTACAGACAGTGCTGGCACTGATAGACCGTCCAGACCCCTTTCACCGGTGATGTCGCCATCACTTCAATATGCTCATCGGCACAACGTGGACAAATCATCTTTTCCTCCTTATTGGCGTGCTGCCAGCATCGCGGTCAGTTTTTCAGCCCAGGCTTTGGTTTCAGGCAGATCCTGTACCGGCTGGCTGTAGTGGCCACGGGTGTCCGGTGCAACAGGCGTGGTGGCATCAATAATCAGTTTGTCGGTAATGCCCGCCGGGCTGGAGCCTGGGTCGAGTTCAAGCACCGACATGTTCGGCAGTTGCACCAGGTCTCCTGCCGGGTTTACCTTCGATGACAGCGCCCACATCACCTGTGGGAGGTTGAACGGATCGACATCCTCATCCACCATAATCACCATCTTCACGTAGCCCAGGCCATGCGGCGTGGTCATGGCACGCAAACCGACCGCGCGAGCAAAACCGCCGTAGCGTTTTTTAGTCGATATAATCGCCAGCAGGCCGTGGGTGTACATCGCGTTCACCGCCTGCACTTCAGGGAATTCCGCTTTCAGCTGCTGGTAAAGCGGCACGCAGGTGGCCGGTCCCATCAGGTAGTCAATCTCGGTCCACGGCATGCCGAGGTAGAGGGATTCGAAAATCGGTTTGGTGCGGTAAGATACTTTATCGATACGGACTACCGTCATGTTACGACCGCCGGAATAGTGCCCGGTAAACTCGCCGAACGGCCCTTCGATTTCACGTTTACGCCCTTCAATCACCCCTTCCAGGATCACTTCAGACCCCCACGGCACGTCGAAGCCGGTCAGCGGCGCGGTGGCAATCGGGTACGGGCTTTCACGCAGCGCACCGGCCATTTCATACTCGGACTGATCGTATTTCAGCGGCGTTGCGCCCATCAGCGTAATAATCGGGTCGTTGCCGAGGGTTATCGCAATCGGCAGATCTTGCCCGCGCTCTTCCGCTTTGTGCAGGTGCAGGGCGATATCGTGCATCGGTACCGGCTGGAGGCCGAGCTTGCGCTTGCCCTTCACTTCCATGCGGTAAATGCCGACGTTCTGCTTGCCGAAGTGATCCGGATCGAGCGGATCGCGTGAGACAACACACGCTTTATCGAGATAAAAACCGCCGTCACCGTCGTTCAGGCGAAACAGCGGGAGGATATCGAACAGGTTAATGTCTTCACCGTCCACCGTATTCTGCGCCCAGGCTGGGTTGGCGCGGCGCTCCGGCGCGATCGGGAATTTATCCCAGCGGCGAATGAACTCATCGATCTGTTTTTTTACCGGGGTATTGGCAGGCAGCCCCATTGATATGGCGTGGTTCTGCCAGGAGCCGATGGTATTCATCACCACGCGGGCGTCGGTAAAGCCGCGAATATTGTCAAACCACAGCGCGGGCGCGCCGTCTCCAATACGACCGGTGGCGTTGGCTGCCGCCGCCAGATCCGGCTCTGCATTCACCTCTTCCTCAATTTTCAGCAGTTGCCCTTGCTCATCGAGCGCCTGCAGGAAGCTTCTCAAATCATCAAATGCCATCTTTGTTCTCCTGTGAAAAATGTTTCGCCTCCCGCAAGCCGCTCCAGCGGCGCGCCTTTTTGTGCTCCAGACCGAACTGGTCAAGCACGCGGGTCACGATATGCTGGGTGATGTCATCGGCGGTTTGCGGGTGGTTGTAATACGCGGGCATAGGCGGCACCATCGCCACGCCCATGCGGGAAAGCGCCAGCATGTTCTCCAGATGAATGGTGCTGAGCGGCGTTTCGCGAGGAACCAGCACCAGCTTACGCCCCTCTTTCAGCACCACATCCGCCGCACGGCCCACCAGCCCTTCGGCGTAACCGGCGCGGATCCCCGCCAGCGTTTTCATGCTGCAGGGAATGACGATCATGCCGTCGGTGCGAAACGAGCCGGAGGAGATGGTGGCGGCCTGGTCAGCCGGGCTGTGGACAACGTCAGCCAGCGCAGCAACGTCCTGCACGCTGAAAGGCGTTTCCAGCTCAACGGTAGTTTTTGCCCACTTCGACATCACCAGATGAGTCTCCACCTCCGGCATTTCCCTCAGCGCCTGCAGCAGCGCCACGCCCAGCGGAGCCCCCGTGGCCCCCGTCATTCCAACGATCAATCTCATTCATCACCTCAATCAATTTGTTCGTGTACGAACATTATAGATAAACTACTCCCGGATTATTTTTCTGACAAGATCGTTCGCATACGATCACACTAATTGCTAAAAAATGCCGCGTTATCATCCCGGGCTTTAGCGGCTATCATAGGGGGTGATTTTTTCTGTCGGAGTGTTCATGGAACTAAGACAAGAGGCGTTCCACCTGTTACGTCAGCTTTTTCAACAACATACCGCTAAGTGGCAGCATGCCCTGCCGGAACTGACCAAGCCGCAGTATGCGGTGATGCGCTCCATTGCCGAACATCCGGGCATCGAACAGGTGGCATTGACTGAAGTGGCGGTCAGCACGAAGGCGACCCTGGCGGAAATGCTTAGCCGAATGGAGGCGCGCGGGCTGGTCAAACGCGAGCACGATCCCGCAGATAAGCGCCGCCGGTTTGTCTTCCTGACGCCGGAAGGCGAGGCCCTGCTTGCAGGCTGCCAGCCGGTCGGCAACGAGGTGGACGAGGCGTTTTTAGGGCGCCTTAATAAAGCCGAGCGGGAGCAGTTCTCTGCGCTCATCAAAAAGATGATGCACGATTAATTCACGCTGGCGCGCATAAAATCAATGAAGGTGCGCACTTTCGCGGGCACGTGCCGGGCATCCGGATAAACCGCGTGGATGCCCTGCCGCGCGAAGGTATATCCCGGTAAAACCGGGACCAGTTTTCCCGCATCAAGCGCATCGCGCACCAGCCATTCCGGCAGTAACGCCACGCCACTTCCCGCGAGCGCAAAGGCCATAAGCGCCTGAGCGCTGTCGGCAAACAGGCGCGGCGCTTTTTTTATCTCCAGCATTTCAGGCGCACCGCTGGCAGCTTTCACCTGCCAGCGCAGCGGCGAAGCTAAGCGCTCGTGAATAATCCAGTCGGCGTGTGCCAGCTGATCAAGCGATTCAACCGGATGATTCACCCGCCACTCGGGCGTCGCGACGGGCAGGATGGAAAAATGTGAAATCAATGCGGCGTGGTAGCGCGAATCGGTAAGCGTTCCCAACCGGATAGCCACGTCAAAGCGCTCTGAGATAAGGTCGGCATGGAGTGAAGACGAAACATGACGCACGCGAAGCGCCGGGTGCAGCTGGCTAAACCTTGCCAGCAACGGTACCACGACCCGCGAGCCATACTCAGGCGTGGTGGTGATCCGCAATTCACCCGTGAGTCCTGCATGATTCGCGCGAACATCATCCTGCAGCTGTTCGGCGTCCTTCAGAAGCGCCACGCTGCGTTGATGAAAAAGCGCACCCGCCTCGGTTAACGTCAGGCGACGGGTGGAGCGCAGCAGCAATGTCACCCCCAGCTCCGCTTCGAGCTGGCGAATATTAAAGCTGACCACGGCTTTTGTCAGGCCCAGCGCATCGGCTGCGGCAGTAAAGCTGCCGGTGTCGGCCACCGCAACAAACATCTGCGTCCGCTGTAGGTTAATCATCATCACGCCCTTTACCGTCAAAATTTTTTTGACAGTATATCGCGCTTTGTCAGGTTTATCCGTGCTTCCGCGGTCGATACGATACGCCACCTCACGGGAGGATCCACCATGACGTATCGCAGTAAAGTCGCCGCCGTCTATCTGCTGGGCTTTTTTCTTGATTTGATCAACATGTTTATTGCCAGCGTCGCTTTTCCGGCGATGGCGCAAGCTCTTAACGCCACGCCTTCAGCGCTTGCCTGGGTCAGTAACGGGTACATCGCCGGCCTGACGCTGGCGATCCCGTTCAGCAGCATGCTCACGCGCCGCTTCGGACCAAAGCGGGTCATCCTGATCTCGCTTTTTCTGTTCAGCGCAGCCTCCGCTGCGGCAGGCCTGTCTGCAACGCTGGAAAGTCTGATCGCCTGGCGCGTGCTGCAGGGCGTGGGCGGTGGCTTACTGATCCCCGTCGGACAGGCGCTGACCTGGCAACTGTTTCAGCCTCACGAGCGGGCCAGACTCTCCTCGGCGGTGATGCTGGTCGCGCTGCTTGCTCCCGCCTGCTCCCCCGCTATCGGGGGCGTACTGGTGCAGACGCTAGGCTGGCGGTGGATATTTTTCGCGACGCTACCGGTCGCTATCGTGACCTTTGCGTTGGCCTGCCTGTGGCTTAAACACGAAATACCCGTGATGAAAGCGGCCAGACTGCTCAACCTGCGGTTGCTCGCAGACCCGCTTTTGCGTTTTTCCATGCTTGTCTATGTATGCGTACCCGGCATGTTTATTGGGGTGAACGTTACGGGCATGTTTTATCTTCAGCACGAGGCGAACATGAGCCCATCCGCAACGGGAATGCTCATGCTGCCCTGGTCCATAGCATCGTTTATCGCCATCACGGCGACGGGACGCTATTTTAACCGTATCGGCCCACAGCCGCTGATTGTCATCGGCTGCCTGCTGCAGGCGACGGGCATCCTGCTTTTGCTTAACGTTAGCTCGGCTACGCTGCTACCTGTCGTTGCGTTTACCCTGATGGGCGCGGGGGGAAGCCTGTGCAGCAGCACCGCTCAGAGCAGCGCTTTTCTGACAACGCGCCGGGAAGAGATGCCGGATGCCAGCGCGCTGTGGAATCTCAATCGTCAGTTAAGCTTTTTTGCCGGCGCCCTGCTGCTGGCAGAGGTGCTGAGTCTGGCGCAGAGTTATCTGGCGCCGCTCGCCGCCTGGCACGGAATGTTTCTTTTTGCCGCAGGCATGACCTTATTGCCTGTACTGTACGTTTTCCGACTTAACAATACGCAGGTGCTCGCCCAGCTGCGACAGGAGAATTCATGACGCCTTTTGAACACGACATTATCGACCTCCACATTGCGCTTGAAAACTGGTTAGGCAAAGGTGAAGGCGACTCCGACGCCCTGCTCGCCCGTTTCCGGCCAGATTTTCTGATGATCCCACCGGGTGGCGTTCATATCGACTATCGCGGCCTCGTGGACTTTTTGCACAGCCAGCGAGGAAGCCGCCCCGGACTGAAAATTGTTATTGATGAATTAACGACGCGACAGACGTGGCCCCACGGCGCGGTGCTTCACTACCGGGAGACGCAGACCCGGCCGGGGCTGCCCGTCAACGTGCGCTGGTCAACCGCGGTGCTTAATCAGGAAGACGGCAGGATCGCATGGCGTCTACTGCACGAAACGGCACAGCCGTAGCACAAAAGAAAAAGGCCCGTCTCACGACGGGCCTTTTTTGACGAAAGGATGCTTATTCGCGGAACAGCGCTTCGATATTCAAACCTTGCCCCTGCAGGATTTCACGCAGGCGGCGCAGACCTTCTACCTGAATCTGACGAACACGTTCACGAGTCAGACCAATTTCGCGGCCGACGTCTTCCAGTGTCGCAGCTTCATACCCCAGTAAACCGAAACGACGTGCCAGCACTTCACGCTGTTTGGCGTTCAGTTCGAACAGCCATTTGACGATGCTCTGCTTCATGTCATCGTCCTGCGTGGTGTCTTCCGGGCCGTTGTCTTTTTCATCGGCCAGGATGTCCAGCAGCGCTTTTTCGGAGTCGCCACCCAGCGGGGTGTCAACCGAGGTAATGCGCTCGTTGAGACGCAGCATACGGCTTACGTCATCAACCGGTTTGTCGAGTTGTTCGGCAATTTCTTCTGCGCTTGGCTCGTGGTCCAGTTTATGGGACAACTCGCGCGCGGTACGCAGATAGACGTTCAACTCTTTGACGATGTGGATCGGCAGTCGGATCGTACGGGTCTGGTTCATAATAGCCCGTTCGATGGTCTGACGAATCCACCAGGTCGCGTAGGTTGAGAAACGGAACCCGCGTTCCGGGTCAAACTTCTCAACTGCGCGGATGAGACCTAAGTTGCCCTCTTCAATCAGATCCAGCAAAGCCAGACCACGATTGCCGTAACGGCGGGCAATTTTCACGACCAGTCGCAGGTTACTTTCGATCATGCGACGACGCGAGGCAACATCACCACGCAAAGCACGACGTGCGAAATAGACTTCTTCTTCGGCCGTTAGCAGTGGGGAGTAACCAATCTCCCCAAGGTAAAGCTGAGTCGCGTCCAGTACACGCTGTGTGGCGCCCTGCGATAACAGCTCTTCTTCAGCCAAATCGTTATCACTGGGTTCCTCTTCTACTAAGGCTTTTTCGTCAAAAGCCTCTGCTCCGTTCTCATCAAATTCCGCGTCTTCATTTAAATCATGAACTTTCAGCGTATTCTGACTCATAAGGTGGCTCCTACCCGTGATCCCTGAACGAGACACCCTGGCTGGCATGCCCCGTCAATTTATCGCTGCGGCAAATACTGCAGCGGGTTTACGGATTTCCCCTTGTAACGAATTTCAAAATGCAAGCGTGTAGAACTGGTTCCGGTGCTACCCATGGTAGCGATTTTTTGCCCCGCCTTAACTTCTTGTTGTTCCCGGACCAGCATTGTGTCGTTATGGGCGTAGGCACTCAGGTAATCATCGTTATGTTTGATGATAATCAGATTACCGTAACCGCGCAGAGCGTTACCGGCATACACAACGCGTCCGTCTGCGGTCGCGATGATAGCCTGTCCTTTACTGCCTGCGATATCGATCCCTTTGTTCCCACCCTCAGAGGTTGCGAAGTTCTCGATAATCTTGCCGTCAGTTGGCCAGCGCCATGCAGTGATGGACGAACTGGCATTCTGACTGCTTGCAGTCGGTTCAGTAGAGCTAACCACAGGTGCCGTGGTCGGTGCTGTGACAACAGTCGCAGTCCCTTTATTATTCGGCAACATTTTGTTAGCAGTCTGATCACCTGAATCCTCAGAATACGTAATTACAGGTTGTGAAGCAACCACCGTGGTGGATTTTTGTGCAGGCTTAACGCTGTTATTTTGAGCCGTCACGTCGGCCGCTGAAACCGTATTGCCAGGCGTCAGTGGCGTACCCGTTGCGTTGCCCACCTGGAGCGTTTGGCCAACTTCCAGAGCATACGGGGCCTGGACGTTATTGCGCTGCGCGAGGTCACGGAAATCGTTCCCGGTGATCCAGGCAATGTAGAACAGCGTATCGCCGCGCTTGACGGTATAGGTGCTGCCGCCGGTATAGCTGCCTTTCGGAATGTTCCCATACTGGCGGTTATAGACTATGCGGCCATTTTGGGTCTGAACAGGCTGTTCAACTGGCTGAATCTGCGTTGGCTGTGTAACAGGATGTTGCACAGGCTGAATTTGTGGTGTTTGCTGCGGTGCAGCAGTACCCATTTTAGGCGGAGGCGTGATCAACATTCCGCTGGACGTGTTACCGGAGCCGCTGTTTCCCCCGACGGAACTGACGGGCGCAGGCGGGTTGTTAGAACTTGTACAGCCTGCCAGCCAGAGCGAAACCAGTGATAATGCCGCAACACGGCTGATGGTGAATTTAGGGCTTCCCGCGCTCATTTATCCCCCAGGAATGTGTTAACTACCAGTGACTTAAAATTTACCGTGATGACACGAATCTTTCGCGCCACACCATACGCTGAATTTGCCTTAATAACCCTGGATAAATCCGAGTCTCAGGCCAACTCCCCCTTTACCAGAGGCACAAAGCGCACGGCTTCCACGGTATCGATAATATACTCGCCGCCGCGCCGACGAACGCGCTTTAAAAGCTGCTGCTCGTCCCCAACGGGCAGAACAAGAATGCCCCCCTCATCCAGCTGCGACAAGAGCGCTGCGGGAATTTCAGGCGGAGCCGCCGTCACGATGATAGCGTCAAACGGGGCGCGAGCCTGCCAACCCTGCCATCCATCACCGTGTCGTGTCGAAACATTATGTAAATCAAGTTGTTTCAGGCGACGACGCGCCTGCCACTGCAAACCTTTGATCCGCTCTACGGAACAGACATGGTGCACCAGATGCGCCAGGATGGCGGTCTGATACCCCGAACCGGTGCCAATCTCCAGCACGCGAGAGTCGGGCGTGAGCTCCAGCAGCTCCGTCATCCGCGCCACCATGTAAGGCTGCGAAATCGTCTGGCCTTGCCCAATGGGCAGCGCAACGTTTTCCCACGCTTTGTGTTCAAACGCCTCGTCTACAAATTTCTCACGCGGGACCTGAGCGAGCGCCTCAAGCACGTGCTCGTCGCGGATCCCCTGTGCGCGAAGTTGTTCCAGAAGAGTTTGTACACGTTTGCTTACCATTGCGCGTTCACTCCTGCGCGATCCAGCCAGCCCGACACCACATCATGCGCGCTATACGCGGTTAAATCTACGTGTAGCGGAGTCACCGAGACATAGCCTTCATCCACGGCGGCAAAGTCGGTGTCCGGACCCGCATCGCACTTATCGCCAGGAGGCCCGATCCAGTAAAGGGTGTTGCCGCGAGGATCCTGCTGCGGGATCACCTGATCGGCCGGGTGTCGGCTTCCGCAGCGCGTAACGCGAATGCCCTTAATCTCATTGAGAGGAAGATCCGGCACGTTGATGTTAAGAATGCGCCCAGTACGCAGCGGCTCGCGGCCGAGCGCCCGCAGGATCGAACAGGTCACCGCGGCGGCGGTATCGTAGTGCGTGTGGCCGTTTAACGAGACCGCCAGCGCCGGGAACCCGAGATGGCGCCCCTCCATTGCCGCCGCTACCGTTCCGGAGTAAATCACGTCATCGCCGAGGTTCGGCCCGGCGTTAATGCCGGAGACAACGATATCCGGACGCGGGCACATCAGCGCGTTCACGCCCAGAAACACGCAGTCCGTCGGCGTGCCCATCTGCACGGCAATATCGCCATTTTCAAAGGTAAAGGTGCGAAGCGACGACTCCAGCGTCAGTGAGTTAGACGCTCCACTGCGGTTACGATCGGGAGCCACAACCTGCACATCCGCAAATTCACGGAGGTGCTTCGCCAGGGTCTGAATGCCCGGCGCGTGGATCCCATCATCGTTACTCAGCAATATTCGCATAATCACCCGAGGTGTTGATTAGTTCCCTGACAACACTGGTGGCAAAGCTGCCTGCCGGCAGCCAGAAGCGTAACTCGACGGTCACGTCATCCCACCAGTTCCAGCTTAACTGCTGCGGATAGAGCAGCATCGCGCGGCGTGCTGCTTCGACTTTTTCCCGCACCAGCAAGGATTGTAATTCCGGCGCATCCGCCACGGCGGACTGCTCAGCGCTCAGCGCGTCGCCCTGGGTGCCCCAGTCGCCTGAGCCCGGCAAAGCTGCGGTAATCATCAGCGCTTTGGCATCCACGCGCGACTGGACATCGGCCATTTCTTCGGCCGTTGCCACAAACCAGCTTCCGCGTCCCGCTAATTGTAGCGCATCGCCAACAACAACTTGATTCGCGTCCGGTTTTTTCAGCCTTTCGCTCACAATCTGATTAAACAACGCGCTGCGGGCCGCCGACAACCAAAAACTGCGTTTATTCCTGTCGCGCACCGGCGCATCGCTTTGCGCCCAGCGCAGCGCGCCCTGCAGGTTGCTGCCGCCAATGCCAAAGCGCTGCGCGCCAAAGTAGTTCGGGACGCCGCGTTCATTGATGGCGTTCAGGCGTTTTTCAACGTCTTCACGGTCAGTCACTTCGCGCAGCACCAGCGTAAACGCGTTGCCTTTCAACGCCCCGAGGCGCAGCTTGCGCTTGTGACGGGCGTACTCCAGCACCTTACAGCCTTCAAGCTCAAATTTGCTTAAATCAGGCATCGCATTGCCGGGCACGCGCGCGCAGAGCCACTGCTCGGTGACGGCGTGTTTATCTTTCTGCCCGGCAAAGCTCACTTCCCGGGCGTGAATTTTGAGGAATTTTGCCAGCGCGTCGGCCACAAAGCGGGTGTTGCAGCCGTTTTTCAGAATACGCACCAGGATATGTTCGCCTTCGCCATCAGGCTCAAAGCCCAGATCCTCAACCACGAGGAAATCTTCCGGGCTGGCTTTCAGCACCCCGTTCCCCTGCGGCTTGCCGTGCAGGTATGTCAGGTTATCGAAGTCCGTCATTTTGCCGCCTTTACCAGCAGCGCCACGGCTTCACAGGCAATCCCTTCACCACGACCGGTAAAGCCCAGCTTCTCGGTGGTGGTGGCTTTGACGTTGACATCGTCCATATGGCAGCCCAGATCTTCAGCGATAAACACGCGCATCTGCGGAATGTGCGGCAGCATTTTCGGCGCCTGGGCAATAATCGTCACGTCGACGTTGCCGAGGGTGTAACCCCTGGCCTGAATGCGGCGCCACGCTTCGCGCAGCAGTTCGCGGCTGTCCGCCCCTTTAAAGGCCGGATCGGTGTCCGGGAACAGCTTGCCGATATCACCCAGCGCGGCAGCGCCGAGCAGCGCGTCGGTCAGCGCATGCAGCGCCACGTCGCCATCAGAATGCGCCAGCAGCCCTTTTTCGTAAGGAATACGTACGCCGCCAATGATAATTGGGCCTTCTCCGCCAAAGGCGTGTACATCAAAACCGTGTCCAATTCGCATTATGCCTTCTCCTGATGGGTCGAACGGGTAAGATAAAATTCCGCGAGCTGTAAATCTTCCGGGCGCGTCACTTTTATATTATCAGCGCGTCCTTCAACAAGCGTGGGGTGAAAACCGCAATACTCCAGCGCGGAGGCTTCGTCCGTGATGGTCGCGCCTTCGTTAAGCGCGCGCGTTAAGCAGTCGTGGAGCAGTTCGCGGGGGAAAAATTGCGGCGTCAGGGCGTGCCACAGGTCGACGCGCTCAACGGTGTGGGCGATAGCACGCTTGCCCGGCTCGGCACGCTTCATGGTGTCGCGCACCGGCGCGGCCAGAATGCCGCCCACTTTACTGGTTTCGCTCAGCGCCAGCAGGCGTGCCAGGTCGTCCTGATGCAGGCACGGACGCGCCGCGTCATGGACCAGCACCCACTGCGCGCTTCCGGCAGCCTGAATGCCCGCCAGCACGGAATCGGCGCGCTCGGCGCCGCCATCGACAACGGTAATTTGTGGGTGGTTTGCCAGCGGCAGCTGCGCAAAACGCGCATCGCCGGGACTGATGGCGATGACCACGTGCGTCACCCGCGGGTGCGCCAGCAGCGCCGCCACGGCGTGCTCGAGGATTGTTTTATCGCCAATTGAGAGGTACTGCTTGGGACATTCTGTCTGCATGCGCCGGCCAAAACCTGCGGCCGGCACCACGGCACATACGTCCGAAAAAGTTGCTGCCATGTCGTAATCCTGGGCCTGATTATCGATTGTTTTGTGCTGAGCCCTGATTGCGTTTAGACGCATCCGGAACCAGACGATAAAAGGTTTCGCCCGGCTTAGTCATACTGAGTTCATTGCGCGCGCGTTCCTCAATCGCCTCCTGGCCGCCATTGAGGTCATCAATTTCAGCAAAGAGTTGATCGTTTCGCGCCTTAAGTTTGGCATTAGTTGCCTGCTGAGCCGCGACGTCATCGCTCACCCGGCTGTAGTCGTGCAGTCCGTTCTTACCGAACCACAGCGAATATTGCAGCCAGACCAGCAAAGCCAGCAACAGCAGCGTTAGTTTACCCATCCTGCCCCCTGAAAAAACGGCATCATCATCCCATAACTTTCCGTTCGACTCTACTGCGGGGTTTTAATTATGTCGCAAGTTAGCCCATCAGCCATAAAAACAGCAGGCCAAAGATGGCGACAACGGTGGCAATCGTGATAACCGTACTGTACAGGAGCCTGCCGTTGAAAAGGGAGTGCAGCGCAACCCCTACAACGACCGCAACGGGCATTAGCGCCAGGAAGAAGGGCCAGGTGTAGAGAAAGAAGAAAAGGGTGTTACCACCGTAGATCAAAAACGGGATACCCAGCGCCAGTAACCACGACGCAAAGCCGACTATCGCCCCAGGGAAGGACCAGGTCGTCTCATCGTCGGTGGTTAACGGTTCCGACCCGGTGGTGATAATGTAGTTTTCACTGTTGCGCATAGCTAATCCTGTGACCGTGACTCATCGTGCGGGAAGACAGCTCCCGAACGATACCGCCTCAGGATCTGATAATATCGTCCCGTCTGAGCAGGTCTAATAATTGGCTTACTAAATTTGTTACCAATTGTTGACCTTCCAGGTGAATCTCAGGCGATTCAGGCGCTTCGTAAACCGAGTCAATTCCGGTGAAGTTCCGCAGCTCGCCGGCACGCGCTTTTTTGTACAACCCTTTCGGATCGCGCGCTTCACAGATCTCCAGCGGCGTATCGACAAACACTTCAATAAAGCGATCCTGCCCCACGCGCTCGCGCACCATCTGGCGCTCGGCGCGGTGCGGCGAGATAAACGCCGTCAGCACCACCAGCCCGGCGTCTGCCATCAGGCTGGCGACTTCACCTACCCGGCGAATGTTCTCTTTGCGGTCGTCGTCGCTGAACCCCAAATCGCTGCACAGGCCGTGACGCACGTTGTCGCCATCCAGCAGGTAGGTACTTACTCCCTGCTGATGCAGCGCCTCTTCCAGCGCGCCCGCTACCGTGGATTTACCGGAGCCAGACAGCCCGGTAAACCACAGCACAACCCCACGGTGGCCGTGGAGCTGTTCGCGCTGGGCGACGGTGACCGGATGAGGATGCCAGACGATGTTCTCATCATGGGCGGCCATTACTTGCCTCCCAGCAGATCGCGGGCGCCCCAGTGCGGGAAGTGCTTACGCACCAGCGCGTTAAGCTCCAGCTCGAAGGCGCTGAATTCAGAGGCCGCGGTCGCCTGCTCGTTTGGCTCACGCACCATCCCCGCGCCGACGGTAACGTTCGTCAGACGGTCGATAAAGATCAGCCCCCCGGTTACCGGGTTCTGCTGATACGGATCCAGCACCAGCGGCTCGTCGAAGGTCAGATCCACCAGGCCAATACCGTTCAGCGGCAGCTCGCTCACGTCTCGATGGGTCAGGTTGTTGATGTCCACCTGGAACTGAATGCCGTCCACGCGGGCGCGGGTTTTCTTGCCCGCAATTTTGATGTCGTAGCTCTGTCCGGCGGTCAGCGGCTGTTCGGCCATCCACACCACGTCCACGGACGCGCCCTGCACCGCTGCCAGCGTCTCCTGCGCGTCGACCAGCAGGTCACCGCGGCTGATATCAATTTCGTCCTTCAGCACCAGCGTAACCGCTTCCCCTGCCCCGGCTTCCTGCAGGTCGCCGTCGAACGTCACGATGCGAGCGATTGCCGACTCCACGCCGGATGGCAGCACCTTAACGCGCTGCCCCACCTTCACGGAACCGGAGGCGATCGTGCCGGAGAAGCCGCGGAAATCAAGGTTAGGACGGTTCACGTACTGCACCGGGAAGCGCATTGGCTGGGTATCAACCACGCGCTGGATCTCAACGGTCTCCAGCACTTCCAGCAGCGTCGGGCCGCTGTACCACGGCATGTTCGCGCTCTGGGAAGCGACGTTATCCCCTTCCAGCGCGGAGAGCGGCACAAAGCGAATATCCAGGTTGCCCGGCAACTGTTCGGCAAAGGTCAGGTAGCTCTGGCGGATCTCCTCGAATTTCTCTTCGCTGAAGTTCACCAGATCCATCTTGTTGACCGCCACCACCAGGTGTTTGATCCCAAGCAGCGTGGAGATAAAGCTGTGGCGACGGGTTTGATCCAGCACGCCTTTACGGGCGTCCATCAGCAGGATCGCCAGATCGCAGGTGGATGCGCCGGTCGCCATATTGCGGGTGTACTGCTCGTGCCCCGGGGTGTCGGCGATAATAAATTTGCGCTTTTCGGTAGAGAAATAGCGATAGGCCACGTCGATGGTGATCCCCTGCTCGCGCTCCGCCTGCAGGCCGTCCACCAGCAGCGCCAGGTCGAGTTTTTCGCCCTGGGTGCCATGACGCTTGCTGTCGTTATGCAGGGAAGAGAGCTGATCTTCATAAATCTGGCGCGTGTCGTGCAGCAGGCGGCCAATCAGGGTACTTTTCCCGTCATCCACGCTGCCGCAGGTGAGAAAGCGCAGCAGGCTTTTGTGCTGCTGGGCGTGCAGATACGCTTCTACGCCGCCTTCGTTGGCAATTTGTTGAGCAATAGTGGTGTTCATGGCGGCTCCTTAGAAATAACCCTGACGTTTCTTCAGCTCCATGGAGCCTGCCTGGTCGCGGTCAATCACGCGCCCCTGTCGCTCGCTGGTGGTGGACACCAGCATCTCTTCGATGATCTCCGGCAGCGTCTGCGCGTTCGATTCCACCGCGCCGGTCAGCGGCCAGCAGCCGAGGGTGCGGAAACGCACCATCTGTTTTTTGATCACTTCACCCGGCTGTAAATCAATACGATCGTCGTCGATCATCATCAGCATGCCGTCGCGCTCCAGCACCGGGCGCTCGGCGGCCAGGTACAGCGGCACAATCTCAATATTTTCCAGATAGATGTACTGCCAGATATCCAGCTCGGTCCAGTTAGAGAGCGGGAAGACGCGAATGCTTTCGCCCTTGTTGATCTGGCCGTTGTAGTTGTGCCACAGCTCCGGGCGCTGGTTTTTCGGATCCCAGCGGTGGAAGCGGTCGCGGAAGGAGTAGATACGCTCTTTGGCGCGGGATTTTTCCTCGTCGCGGCGCGCGCCGCCGAAGGCCGCGTCAAAACCGTATTTATTCAGCGCCTGCTTCAGCCCTTCGGTTTTCATGATGTCGGTATGCTTGGCGCTGCCGTGGACGAACGGGTTAATGCCCATCGCCACCCCTTCAGGGTTTTTGTGCACCAGCAGCTCGCAGCCGTAGGCTTTCGCGGTACGGTCGCGGAACTCGTACATTTCGCGGAATTTCCAGCCGGTATCCACGTGCAGCAGCGGGAACGGCAGCGTGCCCGGATAAAACGCTTTACGCGCCAGGTGCAGCATGACGCTGGAATCTTTACCGATGGAGTACATCATCACCGGGTTAGAGAACTCGGCGGCCACTTCGCGGATAATATGGATACTTTCCGCTTCGAGCTGCCGCAGGTGAGTAAGTCGTTTTTGGTCCATAACCGTTCCTTAAGCCAAATTTACAACAGAAGAACCAAAGCCTTCTGTATCGGTTGTGTGTTGGAACCAGGCGAGGGTGCTGTGCAGCTGCACCACCTCTCCCACCACGATCAGGGCGGGCATCGGGGCGTCTTTCGCCAGGGTTGCAAGGTCTTGTAATGTGCCGATAGCGACATGCTGATCGACGCGCGTACCGCGAGAGATCACGGCTACCGGCGTGGTCGCCTCGCGACCGTGCTGAATAAGCTGCTCGCTGATGTCTGCGGCCTTCATCGTGCCCATATAGATCGCCAGCGTTTGTCGGCTCTGGGCAAGGTGCGACCAGTCGAACGGCGTGCTGTCGGCCTTGTAGTGGCCGGTCACAAAGGTGACGCTCTGGGCGTAATCGCGGTGGGTCAGCGGAATTCCGGCGTAGGCCGTCACGGCCGATGCCGCCGTGATGCCGGGCACCACCTGGAACGGCACGCCCGCCTCGGCTGCCGCCTGCAGTTCTTCACCGCCGCGACCGAAAATGAACGGGTCGCCCCCTTTCAGGCGCACCACGGTTTTGCCCGCTTTCGCGGCGGCAATCAGCATCTGGTTGGTCTCGTGCTGCGGCACGGAGTGCTCCCCCGCCCGCTTGCCAACGCAGATTTGCTCCGCATCGCGACGGATCAGCTCGCGCACGCCGTCGGTGACCAGGTGGTCGTAGAACACCACGTCGGCATCCTGCAGAATCTGCAGGCCGCGCAGGGTCAGAAGCCCGGCATCGCCCGGCCCGGCCCCCACCAGAACGATCTCCCCGCCCGTACTGCCGGGGTTATCCAACTCGTCTTCGAGAATTTTCTGCGCCGCCGTCTCATTGCCCGCCTGCATCAGGCTGGCAAAGCGGCCGCGAAATACGCGCTCCCAGAAGCGACGGCGTTCCGTCACGCTGGTCAGGCGGTTTTTTAAATGGTTGCGCCAGAAGCTGGCTTTCTCCGCCATGCGCCCGAGGCTGGTCGGCAGCAGCGCTTCGATCTTTTCCCGGAGCACGCGCGCCAGCACCGGCGCGGTGCCGCCGGAGGAGATCGCCACCAGCAGCGGCGAGCGGTCAACGATCGACGGGAAGATAAACGAGCATAAAGGCTGGTCGTCCACCACGTTCACCAGACGGTAACGGGCCTGGGCGGCTTCGGAGATACGCCGGTTCAGTTCCCGATTTTCAGTCGCCGCAATCACCAGCACCACGCTGTCGATTTGTGACTCGTCGAAATCCGCCTCTTCGACAACCCGCACCTGTGCCCCTGCGCGCTGCAGAAACGCGATTTTGCGATCGGCAATTTCACCCGTGCCGACAACCAGTACCGGTCGGTCTTTTAAGGCGGCAAAAAGGGGCAGATAGTCCACAGGCAACAACTCACTAACAACGAGGAATAGAGGGACTATAGGGGGCGGCTTAGATCGAATGAAATTACGAATTGGAATGAGTAGTTACTCAATGGAATAACGCCGTGAAAAAGCAAATACCAAAAAATGCTTAACACGCGAAATTTCGGGCATTTAAGAGCAATTCAAATTGTGTATGGACGATCACAGTTTCATACTATGCACGTTATTATTTTGCTCTGTTTTTAAGGACTCACTATGTTTTCCGCAACGCGCCACCGTATTGCTGCCCTGGCACTCGGCGTTTGCTTTATCCTTCCGGCTCAGGCAAAAAATCAACCTTATGGTGAAATCGCCACTATGCAGGCGCGGCATATTGCAACGGTTTTCCCTGGCCGCATGACCGGTTCACCCGCGGAGATGCTCTCCGCCGACTATATTCGCCAGCAGTTTGCACAGATGGGCTACCAGAGTGATATTCGCTCGTTTCACAGCCGCTACATCTATACCTCACGCAATAAAACGCAGAACTGGCATAACGTGACCGGCAGTACGGTGATTGCCGCGCACGAAGGAAAGGCGGCTGAGCAGATTATTATCATGGCGCACCTGGATACCTACGCGCCAATGAGCGACGCCGATATTGATAATAACCTTGGTGGACTGACGCTGCAGGGCATGGACGATAATGCAGCAGGTCTCGGCGTGATGCTTGAACTGGCTGAACGCCTTAAGAATATCCCGACGAAATACGGTATTCGCTTTGTGGCGACCAGCGGCGAAGAAGAAGGGAAACTCGGTGCTGAGAATCTCCTTAAACGGATGAGCGCTGAGGAGAAGAAAAATACCCTGCTGGTAATTAACCTCGACAACCTGATCGTGGGCGATAAGCTCTATTTTAATAGCGGACAGAGCACGCCGAGCAGCGTACGTAAGCTCACCCGCGACCGCGCGCTGGCGCTTGCCCGTACGCATGGCGTCTATGCCGCGACAAACCCAGGCGGTAACCCGGATTATCCAAAAGGCACTGGCTGTTGTAACGACGGGGAAGTGTTTGATAAGGCAGGCATTCCGGTGCTGTACGTCGAGGCGACAAACTGGGCGCTGGGTAAAAAGGATGGCTATCAGCAGCGCGCTAAATCGAAAGCGTTCCCGGACGGGACCAGCTGGCATGATGTGCGGCTGGATAACCAGCAGCATATAGACAGCGCCCTGCCGCAGCGGATTGAACACCGCAGCCGCGACGTGGTGAAAGTGATGCTGCCGCTGGTGAAGGAGCTGGCGAAAGCGGGGAAAGCCTGAGGCGTTAAGCATAGCGCGGCCTGATGCCCTCACCCCAACCCTCTCCCACCGGGAGAGGGAGGATAAAGGATCACCCTTCGTGCAGCCCGCACTCGCGCTTCAACCCGAAGAATCGCGTCTCTTCTTCCGCCATTCCCGGTTCCCATTTGCGCGTGGTGTGGGTGTCGCCCACGGACAGGTAGCCCTGGTCCCACAGCGGATGGTACTTCAGCCCGTGTTTTTGCAGGTACTGATACACCGTGCGGTTATCCCAGTCGATAATCGGCAGCACTTTGAACACGCCGCGCTGAACCGCCAGCACCGGCAAGGTTGCACGGCTGCCGGACTGCTCGCGGCGTAGCCCCGCAAACCACGTCTGCGCGTTCAGCTCTTTCAGCGCCCGGTTCATCGGCTCGACTTTGTTGATCTCATTGTATTTCTCAATACCCTCCACGCCCTGCTCCCACAACTTGCCGTAGCGCGCCTCCTGCCAGGCCGCGCTTTCCGTTGCGCGGTAGACTTTGAGGTTGAGCCTGAGCTTGTCCGTCAGCTCGTCAATAAACTGGTAGGTTTCCGGGAACAGGTAGCCGGTATCGGTGAGGATCACCGGAATGTCCGGACGGATCTGATTCACCAGATGCAGGCTGACCGCCGCCTGAATACCAAAACTCGACGAGAGGACATAGTCTCCCGGCAGGTTTTCCAGCGCCCACGCCACGCGCCCTTCGGCGTCCAGCTTTTCAAGGTGGGCGTTAGTTTCTGCCAAGGCCAGAATGCGTTCGACTTTTGGCAGGTCATTAAGGGCGTTTAGATCGAGTACGGACATAATTACCTCTCGTGGTTACTCCCAGAAATCCCTTGCGGGATCGAGCACCGGGCGAATGATGCCCGCACGCACCGTAAAATCGCCGAAGCCTTCACCCGCTTCGCGCTCTTTCGCCCAGCGCCCGACAAGCTCGTCGATAGAATCAAGAATTTCCGGCTCGGTGATGTTCTCGCGGAACATGCGCGGAATGCGCGTGCCGATACGGTTACCGCCCAGGTGCAGGTTATAGCGACCCGGCGCTTTCCCCACCAGCCCCAGCTCGGCCAGCATCGCGCGACCGCAGCCGTTCGGGCAGCCGGTGACGCGCATAACAATATGCTCGTCCGGAATACCGTGTTTTTCCAGAATCGCTTCCACTTTGTCAGTAAATGACGGCAGGAAACGTTCCGCTTCCGCCATCGCCAGCGGGCAGGTCGGGAACGACACGCAGGCCATCGAGTTTTCACGCTGCGGCTTAACCGCATCCATTAACCCGTGATCGCGCGCCAGCTTCTCGATCTTCGCCTTCTGGCTCTCCGGCACGCCGGCAATGATGAGGTTCTGGTTAGCGGTAATGCGGAACTCGCCTTTGTGGATCTTCGCAATTTCCAGCAGGCCGGTTTTCAGCGGACGGCCCGGATAATCCAGAATACGACCGTTTTCAATAAACAGCGTCAGGTGCCATTTATTGTCGATGCCTTTCACCCAGCCGATGCGATCGCCGCGACCGGTGAATTCGTAAGGGCGGATCGGCTCAAACTTGATCCCCGCGCGACGCTCCACTTCCTCTTTGAACGTCTCTACCCCCACGCGCTCCAGGGTGTACTTGGTTTTCGCGTTTTTACGGTCGGTACGGTTGCCCCAGTCGCGCTGGGTGGTCACTACCGCTTCCGCCACGGCCAGCGTGTGCTCCAGCGGCAGGAAGCCGAACTCGCTCGCGGTGCGGGCGTAGGTTTTCTTGTTACCGTGCTCAATAGACAGGCCGCCGCCCACCAGCAGGTTAAAGCCAATCAGCTTGCCGTTTTCGGCAATCGCCACGAAGTTCATGTCGTTGGCGTGCAGATCGATGTCGTTCTGCGGCGGGATCACCACCGTGGTTTTGAACTTACGCGGCAGGTAGGTCTGACCGAGGATCGGTTCTTCGTCGGTGGTCGCAACTTTTTCCTGATCGAGCCAGATCTCCGCGTAGGCGCGGGTGCGCGGCAGCAGGTGCTCAGAGATCTTCTTCGCCCACTCATACGCTTCGGCGTGCAGCTCGGACTCGTACGGGTTCGAGGTGCAGAGCACGTTACGGTTCATGTCGTTGGCGGTCGCCAGCGCGTCCAGCCCGACGGAGTGGAGCATCTGGTGCACCGGCTTCACGTTCTTCTTCAGGATCCCGTGGAACTGGAAGGTCTGACGGTTAGTGAGGCGGATGCTGCCATAAATGGTGTTTTCACCCGCAAATTTGTCGATGGCCTGCCACTGTTTGGTGGTGATCACCCCGCCCGGCAGGCGGCAGCGCAGCAGCATGGCGTGGCGCGGCTCCAGCTTCTGTTCAGCGCGCTCGGCGCGGATATCGCGGTCGTCCTGCTGATACATGCCGTGGAAACGGATCAGCAGGAAGTTGTCGCCTTTGAAGCCGCCGGTGAGACCGTCATTCAGATCTTCAGCAATGGTGCCGCGCAGATAGTTGCTTTCCAGCTTCATGCGCTCGGCGTCTGTCAGTTTACCTTCGACCACCAGTGGCCCTGGATGTTTTTCGCTCATTAGTAGACATCTCGCTGATAACGGCGCTCAACGCGCAGCTCACTTAAAAATTCATCCGCCGTTTCGGCATCCATACCGCCGAACTCGGCAATCACTTCCAGCAGTGCCTGCTCAACGTCTTTCGCCATGCGATTGGCGTCGCCGCAGACATAAATGTGGGCACCGTCATTGATCCAGCGCCACAGCTCTGCGCCCTGTTCGCGCAGTTTGTCTTGTACGTATACTTTTTCTTTCTGGTCGCGGGACCAGGCCAGATCGATGCGGGTCAGCACGCCCTCTTTGACGTAGCGCTGCCACTCAACCTGGTAGAGGAAATCTTCGGTAAAGTGCGGGTTGCCGAAGAACAGCCAGTTTTTACCCGGCGCGTCGTCCGCCGCGCGCTGCTGCATAAAGGCGCGGAACGGCGCGATGCCGGTGCCCGGGCCAATCATGATCGCCGGGGTTTCCGGGTTCGCCGGCAGGCGGAAGTTGTCGTTGTGCTCGATAAAGACGCGCACTTCGCCCTCTTCTTCTACGCGGTCCGCCAGGAAGCTTGATGCCCCACCCGCGCGGGCGCGGCCTTCGACGTCGTAGCGCACCACGCCGACGGTAACGTGAACCTCGCTTTCCACTTCCGCCTGGGAAGAGGCGATGGAGTACAGGCGTGGGGTCAGCGGACGCAGCAGGCCGATCAGCGCGTCGGCATCCAGCTGTGCCGGAGAGAAACGCACCATATCGACAATCGGCGTCGTCGCGGCGTAATGCTGCAGCTTCGCCTTATCGCCCACCAGCGGCAGCAGGGATTCGCTGCGCGTTAAGGTGGCATAATTTTCGACGATATTCGGGGTGTTCACCGTCAGCTCGAAATGCCACTGCAGCGCCTCCGAAAGCGGCTGGGTTTTGCCGTCAACGGTGACAGGCTCATCACCCTTCAGCCACAGCAGCTCGACAAGCTCTTTCACCAGCGCCGGATCGTTCTGATACCAGACGCCCAGCGCATCGCCAGGCTGATAGCGCAGGCCGGAGTCGCCAAGATCGATTTCAATATGGCGTACGTCTTTTTCCGAGTCGCGGCCCGTGATTTTCTGGTTCACCGACAGGCTCGCCGTCAGCGGCGACTCTTTAGTGTAGGGGCTGGTGTGGATCTCATTGACGGTGCCCGCAGCGGTCACCGCGGCCTGCGCCGGCGTCTCTTTCGGGACACGGGCTTTCAGCACCTCAACGATGCGCGCGCGCCATTCGGCGGCGGCGGTCTGGTATTCCACATCCGCGTCTACGCGGTCCAGCAGGCGCTCAGCGCCAAGCTCCGCCAGCTTGCTGTCGAAGTCTTTACCGGACTGGCAGAAGAATTCATAGGAGGTATCCCCCAGGCCAAATACGGCAAACGCCGTGCCATTCAGCTTGGGTGCTTTTTTTGAGAACAGGAACTTATGCAGCGCCACCGCTTCTTCAGCGGGTTCACCTTCACCCTGGGTCGAGGCGACCACCACCAGCAGTTTTTCTGACGCGATTTGCTTGAATTTATAATCCCCGGCGTTGACCAGGTTCACGTTCAGTTTGGCGGCCAGCAGGTCATCACGCAGCGCTTCGGCCACGCGGCGGGCGTTGCCCGTCTGCGAGGCGCTGATCAGCGTAATGGCCGGAATTTCCACGGCCGTTGCCGGTGCGCCTGACACAGCGCCAGGCTGCTGGTTGAGCATTCCCCAGAAATAACCGGAGACCCAGGCAAGCTGAGTGGGAGAAAAATCAGAGGTGGCAGCCTGAAGGCGCGCCAGTTGCTCCGGGTTCAGGGGAAGCAAATTTGAAGGTGGGGCCTGTGTTGTCATGCGTCGTTATGTTCCAGTAGCCAAGCGGACTTTAAGCGAATAAATCCAAACTGAAGATAAGGTTAACGGCGTGGATAATAACAATTAAAGAAGGGATGGAAATAATAAATAACCAAATGGACTAACCTGTTTTAGTTATCGTTGTTAGCGATAAAAACGATTGAATAACCATTTGAAATAAAAGAATAAAAAGCAATAACCCTCCTGAATACCGGGCGTTCACCGTTCAGAGCCGTTTTAGTTAATGCTAAAAATTGTGCTTTCCGGTACTATGCGGCGGTTTTTTCCGCATTACTGAGAGCGATCATGTCCACCACACTGTTTAAAGATTTCACCTTCGAAGCCGCCCATCACCTTCCGCATGTTCCTGAAGGACATAAATGCGGCCGCCTGCACGGGCATTCGTTCATGGTGCGTCTTGAGATCACCGGTGAAGTTGATCCGCATACCGGTTGGATCATGGACTTTGCCGAGCTGAAGGCCGCGTTTAAGCCGACCTACGATCGTCTGGATCACTACTATCTCAATGATATTCCGGGCCTGGAAAACCCGACCAGCGAAGTGCTGGCTAAATGGATTTGGGATCAGATGAAGCCGCTGGTACCGCTGCTGAGCGCGGTGATGATCAAAGAGACCTGCACGGCAGGCTGCGTGTATCGCGGAGAGTAAAAAAATAGCCCGGCAAGACCGGGCATTTTTTTAGGCAATATTCAGGTACTTGTGCGTCTGCATCGACAGGCGCCAGTTACGCGCAATGCAGGTTTCAATGCACAGGCGCGTCGCATCCTCTTTTTGGCTTATCGGCTGCAGGGCGATGACCCGCTGCTTCTCATCCGTCAGCGTCGCCAGCAGTTCGTCCAGCGCTTCGATATCGCGCACGCGCCCTACCGGGTGCTTAATTTCATCCGCGCGCTCCAGCGCCTGAGACAGCACGTCGTATCCGCCGCGCATATTCACTTTTGGCGATACCGTCACCCATGTGGTGTGCGAGCAGCGCACTTCATGGGTGCCGCTGGTTTCAATCTGGCAGCTGTAGCCGTTCTTTTCGAGCAGCTCGGTCAGCGGCGTCAGATCGTGAATGCAGGGTTCTCCACCGGTGATGACGACGTGGCGGGCCGTCCAGCCCTGGCGACCAATAATGGCCAGCAGATCTTCTGCGCTGCCCGCGCCCCACTTATCGCTCTCTTTGGTTTTCGCCAGAATGCTAAACAGCGACACTTCCCGATCTGCGAGCTTATCCCACGTATGTTTGGTATCACACCAGGCACAGCCAACCGGGCATCCCTGTAAACGAATAAAGATAGCGGGAACGCCGGTAAAGTAACCCTCGCCTTGCAGGGTCTGGAACATCTCGTTAATCGGGTACTGCATAGTCATCTCAGTAAAGGGGATAAACGATAAGTATCGCAGATCCCCGTCGGATGGTCATGCTCCATCGGTGCTTTGCGCGCTAATCGCCGCCATAAAGCGCGCGGTAATTTGCTGTGGGCGGGTGATCGCCCCGCCGACAACGACCGTATGCGCGCCCAGCGCCAGACAGCGGGCCGCGCGCTCGGGCGTATCCACGTTCCCTTCGGCAACCACGGGAACCGTCACGGCCGCCAGCACCGCTTTCAGAAACGCACAGTCATTTTCCGGAAGCGTATGGCCCGCCGTTTCCGCCGTATAGCCGTACAGCGTGGTGCCGACGCAGTCAAAGCCGAGCGCCTGCGCCGCCACGGCTTCGTCTACGGTGGAAATATCCGCCATCAGCAGTACCGAGGGGTAACGCGAGCGGATGGCCGTGACCAGTTTTTCCAGGGAATCACCGCCAGGACGTTCCCGCGCCGTCGCATCAAGGGCAATGATTTCCGGCGAGACGGCCATGAGCTCATCCACCTCTTTCATCGTGGCGGTGATAAATACCTCGCTCCCTGGATAGTCCCGTTTGATGATGCCGATAACCGGTAAGGACACCTGCTGCTTAATGGCCTCGATATCCACCACGCTGTTGGCGCGAATGGCGACGGCTCCGCCCTGCGCCGCCGCCAGCGCCATTCGCGACATGATAAACGGGCTGTGCAGCGGTTCGTTTTCCAGCGCCTGACAGGAGACGACCAGTTTTCCCTTCAGGTTATCCAGTACAGTTTTCATTACGATAAGATCTCTTCCACTTCGTTTTTGATAATCGTGACGTGCGGGCCATAAATGACCTGTACACCGTTACCGCGCACAATAACGCCGCGCGCGCCGGTGGCTTTCAGCGCCGCGTCATTCACTTTGCCGCCGTCTTTGACCGTCACGCGAAGCCGCGTGGCGCAGCAGTCCACCTCTTCCAGATTCTCTTTTCCGCCTAACCCGGCGATCACCGCCGCAGCGCGCTCGCTTTGCGGCAGGCTGACGTCATCAACCATCGCCTCCTTTTCACGGCCCGGCGTGGCGAAATCAAAGCGGTTAATCAGATAGCGGAAGGTGAAGTAGTAGAGGAAGAACCACGGCACGCCGACCAGCGGAACGAACATCCAGTTGGTTTTGGCTTCCCCCTGCAAAATGCCGAACAGCACGAAGTCGATAAAGCCGCCGGAGAAGGTCTGCCCGATGGTGATGTGCAGCATGTGCGCGAGCATAAACGCCAGCCCGTCAAACAGCGCATGAATGACGTAGAGCACCGGAGCAATAAACAGGAAAGAGAACTCAATGGGCTCGGTAATTCCCGTCAGGAACGAGGTTAACGCCGCGGAGAGCAGCAGCCCGGCAACGCGCTTTTTGTTCTCCGGTTTTGCCGTGTGGTACATCGCCAGGCACGCGCCGAGCAGGCCAAACATCATCGTGATAAAGCGCCCGGACATGAAGCGCGACGTACCCTCATAGAAGTGCTGCGTGTTCGGGTCGGCGAGCTGAGCAAAGAAGATCCGCTGCGTGCCCTCAACCAGATGGCCGTTTACAATCTCGCTGCCGCCGAGCGCGGTGGTCCAGAACGGAAGATAAAAGATGTGGTGCAGGCCGAACGGGCCAAGCATGCGCAAAATAAAGCCGTACAGCAGGGTGCCAAGATAACCGGTGGCATCCACCAGCCCGCCCAGACCAAAAATCAGCTTTTGAAAATGCGGCCAGACCACGGTCATAAGCGCGCCAACGAGTATCGCCGCCAGCGAGCTGATAATGGGGACAAAGCGCGAGCCGCCAAAAAAGCCCAGGAACTGCGGAAGCGCAATCTTGTTAAAACGGTGGTGCAGCGTGCAGGTCACGAGACCAATCACCACGCCGCCAAACACCCCGGTTTCCAGCGTCTGAATCCCCAGCGTCATGCCCTGCCCTACAGCTCCGGGGTTTTCCTGCGCCAGTTTGCCGGTGAGGATCAGCAGCGCGTTGATGGTGGCATTCATCACCAGAAACGCGAGTAGCGCAGCCAGCCCCGCCGTGCCCTTATCGCTTTTTGCCAGCCCGACGGCCACCCCAACGGCAAACAGCACCGAAAGGTTCGCAAATACAATTGAACCGGCGCTGCTCATGATAGTGAAAATGGCCTGAAGCCAGCTCACATCTAAAAACGGATAGGCCGCCAGCGTATTGGGGTTCGATAACGCCCCGCCGATACCGAGCAGCAGACCCGCCGCGGGCAACACGGCGATAGGCAACATAAAGGATTTGCCAAAGCGCTGCGCTTTTTCAAACCATCCACCCGACGAAGCGCCACTGAACATTTGCATCATTTTTTCGTCCCCCCGTTAAAAGATGAAAATTTTTACCACATAAATATTTAATAGTGAAAATTATCATCACAAACCAGGAGGCCGATCATACTTTTTTAAAATGACTGGCATCTTTCCCCCGCTTTCCGCCACACTAGTCGCAGTGAAACACATTAAGGACGTGGCATGTCGGACCATGAAAACCTGCTGCTGAAGCTCCGCCAGGAGGCTTCCGGGTACAGCCCAACGCAGCAAAAACTCGGCGAGTTTGTCCTCAGCGACCCTGCCCGGGTGCTCTACCTGACCATCACCGAACTGGCGCGCGAGAGCCACACCAGCGAGGCCAGCGTGACGCGTCTTTGCCGGACGCTGGGCTGCAAGGGGTATAACGAATTCAAAATGGCGCTGGCGCTGGATATTCAGCAGGGCCAGCCCGCGCGTCAGGCGGGGGATGAGATTGACAGCGTGGTGGATGAGTCGGTGCAGGCTCTGCAGGATACCGCGAGACTTCTCGACCGCGCGCTGCTTGAAAAAGCCGCACTGGCGCTGCACCAGGCGCAGTCCGTGCAGATTTATGGCGTCGCAGCCAGCGCGATCCTCGGGGAGTATCTGCACTACAAGCTATTAAGGCTGGGTAAATCCGCACAGCTGTTTAGCGATATGCACCGCGCGGCCATGAATGCGACCACGCTTTCGGCAGAGACGCTGGTGGTGGCGATCTCCAGCTCCGGTTCAACGCGAGATTTACTTCACGTGGTAAAACTTGCCCGCAAGCGCGGGGTGAAGGTTCTGGCGCTCAGCAACACGCCCCGCAGCCCCCTCGCCTCCCTTAGCGATATGCTGCTGGTGGCCGCCAAGCCAGAAGGCCCTCTTAGCGCGGGCGCGCTCAATGCTAAAGTTGGGGTGATGCTGCTGGTCGAATTACTGACGACATCCATGATTGCGCTGGATGGTCATTACGCTGACGTCAGCCAGCAAACGGCCAGCGCCACGCTTCCTCTTCTGCTCTGAAAACTATTCGCAGGCTAAATAAAATAGCCTGCGCTTTATTTTTCACAATTTCACTTAAGCAAGGCTCAATTCATTTATTTGATAAACGTTTGGTGTAACAAAGTATTTTATTTATTACATTTTGAATTATGTTTCTCGCGCTGCAACCAAAGATAAAAACACATAAAAATCATAATGTTGAAATAAAAATATTAATAAATTGAATTTTTCCACCTTCTGCAATGTCCAATATTTTCACCTGATTTCCTTTCCTTAAAATAAGCTTAAGACGCTGTCTGTCCCGGCGATTTATTATTTAAATGCCGTTTACTTTTGCGCGCCTACAATCCGCCTCATCAATCATAATGAGACGGTAATAATGAAGATGTTATTAATTACAGGCGTGACCGGGTTTCTGGGCGGTGCAGTACTTGAAAAAATCCTGACCAGCGATCAATCCGTAAAACTCCTTTTGCTTGCCCGCGCCGGCGATCCGCAAAGCGGGCTGGCGCGCGTGCAGGAGAACATGCGTAAGTTCAACGTTCCTGAGGAGAAACTGGCCACCCTGAGCGTGGATAATATCCTCATCGGCGACCTCAGCCAGCCGGAGGCCTTTCTGGACGATCCCCGTCTGGACCAGGTTACGCATGTCGTTAACTGCGCGGCAGTTGCGTCATTTGGCAATAACCCGCTGATCTGGAAGGTAAACGTAGAAGGTACGCTAGCGCTGGCGCGCCGCATGGCGCAGGTCGCAGGGCTGCAGCGTTTCCTGCACGTAGGCACCGCAATGTCATGCACGCCGGAGCAGGATTCGCTGGTCGCCGAAAGTGCGGAATTCAGAGAAAACGCTGAGCACCTGGTGGAATATACGTATTCGAAGTCAACTATCGAACAGCTGATGCGTCAGGAGTGCCCTAACCTGCCGCTGCTCATCGCCCGTCCGTCCATCGTCGTTGGCCATACCCGTCACGGCTGCACGCCCTCGAGCAGCATCTTCTGGGTCTTTAGCATGGGTCTGATGCTGCAGAAGTTTATGTGCTCGATGGAAGACCGGATCGACGTTGTCCCGGTGGATTATTGCGCCGAAGCGATGTTAATGCTGCTGAACAGCAACGCGCGCCCGGGGGAAGTGGTACACATTTCTGCCGGGGAAGAGAACAGCGTTCGCTTTGCGGATATCGATCAGGCGATGGCGCAGGCGCTGGAAAAAGCACCCGTTGGCGATAAGTACGCGCAGGTCAGCTACGAAACGCTGGTCAAAATGCGCCGTGAACTGAAAACCATTTTTGGCCCATGCAACGAACGTCTGATGCTGAGAGCGATGCGATTATACGGTGCCTTTGCCACGCTGAACGTGCGCTTCAGCAACGATAAGCTGATCAGCATGGGGATGCCGAAGCCACCTCGTTTTACGGATTATATCGCCCGCTGCGTGCAAACCACCCGGGGACTGACCATTCCCGAGCAGATGGCGGTCGATTTTAAATAGCCAAAAAAAATGCCAGTCATTCGACTGGCATTTTCATGTTAAGGCTTAAGCAATTATGCCTGGCCTTTGATCTCTTTACGACCGTTGTAAGGTGCTTTTTCGCCCAGCGCTTCTTCGATACGAATCAGCTGGTTGTATTTAGCAACACGGTCAGAACGGCTCATAGAACCGGTTTTGATCTGGCCAGCAGCGGTACCAACAGCCAGGTCGGCAATGGTAGCGTCTTCAGTTTCGCCAGAACGGTGAGAGATAACAGCGGTGTAGCCAGCGTCTTTCGCCATTTTGATCGCAGCCAGCGTTTCGGTCAGAGAACCGATCTGGTTGAATTTGATCAGGATGGAGTTAACGATGCCTTTCTCGATGCCTTCTTTCAGGATCTTGGTGTTGGTTACGAACAGATCGTCACCAACCAGCTGGATTTTGTCGCCCAGTACTTTGGTCTGGTATGCGAAACCATCCCAGTCAGACTCGTCCAGACCGTCTTCGATAGAAACGATTGGGTACTGTTTGGTCAGGTCTTCCAGGAAGTGAGTGAACTCTTCGGAGGTGAACGCTTTGTTGCCTTCGCCAGCCAGAACGTATTTACCGTCTTTGTAGAATTCAGATGCTGCACAGTCCATCGCCAGGGTGATGTCTTTGCCCAGCTCGTAGCCTGCTGCTTTAACCGCTTCAGCGATAACAGCCAGTGCTTCTGCGTTAGAACCCAGGTTTGGCGCGTAGCCACCTTCGTCACCAACAGCAGTGTTCATACCTTTAGCTTTCAGAACTTTAGCCAGGTTGTGGAACACTTCAGAACCCATACGAACCGCTTCTTTCAGGGTTTTCGCGCCAACTGGCTGAATCATGAATTCCTGAATATCAACGTTGTTGTCTGCGTGCTCACCACCGTTGATGATGTTCATCATTGGTACAGGCATAGAGTATTTGCCTGGGGTGCCGTTCAGTTCAGCGATGTGCTCGAACAGCGGCATACCTTTAGCAGCGGCTGCTGCTTTGGCGTTCGCCAGGGAAACGGCCAGGATTGCGTTCGCACCGAAGTTAGATTTGTTTTCAGTACCGTCCAGATCGATCATGATCTTGTCGATGCCAGCCTGATCTTTGGCATCTTTGCCAACGATAGCCTGAGCAATAGGACCGTTAACAGCGCCAACCGCTTTCAGTACGCCTTTGCCCATGAAACGGGATTTGTCGCCATCACGCAGTTCCAGCGCTTCGCGGGAACCCGTAGAAGCACCTGATGGAGCAGCTGCCATACCGACGAAACCACCTTCCAGATGAACTTCGGCTTCAACGGTCGGGTTACCACGGGAGTCGATGATTTCACGACCGATGACTTTAACGATTTTGGACATTAGATTTTCCTCAGTACAAGTTAAACTAAAACTCCAGACAAACAACGCGTACCGTTGGTACGCGTTGCCGTTCTAACTTTTTTTACTTCGCCTGACGCTTCTGGTACTCGCTGGCGGCTTTCACGAAGCCTGCAAACAGCGGATGTCCATCACGCGGCGTTGAAGTAAATTCCGGGTGGAACTGGCAGGCAACAAACCACGGATGGTTTGGCACCTCGATGATCTCGACTAACTGATCATCCCCGGAGCGACCCGCAACACGCAGGCCCGCGGCTTCAATTTGTTTCAACAACATGTTGTTGACTTCATAGCGGTGACGATGGCGCTCGGTGATGACCGGCTCGCCGTACAGCTTGCGAACCACGCTATCGTCGGACAGCTGGCAGGCCTGTGCGCCAAGACGCATAGTGCCACCCAGATCGCTCTTCTCGGTACGGACTTCGACGTTACCGTCTTCGTCACGCCATTCCGTAATCAGCGCCACTACAGGGTACTTACAGTCTGGCACAAATTCCGTAGAGTTCGCGTTTTCCATTCCCGCTACGTTGCGCGCAAATTCGATCAGCGCAACCTGCATACCCAGGCAGATGCCGAGGTATGGAATATTGTTTTCACGCGCATAGCGTGCAGTGGCGATCTTGCCTTCAACACCACGGTAGCCGAAGCCGCCAGGGATGAGGATAGCATCCAGATCTTTCAGAATTTCCACGCCACGTGTTTCAACATCCTGCGAATCAATCAGCTTGATGTTCACGGAGACGCGGTTCTTCAGACCACCGTGCTTCAGCGCTTCGATAACGGACTTATAGGCGTCCGGCAGTTCGATGTACTTGCCGACCATACCGATAGTCACTTCGCCTGCCGGGTTCGCTTCTTCGTAAATAACCTGTTCCCATTCAGACAGGTTAGCTTCCGGACAGTTCAAGCTGAATCGTTTACAAATATAATCGTCCAGACCCTGTGATTTCAACAGGCCCGGGATTTTATAAATGGAATCGACATCTTTCATTGAAATAACGGCTTTTTCAGGCACGTTACAGAACAATGCAATTTTCGCACGTTCGTTCGCTGGGATTGCGCGATCGGAACGGCAAACCAGGATGTCAGGCTGAATACCAATGGAGAGCAGCTCTTTAACGGAGTGCTGAGTCGGTTTGGTTTTCACTTCACCTGCGGCTGCCATGTAAGGCACCAGCGTCAGGTGCATGAACAGCGCGTGTTCACGACCAATGTCTACCGCCAGCTGACGAATCGCTTCGAGGAACGGCAGGGATTCGATATCACCCACGGTACCGCCGATTTCAACCAGCACAACGTCATGCCCTTCGCCACCGGCAAGGACACGCTCTTTGATGGCGTTAGTGATGTGCGGGATAACCTGCACGGTCGCGCCCAGGTAGTCACCGCGGCGCTCTTTACGCAGAACGTCAGAGTAGATGCGGCCAGTCGTAAAGTTGTTACGACGGGTCATTTTGGTACGAATGAAACGCTCGTAGTGGCCAAGATCCAGATCGGTTTCAGCGCCGTCTTCAGTAACGAACACTTCCCCGTGTTGGGTTGGGCTCATGGTGCCAGGATCGACGTTGATGTACGGATCCAGTTTCATCATGGTCACATTGAGGCCACGGGCTTCAAGAATGGCTGCGAGGGAGGCTGCGGCAATGCCTTTACCCAGAGAGGATACGACCCCGCCGGTCACAAAAATATAGTTCGTTGTCATGCTGAACCTGAGAAGTTAGGGTGAAACGATGGAATAACCAGGACGGGAAAGTAGTATACCCGAACACGGCGAGCGCCACAAACTTTCATTCTCCGTCTCCATTCCAGGCCATGACAAACATAAGGAGTGAGAAAATAGCCCCTTTTGGGTAAATGTTTTTGACGCAAATCAAGCGCTTGTCATTTAAAAAATCACACAAATTGCGCTTGATCGCAAAATTCCGTTAGAGATCAGATTCCTGGCGTTTTACTTCCTGCCAGACTTCTTCCATAGCGTCGAGGTCAATTCCGGTCATTTCCAGGCCGCGCGAGGCAACAATCCGCTCGACTTCACGAAAGCGGCGTTCGAATTTCAGGTTGGCTTTTTGCAGGGCGGTTTCCGCTTTTACCCCTAAATGTCGAGAAAGGTTAACGGTGGCGAACAGCAGGTCGCCCATCTCTTCCTCCAGCTTTGCTTCATCGACCACCGCCTGCTGCGCTTCGTGCATCACTTCGTCGATCTCTTCATGCACTTTATCCAGCACCGGTCCCAGGGAGTCCCAGTCAAAACCCACGGCCGAACAGCGTTTCTGGATTTTATGGGCGCGCATCAGCGCGGGCAGGCTCAGCGGGATATCGTCCAGCGCAGAGTGCTGGGACTTTTCAGCCCGCTCGGCGCTTTTAATCTGCTCCCAGCGGGCCAGTACCTCTGCGCTGTTTCCTGCGGTGGCATCGCCAAAGATATGCGGATGGCGGCGCTCCAGCTTGTCGCTGATAGCGGCGCAGATATCGTCAAAGTTAAAGCGCCCTTCCTCCTGCGCCATCTGGGCGTAGAACACCACCTGGAACAGCAGATCGCCGAGTTCACCGCGCAGGTCATCGAAATCCTCGCGTGAAATGGCGTCCAGCACCTCATAGGTCTCTTCGAGGGTATAGGGCGCGATGGTTGCGAAAGTCTGCTCTTTGTCCCACGGGCAGCCGTTTTCCGGGTCGCGCAGGCGTTTCATGATGCCGAGCAGGCGGTCGATTTGAGTCATAGTTCAGTCCTGATAAAAAAATGCCGGGTGGCGGCGTCGCCTTACCCGGCCCACAGAAGAGTGTATTTAACCGCCGTGCAGACGACGCGCGTCAATCACATCCGGCACCTGGTTCAGTTTGCCCAGCACGCGGCCGAGCACCTGCAGGTTGTAGATTTCGATGGTCATATCGATGGTGGCAAGCTGCTCGCGGGTATCGCTGCGGCTGGCGACGCCCAGCACGTTGACCTTCTCGTTGGCGAGAATGGTGGTGATGTCGCGCAGCAGGCCGCTGCGGTCGTTGGCGGTGACGCGCACCACCAGCGAGTAACCGGCGGAGTAGCTCTCACCCCAGACCGCTTCCACGATACGTTCCGGCGCATGGGACTGCAGCTCCGCAAGCTGGTCGCAGTCGGACCGGTGGATCGAGATCCCGCGCCCCTGGGTGATAAAGCCGACGATATCGTCCCCCGGAATCGGCTGGCAGCAGCGGGCAATGTGGTGCATCAGGTTGCCCACGCCCTCGACCACCACCCGGCCGTTATCTTTGCTGCGCTGCTGCGGGGCATAGGTTTTCTGCTGCAGCTGCTTCAGCGCCGCCGCGTCCTGCTCTTCCGCGCTAGGCTTGTTGAACTGCGCCTGCAGGAAGTTGACCATCTGATTGAGACGGATATCACCGCCGCCAATCGCCGCCAGCAGCTCGTCCAGCTCGTTGAAGTTGTAGCGCGGCAGCAGGAATTTCTCTGCTTCTTTCAGGCTGATCCCGATATGCTCCAGCTCGTCGTCAAGGATCTGGCGACCGGCAAGAATGTTTTTGTCACGATCCTGCTTGCGGAACCAGGCGTGAATTTTGGAGCGCCCGCGGCTGGTGGTGACGTAACCCAGGTTCGGGTTAAGCCAGTCGCGGCTCGGGTTAGGCTGCTTCTGGGTGATGATTTCAATCTGGTCGCCCATCTGCAGCTGGTAGGTAAACGGCACAATACGTCCGCCGATCTTCGCCCCGATGCAGCGGTGCCCCACATCGCTGTGGATGTGGTAGGCAAAATCGAGCGGCGTGGAGCCAGCCGGCAGGTCTACAACGTCCCCTTTCGGGGTAAAGACGTAGACGCGATCATCAAAGACCTGGCTGCGCACCTCGTCGAGCATTTCGCCGGAGTCGGCCATCTCTTCCTGCCACGCAATCAGCTTGCGCAGCCAGGCGATGCGGTCTTCGTGGCCGGAGCGTGCCCCGCCGGAAGTGCCCTCTTTATATTTCCAGTGCGCGGCCACGCCCAGCTCGGCGTCTTCGTGCATCTGTTTGGTGCGGATCTGAATCTCGACCGTTTTACCGCCGGGGCCAAGCACCACGGTATGAATAGACTGGTAGCCGTTCGGTTTTGGGTTCGCGACGTAGTCGTCAAATTCATCCGGCAGGTGACGGAAGTGAGTGTGTACTATCCCCAGCGCGGCGTAGCAGTCCTGCAGACGCTCCGCCACGATACGCACGGCGCGCACGTCAAACAGCTCGTCAAAGGCGAGATGTTTCTTCTGCATTTTGCGCCAGATGCTGTAGATGTGCTTAGGCCGACCGTAAACTTCAGCACGCACGTTCTCTTCTTTCATGGACTGGCGCAGCCCGCTGACAAACTCGTCGATGTAGTGCTCACGATCGATACGGCGCTCGTGCAGAAGTTTGGCAATGCGCTTATATTCCGCCGGATGCAGATAGCGGAAGCAGTAATCTTCCAGCTCCCATTTCAGCTGACCAATCCCTAAGCGGTTCGCCAGCGGCGCATAGATGTTCGTACACTCTTTGGCGGCCAGCACGCGCTCGTCTTCAGGTGCATCTTTCACTTCACGCAGGTGGGCAATACGCTCGGCAAGCTTGATGACCACGCAGCGAAAATCATCCACCATGGCCAGCAGCATCCGGCGGACGTTATCAACCTGCTCAGAGGAGACGGAATCGGTATGCGCGGCTTTAAGCTGGCGGATAGCCGCCATATCGCGCACGCCGTGGATCAGCGCAACGACGGATTTCCCGACGCTGTCGCGCAGCACATCTTCACTGACCACATCCGCATCCGCGAGGGGAAACAGCAGCGCGGCCTGCAGCGTTTCGATGTCCATGTTCAGCATGGACAAGATTTCAACCATCTCCACGCCGCGCCATAAGAGAAGATCGGCATCCGGGTGTCCCTGCGTGGTGCGCAGACAGTAGGCCCAGGTTTCGGTTAAGCGTTCACACGACTGCTGGCTGGAAATTCCCAGACTTGCGATCCATTTTTGTGGGTCAAACTCCCCAGCTTTATTAAGATGTGCACTTCTTACCGCAACCATTGTCCTCTCCTTTAGGGACCAGGGCCTGTCGAAGTCGACAAGCCAAACAAATTAGATGTGCTCGAACAACGCCATCGATTCCAGATGTCCAGTGTGCGGGAACATATCCAGCATTGCCAGACGCCGAATCTGGTAACCCGCGCTGATTAACGCCTCACTGTCACGGGCAAGCGTTGCCGGGTTACAGGAAACATAGACCACACGCTTCGGCGCGAGTTTAATAATATGTGCCATGACGCCTGGGGCACCTGCACGCGCCGGGTCGAGCAGGATTTTGTCGAAGCCCTGCTGTGCCCACGGCTGCTGAGTGACATCTTCCTCAAGATTTTGATGAAAGAATGTCACATTTTGCAAGCCGTTCTGCTCTGCGTTTTCCTGGCCTTTGGCCACCAGCGCCTCAACGCCTTCCACCCCAACCACGCTTGCCGCTCTGCGCGCCAGCGGCAGGGTAAAGTTACCCATGCCGCAGAACAGATCGAGCACCCGGTCAGTGGGCTGTACGTCAAGCCATGCCAGAGCGTTCGCCACCATCTGCTGGTTTACGCCGTCGTTGACCTGGATAAAATCCCGCGGACTGAACGTTAAGCGTAGCCCGTCTGACGCATACCAGGGAGCTTCACCCGTAACCTGTTCAAGTATCTCGCTTTGCGGCGCGAGGAAAAGCGCAAGCTCATGAGAATGCGAAAAGCGTTCCAGTTTTTCGCGATCTTTTTTCGACAGCGGCGCGGTGTGGCGCAGCACCATCAGCGGGCCGTTGTTCGCCAGTACCAGTTCAACGTGGCCCAATGAACGCCCCCCGTCGAGCGATGCAAGACAGCGGTGCACGTCCGGAAGCAACGCCTCAAGATGGGGCACCAGAATGGGGCACTGCTTCACGTCAACAATATCGCTGGAGGCCGCTTTACGAAAACCCATCTCCAGCCGCTCCGTTTTGGGCTGATAGCTCAGGCTCAGGCGCGCGCGGCGGCGATAGCCCCAGGGCTTATCGGCGATAATCTCGTCAACGTCGTGTTTAAGGAGACGCGCCAGCGCGCGGCTTTTACTTTTTTGCTGTAATTCTGTGCTCGCATGCTGTTGCTGGCAGCCTCCGCACACGCCAAAATGGGGACAGCGAGGCTCCACGCGCTCCGGGCTATCGTTGAGGCGACGCTTCACCTGTCCGCGCGCGTACTGGCGTTTGTCTTCCGTCAGCGTAATTTCTGCTCGTTCTCCTGGCAGCAAACCTGTTATAAACAGAGTCTTACCGTTGTGACGAGCCACTCCCTGTCCAAACGGATCGAGGTCCGTGGCTTCAGCAGTAATGATTTGACGCGTCGTCACGCGTCGCTTTGCAGAGTAGAATTGCGCCATCGCCGAGATTTTTCTCACATAAACATAATTATCTTAATTGTCCCATAACGGAACGCCATGACCAACTACAGCCTGCGCGCGCGCATGATGATTTTGATCCTCGCCCCCACCGTTCTCATCGGTTTGCTGCTGAGTATCTTCTTTGTGGTGCACCGCTATAACGATTTGCAGCGACAGCTGGAGGACGCGGGCGCCAGCATTATCGAACCGCTCGCCGTCTCAAGCGAGTACGGGATGAACCTGCAAAACCGTGAATCCATTGGGCAGTTAATCAGCGTGCTCCACCGGCGCCACTCGGATATCGTCCGCGCCATTTCCGTCTACGACGAACACAACCGCCTGTTTGTCACATCGAACTTTCATCTCGATCCGACCACGCTGAAGATCCCTGACGGTACGCCCTTCCCGCGCCATCTCACCGTGCTGCGGCGCGGCGACATCATGATCCTGCGCACGCCGATCGTGTCGGAAAGCTATTCTCCCGATGAGTCTGCGCAATCCGATGCTAAATCCAGCAGTAACATGCTGGGATATGTAGCGCTGGAGCTGGATCTCAAGTCGGTACGGCTGCAGCAGTACAAAGAAATTTTTATCTCCGGCGTGATGATGCTGTTCTGCATTGGTATTGCACTGATCTTCGGCTGGCGTCTGATGCGCGACGTCACGGGCCCTATCCGCAACATGGTTAATACCGTTGACCGCATCCGCCGTGGGCAGCTCGATAGCCGCGTGGAAGGGTTTATGCTCGGCGAGCTGGATATGCTGAAAAACGGCATTAACTCAATGGCGATGTCGCTGGCGGCCTACCACGAAGAGATGCAGCATAACGTTGACCAGGCCACCTCTGACCTGCGCGAAACGCTGGAGCAGATGGAGATCCAGAACGTTGAGCTGGATCTGGCGAAAAAGCGCGCTCAGGAAGCGGCGCGCATCAAGTCTGAGTTCCTTGCCAATATGTCGCACGAGCTGCGTACGCCGCTGAATGGCGTGATCGGCTTTACCCGCCTGACCCTGAAAAGCGAGCTCAACCCCACCCAGCGCGATCACCTGCACACCATTGAACGTTCGGCCAACAACCTGCTGGCGATCATCAACGACGTGCTGGACTTCTCCAAGCTGGAGGCGGGCAAACTGATTCTGGAAAGTATTCCGTTCCCGCTGCGCAGTACGCTCGATGAAGTGGTGACGCTGCTCGCGCACTCGTCGCACGACAAGGGTCTTGAGCTAACGCTCAATATTAAAAACGACGTGCCGGACAACGTTATTGGCGATCCGCTGCGCCTGCAGCAGGTCATTACCAATCTTGTCGGGAATGCCATTAAATTCACCGAAAGCGGCAACATCGACATCCTGGTAGAAAAACGCGCCATCAGTAATAACAAGGTGCAGATTGAGGTTCAACTCCGCGATACCGGCATCGGCATTCCGGAGCGGGATCAGTCGCGTCTGTTCCAGGCGTTCCGCCAGGCGGACGCCAGCATTTCCCGTCGTCATGGCGGTACCGGCCTGGGGCTGGTGATCACGCAGAGGCTGGTAAACGAGATGGGCGGTGATATCTCTTTCCACAGCCAGCCAAACCGCGGCTCAACCTTCTGGTTCCACATTAACCTCGATCTCAATCCAAACGTGCTGACCGACGGCCCGGTGACGGACTGTCTGAAAGGTAAGCGCCTGGCCTACGTCGAGCCTAACGCGGCAGCCGCGCAGTGCGCGCTGGATATCTTAAGCACCACGCCGCTGGAGGTGGTTTATAGTCCAACCTTCTCAGCCCTTGCCGTCGATCATTACGACATTCTGCTGATGGGGATCCCGGTAACCTTTACCGGCGAGCTGACCATGCAGCAGGAGCGGCTGGCGAAAGCCGCGTCGATGACCGACTATCTGCTGCTGGCGCTGCCCTGCCACGCCCAGCTTAATGCGGAAGAGTTGAAAAACGACGGGGCGGCCGCGTGCCTGCTTAAGCCACTTACCGCCACCCGCCTGCTGCCCGCGCTCACGGAGTATTGCCGCCTTAGCCAGCACGCACTGCCGTTGATTAACGATGAGCAAAAACTGCCCATGAGCGTGATGGCGGTGGACGATAATCCGGCAAACCTGAAGCTAATCGGCGTATTGCTGGAAGACCAGGTTCAGCACGTTGAGCTGTGTACCAGCGGCGCGCAGGCGGTTGAACTGGCTAAACAGATGCAGTTCGATTTAATTCTGATGGATATTCAGATGCCGGGCATGGATGGCATTCGTGCCTGCGAGCTGATCCACCAGCTCCCGCATCAGCAGCAAACCCCGGTGATTGCGGTTACCGCGCATGCGATGGCCGGTCAGAAAGAGAAGCTGCTGAGCGCCGGGATGAATGATTACCTGGCGAAACCTATCGACGAAGAGAAGCTTCATAACCTGCTGTTACGCTATAAGCCGGGGCACATTGGCGGAACATACACGGTTTTCAGCGAGCCGGTTGAGGTAAGCGTTAATCAAAATGCGACCTTTGACTGGCAGCTGGCGCTGCGCCAGGCGGCAGGGAAACCCGATTTAGCGCGAGAGATGCTGCAAATGCTGGTCGCGTTTCTGCCGGAGATCCGGAATAAGGTTGAAGAACAGCTTGTGGGCGAAAACCCGGAAGAGCTGCTGGAAGCGATCCACAAGCTGCACGGCAGCTGCGGCTACAGCGGCCTACCGCGGCTGAAAAACCTCTGCCAGCTGCTGGAGCAGCAGCTGCGCGCGGGTACGCCGGAATCGGAGCTTGAACCGGAGTTCCTGGAACTGCTGGATGAAATGGATAACGTGACGCGGGAAGCGATGAAGGTGCTGGGGAGCTGAGGCGGGTGCGGCCTGATTTTCCCCTCACCCTAACCCTCTCCCCAAAGGGGAGAGGGGACTTTATACACCCTCGCCCCTTTGGGGAGAGGACCGGGGTGAGGGGGGAAACTACATCCCCTGCCCTACTTTCAGCACCGCCGCGATATTCCTTGCGGCCATCTGTACATTCGCGCTGGCATTTTCCAGCGCGTCCTCCAGCGAGCAGATGGTATAGAGCACGCTAAACACCGCGTCTAAGCCGTGATCGTGTACCACGCCAACGTCCGCCGTCAGGCTGCCTGCAATCCCGATGACGGGCTTATTAAAGTGTTTCGCCACTTTCGCCACCCCCACCGGCACTTTGCCGTGGATCGTCTGGCTGTCAATGCGGCCTTCCCCGGTGATCACCAGATCCGCATCGGCCACCTGGTCGGCCAGATGTAGCGCATCGGTCACGATCTCAATGCCCTGGCGCAACTGTGCGCCACAAAAAGCGTACAGCGCTGCGCCCATGCCACCCGCAGCGCCGCCGCCAGCAAGGTTGAGCACATCAATGTCCAGATCCCGGGCAATGACGCTCGCATAGTGCGCAAGCGCGTTGTCAAGGGTGACGATCGTCTCGGGCGTGGCGCCCTTTTGCGGGCCAAATACGGCTGACGCGCCATCCTTACCGGTAAGCGGATTCGTCACATCGCAGGCGACCTCTATCCGGCACTCCGCCAGACGCTTGTCGAGGCCGCTCAGGTCGATCCGCGCAAGCTTACCCAGCTCGCCCCCGCCCTGCCCCAGCGGCTGTTCGTTGTCGTCCAGCAGCTTCGCCCCCAGCGCCTGCACCATCCCGGCGCCGCCGTCATTGGTGGCGCTGCCGCCGATACCGATGATGATATGCTTAACGCCCGCATCCAGCGCGTGGCGGATAAGTTCCCCCGTGCCCCAGGAGGTCGTTTTCAGAGGGTCACGCAGTGAAGGGGCAACCAGCTCCAGACCGCTTGCCGCCGCCATTTCAATAAAGGCGCTCTGCTCGTCACCGGATATCCCATAAAAGCCTTCCACGCGCTCGCCCAGCGGACCGGTCACCGGAACGTGCACAATGCGTCCCCGGGTTGCCGCGATCATCGCCTCAACCGTGCCTTCACCACCGTCAGCGACCGGCAGTTTGACATACTCCGCCTCAGGGAAAATCTCGCGAAAACCGCGCTCGATCGCTGTCGCAACCTCAAGCGCGCTCAAACTTTCCTTATACGAGTCCGGTGCGATAACAATTTTCATAAGCCATCCTTACGCATAGTCGTTACGTTAAGCATACACCACGTAGGGAACCGCTCATGGGAGCGGTCCCAATGCGTTTATCGTACCATGCACGGACGTTTATTGTCGAATGCCCAGTCAGGGATCAGGTACTGCATTGCCATCGCGTCGTCGCGCGCGCCCAGACCGTGTTTCTGATAGAGCTCGTGCGCTTTCATCACCTGGTCCATATCCAGCTCCACGCCAAGACCTGGAGTTGACGGTACCTGCACCATGCCACCCTTGATCTCAAACGGCTCTTTGGTCAGGCGCTGGTTACCCTCCTGCCAGATCCAGTGCGTGTCGATAGCGGTGATATTGCCCGGCGCGGCGGCAGCAACGTGGGTAAACATCGCCAGCGAGACGTCAAAGTGGTTGTTGGAGTGCGAGCCCCAGGTCAGGCCAAACTCGTGGCACATCTGCGCCACGCGAACCGAGCCCTGCATCGTCCAGAAGTGCGGGTCCGCCAGCGGGATATCCACCGATTGCAGAGAGAGCGTGTGCCCCATCTGACGCCAGTCGGTGGCGATCATATTGGTCGCGGTCGGCAGCCCCGTAGCGCGGCGGAATTCGGCCATGACTTCGCGGCCCGAGAAGCCTTGCTCGGCCCCGCACGGATCTTCCGCGTACGCCAGCACCCCTTTCAGCTGCTTGCCAATCTTGATCGCTTCATCAAGCGACCACGCGCCGTTCGGATCCAGCGTCACGCGCGCCTGCGGGAAACGTTTTGCCAGCGCGGTGATGGCTTCCGCCTCCTCTTCCCCCGCCAGCACGCCGCCCTTCAGTTTGAAATCATTGAAGCCATATTTTTCATACGCGGCTTCCGCCAGCCGCACCACCGCATCCGGGGTCATCGCTTCTTCGTGACGTACGCGGTACCAGTCGCATTGGTCATCCGGCTGGCTCTGATACGGCAGCGGCGTCAGCCTGCGGTCGCCGACAAAGAACAGATAGCCAAGCATCTCCACTTCACTGCGCTGCTGTCCCTCGCCCAGCAGCGACGCGACGTTAACGCCCAGGTGCTGGCCCAGCAGATCCAGCATCGCGGCTTCAATGCCGGTCACCACGTGGATAGTGGTGCGCAAGTCGAAGGTTTGCAGGCCGCGGCCGCCGACATCGCGATCGGCGAAGGTGCTGCGCACGGCGTTGAGGACATTTTTGTACTCACCCAGCGTTTTGCCCACCACCAGCGGAATGGCATCCTCCAGCGTTTTGCGGATCTTCTCCCCGCCCGGAATTTCACCCACGCCGGTATGGCCGGCATTGTCTTTGATAATGACGATATTGCGCGTGAAGAACGGCGCATGCGCCCCGCTCAGGTTCATCAGCATGCTGTCATGACCTGCGACCGGAATGACTTGCATGGAGGTGACGACAGGGGTCGTAAAAGTACTCATCGTGTAATCCTTTTATCAGTGACGTCCAAATACAGGGCGCTTACGGTCAAATGTCCAGCCGGGGATAAGGTACTGCATCGGGCCCGCGTCGTTACGCGCGCCGCCCGGTAGCTTTTTATACGCCTCATGGGCTTTATGAACCTGATCCCAGTCAAGCTCCACGCCCAGCCCCGGCGCATCGGGTACGGCAATTTTACCGTTTTTGATCTCCAGCGGAATTTTCGTCAGGCGGGCTTCGCCTTCCTGCCAAATCCAGTGGGTGTCGATGGCGGTCGGGTTACCCGGTGCCGCCGCGCCAACGTGGGTAAACATTGCCAGCGAGATATCGAAATGGTTGTTTGAGTGGCAGCCCCAGGTCAGGCCCCAGTCATCGCACAGCTGCGCCACGCGCACCGCGCCGGAGAGCGTCCAGAAGTGCGGGTCCGCCAGCGGAATGTCGACGGCGTTCAGCATCACCGCGTGGCCCATTTCGCGCCAGTTGGTGGCGATCATATTGGTCGCGACCGGCAGCCCGGTAGCGCGGCGGAATTCGGCCATCACCTCGCGGCCAGAGAAGCCCTGCTCGGCGCCGCACGGGTCTTCCGCGTAGGTCAGCACGTCCCCGAGACCTTTACACAGGCTAATCGCCTCATCCAGCAGCCAGGCGCCGTTCGGGTCAACGGTGATGCGCGCCTCCGGGAAGCGTTTTTTCAGCGCCCGAGCCGTGTCAATCTCCTGCTCGCCGGGCAGCACGCCGCCTTTCAGCTTGAAATCCTTAAAGCCGTAGCGATCCTGCGCCGCCTCGGCCAGACGGACCACCGCCTCGCCGGAGAGCGCTTGCTGGTGGCGCAGCCGATACCAGTCGTGCTCGCCCGGTGAGCGAGCCAGATAGGGAAGATCGGTTTTATTGCGATCGCCAACGTAGAACAGATAGCCCAGCACGGTAACCGCATCGCGCTGTTTGCCCGGCCCCAGCAGTTCGCAGACCGGAACGTTAAGGGCTTTACCGAGTAAATCCAGCAGCGCCGCTTCCAGGGCGGCAACCGCATTGACGCGCAGTTCGAACGTCCACGCGCCCTTGCCGAAGGTATCAAAGTCCGCCGACTGATTGCCCTTATGCACCCGCTGAACCACCTTGTTCAGGCGGGCCACCTCCTGGCCCACCACCTGCGGAATGGCATCGACCAGCGTCTGGTAAATCACCTCTCCGCCAGGAGCTTCACCCACCCCGGTATTGCCTGCGCTATCGGTCAGCACCACGATATTGCGGGTAAACCAGGCGTTGTGCGCGCCGCCGATGTTGAGCAGCATGCTGTCCTGACCGGCCACCGGGATAACTTTCATTTCCGTGACGATGGGGCTTGATTGCGTTGTCATCATCCACGCTCCGCAACAGGTTTAAGTTCGACGCGCTTGATATCGCCGACCAGCACCAGGTAACTCAGCACCGCCACCAGGGCATGCACGCCGACGTAGATTAGCGCGCCGTTGAATGATCCCGTGGTGCCGACGATGTAGCCGATAGCGATGGGCGTAACAATCCCGGAAACGTTGCCGAACATATTGAACAGGCCGCCGCTCAGGCCGCTGATCTCTTTTGGCGCCGTATCCGCCATCACCGCCCAGCCCAGCGCGCCAATCCCTTTGCCGAAGAAGGCCATCGCCATAAAGCCGATAATCATCCACTCGGCGCTGACGTAGTTACAGAACACCATGGTCATGGAGAGCAGCATGCCGAGCACAATCGGCGTTTTACGCGCGATGTTCAGCGAGCCGGTGCGGCGCATCAGCCAGTCGGAAATGACCCCGCCAAGCACGCCGCCGATGAAGCCGCAGATTGCCGGAACCGAGGCAACAAACCCCGCCTTCAGGATCGACATGCCGCGCGCCTGCACCAGATACACCGGGAACCAGGTGATAAAGAAGTAGGTTAAGGCGTTGATACAGTACTGGCCGAGATAGATACCGATCATCATGCGCGAGCCGACGAGCTGTTTGATCTGCGCCCATTTCTGGCTGAACGGGACTTTTGCTTTGTCAGATTTCTGATCCATATTGATCAGCGCCCCGCCCTCGGCAATGTATTCCAACTCCTTCTTGTTCACGCCGGGGTGCTGATTCGGTTCGTGGATCACTTTCAGCCAGATAAAGCTGATGACGATCCCAAGCCCGCCCATGAAGAAGAAGACATGCGACCAGCCCACCTCATGCGTCAACCAGCCCATAATGGGCGCAAAGATCACCGTCGCGAAATACTGGGCGGAGTTAAAAATTGCCACCGCCGTTCCCCTCTCCTGCGCCGGGAACCAGGCCGCGACGATGCGGCTGTTGCCCGGGAAGGAAGGGGCTTCCGCCAGGCCCACCAGGAAGCGCAGCGTAAAGAGCGCCACGATAATGCCGAAGCCGCTGAAGATATCGACGAAACCCTGCAAAAGGGTAAAAGCAGACCAGATAAAGATGGACCAGAAATAGACGCGTTTAGAGCCAAAACGGTCCAGCAGCCAGCCGCCAGGAATTTGGCCGATAACGTAGGCCCACGAGAATGCAGAGAAAACGTAACCCATGCCCACCGGATCAAGGCCGATGTCTTTTGCCATTTCCGAGCCGGCAATCGACAGCGTGGCGCGGTCACCATAGTTAAAGGACGTGACGATAAACAGCATCACCACTATCCAGTAGCGGGCATTGGTGCGCTTTTCAGCGCCGCTCGCTGCGTGGCTTAATGTACTCATTGTTGCACTCCTGAAACATAGCTTTCGCCTGTTCATTCTGTACAGCACCGGTAGGGTAATCAGAATGAGATGAGTTTTGTCGTTTTAGTACGGCCTGAAGCCGTTTTATTGTGACCGGAGAAGTATATGAAGGAGTGACGCGTTCTCTCACCGTGCAATAACACAGTATTAATGGGTATGTGAGAGGTTGTTTATGGCATAAGCCCAGGTGAGTGGAAGGTGGTTCACGGAATTGGCGTTTGGTGCGGGGTGTATTGCCGGGTGGCGGCTACGCCTTACCCGGCCTACGAACTATTTAAGGAGCGTTGCCCAGTGTTCAACCCACGGGTTCGACTCGCTTTCGGGTTCAGGATGCTCACCGGCATCAATCAGCAGCATCTCGCCGACGCGCTGGGCGCCCTGTTCCTGAAGAAGCGCATCGAACTGCTTGCCGCCGCCGCAGAAGTTGGCGTATGAGCTATCGCCCAGGGCAATGATGCCGTAGTGAACGTCTGGCTGGTAGCCAAACTGGTCTTTAATGCCCTGGAAAAGCGGCACGATGCTGTCCGGAAGATCGCCCTGACCGGTGGTGGAGGTCACCACCAGAATGTATTTATCTTTATACTTTTCCCAGTCCGCCAGCTCCGGGTCTTCATAGACCGTGGCTTTATGGCCCTGGCTTGCCAAAATCGCCTCAGCCTCTTCCGCTACCAGCAGCGAGTTGCCGTACATCGTGCCGACAAAAATGCCTACTTCAGCCATGCTTTGCTCCCGTAATTATTGCGCTTACCGTTCATCCTGAACGTTGCCCGATACAAACTCAACCCTTTCATTTTCGGGGAGTTGTCCCCGCCAGCCAAACTGTGACAGCGCCTGCATCCAGACGTCGTCCAGCCCAGCGTGAATAATCAGTGGTTCACCGGTAAAAGGGTGAGTCAGGCTAAGCTCGCTGGCATGCAGCATCAATCGGTTACAGCCAAAGTGCTCTGCCGCGCTGCGGTTCTGGCGCAGATCGCCGTGCTTGCTGTCGCCAATTATCGGGTGGCGCAGGTGCGCAAGGTGGCGGCGAAGCTGGTGCTTGCGTCCGGTTTTGGGCAAAAGCTCAACCAGGCTGTAGCGCGTGGTGGGGAATTTGCTGGTTGCTACCGGCATTTCCGTTGTCGCCATGCCGCGATAGTCCGTCACCGCGGGCTGCGGGCCTTTGTCATCGCGGGCAAATTTATCGGCGATTTTGTCCAGCTCCTCCACCAGCGGATAGTCCAGCGTGTCGGAGCCAGTCAGCCAGCCACGAACGATCGCGTGGTAGCGCTTCTGGATCTGATGCTGCTCGAACTGCTGCGCCAGCAGGCGGCCCGCCTCGCTGGAAAGCCCCATCAGCAGCACGCCGGAAGTGGGCCTGTCGAGACGATGGGCGGTAAAAACATGCTGACCAATCTGGTCGCGCACGGTTTGCATCACCACCACTTTCTCGTCGCGATCCAGCCAGCTGCGGTGCACCAGCCAGCCAGACGGTTTATTCACCGCCACCAGCCACTCGTCCTGATAGAGGATTTCCAGCGTCATGCCTCTTCACCGGCAAACAGGGCGTCCAGTTTTTCCAGCTCAACCAGCATCACATCACGCGCAGGGTGCGTCGCCTCAAGCGCCATTTCATAGTAGGGAGAAACGGCAAACGCCTGCGGCAGCGGGTGGCCGCCTTCCAGCAACGCGTGCATGCGCGGAATTAATACCCACTGGAGCCACTCGAACGGTGCCAGCGTATCCAGGCAAAATGGCTGGGTACTGGCGAACGCTTCCGGATTCGGCGCGGTCTCCTGCCACAGCTGATGCTGGCGCAAAAGGGCTTCGATGGCGTGCAACTGAGCACGAACGCTATCGTGTTGCGTCATAGTAACCTCAACTGAAAAAGTGAACGGCGCGCAGCATAGCATTGCGGAAGACAGAAATAAAAAAGGGAGCACTGTAAAAACAGTGCTCCCGGTTCGTTTCGCAGCATTCCAGCTACAATTCGTGCTCCCTGCTCTTCCGTGACAACTTTTCCTGATGCCCGAAGGCGTGGTCATCCTTCTACCTTTTGCATCCTGCACACATCTTCCTGACGTGTTTGTTTCATCCTGAAACGTCCTGGCCTTCCTGACCCACCGACCATCCTGTTCGGTTCTCGTTCTCCTTCCTGGAGGTGTCCCTTACGCGTCCTGCGTTATCCTTTTGCTTCATCCTGAAGCCTTCCTGCAGCGCCATCCTGACGTGTCCTGAGTAAGAAACGCCATCATCCTGATGTTCGTTTCTCGTGTCGGCTTCCTGTCGACGGAGATAGAATCCGCTATTCCGCTTCGTCTTACAACCCACCCTTGCAGCACTGTAAGCCGTAAGAAATCCCTAAAAAAGATGCGATGAACAACTAATTCTTTGAAAAACAGAGTGATATTAATCTGAATTAAATAAGGCAATACTGAATGATCCAGCGATCTCTCACAAACCTTGTAAGAGATCTCTCACACGCGCCGTAGCATCATGGATTACAGAAGTGGCTCAAGCCGGGTAAGGAAATCCGCAAGAGAGGGGGCGAGCGTTTCGCGATTGCGGGTACCGATGGTCTCTTTAATCACTTCCCCGGACAGGTTGCAGACGGATATCACATCCAGTTCGCTGTCCAGCGTGGCAATAAAGAGCGTCGAAGAAAGCTTAAGGCGTTTTTGCGTGACCAGATGACCAATCAGGTTTTCCTGAACACGCTGCAGATCGTCTTCGCTCCAGGTCTGCAACAGCGTCAGCGTCAAATCACCAAAGCGCGCGGGCATATCCCCTGCAAACTGCGTGGCATAAAACGCGTGAACCGCTGGTTGTACCACAAGGTCCATAGCCCGTTCAACCGCATTTACATTTTGCTCAGCGGTATTGGGCTTCGGCTGCCAGATAACATAGTCATCCTGCGAAGAGATAATGCACGGCGACGGCACGCCATATAAATCAGCGCTTTGCGGCCATGTTCCGTGCTTTTCATGCCATGCGTCGCAATAGCGGGTCGTAAAGGTAGTAAGGGCATTTGCAGTTTCGATGTCCACCGATTTCTCTCTTCTTGTAAGACAGGATAAACTCTGCCCATAAGTGTACCTGTAAAGTGGCTATGAAACATGTCTTACGAAAATCATCAGGCGTTAACCGGCCTAACGCTGGGTAAATCGACCGATTACCGCGATACCTACGATGCAGGCCTGCTGCAGGGCGTGCCGCGCAGCCTGAACCGCGATCCGCTTGGACTGCATGCGGACGCACTGCCGTTTGTCGGCGGCGATATCTGGACGCTGTACGAACTCTCCTGGCTTAACGCCCGCGGCCTGCCCCAGGTGGCGGTCGGCCACGTTGAGCTGGATTACGCCAGTCAGAACCTGGTGGAATCCAAAAGCTTTAAGCTCTATCTCAACAGCTTTAACCAGAGCAAATTCAATAGCTGGGATGATGTTCAGCAGACGCTGGAGCGCGATTTAACCGCCTGCGCACAGGGAAAGGTGAGCGTTTCGCTGTACCGCCTGCACGAGCTGGAGGGACAGCCGATTGCCCACTTCCACGGAACCTGCATCGACGAGCAGGACATCGAGGTAGAGAATTATGAATTCAGCGCCGATTACCTCGAAAACGCGGCGAACGGAAAAGTGGTTGAAGAGACGCTGGTCAGCCATCTGCTGAAGTCCAACTGCCTGATTACCCACCAGCCGGACTGGGGCTCGGTGCAGATCCAGTACCGCGGCCCGAAAATTGACCGGGAAAAACTGCTGCGCTATCTGGTGTCATTCCGCCATCACAACGAATTTCACGAGCAGTGCGTGGAGCGTATTTTTAACGATATTCAGCGTTTCTGCCAGCCGGAGAAGCTGAGCGTTTATGCGCGCTATACCCGCCGTGGCGGGCTGGACATTAACCCGTGGCGCACCAACACCGATTTTGTGCCCGCAACGGGCCGGCTTGTGCGTCAATAATATAAATATTTTCACAATATGCGTGCGGTATTCCGCCGAAGTGTTGTGAAACGTCACGCGGCAGGGCTATTGTAATCAAAGGGAATGACGATAATCGTCCCATAAGGAGCTCACTTGATTACACATATTAGCCCGCTTGGCTCAATGGATATGTTGTCGCAGCTGGAAGTGGACATGCTTAAACGCACGGCCAGCAGCGATCTTTATCAACTGTTTCGTAACTGTTCACTTGCCGTACTGAACTCCGGAAGCCTGACAGATAACAGTAAAGAACTGCTGTCCCGCTTCGAAAGCTTTGATATTAACGTGCTGCGCCGCGAGCGCGGCGTGAAGCTGGAAGTGATCAACCCGCCGGAAGAGGCCTTTGTCGACGGGCGTATCATTCGTTCCCTTCAGGCTAACCTGTTTGCGGTGCTGCGTGACATCCTGTTTGTTAACGGGCAGATCCACAACGCAGGCCGCTTCCAGCATCTCGACCTGGAAAGCTCGGTCCATATCACCAACCTGGTGTTCTCTATTCTGCGCAACGCTCGCGCCCTGCACGTTGGCGAAGCACCGAACATGGTCGTCTGCTGGGGCGGCCACTCGATTAACGAAACCGAATATCTCTATGCCCGTCGGGTCGGAACGCAGCTTGGCCTGCGCGAGCTGAATATCTGTACCGGCTGTGGTCCGGGTGCAATGGAAGCACCAATGAAGGGCGCAGCGGTGGGTCACGCGCAGCAGCGTTACAAAGAGGGGCGGTTTATCGGCATGACCGAGCCGTCAATCATTGCCGCTGAGCCGCCTAACCCGCTGGTCAATGAGCTGATTATCATGCCGGATATCGAGAAGCGCCTTGAGGCGTTTGTCCGTATCGCTCACGGGATTATCATCTTCCCGGGCGGCGTGGGAACGGCGGAAGAGCTGCTCTATCTGCTGGGGATTCTGATGAACCCGGCCAACAAAGATCAGGTTCTGCCGCTGATCCTGACCGGGCCAAAAGAGAGCGCCGACTACTTCCGCGTGCTGGACGAGTTTATCGTGCATACGCTGGGAGAAGCCGCGCGTCGTCACTACCGCATCATCATTGATGACGCGGCGGAAGTGGCGCGCCAGATGAAAAAAGCGATGCCGCTGGTGAAAGAGAATCGTCGTGATACCGGCGATGCCTACAGCTTTAACTGGTCAATCCGTATTGCGCCTGACCTGCAGATCCCGTTCGAGCCGACCCATGAAAATATGGCGAACCTGAAACTCTACCCGGACCAGCCGGTGGAAGTGCTGGCCGCCGACCTGCGTCGCGCCTTCTCCGGGATTGTGGCGGGCAACGTGAAGGAGATGGGCATCCGCGCGATTGAGCAGTATGGTCCGTACAAGATCCACGGTGACCCGGAAATGATGCGCCGTATGGACGACATGCTGCAGGGCTTTGTGGCTCAACACCGCATGAAGTTGCCGGGTTCAGCCTACATTCCGTGCTACGAAATCTGCACGTAACCCTTAGTTTCTTCTTCTCAAAGCCGGGGCGCCCTGTAGCGGGTCCCGGCTTTTTTTATTACCGAATCAATTCATAGGCTTTACTTATAGCTTTAACAAACTGACGGCCAACGCAATCGATTACCTCCATTTAACAACCGTAAATAATCAGCCTTAAACTAAATTACCTGCAAGAAAATACTAAAAACCCCTATCTTTACAGCGAAAGACACCTATCTCGCGGGCGGCTCTTTTAGCTCACATGTCGTTGGTGGTAGCCTTCGCGCGCGTAAATTCTATTTGATGTTTTTTTAACAGATAAATGGTCTAAAGATGCCCACATCATAAGTGGATTATTGCATTTGGGATCGCGATCACTGATAGATTCATAACGAGAATGTATCTTTCCGCCCGCCAATAGTTACGGGCGAAAATTATTAAAAAACCGTCACTGAACGAATTTCATATTACCGTCAGGCACTTTTTCATCGGATTTGACTAAAAACCTGACAATTTGCTTCCTCCAGGAGATACAGATGGAAACCACTCAAACCAGCACCGTTGCTTCGATTGAATCCCGAAGTGGTTGGCGCAAAACGGATACCATGTGGATGCTGGGCCTTTACGGCACGGCAATCGGCGCTGGTGTACTGTTCCTTCCTATCAACGCAGGCGTCGGCGGTCTGATTCCGCTGATCATCATGGCCATCATCGCCTTCCCGATGACCTTCTTCGCACACCGCGGTCTGACCCGCTTCGTGCTGTCCGGTAAAAACCCGGGCGAAGACATCACCGAAGTGGTTGAAGAGCACTTCGGCGTTGGCGCAGGTAAACTGATTACCCTGCTCTACTTCTTCGCGATTTACCCCATCCTGCTGGTTTACAGCGTGGCAATCACCAACACCGTTGAAAGCTTCATGACGCACCAGCTGCACATGACGCCGCCACCGCGTGCCATTCTGTCTCTGATCCTGATCGTCGGCATGATGACCATCGTGCGCTTCGGCGAGCAGATGATTGTTAAAGCCATGAGCGTGCTGGTCTTCCCGTTTGTGGCTGCGCTGATGCTGCTGGCCTGCTACCTGATCCCACAGTGGAACGGCGCAGCGCTGGAAACCCTGTCCCTGAGCAGCGCGTCTGCGACCGGTAACGGCCTGCTGATGACCCTGTGGCTGGCGATCCCGGTAATGGTCTTCTCCTTCAACCACTCCCCAATCATCTCCTCTTTCGCCGTGGCGAAACGCGAAGAGTACGGTAATGGCGCAGAGAAGAAGTGCTCCAGCATCCTGGCCCGCGCTCACGTGATGATGGTGCTGACCGTTATGTTCTTCGTCTTCAGCTGCGTACTGAGCCTCTCCCCGGCGGACCTGGCGGCAGCGAAAGAGCAGAACATCTCTATTCTGTCTTACCTGGCGAACCACTTTAACGCGCCGCTGATTGCGTGGATGGCACCGATCATCGCGATGATCGCCATCACCAAATCCTTCCTGGGCCACTACCTGGGCGCGCGTGAAGGCTTCAACGGTATGGTGATTAAATCTCTGCGCGGTAAAGGTAAGAGCATTGAAATCAACAAGCTGAACAAAATCACTGCACTGTTCATGCTGCTCACCACCTGGGCGGTAGCGACCCTGAACCCAAGCATCCTGGGCATGATTGAAACCCTGGGTGGCCCGGTTATCGCGATGATTCTGTTCCTGATGCCGATGTACGCGATTCAGAAAGTGCCTGCCATGCGCAAGTACAGCGGCCAGGTCAGCAACGTGTTTGTGGTGATCATGGGTCTTATCGCTATCTCTGCGATCTTCTACTCCCTGTACACCATGTTCTGATGAACGCCCGCGCCGCCTTCGGGCGGCGCACATCTCCCCCTCTGACTGAAAGCAATGGACGCATCATGATTAGCGTATTCGATATTTTCAAAATCGGTATTGGTCCTTCCAGCTCTCACACCGTCGGACCAATGAAAGCCGGTAAGCAGTTCACGGATGACTTGATTGCACGCGGCATTCTGCACGACATCACCCGCGTGGTTGTCGATGTGTACGGCTCGCTTTCCCTGACCGGGAAAGGCCACCATACCGATATCGCCATTATCATGGGCCTGGCGGGAAATCTGCCGGATACCGTTGATATTGACGCGATCCCTGGCTTCATCCAGGACGTAAACACCCACGGTCGTTTGCTGCTGGCAAACGGTGAGCATGAGGTTGAATTTCCGGTTGACCACTGCATGAATTTCCATGCGGACAACCTGTCGCTGCACGAAAACGGCATGCGCATTACCGCGCTGGCCGGCGACAAAGCGGTTTACAGCCAGACGTATTACTCCATCGGCGGCGGCTTTATCGTCGACGAAGACCACTTTGGTCAAACCAGTACCTCTACTGTTGAGGTGCCGTATCCGTACAAAACCGCGGCGGACCTCCAGCGTCACTGCCAGGAGACGGGACTTTCCCTCTCCGGCCTGATGATGAAAAACGAGCTGGCCCTTCACAGCAAAGAGGAGCTGGAACAGCACTTCGCTAGCGTCTGGGAAGTGATGCGCGGCGGCATTGAGCGCGGGATCACCACCGAAGGCGTTCTGCCGGGCAAGCTTCGCGTACCGCGTCGTGCGGCGGCGCTGCGGCGTATGCTGGTAAGCACCGACAAAACGACAACGGACCCGATGGCCGTCGTGGACTGGATCAACATGTTCGCCCTGGCGGTGAACGAAGAGAACGCCGCAGGCGGCCGCGTGGTCACTGCGCCAACCAACGGTGCCTGCGGTATCGTTCCGGCCGTGCTGGCGTACTACGACAAGTTTATCCGTGAAGTGAACGCTAACTCCCTGGCGCGCTACCTGCTGGTCGCCAGCGCGATTGGTTCGCTGTATAAAATGAACGCCTCCATTTCCGGTGCGGAAGTGGGCTGTCAGGGTGAAGTCGGCGTGGCATGCTCCATGGCGGCGGCGGGCCTGGCGGAGCTGTTGGGCGCAAGCCCGGCGCAGGTGTGCATCGCTGCGGAAATCGGCATGGAACATAACCTGGGGCTGACCTGCGATCCGGTTGCCGGACAGGTACAGGTACCGTGCATCGAGCGTAACGCGATTGCCTCCGTCAAGGCGGTGAACGCGGCGCGTATGGCGCTGCGCCGCACCAGCGAACCGCGCGTCTGTCTCGATAAAGTTATCGAAACCATGTACGAAACCGGTAAAGATATGAACGCCAAATACCGCGAAACCTCTCGCGGCGGCCTGGCGATGAAGATCGTAACCTGCGATTAAGCCTCTCAGTAAGCCTCGTTTTGCGAGGCTTCTTCCTGTTTTCCCCTCCATTCATAGTTTCACGCTGCTGACAGTGTTACCCTTCACGCATTAGATAGAAGGGAGATTATCTGTGGCCGTTCATTTGCTTATCGTCGACGCGCTTAATCTGATTCGCCGTATCCATGCGGTACAGGGCACGCCCTGCAAGGACACCTGCCTGCACGCGCTGGAGCAGCTTATTCGCCACAGCGAGCCGACGCACGTCGTGGCCGTGTTTGATGACGAAGCGCGCAACAGCGGCTGGCGACATCAGCGCCTGCCTGACTACAAGGCCGGACGCGCGCCGATGCCGGACGATCTGCATGCCGAAATGCCCGCCCTGCGTGCCGCCTTTGAGCAGCGCGGCGTTCCCTGCTGGGTCTCACACGGCAATGAAGCTGACGATCTGGCCGCGACGCTTGCGGTAAAAGTGGCCAGCGCAGGACACCAGGCGACAATCGTTTCAACCGACAAAGGCTACTGCCAGCTTCTCTCCCCCACGATCCGCATTCGCGATTATTTTCAGAAACGCTGGCTGGACGCGCCGTTTATTGCCAGCGAGTTTGGCGTCTCGCCTGAGCAACTGCCGGACTACTGGGGTCTGGCGGGAATCAGCAGCTCTAAGGTTCCGGGTGTCGCCGGTATTGGTCCAAAGAGTGCCGCCCAGTTGCTGACCGATTTTCAGAGTCTGGAAGGGATTTACGCTCGTCTGGATGACGTGCCGGAAAAGTGGCGCAAAAAGCTGGAAGCGCATAAAGAGATGGCGTTTATCTGCCGGGATGTCGCGACGTTACGGACGGATTTACAGCTGGACGGGAATTTGCAGCAGTTAAGGTTAGAGCGTTAAGCTCCCCCTCACCCTAACCCTCTCCCCATAGGGGAGAGGGGACTGCTCGGTGCGGTCTTTTCCCCCTCGCCCCTTTGGGGAGAGGGCCGGGGTGAGGGGAAACATTGAATTATCGCTCGTCGCGACGCCCACCTACAGCCGCCCACCAGCGACGAATGTGTACCGTCACCTCTTCGCGGTCGTGGTATAGCTGACGCGCCTGGATCTCCACGTTAATACCGTGCTCATCCAGCTGCGCCTGAATATAGGCCAGGTTCTGGGATACCTCCTCGTAGCGCTTTTTCATCGGCAGCTTGAGGTTGAAAATGGTCTCACGGCACCAGCCGTTCACCAGCCAGGAGGCCATCAGCGCGGCAACTTTCGCCGGCTTCTCCACCATGTCGCACACCATCCACGAGATATTGTTGCGGGTTGGGCGATAGCGGAAACCATCTTCACGCAGCCAGGTGACCTGCCCGGTGTCCATCAGGCTTTGCGCCATTGGGCCGTTATCCACGGACGACACCCACATGTTGCGTTTCACCAGCTGATAGGTCCAGCCGCCCGGGCACGCGCCGAGATCGACGGCATACATGCCGTTAGCCAGACGCTCATCCCACTCGTCTGCCGGGATAAAGACGTGAAACGCCTCTTCCAGCTTCAGGGTTGAGCGGCTCGGCGCATCTGCCGGGAACTTCAGGCGCGGGATGCCCATAAAGAATGGCGAATTGTTATTGGTGAACGAGTAGCCCGCATAGCAGCAGCCCGGTGCGATAAAGAAGATATGCACCACCGGACGCTTCGGCGTTTCGTAGTTTGTCAGTATGCCCGCGTCACGCAGCGCAGCGCGCAGCGGCACGGTGAACTTACGGCAAAACTTCATCAGCTCTTTGCTTTCGTTGGTATCGGCAACCTCAACGCGCAGGTCGCCGCCCTTCTCCACCACGCCCTGCAGCATGCCCACAATCGGCGTGATGCGGTCTTCAGGCGGAAGATCTTTCAGCAGCTCACCCGCGACGAACATCTGGCGGGCGAAGATCAGCGAGCTGAACGGCAGCTCGCGCGCCAGCTTGTCGGCGTCTTCTGGCTGATAACATTCGAATACCACATAGCCCGCATTCTCTTTGACGCGGGCAAAGCCGAAGACTTCGCGCTTCGCCGCTTTATCGGTAATTTCCGCGGCGCACTCTTTCTCAAACCCCGGGCGACAATATAAAACAACCTTATTCATGAACAACGCCCTTGCGTTTCAGACGGATAGCTCCGATAAACATTAATACCCAACCCGCCAGGAAGCTGACGCCGCCGACAGGTGTAACAAACGCCCACAGGCGCAAATGCGAGAGTGCCAGGCAGTAAAGGCTGCCGCTGAACAGCACGGTACCCAGCGCCATAAATACGCTACTCCAGTAAAACCAGATGCTGATCCGGCGCTGCATCGCCACCGCCAGCCCAAAAATAGCCAGGGTATGGAACGCCTGGTATTCAAGGCCGGTCTGGATCCAGCCCATCTCGACGGCGCCCAACGTCTTGCTCAATACGTGCGCGCCAAAGGCGCCCAGTGCAACAAAAATAAAGCCACTCACCGCGGCAAAAATCAGCATGAATCGGCTGGTCATGTTTAAGTCCTGAATTAATGCGTGCCCGGCACACAAACGTTATTGTTCATACCTGAAGCGGAATTTTTCTTGCTCGCTTGCCGCTTTCGCCAGTATCCACTGCCGGAAGGCGGCTATTTTACCCAGTTCTGCCTGGCTGTCATGACAAACCAGATAAAACGCATTCTTGCTGACCAGTACATCATTAAATGGGCACACCAGACGGCCTGCCTCAATTTCGGATTGCGCCATCACGTTGTTCGCCAACGCCACGCCCTGTCCGTGAATGGCAGCCTGTAGCACCATCGCACTGTGGCTAAAAATGGGGCCCTGCTGCACGTTTATATGACTAAGACCTAATTGACGGGTATAAGTTTGCCAGTCGCGGCGAGAGGCATCATGTAAAAGCGTATGCTGCGCCAGGTCAGCGGGTGTTTTCAGCGCCTTGTCGCCCGTTAAAAGCAGCGGCGAACAGACCGGCAGCAGATATTCTGCGTATAATTTTTCAACACGCAAGCCCGGCCAGTTGCCGCGACCATAAAAAATGGCGACATCCACATCATCCGCCAGCTTGTCTTCCTGACGATCCACCGCCTGGATTCGAACATCGATCCCCGGATAAGCTGAGTTAAAGCTTGAGAGTCTTGGCACCAGCCACTGAATAGCAAAACTGGGCAATAAACTAACAGTCAGGGCACCTTTTGCACTGCGGGCCTGCAGCTTACGCGTGGCTTCCGTAAGCTGGGAAAAAATCTCTTTAATATCCTGAAAATAGCTCTGCCCCTCTTCGGTCAGCAGCAAGGAACGATTGCGTCGGCGGAACAGCTTAAGGCCCAGGAAATCCTCCAGGGACTTGATTTGGTGACTTACTGCGGCCTGTGTCACAAAAAGCTCATCTGCCGCACGGGTGAAGCTCAGGTGACGTGCTGCTGCATCAAAAACGCGTAATGCATTAAGGGGTGGCAATCGCTTTGACATGGTTATCTGGCTTAGATGTTAACGGAATTTAACAAACAGGAAACAACGTTTAACCTATTAGTTTTTTTTATCTGAGCCATTATAATTTGTCCGTTGAGGAACTACCAGCAAATACCTATAGTGGCGGCACTTCCTGAGCCGGAACGAAGAGCTTTTTTCGGAATGCGTGTTCTGAAGGGCTTTTGGCTTACGGTTGTGATGTTGTGTTGTTGTGTTTGCAATTGGTCTGCGATTCAGACCACGGTAGCAACGCTACCAATTTTTCACTTCCTGTACATTTACCCTGTCTGTCCATAGTGATTAATGTAGCACCGCCAATTTGCGGTGCTTTTTTTTCGCCTGCGATCGGTTAATGCTCGATCTCTTTCATCTCTTTCACGTCCGTGCGGTTGATCTGCTGCTTGTTCCCGTTAGCATCTTTGTACGAAATCATCCCGGTATCGTTATCGGTAGTCGGTTTCCCTTCCGAAACGATAGAACGACCATCGTTTGTGTGCATCACGTAGTTGTTACCAGAACAGGCGCTCAGGGCAAAAGTAAACGCACAGGCAGAAATGATTGCAGCTGTCTTATTCATGATTATTCTCCTTTAGCAATTAATGCTATTCAAACCTCGATTTATAACAGGCTAAAACATCCGCCTAACACTATTTAGCATAACCTGCTTTTTCGAGGTCGCCAGGATAAGCAGACGAATCTGATAGATATCAACCTCCTTGCCCTGCCGCTGAAATTGCGCGACGATCTCTCTATCGACACGAGGAATTCCATGAACGCTTTCAGTCCTGCGCAGTTTCGCGCACAGTTTCCGGCGCTGGCCGATGCCGGTATTTACCTTGATAGCGCCGCCACGGCCCTGAAGCCTCAGGCGGTGATCGAGGCCACGCAGCATTTCTACAGCCTGAGCGCCGGCAACGTACATCGCAGCCAGTTTGCCGAAGCGCAGCGCCTGACCGCGCGCTATGAAGCCGCACGGGATCAGGTTGCACGCCTGATTAATGCCGAAAGCGGGAAAAATATCGTCTGGACGCGCGGCACGACCGAAGCCATCAATATGATGGCCCAGAGCTATGCTCGCCCACTGCTTCAGCCGGGCGATGAAATCATCGTCAGCGAGGCGGAACACCACGCTAACCTGGTGCCCTGGCTGATGGTGGCGGAGCAAACGGGGGCGCGCGTTGTTAAGCTCCCATTGGGTGCAGACTTACTGCCAGACGTGGCGCATTTACCTGAACTGATTACGCCGCGCAGCCGCATTCTGGCGCTGGGGCAAATGTCCAACGTCACCGGCGGCTGTCCGGATCTGGCTCGCGCCATTGAGATTGCCCACGCCAGCGGCGTGGTTGTGATGGTCGACGGCGCTCAGGGCGTGGTCCATTTCCCTGCTGATGTGCAGGCGCTGGATATCGACTTCTATGCCTTCTCCGGACACAAGCTCTACGGGCCAACCGGGATTGGCGCGCTGTACGGTAAGCCGGAGCTGCTGGCAAAAATGACGCCGTGGCTCGGCGGCGGCAAAATGATTACCGAAGTGTCGTTCGATGGCTTCAAAACGCAGGATGTCCCCTATCGTCTGGAAGCCGGCACGCCGAACGTAGCGGGCGTCATTGGCTTAAGCGCGGCGCTGGAATGGCTGGCTGAAACGGACAGCGTACAGGCCGAAAGCTGGAGCCGGGGTCTTGCCACTCTTGCCGAAGAAGAGCTGAAAAAACGCCCGGGTTTCCGCTCGTTCCGCGTGCAGGATTCCAGCCTGCTCGCCTTTGATTTTGCGGGCGTGCATCATAGCGATATGGTAACGCTGCTGGCCGGATACGGCATTGCCCTGCGTGCCGGACAGCACTGCGCCCAGCCGCTGCTGGCGGCGCTCGGCGTTACCGGTACCCTGCGCGCCTCGTTTGCGCCGTATAACACCCAAAGCGACGTCGACGCGCTGGTTAGCGCCGTTGACCGCGCCCTTGAAATACTGGTGGATTAATGACTAGCGCTGCTTTAGCCAGACATCCGTTTGGCACCGTCATCACTGAAGAGACCTTAAAACAGACCTTCGCCCCGCTCCAGCAGTGGGAAGATAAATATCGACAGCTGATCCTGCTGGGCAAACAGCTCCCTGCCCTTTCAGACGATCTTAAAGCGCAGGCGAAAGAGATTGCGGGCTGCGAAAACCGCGTCTGGCTGGGCGTAAGCGTCTCCGGCGAGAAGCTGCATTTCTTCGGCGACAGCGAAGGGCGCATCGTCCGGGGTTTGCTGGCGGTATTGTTAACCGCCATAGAAGGGAAAAGCGCGGCGGAGCTGCTGGCACACTCGCCGCTGGCGCTGTTCGACGAGCTGGGGCTGCGCGCGCAGCTTAGCGCCTCGCGCGGCCAGGGCCTGATCGCGCTCAGCGACGCGGTGCTGGACGCAGCCCGTCAGGCTCAGGCCTGACGTTCCGCCTTCGCCATCATCTTCTTCAGGGCGTGAGAGACCGCCACAAAGCCAAAGGAGGCGGTTACCATGGTGGCCGCCCCAAAGCCTGACGCGCAGTCCATGCGTTTTGGCCCTTCCGCCGTGCTTTTCATCGCACAGACTGAACCATCCGCCTGCGGGTAGACCAGCGCTTCGGTGGAGAACACGCAGTCCACGCCCAGCTTGCCCTTGCTGTTCTTCACCACGTTGAAATCGCTCTTCAGGCGTTCACGCAGCTTGGCCGCCAGCGGATCCTGAATGGTTTTCGCCAGGTCGGCCACCTGGATCTGCGTGGGATCGATTTGCCCGCCCGCGCCGCCCGTCGTGACCAGCGGCACCTTGTAACGACGGCAGTATGCGATCAGCGCCGCTTTTGGCCGCACGCTGTCGATGGCGTCAATCACGTAGCTGTAGCCTTTGCTCATGTACTCCGCGACGTTATCTGCCGTCACAAAGTCGTCGATCACCGTCACCCGACACTCCGGGTTGATGAGACGAATACGCTCCGCCATCACCTCGGACTTCGCCAGGCCGACGCTGTCACGCAGGGCGTGGATCTGACGGTTAGTGTTGGTTACACAAACGTCATCCATATCAATCAGCGTGATCGCGCCAATCCCGGTTCTCGCCAGCGCTTCCGCCGCCCAGGAACCGACACCGCCAATGCCCACGACGCAGACGTGCGCATCCGCAAACAGCTGCAGGGCTTTTTCACCATAGAGACGTGCCGTGCCGCCAAAACGCTGGCGCCAGGCATCGCTGATTACCACAGACATAAAACCTCAGATGTAAAAAGGGTGAGGTTTTCCTCACCCTGAACAGTAATCCGTATTGCGCTCAGAATACCACAATCAGCCGCTGAATACGTTTCCGGTGCCCGGCGCCGCCTTCAGCACCCATACGCGTCCGTAGTGGTTATACCAGCCTGCACGATGGCCGGCATCCGGTCCAATGCCCTGATAGATATCAAAGTGCTGGCCCTTAATCGCTCCGCCCACATCCAGAGCTACCATCAGACGCAGCTCATACTTGCCGTTGAACTTGCCGTTGTTGTCGAGCAGAGGGACTTCCGCCAGCAGCGTGGTACCCGCAGGAATGATAGAACGATCCGATGCCACCGACGCGCGACCAATCAGCGGCACGGCGCTGGCGCCTTTAACCGGGGCAAAGTTTTGCGGCTTGAAGAAGACGAAAGACGGGTTCTGCTCCAGCAGCTCGCGCACCTCGGCTTCACTGTGCTTTTCGCCCCACTCGCGGATCGCCTGCATCGACATATCTTCTTTCTTCACTTCGCCGCGGTCGATCAGCACCTTACCGATGCTACGGTAGGCATGGCCGTTTTTCCCGGCATAGCTGAAGAAGTTGAGCGGCGAACCGTCGCCAAAGTCAATGTAGCCGCTGCCCTGCACGTCCATGATGAAGTTATCCATCAGGGAGTTGCTGTAGGCCAGGACGTAGTTTTCGCTCAGCGCACCGGCGTAGATTTCGGCGCGGGACGGCAGACGGCCGCGTTTTGGCGGCATACGGTAGATAGGATACTGGAACTCGCCCTGGCGCGTGTGTCGCGCCTGAACCACGGGCGTGTAATAGCCGGTGAACTGGACGTTGCCGTAATTATCAGCCCCTTCCATCTGCCAGGCATCAATACCAAACTGGCGCATGTTGCGCGTATCGCCGCCCGCCTTCAGCCAGTCCTGTACCGCGCTATAAACGTTGTTCTGTGAGCTATACAGACGCGGCGACGCGTTACGGATCTGGTAGACCTGCTCGGAGAAATCCCCGGCGTTGATCGGCGCGCCAACGGCGTCAGGCTGATTAACTAAAGAGAAAGGCTGGGATAACTTCCCGTCTTTATACTGCTGACCGCGATCGGTCGGTTTGGAAGAACAGGCCGCAAGAATCGCTACCATTGCGCCCGTCATCAGATACTTCGCCCAACGTCCTTTCATTATATCTCGTCTTTAAGTTGCCCATTTCCGCATGATGAAGATAACAAACCGACAAAGCGAATGAAATGCGATCGCATGCCCTTTGGCAAATTCTGAGCAAAAAATAGTCCAAATGCCGCAATGCCGTTCAATTTACATACAAAGTTAATGATTTATGTGAAAAAGGGGTTGCATCACAAACCTATCCGAGTATAGTGCGCATCCACGGACGCGGGGTGGAGCAGCCTGGTAGCTCGTCGGGCTCATAACCCGAAGGTCGTCGGTTCAAATCCGGCCCCCGCAACCAATTAAAATTTGATGAAGTATCTTCTACGACTGTAGAAAGACGGACGCGGGGTGGAGCAGCCTGGTAGCTCGTCGGGCTCATAACCCGAAGGTCGTCGGTTCAAATCCGGCCCCCGCAACCAATCAAATTTAAAGAAGTAAGCTTCTACAAGAGTAGAAAGACGGACGCGGGGTGGAGCAGCCTGGTAGCTCGTCGGGCTCATAACCCGAAGGTCGTCGGTTCAAATCCGGCCCCCGCAACCAACACTTCTAAAACAATAAACACCCTTAAGGGTGTTTTTTTGTATCTGCCGTTTGTGAATTTGCCGGGCATTTCACCCGGCTAAAAACCTACCCGCGTCGCGCCAGCGTCGCTCCGTCTGAGAAATACGCCCGTATCCCCGCCAGAATCGACTCCGCCACCTCCTGCTGGAACTTTGCCGTCTTGAGCTTACGCTCTTCTTCCACGTTACTGATAAACGCGGTTTCGACCAGGATTGACGGGATATCCGGTGCCTTCAGCACCGCAAACCCGGCCTGCTCGACGCTGTTTTTGTGCAGCTTATTGATGTTCCCCAGCTTGCCCAGCACCGCTTTACCAAACTTAAGGCTGTCGTTAATGGTCAGGGACTGCACCATGTCGAACATGGTGTGGTCGACGTAGCGGTCGCCGCTTTTGCTCACGCCACCGATCAGGTCCGAGGCGTTCTGGGTGTCCGCAAGGTATCGCGCCGCGGTACTGGTCGCGCCTTTGGTTGAGAGCGCAAACACCGACGAGCCGCTCGGCTGGCGGCTGGTAAAGGCATCCGCATGGATCGAGACGAACAGATCGGCACGCTGCTTCTGCGCTTTCGCCACCCTCACCTTAAGCGGGATAAAGACATCCTCATTGCGCGTCATGTAGGCGCGCATATTGCCCTCTTTATCAATTAACGCCTTCAGACGACGGGCAATTTGCAGCACCACGTCTTTTTCACGCGTATGGTATTTCCCCACCGCTCCGGAGTCTTCGCCGCCGTGGCCGGGATCGAGCATGATCACAATCGGACGATCGCGCCCTGCTTTCCCCGGCTGCGGGCCGCTTTGCGCAGGCGGCACCTGACGCTGAAGATCGCCTTTGTTGTAATCCTCCAGCAGGGCGAGAAGCGGATCCTGAATATCCGTCGCATTCGCCGGGTAGAGATCCATCACCAGACGCTCATTAAACGTCGCGACGGGCGCCAGGGCGAACAGCTGCGGCTTAACGTTCTGCTTAAGCTCAAACACCATGCGCACGGTTTGCGGATCAAACTGCCCGACGCGCGCCGATTTAATAAACGGATCGTCACCGCGGATCTGCGCCGCCATACCTTTCAGCACGGAGTTGAGGTTCACCCCTTCGAGATCCACCACCACGCGTTCAGGGTTGCTGAGGGCAAATTGCTTATATTTCAGCACGCGATTGGATTCAACCGTCACGCGCGTATAGGTCGACGACGGCCAGACGCGCACCGCCACCACCTGACTCGTGGCGGCAAGACCGACCTGGCTGACGCTAAGCAACCACATTGCCCCGGCCCCTTTTAACAAACGGCGGCGGCTTATTGCTGAATTGGATCCCGACATGCTTCTCCCGAGCAAGAAAACAAACTGATATACAAAAGTGCAGATTGACCGAAAACTTTAACGAATGACGCATAAACTGTCATCTATAAAAGGGTAAACAATCATACGTTAACGCACGGATTACTTATTATTTTCTGTGTGTCGCAGAAAATTTGCACTTGCACACGCGCCCACAATCGAATAAAAATACAGAAATTACGAATAAACATTCATTAAGGGTTGTGTCATGGTGAAGGAACGTAGAACCGAACTGGTCCAGGGATTCCGCCATTCTGTTCCCTATATCAACGCCCACCGGGGAAAAACGTTTGTCATCATGCTGGGCGGCGAAGCCATCGAGCATGAAAATTTTTCCAGCATCGTCAATGACATTGGCCTGCTGCACAGCCTCGGGATCCGCCTTGTGGTGGTCTATGGCGCGCGTCCGCAGATTGACGCCAACCTGGCCGCCCACCACCACGAGCCGATTTACCACAAACACACCCGCGTTACGGATGCCAAAACCCTTGAGCTGGTGAAACAGGCGGCGGGGCTGCTGCAGCTGGATATTACCGCTCGCCTGTCGATGAGCCTGAACAACACGCCGCTACAGGGCGCGCATATCAACGTCGTCAGCGGCAACTTTATCATTGCCCAGCCGCTCGGGGTGGACGATGGCGTGGATTACTGCCACAGCGGCCGCATTCGTCGTATTGATGAAGAGGCCATTCACCGTCAGCTGGAGAGCGGCGCCATTGTGCTGATGGGACCGGTGGCGGTTTCCGTAACCGGCGAAAGCTTTAACCTGACGTCTGAAGAGATTGCCACCCAGCTGGCGATCAAGCTGAAGGCGGAAAAAATGATTGGGTTTTGCTCCTCCCAGGGCGTCGTAAACGATGAAGGGGTGATTGTGCCGGAACTCTTTCCGAATGAAGCCCAGGCCCGCGTTGAAGCGCTGGAAGCCGAAGGGGATTACCACTCCGGCACCGTCCGCTTCCTTCGCGGTGCCGTGAAGGCCTGCCGCAGCGGCGTGCGCCGTAGCCACCTGATCAGCTATCAGGAAGATGGAGCCCTGCTGCAGGAGCTGTTCTCCCGCGACGGTATTGGCACCCAGATTGTGATGGAGAGTGCGGAGCAGATTCGCCGCGCGACCATCAACGATATCGGCGGTATTCTGGAGCTGATCCGCCCACTGGAACAGCAGGGTATTTTGGTTCGTCGCTCCCGCGAGCAGCTGGAGATGGAGATCGACAAATTCACCATTATCCAGCGCGATAATCTGACCATTGCCTGCGCCGCGCTCTACCCGTTCCCGGAAGAGAAGATCGGAGAAATGGCCTGCGTGGCGGTGCATCCGGACTACCGCAGCTCTTCACGCGGCGAAATGCTGCTTGAGCGCGTGGCGGCACAGGCGCGTCAGATGGGGCTGAGCAAGCTGTTCGTCCTGACGACGCGCAGCATTCACTGGTTCCAGGAGCGCGGGTTCACGCCGGTGGATATTGATTCTCTGCCGGAAACGAAAAAAGAGATGTACAACTATCAGCGCCGTTCAAAAGTGCTGATGGCTGACCTGGGATGATACGACGCCCTCACCGTCCGGCGAGGGCTTTCGTTCAGAGGGACTCAAATATCGCGCTCAGCCCGCTTCTGCGTTCCGTGCGGGTGGCAATCGCCTGCACCAGCACCCGCTCATCGGTATAGAGCGACAGACGCTGACGCGCGCGCGTAATGGCGGTATAGATCAGCTCGCGGGTAACGACGGGGGAAAGCTGTGTGGGCAGGATCAGCGCCGCATGGTTAAACTCAGAGCCCTGGGATTTATGCACGGTCATCGCCCAGGCGGTTTCATGCTCGGGCAAACGGCTGGGCTGGAAAGACTTCACGCTCCCGTCCGGCATCTGGAACCAGACGCGGAGCCCCTGTCCGCGATCGAGCGCAATCCCAATATCCCCGTTAAACAACCCCAGCGCGCTGTCGTTGCGGGAGATCATCACCGGCCGGCCTTCATACCAGCGCGAGTGCGGAGTACGGTTGATTTTACGCTTTTGCGCCAGCAGCTGTTCCAGCCTGTCGTTCAGGCCGCTGACGCCAAAGGGTCCTTCCCTCAGCGCGCAGAGCAGCTGGTATTCGCCAAACGCGGCAATAACCTGCTCCGGCGTGCTTTGCTGCTGTACGCACGTCAGAAAATGTTGATACCCCAGCAGGGCGTCATCGAGCATCGCCTGATACTCTTCCCCGGTTTGCAGCGATTTTTTCTCAATATCGGTGAAGGTACCGTCAAATACCGCACAGGTGGTGTGGCGGTCGCCCCGGTTCACCGCCGCCGCAAGCTGGCCAATGCCGGAGTCGCTGCCAAAACGGTAGCTTTTTTGCAGCAAACACAGGCTGTCGCGCAGCGCCCCCGCAAGTAAATGATTTTCAGCCGCGAGCGAACATCCGGTCAGGCGCGCCAGCTCCTCGGCGCGTTCAGCGGTATACCCCAGGCTGGCATAGGTGCAGATATCGCCCAGCACGGCCCCGACCTCCACGGAGGCTAGCTGATCGCGGTCGCCGAGGAAAATGACGCGCGCGTGCGGCGGTAACGCATCAATCAACCGCGACATCATCGTCAGGTCAATCATCGACGCTTCATCCACTACCAGCACGTCCAGATGCAGCGGGTTACCGGCATGGTAGCGCAGACGCTGGCTACCCGGCTGTGCGCCAAGCAAGCGGTGCAGCGTACTGGCCTCGTTAGGGAAAAGCGCAAGCTGATCCCCGCTAAGCGGCAGTTTTTGCAGCGCCCCGCCTAACGACTCCGTCAGACGTGCAGCCGCTTTACCGGTGGGTGCCGCCAGGCGAATACGACACTTTTGTTCACCCGATAACTGAATCAGCGCGGCAAGCAGCTTTGCCACGGTGGTCGTTTTACCGGTACCCGGACCGCCCGAAATCACCGATATCCGCCGCGTTAACGCCACCGCTGCCGCCACTTTCTGCCAGTCTGTCGCGTCGTCAGAGGTAAACAGCGTATCCAGCGTTTGCCGGATCAGTGCTTCATCGCACGGGAGCGGAGCATTAGTCTCGCTGAAAAAGCGCGCCACCGTCAGTTCGTTACGCCACAGCCGGTTCAGATACAAACGCTCGCCCGTCAAAACCATTGGCGTCCCGGTATCGGCGCCGCTAACGGCAGGCGAGCGAAGTAATATGTCCTGCCAGTCCACTGCATCACCCAACAGCGCGAAACACGCCTGTAAAGCCGGAGGCATTTTCTCATCCACCACCAGACGTGAAAGCGGCAAACAGACATGCCCCTCCCCCGCATCTTTACTCAGGATCGCGGCGGCAAGCATGACGGCAGGCTCTTCGCCCGCCACCATCATGGCAAACTGCACGTCCAGGTGGCGCAGTACTCGTTGTTCAACCGCGTCCAGCAGTAGCGCCTGCATCGTCATGCCACCTCCTCCGTGCTTGCAGCAAACAGGTTATCCATTTTTTCAATCAACTCCGCAGCCGGACGGGTACTGAAGATACCCGAACGCGGGTCGTTAGCATCCACGCCGCGCAGGAACAGGTAAATGACGCCGCCAAAATGGTCTTCATAGCGATAATCGGCCATGCGATGGCGCAGGTAACGGTGCAGCGCCAGGGTGTAGAGCTGATACTGCAGATCGTAGCGATGCATTTGCATCGCTGAGGCCATCGCCTGCCGGGTATAGGCTTCGCTGTTTGCCCCAAGCCAGTTCGATTTGTAATCCAGCAGGTAGTAGCGCCCTTCGTGGCGGAAAACCAGGTCGATAAAGCCTTTCAGCATCCCCTGCACCTGGCGGAAATTCAGCGGCGGGCACCCGGCGGATAACGGATCGTACTCGCGGATCAGCGCATCAAGCGCCTCGGCCCTGAGCGGGCTGGCGATGGGGAGATAAAACTCCATCTCCACCTGCTTATCTTTGGCGGTCAACTGGCTCAGCGAGATCCCCTGCGCCGTGAGCGGCGCGTGCAGAATAGCGCCGATCCATTCAGTGAGAACCGGCTGCCACTGTGCGTCGTAGCCGCCGCTCTGTAACATCTTCAGCACCCACTCTTCTGAGACCGGCTGGGTAAAATCCAGCTCTTCAAAGAGGCTGTGCAAAAATGTGCCCGGTGAGGCGCCGCGCGGGAACTGATGCGGCGTGAGCACCGGCTCGACGGGCACGCTCCCGGCCCCTGCGGCATCCACGTCCAGTTTTGGCATCAGATCCTGCGCAATACTCTGTCCGTGCTGCTGTAAACCGGAGTAACTGGTGACGCGCCAGTCGTCAGCGATTGTGCGAGCCACCTCGCGGGCATGCAGGGCTGACTCTCCCTGCTCCGGCGTCTGCCAGCGGCTGCTGTCGGGCTGGGAGGGAATATACAGGGCAACCTGCTCTGAGCAAAGTGATTCGATGCACTGGCGCAGCCCTGCGGCATCTTTAGGTTCGCCGCGCTGAATAAGCCGCCCCAGCGCGCTCAGATGAAAATCACTCTCTCCGCTCTTTTCGCCACGGCGACGGAACAGCGGCGCGACGCCGAGGGAACAGTGCCAGACCGAACGGGTCAGCGCCACATAAAGCAGGCGCAGGTCTTCCGCGAGACGCTCGGCTTCGGCCAGCTCGACGCTGGACTCCGCGTTGCTGAGATCGAGTACCGCTTCGAACGACTCGCGATCGTGGTAAAAAGCCTGGTCCTGCACGCGATAATTGGCGATAAACGGCAGCCAGACCAGCGGATACTCCAGGCCTTTCGACTTGTGAATGGTGACGATCTGAACCAGATGTTTATCGCTCTCGAGGCGCATCTGCTGGCTTGAGGAATTGCTGTTCGGGTCGGCAATCTGCTGGGCCAGCCAGCGCACCAGAGCATGCTCGCTTTCCAGCTGCGTACCCGCCTCCTGGAGCAGCTCGCTGATGTGCAAAATATCGGTCAGACGACGTTCGCCGCCCGCTGTCGCCAGCATGTTCTCCGCAATGTGACGCTGTGCCATGAGCTCGCGCACCATCGCCATCACGCCGCGCTTCTGCCATTTTTCACGGTAGCGAACAAACTCTTCTACCACGGCATCCCACGCGGCTTCGTCATTGTTGAGCGCATCAATGTCACGCGCGTTCAGTCCGAGCATCGCGCTCGCTAAGGCGCTGCGCAGCGTGCTTTCGCGCTCCGGGGCCAGCACGGCCTGAAGCAGCCATAGCATCTCAAGGGCTTCCAGCGTTTCAAAAACGCTGTCGCGGTTGGAGAGGTAAACGGACGGTATATTCAGTAGCGTCAGGGAATCGCGGATAAGCGCGGCCTCCTGACGGCTGCGCACCAGCACAGTGATATCGGATGCCTTTACCGGGGCTGGTTTATCCTCCTTCCACAGCAGCGCATCACCGCGCGCGCCTGCGCTGAGCCAGTCCCGAATTTGCGCCGCACAGTGCTGGGCCATCGCATTTTGATAGTCCGCGACGCCCCAGCCTTCCCCGTCCAGCAGCCAGAAGTTCATGGCTGGCTGAGTTTCGCCATTAAACTCGAAGCGCAGCGCGGTATTTTTCGGGGCGAACCTGACCGGCTGGAAAGGGATCTCCCGGAACATAAACGCCGTATCCATGCGGCTGAAGAGCGCATTAACGCTTTCCACCATGCCGGGAGACGAGCGCCAGTTGGTGTCGAGCGTGTAGTGCGCGTCGACCTCGCTGCGGGCTTTCATGTAGGTAAAAATATCCGCACCGCGGAAGGCGTAAATGGCCTGCTTAGGATCGCCGATTAACAACAGCGCGGTGCCGGGCTGCTGGCGCCAGATACGGCGGAAAATGCGGTACTGCTGAGGGTCGGTATCCTGAAATTCGTCAATCATCGCAACCGGAAAGCGGGTGCGAATCGCGGCGGCAAGCGCTTCGCCATTTTCACTGCACAGCGCCGCATCAAGGCGGCTCAGCATATCGTCGAACCCCAGCTCGCCCCGGCGGCGCTTTTCGCGCGCGACAGCGTCGCGAATCTCCGTCATGGCGCGAGTGATCATCAGATCGTTGAGCGTCAGGGGCTCCGCCAGCAGGGCTTCAATCGCCACAAACAGGGGATGTTCAGGCACGATGCCGTCGGCTTTGGTCCGCTCAACCAGGAAACGCCGGGAGAATTTCTCCAGCGCGTCCGGGAGCTGGTAACCGCGCGTCTCTTCCTGCGCCCACGCGCTGATCTTCTCGATCCATTTGCCCTGGTTGCCGCGATTGAACTTACGTCGGTCGATCCCGGAATTCTCGATGATCGCGTCAATCTCACCGACAGACTCAATCCATTTTTGCTTGATGTCGGCAATTTTCGCGATGATTTTTTCATGGCGTGAGGCCAGGGTTTCATCCGCTGGCGGTGGAGATTTGATGACCGGCGCTTCCCCCTGAAGATAACGATCGATAGCGCGCAGCAGCGCTTCGGGCCCCTTCCACAATGCGTGTACCGCTTCGGCAATATCTCGCTGTAACGGATAGCAGTGGCGACGCCAGAAATCCGCGCAGGCCTGATAGCGAAGCACGGATTCATCTTCAATGAGCTGTTGTTCAAACAGCATGCCGGATTCAAACGCGTTCAGGCTCAGCATGCGCTGGCAAAAACCGTGAATGGTGAAGACGGACGCTTCGTCCATCTGCCTTTCCGCGAGGAGCAGCCACTGGGCTGCCTGTTGCTTATCGGCAATCTCTTCCAGAAGGCTCGCGTAGAGAGGATTATCCGTGCTCTGGCGCAGACAGGCGATGCGCAGTTCGTGGATATTGGTCCGAATACGGCCGCGCAGCTCAGCGGTGGCAGCCTCGGTAAAGGTGACCACCAGCAGCTCTTCCACGCTCAAAGGACGTGGAAAAGCGGCGTTGCCGCCAAGCCCTAACAGCAGACGCAGATAGAGCGCGGCGATGGTGAAGGTTTTTCCGGTTCCCGCTGAGGCTTCAATCAATCGTTCACCCTGCAGAGGTAAACGTAAGGGATCAAGGGACTCAGCGGTATCGGTCATTCTTTCTTACTCCAGGGCATAGATTGCTGCAGCGCGCTGACGCTCTTCCAGACTTTCCAGCCTTTCGGGTTAACGTAGTCCGTTTTCCCGTTCTGGCTACCGGAAACCTGAGACAGGATAGTGATGCCCTGCGGCTTAATCACGGCCTGATGGAAGAAATCGGCAGCCTTCTGCGGCGTCAGCTGTTTTATCTCGGCCACTACTTTATCACGCGAATCAAATTTCAGATTACCGCGATCGAAATCTTTGCTCAGCTGCGACGCCTCTTCGCCCAGCGTCTGCGGCGGCTGCATCACCTGCGCGATGACGGCCTGCTGGATCTGAGCAAACTCTTCCGGCTTCATGGCCCGCAGTTTTGCTTCCACCTGGGGGAAGAACGCCTGATAGCGCTGCCAGAGATAGGCCGGCTGTTTGTCGCTGCTTTGCAGCAGGAAGCCCAGCCCCCACTGACGGCCTACGTTCATCGAGAAGGCAAACACCGCGTAGCCAAGCTGCTCTTCTGTGCGGAGTTGGTTATAGAACCACGGCTGAATAATCTGTCCCAGAACGGCGCTCTGCGCAGAGCTGGCGAATTCATCATAGCCCGTTGGCACAAACACCGCGGCCAGCGCGGAATCGGTGCTGCTTCCCGCCTTTTCAAAAATCACATTCTGTTTTTTCTCAACCAGCACGTCCTGGTTGCGGCACCACTCGTCGCCTTTCGAACCAAGCTGCGTGCGGACATTTTCTGCCAGCGTTTTGGCCTGTTCTTCGCTCATGTTGCCGACGATAAGAAACTCCGGGCGCGTGTTGGTTTTCAGCGCGTCACGGTAAGCCAGCACCTCTTTTAATGAGATTGATGGCAGCAAGGCACGGCGTTCTTCACGCTGGAAATAAGGTATTTGCGACAGCATTTGCGCCGGCATAAGCGCCTGATCGTAAGCTTTGCCCTTCTCCGCGGAATCCATCATCTGCGCATACCAGGATTTAGCCTGCTCAAGCTGCTCTTCCGTTGGCGTGTAGCTAAAGTAGCCCTCCAGCAGCGCCTTGAAAAGCTGAGGCAAACGCTGGGTATAGCCATTTGCATTAAGCATCAAACCGTTGTTGGCGTTGGTGGAGAAGCTGATGCCACCCACGGCCGCCTGGTTGCTGAGCTGATCGAGCGCGATACCGGCCAGATAGTCATTGAGCGCGAACATTACCTGATTTTTGGCGCTGTTCATCGCTTTAGGGTTACGCAGGACCACGCTGACATCGGCCTTTGGCTCGCTCGCGAAATAACGGCTTGGGGTATACACCACGCGCAGCGTCGGCTCATCAATAATGAGCTCCGGATGTGGGTAATCTTTAGTCGTTTTGATCAGCGAGAAATCATCCGGAATATAGGGGTTCAGTTCCGGCAGCTTCAACGCAATCTCACCGGCCTTCTTCTGCCAGTCGGCGAAGGTCTGGTCGCTGATTTTGTCTACCTGATAAGGGGCATCAACAAAGTACGCCGTCTTGTTATGCGGTTCGTTCGGGCTGATGTACCAGATGCGGGCATTCTGCGGAGTCATCATCGCCAGACGCGCTTTTACCGCCTCGGCATCATAACGATCGGCAATATTGACCGCGTCAAGCGTGTGCGCCACCGGCACGCGGATCATGGTATCCGCCAGCCACTCGACGTAATCCATATCGCGGGTAATGGACGGGTAACGGAAATCGAGATCCAGCACGTGCGCCAGTTCATCAAAATAGCGCTTATCGACGCCTTTCTCGCGCAGTAAAGAGAGGTAGCTAAAGATAGCCGCCACCACTTCATCACGGTTGGCTTGACCTTTGTCGGTCAGGGTGGCGGAGATCGCCAGCACGCCGCTATTGCCGTTCACAACCGGATCGGAATCGGCGCGGATCCCTTCCACCAGCCCCTGTTTTTGCAGCCAGTCAGATAAGGTTCCCGGGCTGCGGTTACCAATCAGGTAGGTCACCAGCTCGTCGGTTTTACTGCGAAACTGGGCGGTGTTGTTATCAATGCGGAACTCAACGCGCAGCACTTTGCGGGGCATGGCAGGGACGTAGTGGATGACGATCCCTTTTTGCGCGTCCGTGACAACCGGTACGTCTATCTTCGGCAGGTCGATATTTTTATTCGGCACCCGGCCAAACGTTTGTGCCGCCAGACCGGCAAGCTCCGGCAACGGTTTGTTGCTGTAGATAACCGCCTTCATCAGGTTGGCGGAGTAGTATTTGTCGCGAAACGCATGCAGGGCGTCAATGACCGGGCTTCCCGGTTTATCGCTCAGCGTCTCCAGGTTACCGCCCGAGAAACGTGACCCCGGATGCGCCGGGTTGATGGTCTCGGCGCTGACCTGCGCCATGCGCATACCGTCCCGGGTACGGGCCATGGTCAGCTCCGCATTGACGGCATTGCGCTCGCGGTCAGCGTACTGTTTATCCAGCAGCGGCGCGGCGATAGCATCGGCAAGACGATCAACCGCCCCTGCCAGCGCGTCATTTTCGACTTCGAGATAAAAGGCCGTGCGGTACGGTGCCGTGCTGGCGTTGTGGCTGCCGCCGTGCATTTTCAGGAATTCAGAAAGGCTATCCGGCTGCGGATATTTTTTAGAGCCCATCAGCGTCATGTGTTCGAGGTAATGCGCCAGCCCCGGATGCGCCTCAGGATCTTCCAGCGATCCAACCGGCACTACTAACGCCGAGAGGGATTTCACCGCCTGCGGATCGGAAACCAGCAGCACGGTCATCCCGTTATCGAGGCGGATAGCCTGATACTGGCGGGTATCTTTTTCGCTCTTACGGATAGTTTCCTGAACGGGTTGCCAACCGGAGTCTGCCTGAGTGACGGGAGCCCAAAGGGCGACAAACAAAACAAACGCTTTGAACAAGGTGCTGCCTGGCATTACGACCTCTTTATCACGGCTTCATCATTAACAAACTGCGTGCTGGACACGCCAACATCTCTTTATTTAGGTACATCAGTCCGTGATAAGAAGTGCATCATAAATGAACACCCCATGCTGCGCAATTTTTATACAGCGCTCAGGACTGATTAAATTTAAACAACGGTAACAGGTAGCGCTGTGCCTCTTCCGTAATAGCCTCGAAGTATTCTGGCTCAAGCGTTCGCCATAAACGTTGATACCAGACATCCTCACCTTCACCGCGCACCATCATGTTTCCTTCATAGGCCTGCATAAATTTACTGCGCGCTTTCTGCAGCGAAGCCTCATCCGTTAACATCGCATCATTCTGCGCGTCATAACAGGCTTTTATCCACGCACCGCCGCTTTCGGGCAGTAACAGGAGGGGTTTGTTCATTCCCTGAAGATAGCCCTCAATGTACAAAGACAGATAGCGTAACGCCTGTTCTGCCTCCATGGGTGGGAAGCGCCACTCGCCCTCTTTGCGCACAAAGATCCGGCTTTCGCCTTTATTCCCACCCGCACTGTAGACAAGATGTTCCAGCCAGAGTTGCAATCCTTGTGAAACGCTGAGCAGAGAAGGCCGCCAGCGCAGTAGCCCATCCGGCTGAACCTGGGTTAACCAGCCCGTGAGCTGTATACCATTGCAGCTGAGATCGATTTCGATGCTTTGTCCGGGCTGGCGGTGCTCCCTTACGCGCTCCGCCAGCGCGGTCATCTCCTGGCACTGCGCCTCCCAGACGATTTCCCCAAAGGCGCCATAAGGCAGTTGCCCTGCGGCACGGTAGCGGCGGTAAAGTTTGTCAGCATCTTCCTCTTCAACCAGCGCATTCAGCAGCTGGAGGTTGAGCTGATAGCGCTCCAGCCCTTCCAGAGTAAAGGGTTCTGCATCCGGAATTTCGCTCTCTTCAGAACGGAAGTTGACCTGCAATCGCTGCTGGAAGAAGGCGCGCACCGGATGCGCCCAAAACCGCTGAAGCTGTTCGAAAGCCAGGGTGTTAATGGGCAGCGGGTCAAGCGGCTGAATGAAATCCGTATGGGCTCGCCCCTCTTTTTTCGCTGCCGGCAGCCATTCGCGGGCATAGCTCTGCTGTTCGCTGACAATATAGTTTACCGGGTCAAACGGCATGCGGCTGTGGATACAGGTAATGTGCGCCTTCACCCGCAGCTCGCTTTCATCGCAGTTAAGCGCTTCATCGCCAGCCAGATAGTGGCTCTGGCCGATATAGTCCACCAGCTCCTGCACCAGAACGGAGGGGAAGCGCTCGCTGTTGTCCTGAATGGAGCGGCCGATATAGCTGATATAGAGCTTACTTTGAGCGGAGATGAGCGCTTCAAGGAAGAGATAGCGGTCATCATCACGACGGCTACGGTCACCCCGCTTTGGATCTGCGCTCATCAAATCAAACCCCAGCGGTGCCAGGGTCCGAGGATAAACCCCGTCGTTCATGCCAAGCAGACAGACCACTTTAAAGGGAATTGAGCGCATTGGCATCAGGGTGCAAATATTGATGGGACCTGCCAGGAAACGCTGGCTGATTCGCTCCTGGTCAAGGCGCTGCGTCAGCTCATCTCTCAGCAGCGACAAAGGAATCGCCTCGTGATAGTGGGAATTCACGCCCTCGTCGACGATAGCCTGCCACTGCGTTTCAATGAGCGCCATCGCTGCTTCGGTGTCACTGTCTGGCAGGAAGAAATCATTAAGTAACGCCCTGCAAACCGGGAGCCACTCTTCAAGCGGACGCGGCTGCATTAGCTCACGGCGCCAGCGATTAAGCTGCATCAGCAGAGAAGCTAAATGCCCTACCAGTTCAGCAATCAAACCGCTGGACTCATCGTAAGGCAGCACGTCGTTCCACTCGCCCTGGCTGCTCTCCATGGCGTAGCCCAGCAGCATACGCGTCAGGCCAAACCGCCAGGTATGCTGCCCGGTTGGGGGAAGCTCGAACTCCTGGACGTTATCGTCATCGATGCCCCAGCGAACGCCTGATTCGTTTACCCACTGGCGAAGGTAGCGCAGCCCTTCTTCATTGATGTTGAAGCGTGCAGCCAGCACGGGAACATCCAGTAACGCCAGAACATCCTCGGAGACAAACCGGCTATCCGGCAGTGAAAGCAGGGTAACAAATGCCTGCAATGCCGGGTGCGACTGACGGGCACGACGGTCAGAGATGGCGTAAGGCAGGTATCGCTCACCCGTCGCACTGCCGAAGACGGCCTGAATAAAGGGGCTGTAGCTGTCGATGTCCGCCACCATCACCACGATATCGCGCGGCGTCAGTTCAGGGTCGTCCTGCAGCATCGCCAGCAGCCGATCGTGAAGCACTTCGACCTCACGCTGCGGGCTATGACAAACATGGACTGTGATACTGCGATCTTCAGCGTCCAGCTTCCGCTTGCTGTCGCTGCGCTCAAACTCTTTCGCCGTCACGCCCATGACGGCGCGGTTTTCCAGATCCAGAATATCTAACTGAATATTATGCAGCAGGCTATCCGGGGCGATCTCGACAAAGGCGTCAACGTCACCTTCGCCTGATGACGTTATATCGGAGAGCATGTGAATGTAATCACGCCCCAGCTTCCCCCACGAGGCAAGCAGTGGATTGGGCAGGTTCTGGATGCCGTCTTCATCAAAAAGTTGCCCGGCAGTCGAACCGTCTTTAAACAGCGGGACGGATCGTTCTTCAAAAAGACGCTTTCGCTGGCGAGTCACCAGCCGCGCAAGCCAGCGTTCGTCGAGGATATCCCCCCAATACTGTCGGCAAGGGTTGGTGAACAAAATATGGATATCAATATGTTTACCCAGCGCATTCAACGCCTTCAGATAAACAGGCGGTAATGCGGATATCCCACAGATAAAAACGCGTGACGGCAGCCGGACTGGACGCTCCGACGCATTCTCGAGTATCGAGATAAACCGATCGTACAGGTTGGCACGGTGCCACTTAGGCTGCCCAAGTTTCTCCGTATGCTCTACCAGCGCTTTCCACAGCGGTGCCTGCCATATTTGCGCCTCCGGTAGCCCTTCAACCAGTTCGCCCGCTTCCCAGCGAATTAACCAGTCAGAACGGTAAACAAGGTATTGGTCGTAGAGATCGGCGGTGCGCGACGCCAGCTGGAACAGCTTGCGCTTATCGGTATCGTCAATGAGGTAGTGGCGCAGCATGGCGAATTCATCGTGCTGCAGCATCTCCGGCAGCAGCGCCATCAGCTTCCAGCTCATGCCCTGCTTGTTGAAGGCGCTCTGCTCGGGAATATCCGGCAACACGCGAACAAACATCTCCCAGATAAAGCTCGCGGGCAGCGGGAAATCAATATTCGCGGCAATGCCAAACTTACGGGAAAGCGACATTTGCAGCCACTGTGCCATACCGGTGCTCTGCACCAGCACCATTTCAGGCTCAAAAGGATCGTCGAGCCGCTCGCGCTCAACGATAAATTCCATCAGCGCTTCCAGCACATCCAGACGATTTGAGTGGTAGACCCTTAACATAGACGCTCCCGACTACTGGCTAACCGGGCAATGCAGACGCGTAATCTCACCGCGTCGCCCCAGAGGAGAAATAAGTGTAACCGTGATGCTGACACATCCTGCGTGCGTTGTCTGCACCCGACTGGCCTGCCAGCCTGCGGGCAGAACATTTGTTGAGAGCTGGGCCTGATTCCAGGCATGGTGCCAGAGCTGGCGATACTGGTTAAATAGCGTAAAGCGCGCCGCCAGCGCCCGATGATAGCCGGCCAGTGCCATGACGATGATGACCAGCAGCAGCATCGCCAGCAGAACCTCTACCATGCTAAATCCTTTTTCTTTGCTTACGGCAGCTGGCATAGCGAACGCTCCTTTAGCGGGCAAAAATCACTCCAGCCGTGAGGGGAGAAGCGAATTTTACCGTCGACGATCTCTCCTGAACGCCAGAGCAGCAGGTCGTTGACTCCGGCAATCAGTAAAACAGCGGTCTCACTCAGCCGCCGCAAACACACTTGCCGCGCGGGTGCTTTTTTGCACTGGACTTCAGGACCGGGTGACCAACTCTGAACGCGGCCCCACTCAAGCGCTGACTGTACATAAGCCTGCTGCTGCAGCGAACGACTCTCACCGCCAACGAGCGCGCTGAACGTTGTCAGCTGCTGGTTAAGGCCGGTGAGGATCAGCGTACCAAGCACCAGTAAAAGCAGAACCAGCGCCAGCGAAGACATACCGCGTTGACGGTTCACAGGTTGTACCCCGTGACCGTATACAAAGCCTGATAAGGCTCCCCTTGATCGCCTTTGCGCAGGGCGGACAGTTCGATATTCAGCTCCGGCGCAAACCCGGCGTGTGTTACTTTCCTCACCACAAAATGCGCGATGGCAAGCCTGTCCGGGTCCGTGAGCTTTTCCCATCCCTTACCTTCACACGAGGTTGCCCCACGAAGGGTTTCCAGCGCGCCCGATTCCAGACGAAAACCGGTGCTGTCGTTTTCTGATGCACTGCGATCCCAGCGACCGTTACTGTTGGCATCCCACCGAACAATGACGCAACTGCCCTGCCTTGCGATCGCCAGCCCCTGCCCCTGGCAGTTCCCCGCACAGTAACCCGCACGCTGAAGCTGTTTGCCAAGAGCAAACAGGCGCTGCCAGACCTCTTCTTCCAGCTCTCTCTGGCCGGATTGCAGCAGTACCGCCCGCTGCAATCCGGGTAGAAAGCGTGATGCGCCAATCAACAACAGGCTACTGATGGCCGTGGCAATCAGAACTTCAGTCAGCGAAAAACCGCGCTGTCTCATCGACATGAACCTCCTTGTGAGACCTTACACATTCTGATGCGCCCTCCGTCTGAGACTATGATCAGCCATTCTCCGGCACGGCTTTGAACCCTTATTCGCCCTGCCCATGCCGTATCCCTTAACCCATAGAACCCTAATGACGGCGTGACCTCGCGCACCGCGACCTCAGGCCAGAGTGGAATCAGGACAAAGGGGCTGCCCTTCTCACAGCCTTGTACAGCAGCGCTCGCCAGACACTCCTGTCCCCCAACCCGTAGCTGGGTTACGTGATGGTCGCGGTTGTACCTGTTGGCATCGTTTCGCAGAAACACCAGATAGTCGCGCACCTGGCCGGCGGTTTGCCACAGCCGCTGCTGCCGCTGCCAGCTTTCCCAGCCGTACAGACCTGAAGCGCTGAGTATGACAACCAGCGAGACAGCCACCAGCGTTTCGATAAGCGTAAAGCCGTTCTCTTTTTTCATGCGGGAAGTGTGGCGATTCGCCGTGGGCGTGGCGAGCGGTGAATAAGGGTTTTACGAGGCGTTATCCGAAGAATTGAGCGTGTTGCAGCGCGTTGCACGCTTTCTGGATAACGCCCCGGAAAACGGGATAAAGACGAAAAAAAACCGGCGCTAAATAGCACCGGTTGTGTCACGCTTTACCGCATCAGATAGCGACGGGCGCTTTGATGCCAGGGTGCGGGTCGTAGCCCTCAATCTCAAAATCATCAAAGCGGTAATCGAAGATCGATTCCGGTTTGCGTTTGATAACCAGCTTCGGCAGCGCGCGCGGTTCGCGGGTGAGCTGAAGATGCGTCTGTTCCATATGATTGCTGTAAAGATGGGTGTCCCCACCTGTCCAGACGAAATCACCCACTTCCAGGTCGCACTGCTGCGCCATCATGTGGACTAACAGCGCATAGCTGGCAATGTTAAACGGCAGGCCGAGGAACACGTCACAGGAGCGCTGGTAGAGTTGGCAGGAGAGCTTGCCGTCGGCCACATAGAACTGGAAGAACGCGTGGCACGGAGCCAGCGCCATTTTATCCAGCTCACCCACGTTCCAGGCGGAAACGATGATTCGGCGCGAGTCCGGATCGTTTTTTAGCTGGTTCATCACGGTGGTGATCTGGTCAATATGGCGGCCATCAGGCGTTGGCCATGCGCGCCACTGCTTGCCGTAAACCGGGCCCAGGTTGCCGTTTTCATCTGCCCATTCGTCCCAGATGGAGACGTTATTTTCGTGCAGATACGCAACGTTGGTATCGCCTTGCAGGAACCAGAGCAGTTCATGAATGATCGAGCGCAGGTGGCAGCGCTTTGTCGTCACCAGAGGGAAGCCTTCTTGCAGATTGAAGCGCATCTGGTGGCCAAAAATGGAGAGCGTACCGGTACCGGTACGGTCGTTTTTCGGCGTGCCCTCATCGAGCACTTTTTTCATCAATTCAAGATACTGTTTCATGGTTCCTCAGGAAAGTTGTTGCTGTGGACGACGACGATACGCCCAAATCATCATAATGGCACCCGCGACAATCATCGGAATGGAGAGGATCTGCCCCATGCTGATGTACTGTACCCATTCGCCGGTAAACTGCGCATCCGGCTGGCGGAAGAATTCGACGATGATGCGGAACGCGCCATAGCCAATCAGGAACAGCCCGGAAACAGCTCCCATCGGGCGCGGCTTGCGAATAAACAGGTTCAGGATGATAAACAGCACCACGCCTTCCAGCGCCAGCTCATACAGCTGGGACATATGACGCGGCAGCACGCCGTAGGTATCGAAAATGGACTGCCACTCCGGGTGCGACGGCAGCAGCGCGATATCTTCCGCGCGGGAGCCCGGGAAGAGCATCGTGTACGGTACGCTTGGGTCAACGCGGCCCCACAGCTCGCCGTTAATAAAGTTGCCCAGACGACCCGCTCCCAGACCAAACGGGATCAGCGGTGCGATAAAATCTGACACCTGGAAGAAGTTGCGTTTGGTGCGTTTGGCAAAAATCACCATCACCAGGATCACCCCAATCAGGCCGCCGTGGAAGGACATGCCGCCGTCCCAGACGCGGAACAGGTAGAGGGGATCGTTCAGGAACACCGGGAAGTTATAAAACAGTACATACCCAATACGGCCACCGAGGAACACGCCGAGGAAGCCTGCGTAAAGCAGGTTTTCAACTTCGTTTTTGGTCCATCCGCTGCCAGGACGGCTGGCGCGACGGCCCGCGAGCCACATGGCAAAAATGAAGCCCACCAGGTACATCAGACCGTACCAGTGAAGCGAAACAGGTCCTACTGAGAAAATGACCGGATCAAACTCCGGAAAATGCAGATAACCACTGTTCATCTGTCACCACAAGATGTTGTTATTCCGCTGAAAGTGGACAGCGGTAGAAATGCGATTCTGCCTTAAGCAGAGGCTCCAAAGTTGCGAATCATAGCATAAGGCGGGCGCGGAGGATGCGCCAGAGATGTAAAAGATGTGTATAGGGTTTTGTGCGTGCTGGTCCCCTCACTCTGCCCCTCTCCCCAAAGGGGCGAAGGAATTGTTCGCTGCGTGGGGGAGGAAAGGCTTTAGCGACCACCGCGAATCAGGCCGCCCATACCGCGCCGTTCCATAAATGCCGCGACCTGGTGACGCACCTCAGCTGCCAGCTGCGCGTCAAGGCTGCGCTCGGCCAGCTCGCGGGCATCATTGACGTCTATATGACGCAACAAATACTTCACGCGCGCTACAGCGCGGCCGTTCATCGACAGATGGCGGTACCCCAGACCAATCAGGATCGCGACGCACATCGAGTCTCCGGCCATTTCACCGCACAGGCGTAGATCAATGCCGTACTGTTCAGCCTCACGGGCAATCATCGCCAGCGCGCGAATGATCGCCGGGTGCAGGCTATCGTAGATACTGGCGACGCGGGTGTTGTTCCGGTCAACGGCCAGAATATATTGCGTCAGATCGTTGGTACCGACAGAGATAAAATCAACGCGGTTTGCCAGCTGCGGCAGCATAAAGACCATAGACGGCACTTCGAGCATGACGCCGATCCGTGGTTTCGGGATCGCATAGCCAATCATCTCTTCCACTTCACGACCAGCACGTTCGATCAGGCGCCGCGCTTCGTCGATTTCATCTATGCTGGTGACCATCGGCAGCAGGATGCTGAGATTGCCCGTCGCGGCGTTGGCGCGCAGCATCGCGCGCACCTGGATCAGGAAGATCTCCGGCTGATCGAGCGTAATGCGGATCCCGCGCCAGCCCAGACACGGATTCTCTTCGCTGATCGGCATATAGGGTAGCTGTTTATCCGCCCCGACATCCAGGGTTCGCAGGGTGACAGGCTTGTCGTTGAACATCTGCAACATACCCTGATACTGCGCCACCTGCTCCTCTTCGGAGGGGAAACCGCTCTGCAGCATAAAGGGGATTTCAGTGCGGTATAAGCCAATACCGTCGATGCGGCTGCCAAGCTTCTCTTCGTGCTCGGGGCTTAAGCCTGCGTTGAGCATGACTTTGATCCGCTCGCCGCTTTTCAGCTGCGCGGGCAGGTTAACGTCATCTTCCGCCAGCTTGCTTAATTCATTCTCTTCGCTGATGAGACGCTGATATTCCTGGAGCAGAACCGGCTCAGGATCGACCAGCAGTTCACCGCGGTAACCATCCACCACCAGCGTGCGGCGGTGCAGCACCGAGGGCTGAATATCCGCCCCCATAACGGTAGGAATACCGAGCGCGCGCACCATAATGGCGGCATGGGAGTTCGCTGCACCATCGCGTACGACAACCCCGGCGAGTCTGTCCTGCGGCAGCTCGGCCAGCGTGGTTGCCGAAAGTTCATCGGCAACCAGCACAAACCGTTTTGGCCAGGCATTTGGCCCCTGAATGGTGTCATCGAGGTGGAACAGCAGGCGCTGTCCCAGCGCGCGGAGATCTCCCGCCCGCTCTTTCAGATAACCGTCGGTCAGCGCCGCGAACTGTTCGGCAAATTTTTCGATGACCTTTTTAACCGCCCACTCCGCGACTGCGCCTTTATCAACCTCGGCAAAAAGTTCACGGCGCAGACGCGCGTCGGAAAGCAGGTGCGAGTAGAGGTCAAAAATGGCCGCCGTCTCTTTTTGCGCACCAGCGGCAAAGCGCTTGCTGTAGCGACGGAACTCATTGGCCGCCTCTTCCAGCGCGGCGGTAAGACGCTCGCGCTCCAGCGCTTCATCAAGCGTGGAGGCTTCGTAGACCTGCTCCATTAACGGCAGCGTGGCGTCCATCCAGCCTTCTGCAATCGCCACCCCTGGCGATGCCGGCAGGGCGCGAATGCGCGTATGGCGATACTGACCGAAGAGCGCGGCAAGCTGAGACTGAGAGAGGATCGCCGCCATCTGTGTCGCCAGCGTAACGAGGAAGGACTCTTCGCTTTCATCATACTGACGCAGCTCGCGCTGCTGGACGACCAGCACGCCGAGCAGCTGACGACGCTGAATAATCGGCACACCCAGAAACGCGCGGAAGCGCTCTTCTTTTACGGAAGGAATGTATTTAAAGCTGGGGTGTTTTTGCGCGTCGGCAAGGTTGATAGGTTCAGCCAGCCGTCCAACCAGGCCGACGATACCTTCATCAAATGCGAGCGTTACGGTGCGTCCCCGCGGCTTTTTCAAACCGCGGGTCGCCATCAGGTAATAGCAGCGCCGATCGTGATCGGCCAGATACACCGAACAGACCTCGGTCTCCATCGCAAGACAGATGTCAGTGACCAGAATATTCAGCGCCTCGTTGAGACGCGGAGCGCTGGCCACCTTCTCGACTATTTCTCGCAAGCGGGTGAGCATGATTTGCGTAGCTTAACCTCTTTTACGTCGCCAGGCAGGTGCGCTCTGCGGCTTAGGCGGGATCTCCTGAAGCTGCATCACCACACTTGCAAACTCTTTCATCACCCTACGGTAAACATCGCGCTTAAATGACACGACCTGACGAACAGGATACCAATAGCTCACCCAGCGCCAGCCATCGAACTCCGGCGTACTGCTGGTTTGCATATTGATGTCCGAATCGTTGCCCACCAACTGCAGAAGAAACCACTTCTGTTTCTGGCCGATACAAACCGGCTTTGTGTCCCAACGCACCAAACGTTTCGGTAACTTGTAACGCAACCAGTTGCGGGTCGAAGCGAGGATGCGAACATCTTTTCGGCTTAAACCGACCTCTTCAAAAAGCTCCCGGTACATCGCTTGTTCTGGGGACTCTCCCGGATTGATCCCGCCTTGCGGGAACTGCCAGGAGTGCTGACCATATCGACGGGCCCACATGACCTGGCCCTGACGATTACAAATTACTATTCCTACGTTCGGGCGGTAGCCATCGTCATCAATCACCGGACTACCCCAAACTAAACCTTATATATGAATGATTGTTTCACACTACAGTGAGGCGGTAAACCACTCTCTTACAGGCCTGCAACCTAATAACATTTGAATAACTCACAAATAAGTGCAGAGTTATAAACAGATATACGGTAACGAAGGCAATTTTATTCACCTTTTCTGTGGATATAGTTGTGAAGAAGTGTCTGATTACCGATGAACAACCTGAAACGGCCTCTGCCCTACTGTTTCCCCCCTTCAATATAAAGATATATTTTTCATGATATTATACCAATAGCAGCAAACAAAACGCAGAATAGCGTGACGATCGTCACAGCAGGGATCGTCGTGCTGATGAAAGATCGAACAGCGTCGGTTTTATCCACAGATTGTGCCAATAAGTTAGGCACAATTTGTTTGAAATTTGGATTTTCATCGCACGTCAAGGCTGTAAATTGAAACAGTAGTCAGGGTTATGCCCAGTTATCCCACTTTTCTGTGGATAACATGGTGTAAGATCCTGTTTATTGTCAGTGACCAGATTTGAACAACCCGTTTTTCGTCTCTGAGGAAACCGTGGGAAAGTCATAAAAAAACCTATAAATCATGCACATGGAATATTGGTACAGATAAAGTTAAACTCTATCCACAGGGGACTCTTTCTTCGTTTATTTTTTAATCAAAAGGTTATCGTCATGCATCCGCTTTCACCCTTGCTCTCACCACCGTCGAGCGAAAGCCAGCTGCTACAGCAGGCTCAGCGTCTGGCAGGCTTCTCGCTGGGCGAACTGGCGGCGATGGCAGGGCTTCCGATCCCAAAGGATCTGAAGCGAGATAAGGGCTGGATCGGCATGCTGCTGGAGCTGTGGCTGGGTGCCAGCGCCGGGAGCAAGCCAGAGCAAGATTTCGCTGCCCTTGGCGTAGAGCTAAAAACCATCCCCATCGACAGTCAGGGTCGGCCCCTGGAGACCACCTTTGTCTGCGTAGCGCCCTTAACCGGCAATACCGGCGTGACGTGGGAAACCAGCCACGTGCGCCATAAGCTGAAACGCGTGCTGTGGGTACCGGTTGAAGGTGAACGGCAGATCCCGCTGGCTGAACGCCGCGTTGGCGCGCCGCTTCTCTGGAGCCCGGATGAAGAAGAGGAGCATCAGCTGCGCCTGGACTGGGAAGAGCTGATGGACATGATTGTGCTCGGTCAGGTCGAGCGAATTACCGCCCGGCACGGAGAAGTGTTACAGCTGCGCCCGAAAGCGGCAAACAGCAAAGCGCTTACCGAGGCGATCGGCGCGATGGGCGAACCCATACTGACGCTGCCGCGCGGTTTTTATCTCAAAAAGAATTTCACCGGCGCTTTGCTTGCTCGTCATTTCTTACTTAAAACATAGTTTTTTACTTATTTTGCGAGCTCACAAACATAATCACCTGGTTTTTAAGATTTTACCGCTTCACCCTGTTGCCATAACGGGTTAATACTACACTATGATTTGATACGAGCCAGATGAGGACGATAACGATGAAAAAATGGGCGGTGTTAATTTCAGCAGTCGGGTTGGCGTTTGCCGTATCGGGCTGCAGCAGCGATTACGTCATGGCGACGAAAGATGGCCGGATGATCCTGACCGACGGCAAACCTGAAGTCGACGACGATACCGGTCTGGTCAGCTACCACGACCAGGCAGGCAATAAAATGCAGATCAATCGCGACGAAGTCTCGCAAATTATTGAGCGATAACGGTCAGAGGTCAGTGGCTTACTGGCCTTTTTGATTTTTTTCTTCCCCTTTTGCTTCCCCTCTGCCATGTTTATATTCCTTTGTCGGGAGGTTCCTGACGCGGTCTACATGTCTATTGAAGGAAGCCGGCTATGCATTATCACCGTATCCCCCACAGCGCTCTGGAGATAAGTCAACTGGGGTTGGGCACGATGACATTTGGTGAACAAAACAGCGAAGCCGATGCCCATGCACAACTCGATTATGCCGTCAGCCAGGGGATTAACCTGATTGATGTGGCAGAGATGTACCCTGTGCCTCCACGCCCTGAAACGCAGGGACTTACCGAAACCTACGTCGGTAACTGGCTGGCAAAACGCGGTAACCGTGAAAAGCTGGTTATCGCCTCGAAAGTGAGTGGCCCCGCGCGTAACAACGATGCCGGGATCCGCCCGAACCAGATCCTCGATCGCAAAAATATTCGCGCCGCGCTGGACGCGAGCCTGAAGCGCCTGCAAACCGACTATCTCGACCTGTACCAGGTCCACTGGCCTCAGCGTCCAACCAACTGTTTTGGCAAGCTGGGCTACAGCTGGAACGAGAGCGCCCCCGCCGTTACCCTTCTGGAAACGCTGGAAGCGCTTACGGAGTGCCAGCGTGCGGGAAAAATCCGCTACATTGGCGTGTCCAACGAAACGGCCTTTGGGGTCATGCGTTATCTGCACCTGGCGGATAAGCACGATCTGCCGCGTATCGTCACCATCCAGAACCCTTACAGCCTGCTTAACCGCAGCTACGAGGTGGGGCTGGCCGAAGTGACGCAATATGAGGAAGTGGAACTGCTCGCCTATTCATGCCTCGGTTTTGGCACCCTGACGGGGAAATACCTGAACGGTGCGAAACCGGCCGGGGCGCGTAATACCCTCTTTAGCCGCTTTACCCGCTACAGCGGCGAGCAGACGCAGAAAGCCGTTGCAGCCTATGTGGATATCGCGAAGCGCCACGGCCTTGATCCGGCGCAGATGGCGCTGGCTTTCGTGCGCCGTCAGCCGTTTGTTGCCAGCACCCTGCTTGGCGCGACGACCATGGAACAGCTGAAAACGAACATTGAGAGTTTCCATCTGGAGCTGAGTGAAGAGGTGCTAGCAGAGATTGAAGCGGTGCATCAGGTTTATACCTATCCTGCGCCGTAATAAAAGCAAAACGGCAACGCACGTTGCCGTTTTTAGGGTTTGCTCCCTCTCCCGCTGAGGAGAGCGCATCAGGCCGCACTTATCAACGACGACGCTGCCAGATCCACAACCCCGCAATCGCCGCCGCGAACAGTCCACCAAATCCGACGCCAATCGCCACCACCGGTACACCCACTTTTACCGCCAGCGAGTAGAGCCCCAGCATTAACAACATGGCCAGGTTTTCACCGAGGTTTTGTACCGCAATGGCATTCCCCGCCCCGACGGTCTGCTTGCCGCGCTCCTGGAGTAACGCATTCAGCGGTACCACGAAGAAACCACCCAGAATACCAATCAGGATCAGCAGGGCATAAGCGGGCAATAACGCATATTGCAACGAGAAAATAAGCACCACGACGCCAATCAGGATCCCTGCGGGCATGCAGCGTGCTACCGTCTCGAGCGTCACCAGCTTCGCCGCCGCGCCCGCGCCAGCCACAATGCCGATCGCCACCATCGCATTAAGATAGGTCGGCGTCGCATTGTCCGTAATCCCCAGCGCAACCGGTACCCACAGGACCAGCAGGAAGCGCAGCGTGACGCCTGCCCCCCAGAACATACTGGTCCCCATCAGTGAGAAACGCGTTTCCCCGTTACGCCACAGCACGCGGCACGCGTTAAAGAAACTGCCGGTCATCGGTTTAAAGCGCCAGGATTGCCCCGGGCGAGCCACCGGCAGCTTAGGAATAAACAGGTTCGCCACGACTGCCCCGCCATACACCGCCGCACAGACGCCCAGTGCCGCCAGGACATGCCAGTCGGCCAGTACGCCACCCGCGACGGAGCCAAGGAGGATAGCCGCGATAGTCGACGACTCCATCAGGCCGTTGGCCTTCACCAGCTTATCGCCCGTGGTCAGCTCCCCGAGGATGCCATACTTCGCCGGGGAGTAAGCGGCAGCGCCGATGCCCACCAGCGTGTAGCCAATAAACGGGTTGAAGCCAAAGCAAATGCTGGCGGCCCCCAGCAGCTTGAGACCGTTGGCAAACATCATCACCCGGCCTTTGGGGAAGCTGTCCGCCACCTGCCCCACAAACGGGGCAAAGATAATGTAAGCGCCCACAAACACCATCTGCAGGATCGGCTGGCTCCAGTCGGGGTAAAACTCGGCTTTCAGCAGCGCCAGGGTGGCAAACAGCAGAGCGTTATCACCGAACGCAGAGAGAAACTGCGCGGCGATAACCGCCATCATGCCTTTCGAACGCAGCGAGGTGTTAGTGTGTACTGACTCACGCATTATGCTGTTCCGCCTCTTCAACCATGCCTTTCAGGGTCACAAAATCGGGCTTGCCGCTCCCCAGCACCGGAAGCTGCTTCAGGTGGCGAATATCGCGCGGCACCGCCAGTTCAGGGATACCGTGTTCACGCGCATAGCTCAGTAGCCTGTCGCGCTTAAGCTCGCCGTCGGTGGTAAACAACACCAGCGCCTCGCCTTTGCTGGCATCACTCTTGACCACCGTCGCATGCATTTTATCGGCAGAGACGGCCGTCGCCAGCTGTTCAACCATTTCCAGAGAGACCATTTCACCGGCGATTTTGGCGAAGCGTTTTGCACGTCCCTGAATCTGCACAAAGCCCTGCTCGTCGAAACGGACGATATCACCGGTGTCGTACCAGCCGGTTTCAACCTCGCCGTTGACGTTTTCCGCCGTTGGCGCTTCCAGCACGCCTGGGTTTTCCACGCGCAGGTAACCATTCATCACGTTCGGCCCTTTCAGCTGCAGGCGGCCACCCTCCTCAATGCCCGGCACGGCCAGCAAGCGCGCGTCCATCCCCGGCAGAATTCGGCCCACCGTACCCGGTTTCGCCGCCATAGGGACGTTGATGGAGACAACGGGCGCGCACTCGGTAACGCCATAACCTTCAAGAATGCGCAGGCCAAACTTGTCCTGCCAGATCTGACGCGTGCTCTCCTGCAGCTTTTCCGCACCGGCCACCACGTATCGCACGCGATAAAAATCATACGGATTGGCGAAACGGGCATAGTTACCCAGGAAAGTTGAGGTCCCGAACAGGACGGTGCAGTTACGGTCATACACCAGCTCCGGCACAATGCGGTAGTGCAGCGGGCTGGGATAGAGGAATACTTCTGCCCCGGTCAGCAGCGGCGTGAACAGCCCCACCGTCAGGCCAAAGGAGTGGAACAGCGGCAGCGCCGACATAAAACGGTCATTCGCGGTAAAGTCGGCAATGCTTTTGATCTGCTCAACGTTCGCCAGAATACTCTTGTGGCTGTGGACCACGCCTTTCGGGTTGCCCTCCGAACCCGACGTGAAAAGGATAATCGCGTCATCTTCCGGCTGCTGTTTGACCTGCGCCAGATGCGGCATCAGCAGGTGCGCAAAGATCCACAGCTTGTCGCCGGTGGTCACGTCCGCTTTCAGATCTTCCAGAAATACCCAGCGCACCTGAGTCAGCTGTTCCGGCAGATGCCACAGCTTGCCTTTGTCCAGGAACTGTCGGGAGGTAAAGACGGTATTGATTTGGGCGGCGGTAATGGCGCTGGTCAGCCCTTTCACGCCCGCCGTATAGTTCATCATCGCCGGTATACGGCCACGGGAAACCGCACCAAAAATCACCGCCGCGCTGATGCCCGCGTTTGGCAGCATCAGGCCGATCTTTTCGCCCTTCTTGCTGTACTTCTCCAGAATCCGGCCCACAAACAGCGTCTTGGTCAGCAGCTTGCGGTAGGTATCCGGGGTGAAGTTGATGTCTTCAATACAGTTTTTCTTTGCGCCATAGCGATACTGCGCCGAAAGCAGGGATTCATACAGCGTTTCCCGCGGACGAACGGCCATGCGCGCTTCCATCATAATCTGGTGCAGCATTTCCCCGGCGATTTTACGGCGATCGCGGGCGCGCGGCGCGTCGGGCATCGGAAGCGACGTTGGCGGCAGAATATGCAGGGTGATTTTGGGGAACAGGCGCTGCTTCACCAGCCCTTTCAGGCGGCTGAAGTGGGTTAACTCTGCGCCTTCAATACGCAGCGGCACCACGGTCGCTTTTGACTTCGCCGCGACAAAACCCGCGCCGTCGTAGATTTTCATCAGCGAACCGGTCACTGAAATGCGCCCTTCCGGGAAAATCACCACCGGACGCCCCTGCTCTACCAGACGTACCAGATGTTTAATCATCATCGGCTTTGTCGGGTCAAGCGGCACAAAATCAATCAGCGGCGTGAGCCAGCGCATATACCACTGCTGGCTGATGGAGGTATAGACCGCAAACACCGGGCGCACGGGCAGAAACAGCGCAAGCAGGATGCCGTCTATAAAGGAAACATGATTGGGTGTGATGAGAACGCGCTCGCCGCGAAGCGCCTGAGCATCGCCAGTGACGCGGATGCGAAAGAGAATACGGAACAGTGTACGGAAAAACCCAAATAGCATCTCAACTCCCTTTGCCAGCCAGTTTGAAGGGTTGATAGTAAATGGTGGCAGATTACACGAGAAGTGATACGGGAGCGACAGCAAAAGTGGAGGCAAAAAAAAACCTGCGCATCCGCGCAGGTTGGTGCAAGTGATGAGTACGAAATCGTACTAAGAATTCTCACCAATCAATACCTCTGGGATCTTGATTGTGGCGGTTGACCCTGCGCTTCGCCAGCAGGAAAACGCAAGGGAATGAGCCGAAATGCAACCAGGTGTGAATATTCTCTGTTGCTGTTACAGGTTGAACTTTCAGGCAAAAAAAACCTGCGTAAGAACGCAGGCTGGTGTAAGTCGTGTTAATCAACCGGAGTTGATTCCACCTATCAATACCTCTGGGATCTCGACTCTACCAACCTCTTTAACGTCATCGCCACCGGACAATCGCAACAGCCTGAGGCAAAGTGTAACCAAAGGTTCAGATTGACATTCTTCTGACATGACCAGACGTGTAACGATTACACTATCAGGGTTGGTCTGCGTCACGTTTGTGGCGCGCGGAAACCGGCTTCCCTTGAATGCACGTCACTTTTCCGCAACACTATTTAGTGTGTAAACGCTTACCCCAAATAAGAAGGTTATAAATGGCGACAATAAAGGATGTGGCTCGTCTGGCAGGTGTGTCGGTAGCCACCGTCTCCCGCGTGATTAATGATTCACCCAAAGCCAGTGACGCATCACGCCAGGCGGTACAAAGCGCCATGGAAACCCTGAACTACCATCCGAATGCCAACGCCCGCGCGCTCGCCCAGCAGTCAACGGATACCATTGGGCTGGTGGTGGGAGACGTTTCCGACCCCTTTTTCGGGGCGATGGTGAAAGCGGTTGAACAGGTTTCCTATCAGACGGGTAATTTTTTACTGATCGGCAATGGCTATCATAATGAACAAAAAGAACGCCAGGCCATCGAGCAGCTGATCCGCCACCGCTGCGCGGCGCTGGTGGTTCACGCCAAAATGATCCCGGATGCCGAGCTGATTCACCTGATGAAGCAGATGCCCGGCATGGTGATTATCAACCGTATTATCCCCGGCTTTGAAAAACGCTGTGTAGCCCTCGACGACCGCTACGGCGCCTGGCTTGCGACCCGTCATCTGATTCAACAGGGCCATACCCGGATTGGCTATCTCTGCTCCAATCACCCCATTTCTGATGCGGAAGACCGCCTGCAGGGCTACTACGACGCCCTGCGCGAAAACGGTCTGCCGTGTAATGACCGCCTGGTGGCCTACGGTGAACCGGATGAGAGCGGCGGCGAACAGGCCATGACGGAGCTGCTGGGTCGCGGACGAAATTTCACCGCGGTCGCCAGCTATAACGATTCGATGGCCGCCGGGGCAATGGGCGTCATGAATGACAACGGGATCGAGGTGCCGGCGGAAATCTCGCTGATTGGCTTTGACGATGTTCTGGTCTCCCGGTACGTGCGCCCGCGCCTGACTACCGTACGCTACCCCATCATCACGATGGCCACCCAGGCCGCAGAGCTGGCGCTGGCGCTGGCCGAGCAACGCCAGCCGCCGGAGATTACCCACCTCTTCAGCCCAACGCTAGTGCGCCGTCACTCCGTTGCAGCGCCCGCTGACGCGCAGAGCGAATAGCGATACAGGTGTACGGTTTTATCCGGATACTCCAGCCCATCGCCAATATACTGCCAGCCGTAACGTTCATAGAAGTCGCGGCAGGCAGACCAGAGATGGAGTTCCTCGTACCCGGCCCGTGCGGCGAAGCGAATAACATGCTGCTGTAACTCTCCTGCCAGCCCCTTACCGCGCGCCGCGTCGTCAACATAGAGCGCCGCCAGCCACGGATAGAGATCCTGACGGGTAATCAAATCACAGCGCCAAAGTCCCACAGTGCCGAGAAGCCGTTCATCCTCTACGGCGATAAACGTCAGCGGCAGGGCACCCGGCGTCTGGCTGTGCGCAACGATGCTGTGAAAAAATTCCCGCGGTACCCCCTCGCCAAAGTCGTTCCAGAGCCAGTCGATGACCTGCTCCGCATAGCGCGGTGCCTCGTAAAGCGGGAGAATGGCGGTCTTTTTCACGTTTCACCTGCGTTTTTAATGAATTTGCTGGCCTGATGCCTCCAGCCCGGTTTGTCGATTATTTTACCAGAGTCAAACTATTTAGTTTTACTTCTGGCAGGCCTGGCGAATCGTGACCAAAAAGCGTGATCGTGGCAGAAGTTTTGCGCTTCCCGCATCGCTTATACGCTGTCAGGTCTGTGTTAAACTGCAGACCATTACGTGGAAGCAGGAATGTAGAATGGCAACAATGCTGGATGTCTCACTGCGCGCGGGCGTGTCGAAGGCTACCGTCTCGCGCGTGCTGAACGGCACAGGTCAGGTTAAAGAGAGCACGCGTCAGCAGGTCTTTGCTGCGATGGAAGAGCTGGGCTACCGCCCAAACTTTCTCGCGCGTTCGCTGGCTAACCAGACCAGCAACAGCATTGGTCTGGTCGTCTCTACCTTTGACGGCTTTTACTTTGGTCGTCTTTTGCAGCAGGCGTCACGGCAGACCGAAACCCACGGGAAACAGCTGATCGTCACCGACGGTCACGACGCGCCAGAGCAGGAAGAGCAGGCGGTGCAGATGCTGGCCGACCGCCAGTGCGATGCCATCGTGCTTTACACGCGCTATATGAGCGAAAAAGCGATCATCAAGCTGATTAATACCGTGCAAACGCCGCTGGTGGTCATCAACCGTGAAGTCAGCCAGGCCCCGGAGCGCTGCGTGTTCTTCGAACAGCAGGATGCCGCGTTTAAGGCGGTGGATTACCTGATCAATCAGGGCCACCGGGAGATCGCCTGCATTACCGTTCCGATCCACACCCCCACGGGTAAAGCGCGGCTGATGGGCTACCGCAAGGCGCTGGAAAAGCACGGCATTCGTCTGGACGAGCGTCGAATAAAGTACGGTGATGCGGGAATGACGCGGGGCTATGAGCTGTGTAAAGAGCTGATTGCTGAAGGGGTGTCGTTCAGCGCGCTGTTTGCCTGTAACGATGATATGGCGCTGGGCGCGTCCAAAGCGCTGCATCAGGCAGGGCTTAAGATCCCGCAGGATATCTCCCTGTTCGGCTTTGATGATGCCCCAAGCGCGAAGTGGCTGGAGCCTGCGCTGTCGTCGGTTTATCTGCCGATAGATAACATGATCGTCATGGCTATCGATCAGGCGATCCGGCTGGCGAAAAACCAGCCGGTCGATGCGATCCCGCCGTTTACCGGCACGCTTGTATTACGCGATTCGGTCACAACGGGGCCGTACTTTCATCAAACGAGCTCCAGCGCCAGCAGCTCCTGAATGGTCTGTCGACGGCGGATCAGCCGCGCCTTGCCGTTATCAAACAGCACTTCCGGCAGCAGCGGACGGCTGTTGTAGTTCGAGGACATAGACGCCCCGTACGCTCCGGTGTCGTGCAGCACCAGGTAATCGCCCGGCTTCACCTCCGGCAGCGCGCGGGTTTCAACTTTGCCGCCTTCCTGCTGGGTAAACACGTCACCGGATTCACACAGCGGGCCTGCGACCACCGTCTCGCGGCGCGGGGCGTGCGTTAAATCGCGGCCATCGGCAGCCAGGGCGGTAATGTGATGGTAGCTGCCGTACATGGACGGACGCATCAGGTCGTTAAAGCCCGCGTCAATCAGCACGAAGTGGCGGGAGCCCATCTCTTTGACGCTGCGCACCTGCGCCACCAGCACGCCGGCTTCGGCCACCAGGAAACGACCCGGCTCAATTTCCAGCTTCACGGCATGGCCCAGATGCGCGGCGATCCGATCGCGCGCGGCGCTCCACAGGCCATAATAGTGATCGGTGTCGATCGCCTCTTCCCCTTCACGATAAGGAATGGAAAGACCGCCACCGGCAGAGATCGCCTCCAGATCCTGACCGAAGTCAACAACCTGCCGCACCATCGCCCCGCACACCTGTTCCAGGTGCCCGTAATCAACGCCGGAGCCAATGTGCATGTGAATGCCCACCAGCTTCAGGCTGTAGCGCTGCAGTACCTCAAGCGCGGCAGGCATATCGGCATACCAGATCCCGTGCTTGCTGTTCTCACCCCCGGTATTGGTTTTTTGGCTATGGCCATGACCAAAGCCCGGGTTCACCCGCAGCCAGACGCGATGACCTGGCGAAACCTGCCCAAGCTGCTCCAGCATATCCACAGAACCGGCGTTCACCGGCACCTGCAGTTCATGCACGCGCGCAAGCGTGGCGTCGTCAATCACATCCGCGGTAAAGACGATCGCGTCAGGATCGGTTTTCGGATCAAAGCCAGCCGCCAGCGCACGCTCGATTTCACCCAGCGACACGGAGTCAACCTTCACGCCCTGCTCGCGCATCAGGCGCAGAATATGAATATTGGAGCAGGCCTTCTGGGCAAAACGCACCACGTCAAACTGATGCAGGGCGGCGATCTTCTCGCGAACGATCTGCGCGTCGTAGACCCATACCGGGCAGCCAAACTCGGCGGGCAGGCGCAGCAGGTTTTCAGCGTTCAAATCGGTATCCGTCTGGTTGAGCGGGCGTGGCATGGTCTTCTCCGGTTCAATTCATTTTTTATGATTACGCCACAGCGGAAGAAGAATAAAAAATATCGTTTTATCGCGAGTCTATGCAAAAATGATATGGACAGTTTTTTACTTTCAGGTGCCCTATGCCCGCCGTCAATTTACGCCACATCGAGATTTTTCACGCCGTGATGACCACCGGCAATCTCACCGAAGCCGCGCAAATGCTGCATACCTCGCAGCCGACGGTCAGCCGCGAGCTGGCGCGCTTCGAGAAAGTGCTGGGGCTGAAGCTGTTCGAACGCGCCCGGGGCAGGCTTCACCCGACGGTGCAGGGGTTACGCCTGTTTGAAGAAGTGCAGCGCTCCTGGTACGGGCTGGACAGAATCGTCAGCGCGGCGGAAAGCCTGCGCGAGTTTCGTCAGGGCGAGCTGTCGATTGTCTGCCTGCCTGTCTTCTCTCAGTCCTTCTTGCCGACGCTGCTCCAGCCTTTTTTGGCCCGCTATCCCGAGGTCAATCTCACCATCGTGCCGCAGGAGTCGCCCCTGCTTGAAGAGTGGCTGTCGGCACAGCGCCACGATCTCGGACTGACCGAAACCCTCTCGACCCCCGCAGGAACGGCGCGCACGGAACTGCTCGCGCTGGATGAAGTGTGCGTACTGCCCGCCGGGCATCGGCTTGCCCACAAAGCGGTGCTGACGCCCGCAGATTTTCACGGTGAAAGCTACATTAGCCTGTCGCAAACGGACAGCTACCGGCAGCTGCTGGATACGCTTTTTGCTGAGCATCAGGTGAAGCGGCGGATGGTCGTGGAAACGCACAGCGCGGCGTCAATATGCGCGATGGTGCGTGCGGGCGTTGGCGTCGCGGTCGTCAATCCGCTTACGGCGCTGGACTATGCAGGAAGCGGGATCGTCATCCGCCGTTTTAGCGTTTCCGTCCCGTTCACCGTAAGCCTTATCCGCCCGCTGCACCGTCCGGCTTCCGCGCTGGTGGACGCATTCACCGAACACTTAGTTGAGCATGCGCGTGAGGTGGCGCTTCGCTTACCTGACCTGCAAAACCCGTTATGACAGCATAAATTCCACGGCATCTGCCGCGTGAATGGCCGCGGTATCAAATACCGGGACGGGGCTTCGTTCGGCCGGCACCAGCAAACCGATTTCCGTGCAGCCGAAAATCACCCCTTCAGCCCCCTGCTGCGCCAGTTTCTCTATTACGCTGACGTAATATGCGCGGGAGGTTTCGCAGAAGGTTCCGAGGCAGAGCTCGTCGAAGATAATCTGATTGATGCGCGCCCGGTCCCCCTCATCCGGGATCAGGCTTTCAATCCCAAACTCGCTTTGCAGGCGCCCGCGATAGAAATCCTGCTCCATGGTGTAACGCGTGCCCAGCAAGGCCACGCGCGACATTCCCGAAGCGCGAATGGCGCGTCCGGTGGCGTCCGCGATGTGCAGGAACGGCAGAGAACAGCGCGCTTCAATGTGCGAGGCTACTTTGTGCATCGTGTTGGTACACAGCAGAATGCCCTGCGCCCCCGCACGCTCCAGCCCCAGCGCGGCATCGGCCAGGATTTCTCCGGCTTTATCCCATTCGCCGCTCGACTGGCAGGCTTCGATTTCATGAAAATCAACGCTGTGCAGCAGCAGGCTCGCGGAGTGCAGGCCGCCCAGACGCTGCTTTACCCCTTCGTTAATCAGGCGGTAATAAGGGATAGTCGATTCCCAGCTCATCCCACCTAACAGGCCAATCGTTTTCATCATCCCTCCTTATCTGTTTAAGCCAGTGAAGCAAACTTGTGATCCTGTTTCCAGTTCTTTATTACGTCGTTTTCTTTTTAAGCTGGCCGATGTAAATTAAATAAAACACTGTTTTATTGCTAAGGGCGAAGCCATGTTTATGTTCCACAAAGAGACCGCCTCTGAAGACTTGGGGAACGGCGTTACGCGTCGCGTGCTGGCACACGGCGGCAGGATGATGGCGGTTGAAGTGCATTTTGAGCAGGGCGCGATTGGCCCGCTGCATAACCACCCGCACGAACAGTTAACCTATGTTCTCTCCGGCGAGTTTGAATTTACGATTGGTGAAGAGAAGCATGTCGTGACGGCCGGAGATACGCTCTACAAAAAACCGCATGTGATGCACGGCTGCGTCTGCCTCAAGGCCGGCACGCTGCTGGACACTTTTACGCCTGTTCGCGAGGATTTCCTGAAATAAAAAAAGGCGCTGTTTCAGCGCCTTTATGTGTGCAGAATTTATTCCGTTACCGGCTCTGGCAATGGGTTTCGGCTGAGCATGGCCTCACGGAGTAACACGCTGCCGCAGGCAAACAGAGCGCCGAGGATCGCCGCCAGAATCACAATCATGCCTTTGCCCGGACCGTCTTTTTTCACCGGCATGGAGGGCGAAAGCTGATACCTGAATGGCTCAAGCTTAACGTCTGCGAAGGAGAGTTTTTTCAGCTGCGCCAGGTAATATTCCCGGTTCTGGAAGTCCGCGTTCAGCTCCGTCACGTCCTTCAGATTTTTTTCAATCTTTAGCTTTTCCGCGATACCGTCAGCTCCGAGCGCAACGGAGTAATCCGGATCGTCTTTTACCGCCTGTCCGTTGCTGTAGACGGGCTTCTTAATGCCCGCGGCATTCGCCACTTCCAGTGAATAGTTCAGCCGCTGCAGGTTGGTGTTATGCACATTGGTCAGACGAACGCGGTCGAGCGCAAGCTGCTGTTCTACCTCGTTCGTTTTGAGGGCGATCTGGTTGCGGATATTCTGCACCGTCTCTTTCTCAACGATTGCCGAGATATAGTTGATATACCCTTCCAGGACGGACTGGGCATCGGCTGCGGTCGGCGCGGTGAAGCTCAATGTCCAGGAGACGAAAGGCGCTTTATCCGCGTCTTTTCCCTGAACATCATTCACCGCTTTCATTCTTTCTGCAATATTGACAACCGCACGGTGCAGTTCAAGCGGGTCCACTTCCGCATTTTTAAGCTGCGCCATCACGTAAGGGGAAGAGGTCATATACTCTTCAAGCAATGACTGCGACTGGAATTTTTTAATAAACAGGTCAAAGACTTCCTGACGGGTAACCGGCACCTTCACATCAAGAACCTGCAGCGCAACCATCATCTGGCGCAGCGGGTTCCACTGCGTCTGTTCCGCCGGAGTGATCACCGCTTTACTGGTCCATTTTTGCGGTAGCAGAAGCGCAATTGCCAGACCTGCCAGCGCGAAAACAAAGATAATGGTGGCAATACGTTTTTTCGCGGTAATCAGAACATCTAACAGACCCAGAAGATCGATCTCTTTTGAACTGACTGCTGGAGGGGCATATGAGGGAAAATCGAGGTCCGTGTTTTTTTTGAAATCCATTGCTGACATAGCCGTTCTTCTGTTTCGAGTGCAGTAAATTCCTGCCGGGTGAGTTCAGTTGCCCGATAATACAAGAAACTAAGAATAATCTGAATGCGAGAATGGACTATCTGAGGAATTGCTATCAAAGTTGGTAGTTATTTACGGCATTACTCGTATGAATCATCGTGTAAACCAAAAAGCCGGGTGACGGCTGCGCCTTACCCGGCATAAATCCTTACACGCCGATATTTCGCAGTTTCTCTCCGCTCATCAGCTTGCGTTCAATATGCTCCAGCGTCACGCCTTTGGTTTCTGGAATCAGCCAGAATGTCACGCCAATAAACGCCACGTTCAGCACCGTGTAGAGCCAGAAGGTTCCCGCCGCGCCAATCGCATCCAGCAGCGTCAGGAAGGTCGCGCCGATGATCATGTTCGATACCCAGTTGGTGGTGGTGGAACAGGTGATACCAAAATCGCGGCATTTCAGCGGCTGAATTTCAGAGCACAGGATCCACACCACCGGCGCGGCGCTCATCGCGTAGCCAGCAATACACATCATGGTCATGCCCACGGAGAGCCAGGAGAGGCCGCTGGACGCCGTGCCGTTATCAAACTGCATCAGGCAGTAGCCGAGGATCAGCGTACCGAGCGCCATCACGCTAAAGCCGATCTTCAGCGCCGGTTTACGTCCGGCTTTATCGACGGTGAATACCGCAATAAAGGTCGCGAACATAAAGGTCAGCCCCACCACCAGCGTGGCGATCATCTGCTGTTCGGTGGTGGTAAAACCGGCCATTTTGAAGATGCGCGGCGCGTAATACATGATGATGTTCATCCCGGTGAACTGCTGCATCGCCTGCAGCAACATGCCGAGGAACACCGCGCGGCGCACGTTGCGGTTAGCCTTAAACAGCGACCAGCCGCCCTGCTTCAGCTTCAGGCTTTCGCGGATCTCGTTCAGCTCTTCACGCGCTTTCTCAGACGTGTCGCGCAGCATGCGCAGCACCTCTTCCGCCTCCACGTGACGCCCTTTTTGCGCCAGCCAGCGCGGGCTGTTGGGCAGGAAGATCACTAAAACAATCAGCACCACCGCAGGCAGCGCCAGCACGCCGAGCATCGCCCGCCAGTTACCGCTGTAGCTGAAGTACGTATCGGACAGGAACGCCAGCACGATGCCCAGCGTCACCATCAGCTGGTACATGCTGATCATCTTGCCGCGCACGTTCTCGCTCGCCATTTCAGAGAGATACAGCGGCGCGGTGTAGGAGGCAATCCCCACCGCCACCCCCAGCAGCACGCGGGAGAGCAGTAGTACTTCAACGTTAGTGGCAAACGCCGAGCCAATGGACCCGGCAACAAACAGGACCGCCCCGACCATCAGGCTGTACTTACGCCCAAGGCGGAACGAAAGCCAGCCGTTAAACAGCGCGCCGATGGCCGCGCCGAGCATCATGCTGCTCACCACCCACTCCTGAAGGCGGTTACTCAGCGTGAAGTGATCGGTAATAAACGGCAGCGCCCCGGCGATAACGCCGATATCCAGACCAAACAGCAAACCGGCCACGGCTGCCGCAATGGAGACAAACTGGTTCATGCGGCGGGTATCGCGCAGCGCGGCGGGCATCAGGGTAGAGTCATTTATAGATGTCATATTTTTCCTGCCTCAACAGCAAAATTCGTTAAGTGAAATTACGAGATAGCGGGGAAAAGTGTCAGGCCGGAATTCGTGAAGATATGGATTATTTCGCTATGGCATAGCGATCTGTGATGGACATTACAATTTCAACTAATGCTGGATAATCACCTAATTTTACTAATTCCTTAATTTTTCAGTAATAAAAGTGTGATGGCAGTCATCTATGAATTTTAAGTATGGATTTTTCGTGTTTATCAATATGGACTTTGTCAAATTTTAAGCAAAAAAAACCTCCGCCGAAGAGCAGAGGTGTTTGTCATAAGTAAGGTTATCGCGCCAGCCAGCCGCCATCAACCGCGACGGTATAACCATTGATATAGTCCGAAGCCGGGGAAGCCAGGAACACAACCGGCCCCATCAGATCGCTCGGCAGCCCCCAGCGGCCCGCCGGAATACGCTCCAGGATCGCCGCACTGCGTTCTTCGTCTGCCCGCAGCTGCTGGGTGTTGTTGGTGGCCATGTAGCCCGGCGCAATCGCGTTGACGTTGATGTTGTGCTGCGCCCATTCGTTCGCCAGCAGGCGGGTCACGCCCATCACCGCGCTTTTCGACGCGGTGTAAGACGGCACGCGGATGCCGCCCTGGAAGGAGAGCATCGAGGCGATATTAATGATCTTGCCGCCCTTCCCCTGCGCGATGAAGTGCTTCGCCGCTGCCTGCGACATAAAGAACACGCTCTTGATGTTCAGGTTCATGACGTCGTCCCAGTCGGTCTCGCTGAAGTTGATCGCGTCTTCACGGCGGATCAGCCCCGCGTTGTTGACCAGAATGTCGATATGGCCATATTCCGCCACGGCGCGATCCAGCAGCTCCGGAATGGCGTCAATTTTACGCAGGTCGGCGGTCAGGCTGAGAAAACGGCGGCCCAGCGCGGTCACGCGTTCGATGGTTTCCGTGGGCTCAACGATGTTGATCCCGACGATATCACAGCCCGCTTCCGCCAGGCCTAACGCCATCCCCTGGCCCAGTCCGGTGTCACACCCGGAAACCACGGCCACTTTACCCTGCAGAGAAAATGCATCCAGAATCATGTTTGTTCCTTACTCTTTCAGCGCCTGTCATCAACAGGCAGATGTATGCTTAACTGCCCGCGACTAGCGCAGATCCTTAACCGCGACGTGGTCCATGTCATCGAAGACCTGGTTTTCTCCAACCATCCCCCAGATGAAGGTATAGGCTTTCGTCCCCACGCCGGAGTGAATGGACCAGCTGGGTGAAATCACCGCCTGCTCGTTATGCATGACGATATGGCGGGTTTCCTGAGGCTGCCCCATCATGTGGAACACGCAGGCGTCTTCATCCATGTTGAAGTAGAAGTAGACCTCCATGCGGCGTTCGTGGGTATGGCACGGCATGGTGTTCCACAGATTGCCCGGGGCCAGTTCGGTCAGCCCCATGCTGAGCTGGCAGGTTTCCAGCACATCCGGAACGAAGTATTTATTGATGGTGCGGCGGTTGCTGGTGAGGTTATCGCCCAGCGTCACGGGCGCAACGTCCGCGGGCGTCACTTTTTTGGTTGGATAAGCGGTGTGCGCGGGGGCGCAGTTATAGTAAAACTTCGCGGGCTTACCGCCGTCGATGCTGGCAAAGACCACCTCTTTCGCCCCTTTGCCGACGTACAGCCCGTCGCGGTGGCCAATCTCGTAGCACTGGCCGTCCACGGTAATCGTGCCCGGCCCGCCGATGTTAATCACGCCCAGTTCACGACGCTCCAGGAAGTAGCTTACGCCCAGCTGCTTGCCCACTTCACCGCCCACGGAGACGGTTTTCGCCACCGGCATAATGCCGCCCACGATAATGCGGTCGATGTGGCTATAAACCATGGTGTACTTATCGGCTTCGAACACCTGCTCAACTAAAAACTCGCTGCGCAGTCCCTGAGTATCCAGCGTTTTGGCGTGCGCGCTGTGGATGCTTTGTCTGACGTCCACGGTAACCTCCAGATGTGGTCATGCCCGAAGGCAGAAATTAAACGAAACGACGTTTCGTTTTATGATGAGCACATACTAGCGGCATAAAATAGGGTTTTCAATTGCAATTAAAACAACGTTTCATTTTTTATTTTTGTTTATAACAGAAATGACGCGCGGATCACGATTACTCCTCATGAGGAGAAGACCACGATAAAAAAAACCTCCCGGAGGAGGTTTTTTCAGTGTGGAGAGATTAGCGTTCGATAGCGAGCGCCACGCCCTGTCCGCCGCCTATACAGAGGGTAGCGATCCCTTTGCGCGCGTTTCGCTTTTTCATTTCGTGGACCAGCGAAACCAGGATCCGGCAGCCGGACGCGCCGATGGGATGCCCCAGCGCAATTGCCCCACCGTTCACGTTGACCCGCAGCGGATCCCACTCCAGCATTTTGCCGACCGAGATCGCCTGCGCGGCAAAGGCTTCGTTCACTTCAATCAGATCCACATCCGAAAGCTGCCACCCTGCGCGCTCCAGGCAGCGACGGGTAGCGTAAACCGGCGCAATCCCCATTAACGCAGGATCCACGCCCACGCTGGCAAACGCCTTAATGCGGGCCAGCACGGGGAGATCGAGCTCAAGGGCTTTGCTTTCGCTCATCATCATCACGGCGGCGGCACCGTCGTTAATGGAAGAGGCATTTCCCGCCGTGACCGAGCCCTGGGTTTCAAACGCGGGATTCAGTCTCGCCAGGCCTTCCGCGCTGGCGTCGGTGCGCGGCTGTTCATCGGTATCTATCACGATAACCTCGCCGTTCTGACGCTGCGTGCTGACCGGAACAATCTCGTCGCAAAAGCGACCGGAATCAATCGCGGCACGCGCTTTTTGCTGCGAACTGAGCGCATAGGCGTCCTGCAATTCGCGGCTAATGCCGTACTCGCGCGCCAGGTTTTCTGCCGTCACGCCCATATGATAGTCGTTGAACGCGTCCCACAGCCCGTCATGCACGAGGCTGTCGAGCAGCTGGCTGTTGCCCAGCTGCGCCCCGGTACGGCTGTCGGTCAGAACGTGCGGCGCGCGGCTCATGTTCTCTTGTCCGCCAGCAATAACCACATCCGCTTCACCGCACTGAATGGCCTGGGTGGCGAGATGCAGCGCTTTTAATCCTGAACCACAGACGTCGTTGATGGTGATGGCGGATACGGTATTGGGCAGCCCGCCCTTTAGCGCCGCCTGGCGCGCAGGGTTTTGCCCGGCCCCGGCCGTGAGGACCTGCCCCAGGATCACCTCGTCAACTTCATGGGCGGCGATCCCGCTACGTTCCACCAGCGCTTTAACGACCACGCTGCCCAGGTCAACCGCCGAGTGACGCGCAAGCGCTCCCTGAAAACAGCCGATAGCCGTACGCAACGCACCCACTATTACGACATCTTTCATCACGACCTCTGTGTTAAATGACATGACGATAGTAGAGGATTGTTACTGGCAATTATCTTAATTGTTTAAAAATAGTGAGTTTAATCACAAGGATTAGCGTGCATCCTGCAGATACTGCCGCAGCCAGCTTCCGGCAACGCCGGGAGGGGATCGTTTATTCCACAGCAAATCAATGCCGATCGCCCGTGGCCAGCCGGGAACATTGAGCTGTACCAGCGACTTCGCGGCGGCGAATTCATCCACCAGCGCGCACGGCAGCACGCACCAGCCGAACCCCTGGACGGCCATACTCAGCAGTAGCAGGTAGTTCGGCGCTGACCAGACGGGCCCGCACGCGATCTCAGCCTCGCGTTCAAGATAGGTGCTGAGCCTCAGCTCCCGCCAGCCGTGCAGCTCGTCGCTCTGCACCTCGTGTTGTCCGGCGAGCGGATGCGTGGTCGCGACGTATATCGCCATTCGGGTCTGCACCGGCAGCCGGGTAGCGCCAATATCCGTCGGGTAACCGTCTCGCGCTTCCGTCAGGCCCACCTGCGCGCGCTCCTTTTGCAGCAGATCGATCACGTCCTCTTCCTCGCCAATCAGGCATTCGAATTCCGTGTGGGGAAAGCGGGCGTCAAACTGCTTCATCAGATCTTCCAGCACGTCGGGGTTGAGGGTATCGGAGAGGACAAACGTCAGACGCGCCTCGGTCTGTGCCGTTAACGACACCGCCAGCTCATCGAGCCGCGTGCTGGCGGCGAGGATGGCCTGCACGTAGCCCAGCACCTGTTCTCCCTGGACCGTTAACACCGGCTGGCGCGCCGAGCGGTCAAACAGTTCGAACCCCAGATCGGCTTCAAGATTGGCAATGGAGGTGCTGATCGTCGACTGGCTTTTACGCAGCCGGCGCGCGGCAGCAGAAAAAGAGCCTGCCGCAACGGTCTCAACAAACGCGGTAAGGGCTTCAGGTGAATAGCGCATACACTATCTACTTTATCGATGGATACTATCTTTAATATATCAGCTTTAGCGATAAAAATAGGCTGCATCAACGCCCATACCGGCGAATTAATGAGGTCTACACTATGCAACATCAGGATGCACTCCAACGCAAGCTGCCGGAGCGGATCTTTCATGCTGTCTGTTTCGAAGGGATTGCCACGGCAATTCTCGCCCCCACGGCGGCGTGGCTGATGCAGCGCTCGGTGGTGGAGATGGGTGGGTTAACCATTATCCTGGCTACTACCGCCATGCTCTGGAACATTATCTATAACTTCGGTTTCGACCGTTTCTGGCCTGTCCAGCGGGTCAAACGCACGGCTAAGGTTCGCGCGCTGCACGCCCTGGGGTTCGAATGCGGGTTTATTGTGATCGGCGTGTCGATTGTCGCCGCCGTGCTGGGCGTGACCCTGCTTCAGGCATTCACGCTGGAAATAGGTTTCTTCCTGTTCTTCCTGCCGTACACCATGTTCTATAACTGGGCGTACGATACCCTGCGCGAGAAATTTCTTAAGCGTCGCCAGCAACGACGCGCTCTGGCAGGCTAAACCTCCACTGGCCGGACGTCCGTTCCGGCCAAACTCCGTCGAAGCAACTGCGCTCTCCGGGCATAACTATGGTAAATTGCACGCCATTCTGATGGTTTGTTAGTTGAAACGTTGCTCTAATGTCGAAAATTTGGTCAAAAGATGAGACTCTCTGGAGTTTCGCTCTCTATGGCACGGCCGTGGGCGCAGGAACGCTGTTCTTGCCCATTCAGCTGGGCTCCGCAGGCGCTATTGTCCTGTTTATCACCGCCCTTGTGGCCTACCCGTTAACCTACTGGCCGCACCGGGCGCTGGCGCAATTTATTCTCTCGTCAAAAACCAAAGGTCATGAAGGGATCACCGGCGCCGTCTCTCACTACTACGGTAAAAAGATTGGCAATCTGATCACCACGCTCTATTTCATCGCCTTTTTTGTGGTGGTGCAGATTTATGCGGTGGCCATAACCAACTCGTTAACCGAGCAGCTGGCGAAACACCTGACGGTGGATACCGCCGTTCGCGTGCTGGTCAGCCTGGGGGTGGTGCTGGTATTGAATCTGATCTTCCTGATGGGACGGCATATCACGATAAAAGTGATGGGCTTCCTGGTGTTTCCGCTGATTGCCTATTTCCTGTTTGTCTCGATCTATCTCACCGGAAGCTGGCAGACCTCGTTGCTCACCAGGCAGATGGCCTTCGATCGCCATACGCTGCACCAGGTTTGGATTTCAATTCCGGTGATGGTGTTTGCCTTTAGCCATACCCCGATTATCTCAACGTTTGCCGTTGACCGTCGCGAGAAGTTTGCCGACGGAGCCATGGATAAATGCAAGAAGATCATGAAGGTGGCGTACCTGATTATCTGCCTGAGCGTGCTGTTCTTTGTCTTCAGCTGCCTGCTCTCAATCCCGCCTTCCTATATTGTGGCCGCCAAAGAGCAGGGGGTAACGATCCTGTCAGCGCTGTCGATGATGCCCTCTTCTCCCGCCTGGCTGGGGATTTCGGGAATTATCGTGGCGATCGTAGCGATGTCGAAATCGTTCCTCGGCACCTATTTTGGGGTGATTGAAGGGGCGACGGAGATCGTGAAGTCGTCGCTGAATCAGGTAGGCATTAAAAAGAGCCGCGCCTTTAACCGCGCGATTTCCATTATGGGAGTGTCGTTAATCACCTTTGCGGTCTGCTGCATTAACCCGAACGCCATCTCAATGATTTACGCCATCAGCGGCCCGCTTATCGCCATGATCCTGTTTATCATGCCGACGCTGTCGACGTATCTGATCCCTTCCCTGAAACCGTACCGCTCCATTGGCAGCCTGCTGACGCTGATCGTCGGCGTGCTGTGCGTGTCGGTGATGTTTGTTGGCTAACCCCCTTTCATGCCCGACGTCTGTCGGGCATGCCTCTTAGTCCCGCCCCGCTGATTCCAGCGGAAAAGGTCTGTCCTGCACTACCGTTTTCATGACAAGCGTAGAGCGAAGGTGCTGCACGCCGGGCATGGCGGAGAGTTTCTCGTCATAGAGTTTCTGAAAAGCCGACAGGTCGCGGGTCACGACGTGCATCAGATAATCCGGATCGCCAAACAGACGCTGTGCCAGCACGATCTGCGGGATCTCTTCTACCGCCTCTTCAAACGCGCTTACCGCCTTTCGGTCACCCTCTTTTAGCGTCGCAAACACTATCGCCAGAAAGTTAAAGCCCATTTTGGCGGGGTCGAGGCTGGCACGGTATCCCGTTATGGCCCCGCTTTGCTCCAGCGCCCGCACGCGACGATGGCACGGCGAGAGGCTCAGATTCACCCGTTCAGCCAGCTCGGTCAGGGATAAGCGGCCATCAGACTGTAGCTCCGCAAGAATTTTTCGATCGATGCTATCCATGTGGAAGATTTTCTCATTTTAACCGTGTTATGAGCATAACATTGAAAACCTATTTCGCAGGGTTAGCGATATTCTTTTTCTCAACTTTGACGCACTGCGGGAGTCTTCAGGACGATGGAAATGAGTATTGTGGCCGGCTTTTGGGTGGTTTCTTTTCTGCTCATCATGACGCCGGGTGCCGACTGGGCCTACGCCATTAGCGCCGGGATTAACGGGAAACGCGTTGTCCCGGCTGTGATGGGGTTGATGTCCGGGCATCTTTTAGCCACGCTGATTGTGGTGGCTGGCGTGGGCGTACTGATTGCTCAACATCCGCTGGCATTAACCGGGCTGACCCTCGCGGGGGCGATATATCTCCTGTGGCTTGGCATTACGCTGTTACGTCACCCCGCCGCGCCGGAAAAGGCCACCCACCACGCGGGAAACTGGAAACAGTGGGCGGTGAAAGGGCTCTGCATTAGCGGCCTTAACCCGAAAGTTTTTTTGCTGTTTCTGGCGCTGCTTCCGCAGTTTACAGATCCGGCCGGAAGCTGGTCGATAGCGATGCAGATGTCCGCGCTTGGCGTGATGCACCTGGTCACCTGCACGCTGGTCTATCTGCTTGTGGGGTATGGTTCGAGAGCGGTGCTGGCGACCCGGCCGCAGGCGGCGCGTCTGGTGAGCATGGCATCGGGAGGGATAATGGTGCTGATCGCGTTGATACTGCTGTTTGAACAGATGAGATAAAAAAACACCGGCCATCGCCGGTGTGTTTTACGCCCGAATATCGTCATATTCCCGCGTGTTATCAAATTCATGCTTCGCAAACGGGCACAGCGGGATAATTTTGCGGTTCTCACCGCGCATCTTCTCAACTACTTTCGCCACCAGCTGCTTGCCAACGCCCTGCCCCTTCAGGCTCGGATCGACATCGGTGTGCTCAATGATGCTCAGGTGCTCGCCGGTCGGCACGAAGACAATCTCTGCGACCTGATTGCCGTCTGCATCATTCACGTAAAACTTGTTATGGCCTTCCAGAATATCCATGGTTCCTCGCTTATTTTTGGCGGTACTTCAGCGCACCGCTCGGGCAGGTATCAATCACGCTTACAACCGTTTCCACGTCTACTTCGTCGGGAATAATCCACGGCTTGCGTTTCAGATTAAACAGCTTTGCGCTTCCACGCACGCAGTTACCGGAGTGTTTGCAGATCCCGGTGTTGAAGTAAACGTCAATTTTCTCGCCGGTATAGGCCCGGTAACCCGCATCCAGTAGTTCTTTATCCATGACATTGCCTCTGTAATTATTCTCGTGCTGAATGAAGCATAGCCTTACGGGATCCTGATAGCTATCTCGAAAAGCCAGCTCACAACGCTTATCTTGCCGGATTGCGTCCCCCTGCGTACGTGGATGGCTGCGCATACAGGCTGTTTTATATATAAAGCGTGAACTAGCGTTCTATTCCCGGTGAGATGTTTAAAATTAAACAAGTTTAATCTGAAGATATGCCTGTCGTTTACGATAATGTCCGCTCTGCTTATTTAACACGAGTTACCCATGAAGACACGGTCATTATTACTGACTCTGCTCAGCCTCAATTTATTAACCGCCTGCAGCGCTTCTGCGCCAGATAAGGTTGAACAGATACACCATATGCAGGTCCCGCTAGTTTTACCGGGAGAAAAACCGCCTGCCGTTCCGGCATCGCATATTGCAGCGCTTTATCAAGAGAATAAAGTACAGATAGACAGATTGTCAGCACAGCTGAAATCAGAATATTTACAGCACGCTACCGCGAAGGATATTTTCACCGAAGACAGCTCCGTTCAGCCAGTCTACGCCTCACTGACAAAACTGGAGCAGCTTGAACTGATTAATCAGCAATACCTGAAAGATAAAAACGTTATCGGCCTGCAAAAGATTAAACTTGCTCTTGAGCCTTTAGTCACTTAAATGGCACAAAGCCCAACTGCTGAGCAGTCGGGCTTTTATCATTGAGAGGCTAACAACGATTAATCGTGCTGTCCAAAACGCCATGTCAGACCTGCCGTTACGGAGCTTACGTCGCTGCTGACGCCAATCTGGTTGGCATTACCCACATTGCTTACCCATTGATATTCGAGGCGGCCAGCCAAATTTTTGTTGAACGCATACTCCGTCCCCACCGCGGCAAGCGGGCGAACGCCTGTATCGAAACGATTGTGACCACTTACATCAGATTCTGCGCGATAGGCCATCGCCCCGGCGCGACCATAGATATCCCAGCTGTCGGTCACGGCATAGCTGGCTTTTAAGGACATCTGCAGCCCCTGGCTTTTCATTTGTGCGCCCGCGCTGTGGTTACCTTTCATCTGCATATTTCCTAAATAATCGTAACCACCTTCTACTGCCAGCCAGGGTGTCATCTGATAGCCAGCGTAAACCCCGCCACCGACGTTATCATGATCGATATTATACTGGCTGGAGCCATTGTTATTATCGCTCGCTTTAGAACCGGTGCTGGCGTCAAAATAGTGTGACCAGCCGAATTTAGCCCCGCTATACCATGTACCTGTATCTGCAGCTGCAAATGCAGTTGTGGCTGTGAACGCGTTAGCAATAATTAATGCGAAAAGTGTCTTCTTCATACAAATCCCGTTTACTCTGTTGAATAGTTTCAGTGAGCAAACGATATAGACAAACGAGAGCAACGTGAAATGCTTTTCTGTTTAATTTTAAATTTTAAAACGACTCCGGTAAATTTCCAACCTCCATTAAATACCCGCCGCGCTTAAATGCGATATATTGACCTTGCTTAAGCGCCGATAATACGTTGAGAATACTGCTGCGTGAAAGAAGCGTGCGGTCCTGAATATATTCCAGAATGCTGGTTCGCATACGCGCCTCTTCGGGCAATAATATCATCTCCTGCAGATAGCTACGAATCACGGAATAGGTACGTTGCTGCACGACCTGCGCATCACGATAGATGAGATACGCCGTATGATATGACAGCAAGGCCGCAACATCTTCCCAGACGCCCTGCTCGCGAAATAGCGCAGCTGCTTCATCTGCATCAGCACGTAAAATGATGGACTCTCTTTCCGCACGTAATATATGACCCTGTGTCGGCTGGATCATCTCGGCAATGCCGAACAGATGAGGCTCAAAAACGGTCACCAGGAGCAGGCCATCAGATGCCCGCAGCAAAGAAAGCTCACCCTCCTGAAAAAGATACATTTGCTGGTGGCCTTTGTGTTTCCAGGTGATCCGCTTACGCGGCACGAGCTTCACCTTTTCTGCGATCGGCTCAAGGATGGCCGTCAGACGCTCAATGGATTGCTCAGGCCGAACGGGAGGTAAAATATTCATGACACCACCTTTTAGCGTTGGGTAATGGCCAGTATAGTCTACAACGGTCAATGCTCAGACAAGTATAAGGGGAGAAGTGATATCAGATGGAAAAGCATGAGTAAAAAGAAATTTTGTTTATTTTTGAATTTCACCTTCAGAAAAGAGGTAAATGTAAGGGATATCTGCCGCGAGTCAGTGCATTACTGAGATAAACTGGCTAGACTGTTGTCGCGCACGTAGTTTCCCAACCTAAATTTTTCAGAGTCGCTTTTACATTCCTTGCCAGTATTATCCAGGCCGCACTCCTCCCGGCTTTGTCAAAATTGACTACAACTCATTTATCTTCAGCTCAAAAATATCGCGATTGTTCTTCAGATCGAGCTTACGCATTGCTTGCCTTTTCTGAGAGCTAATCGTTTTAACGCTGCGGTTTAAACACTCGGCTATTTGCGTTACGCTCAGACCCTTTTGTAGATATTTCATAACGGTCTTCTCTTTTACCGACAAACGATTACTTACAAATGGAATATTATCTTGCATAACTATATTGCATTTGCTGTTATTATTTGACTCATTATTAAGCATTCTTCGGACACGGTGAAGTAAAATGAGAAAATTTTCTGCCGGTAACGTTTTACAGAAATACCCTGCAATCATTGGAGAACATTGCTCAGCGATTTTTTGATGTGAAACACTATCCCCCATCAAAACCAGTGCTGAGTCAGTCAGCTGTAGAGATAACTGCTCAACCAGTTCAAGAATATTGCTTTCACCGTCTGGCAGCGAACAATCTAACAGAAGTATATCTGCCGGCCCTAAGCTCAACGAGAAAAATAACTCCTCGCGGGTTCGGCACATATCTAACACTTCCAGTAAAGGTTCCGAATCAATTAGCTGTTTCACGCCGTTATGAAAAATAGGGTGATCATCAAGAATAATGATATTTTTGACCATCATAATTACCTTATTTTAGTCTATCCTTACATTAAAAAACGCCATTACGAGAGGTATGGCTCAGCGAAATTATTTATAGTAATGGCTGTTCCTGCCAGAGCTTCACATAGCACTGATGATTTTTATTTTTAATACCAGGGTTGCACCAGGCGGAATTAGAGGCTGAGCTCCCGCCTCGCCAAAGGCCTGCTCTGGCGGCAGAATGATTTCGAGTTCGCTGCCAACGTTACTCTGGCTTATAATTTTGCTCACTGCCGGAAGCAATGTATCGATTTTAAGTTGCTGAATTTCATTCAGCTCACCGCTGTTATCAAATACGGTGCCATCGGCTAATTTCCCTGTAATAAGCATTTCAGCTGTGCTGTCAGCGCTAAGTTTTGCTCCCTCCCCTTTTTTAATGACGAAGTAATAGGCGCCATCCATCTCTTTCATTCCTGGACGATTTTGTGTCTTTTTAATCAGCTCTTCACCGAGCTTCTTCTGCTGACTGGCCGTCTGTATTTGCTGCTGCTGTTGTTCGGCCACTTTTTCATTAAGCTGGCGGTCAAGATCGCTTACCAGTTCGGCAATTTCATCTTTTGGTAACGCGATACGTTGGCCGAAAGCATCTTTCAGACCGGCAAGCACCATCGGGCGATCGGGTTCAATACCCACCTCCTGCTGCGAACGTAAAACGCGTACTATATCGCTGGCAAACGCCACGCCGTTGGCATAGGAAATTTTTTGTTCGCGGGTCTGAGGCTTAACAGCCTGCTGTTTTTCGGTCAAAACGTTGTTTTCAGCCTTCAGCGCTTCGATTTGTTGCGACATCGCGAGAAGGCTGTCCTCTTTTTCCTTCAGCCGATCGGCAAACGCAGACTGGGTTATTGCGCGGGAATCCTCCAGCATTTGATGGGCGGCAACTTTTGCGCGTAACTCCGCCAGCTCCCGATCGGAATTGTCGTGCTGCGCTTGTGCTTCGGCCAGCGCTCGCTGTAGCGCATCCAGCTTCTCGCGCTGAGCCGTCATTGCATCCCTGTCAACCTCTGATGAGCTCAGCTTATTTTGCAAAGATTGAACTTCCCCTGCGTGCTTATCCAGCGTCTCTTTGTAGAGGCGCTGCTGTTCTGAAAGTGATTTTTCCAGCGCCTGCACGCGCTGATTCTCCTTCGCCTGTCCGGTTGTTGCGGGTCGCAGAGAAGGCGTTCGGGCAACCGGAGGCTTAATCCACGGTTGCTTTTTCTCCGTATCATCAAACAGTGAATAAGGAATGGTATTATCCGAGTTGTAGCCTGTCAGCGCGGGCTCAGCTGCATTAATCCGTGGGGCCAATACCAGCGCAGCAATGCAGAAACTGAGTCTGGTCAATCTCATGTTTGTCATTCTGCGCTCCATGATGTTGAGTTATTTACAAGAAGTTGCTCTGCCAGTTGACGGGCTTTTAACGCTTTCCCCTGCCGCGACGCTTCTGCATACATACGTAACTTCATTTTTTCCGCTGTTCGTTTCAGGCGCTCATCGCGGCTGTTATTGACTGCCGCGTTGTACCAGGCAAAAGCCAGCTCTGGCTGTGCAGAGACCCCTTCTCCGGCCTGGTACGCCCCCGCCAGATTAAACTGCGCAAGGGCGTTGCCTTGCTTTGCCGACTTGCTGTACCAGGTGAATGCCTGGCGCACATCTTTTTTTACGCCTGCCCCCTGGGTATACGCGGCGCCCACATCATTTTGTGCCTGTGCATCGCCCTGCTGAGCTGCCATGAGTAGCCACTTAAACGCCTTCTCAGGATGAACGTTCAATAAACCTGAACGATAATGACGGGCCAGTAATTGTTGGGCACTGATGTTTCCCTGTTCAGCGGAGGCTTCTAACCACCGTCGACCCTCAGCGGGTTGCTGTTCCAGAAGGAGCCTGCCAAGTAGAAATTGGGCTTCCGCCTGATTTTTCTCTGCCGCAGCACGCAGCAACGGTTCGGCTAAAGCATCCTTTCCGGCAGAAAACAGCCAGGCCCCGCTACGTTGCTGAGACAGCACATCGCCACGCCCGGCCTGTTCATGAACAGCCGCCACCTGCTGATTAAATTCATTGAGCAGTGCAGGTTGAGGTGTTTTTTCACGCTCAACAGGGTATGAGTTGCAGCCAGTCAGGAAAAGCATACCCAGCATCGCTGTTACGCTTTTCATGGGTTAATCCCCTCGTCTGCTTGCGACACGATAGATTGATACAAGGCGATATGAATTGCCTGGCATTCCCGCGCGAGCTGAGCCTGAAATATGCTATCTACTACGCTCTTTATGTCTTCCTGAACTTTATCCCGCGTCAGCAAATACTGGGCACTGTTATTTAACAACACCGTTAATGTTCCGTTATGCTTTTCAAAACGTGCCGCATCGTATTGTTTCAGGGCTGCCAACTCATCCTGACAGCGTTGCAGTGGCTTTGCGTCCTCAGCGGCCTGTGTTAAGGTGGTTGATGGGGTACCTGAATGACCGGCGCAGCCAGCCAGCATCAGTACGCCACAGGCGAACATGAGTCGTCTGGAGTCAGCAGTTAAAAGCGTCATATTAACTTCCGTATATTGGGGCTGATTTTATTTGCTGAATATTTCGAAATGCGTTCCGACTCTGTCAGCTTTCAATTAATACAGTGCACACAGAAATTTCGCTTAAATCGTTTAGCTTCAGCAAATAGAGATAATTTATTTTCTAACTTTAATAATATATGTTTTTAGTTAGTGAATGTGCCGATGCAAATCATATGAAAAAGCTCACTATTATCGGAACAAGAGCACTCTCAAAACCTGTACAAGACAAACAGGTGGACATGCTTTTTGTTACAAAGCAGAACAGTTCACGGGCCGTGCGGAAGAATGAAATCGCTGCCTTATGATTTAGCATACGCCATCTGGCTGAAGGGCTTCATTTTGACCTGCAAAAAAAGGGACTCCGAACGATCTTTATTCAGAAAATACCTTATACTTGTATCCATTTGTCAGAGTAAACAGAGTGATTTGAGATGAAGGATTTCGCAAAAAAAAATATCTCCATTACCTTGCTGGACGATCACTTTTTAGTCTTACGTGGATTACGCGATGTGTTAACCGAAAATCCAGCATTCAACGTAACGGGCACGTTCACCACAAGCGACGAGTTTTTCAGTCATCTAAAATCCACACCTTGCCATGTTGCAATCGTGGACTATGAGCTGGCTCCATCGGATGTGGATGGGTTAAATCTCATCAAAACCCTTCACCGCCGCCATCCCAATATCGCCATTTTGGTAGTATCTGCACACTACAATCCTGCCACAGTCGCGCTTTCTCTTCGCAGCGGAGCAAAGGGATTTATCGGTAAAAACCGTCCATTTGAGGAGCTGAGTAAAGCGATAACCGAGTTGACGGCCGGGCGAATCTACCTTGAACCTGAAATGACCCAACGTCTTGCCGAACAGCAGCACCACGGAGAAGTGCTCATCAATGGCAACCTGAGCACCGACAATATTAAGCACGCGGTGTCGTTAAAAATGCTCTCGCCCAAGGAGCAGGAGGTCATTCGCTGCTTCCTGACCGGTATGACGGTTACCGACATTGCCGAAAAATTTTCCCGAAGCCTTAAAACGGTCAGTGGTCAGAAGCAAAGTGCAATGCGTAAGCTGGGCCTGAAAGCTGACCATGAGCTGTTTATCATTAAAGATGAGTTGCTGAAAGGTGGCGCTTAAGCTGTTCAATCCAGCGCTCGCCCTCCGTCACTGAAGGAATATTATCCTCGCGCATTTGTTGCTCAAATGCCGCGGCGCACTCAGCCAGCGCATGTTGAGCATAGACCTTAGCTGCGCCGTGTAACCGATGAATGTGATGTAGCATCCAGCGAGCATCCTGCTGTTTTAGCGCCTCGGCGAAGCCCGCGATGTCCTGTAAAAGCCAGGAGGCAACCTCACCCTCCGGCCTTACATTTATAACCTCTGTCGACATGGTGCCAGCCGTCTGGCACCAGCGCATGAGCATTGAAGACAGACACGAGAGCCGCAAAGGTTTGGTCAGCAAGGCCTGCATACCACTGTCCAGACATTTCTGCTGATGCGCTGAGCCACTCAGCGCAGAAATTGCCACAATCGGCGTTCTCTCAAGACCCTGAGCGCTTTCAAAGGCACGTATCCGCCGCGCGACTTCATAACCATCGATATCCGGAAGGTTGCAGTCAAGCAAGATGACATCGTAATAATTTTCCTCAGCAAGCAACGCCAAAGCTTCCATGCCCTCTCCGGCAATATCATAGTGACAGTTGAGCGCCCCCAGCTGTGCTGCCATCATCGCCTGGTTAGCGGGGTGATCTTCTACAATCAGAACGCTGGTGCCTTTCACGAATTCTTGTACGGTGGGAGATTCGCTAACATCTTCAACGGATACGTCACAGAAAATAACCGGCAGTTCAACGATAAAAGTCGCACCTTCTCCCGGTCTGCTGGTGCAACTTAATCGCCCCCCCGCTAATTTCACCAGTTCTTTGCAGATATACAATCCCAGGCCGCTGCCGCTGTACGAGCGCGCGGCTGAAGTATCTGCCTGCGTCCAGGCGTCAAAGAGCGTCAGCTGGGCCTCAAGCGGAATGCCAATGCCCGTGTCGCAGACGGTAAAACGTAATCCTTCCGTATTGTCATAAGGTTCTGCAAAGACGAGGAGCGTGACGCTGCCTGCTTCGGTGAATTTAATGGCGTTCGACAATAAGTTACTTATTACCTGACGCAAGCGATGTGCATCACCCACTATCCACTGCCGCTCAAGCGTCGTATCCAGCGTCACATTCAGCAATAATCTCTTTTGAGCTGCCAGGGGACGATGCACTGCCGCCAGATCGTCTACCAGTTTTTTCAGTGAAAAGCCTTGCCTGCTCAGGACAAGCTGACTGTGCGACAGCTTGCTATGGTCGAGAATGTCGTTCAGCAAGTTCATTAAATGCGTTGATGAGCTGTGCGCAAGGGCGAGATACTCATTGCGCTGTGAAGGGGTGCCGGGCAGCCGTAGTAGCTCCAGGGCCGCAATCATCGCATTCATCGGGGTGCGGATTTCATGGCTCATCACTGCCAGAAACTGACTCATGCGCGCCTCGCTGGCGACAGCACGCTTGCGGTGCCATAGCGCGCGCCACAGCGCCCATGCGAGACCGAGCAGAAGCAGAGCAATGAGCGAAAGTTCCAGCTGGTAAAGGCCGAAAATCATGCCTGCAGTCATCTTTCCAATTTTGAGATCGCCAATCCACTGGCTGAACATGGCGTCTGTTCGGCTTGCTGGCATCTCGCCCAGCGCTTTATCGATAATGGTTTTCAGCAAAGGCAATTCGGGCAGCGTCCCCATGTGCAGGCCCGCCACTAGCGAGGGGAGTTGTCCGGAGACCACCAGCTTACTGCCCAAACTGCGGTAAAGCAGCGGACGAATGATGAGATCGGCACCGATGGCAACATCGGCTTCCCCTTCCCTTACGCTTCGCAACAGAGCAGGCATATCCTCCTGAGGAAAAAGATGAATCTCAGGATGGAAGCGGCGTAGCCAGCGCTCATAGTCACTGTCCTTACGAACCGCTACCCGTTTACCGCGCAGATGCTCAAGAGTACGTAAATTACTGGCATCATCTCGTGCGATCATCAGTGCATTCGTGGTGATCCAGCGCTGGCTGAAAAGCCATTTTGCACGTTCTGTGTCTGTCATCAGGGACGGTGCGAGATTGGTAACCAGCGCGGCCTTCCGGGGCTCTTCGGCCAGCTTAAAACGCAGCCCGGTCATCTTCTCTATCTGGTCGAGATACGCGCGGCTCAGGCCGAAGTGCCTGCCCCGATCGCTATAATCAAGCGGCCACTCCTGCTGCACGCTATAGCTAATCACGGGGTTTGCCACCATCCAGGCATGCTCTTCCTCACTGAACAGCGATGTGGCCCGAGCGCTGGTACTCAGGAGGGACAACGCCATTACAATTAATAAAGTTGCAATACGGGAGGGCATAACCATTTTCTCACTTTGCTACCACGGATGTTCGTGTAAATGAGTAGCAATTGAACAGAAAATGTTCTCCCCCTAACTACGAGAGCACTCTTAAATCATTAGTCTTTAACAGGATTTAGGGGCGTACAAAGCGCCCATAATTGCTGACGCCACTGTTCAGGACGCCACTGCTCAGGGGGCAATTCGGCTCGCAAACTTTTTTCAATTGATTCAGCATATTCCGCCAGAGCGTGCAGCTGGTACATCAGCGCCACGCCTTTTATACGATGAATATGGTGTATCATATGACGGCTTTGCTGCCGCTCGCTTGCCGCATAAAAATCCTGCACATCCTCCTGCAATGACTGCCAGACATCTTCCGAGAGCTGGAGGGGTATTTCATCTCTCACCGCTCTTATATCAGCTGGCTGAAACCACTTTTGTAACTGAGCGGCGAGTTCACCTAACCGGATCGGTTTTGTCAGTACCGCATCCATCCCGCTTTCACGGCAGCGGGCGAGATGGTTGGCAGACTGCAGAGCAGAAATGGCGATAATGATTGATGGGTCACGCTGCTGCTGCTGTTCTAACAGCCTGACTTTTCGCGACACGGCATATCCGTCCATTCCCGGAAGCCCGCAATCCAGCAGAATGACATCGTAATAATTCTCTTCCTCTAACAGCGCAAGTGCACTTTCTCCGTCTTCAGCCAGCTCGTAATGGCAAGCTAAAAGAGTAAGCTGCTCAGCCAGTAATTGTCTGTTCGCAAAATGATCTTCCACCACAAGCACTGCACACTTTCCGGCGAAATCGGGTAATGCCTGCAAATGAGAGCTACTGCCCCCCTCAACGGCTGAAACTGTCTGCAGTGGCAGGGTTATTGTTACCGTTGTGCCTTTTCCTGGAGCGCTTTCTAACTGAATCGTACCCTGCATCTGTGTCACCAGGGAGCGGCTGATGTATAAGCCAAGACCGCTGCCACCCGCCTGAGGCTCTCCCTGTTGCCACGCCTGCATCAACTTTTTCTGCAGCGCTGGCGGAACGCCTGTTCCACTATCCTCGACGCAAATACGGAGCTGCTGTTCTTCATCACTGACTCGCAACTTTACGCTGCCGCTGTGAGTAAATTTGATGGCATTAGAAATGATATTATTGACTACCTGCCGCAGACGATGCGGATCGGAAAGGATCCATTGGAACGGTTCGCTACGGACATCCTCAAAGATTAGCGATAATCCTTTACGCTCGGCGGCAGGCCGCTGGCTGTCGATAACGGCCTCCAGAAGCGCGCCAGGATCAACAGGCTCAAGGGCAAGCGCCAGACGATTCTGGTTGATTTTCTCATGGTCGAGTACGCTGTTCAGCAGTTCCATTAGTTCCTGCGAAGATGCATAGGCGAGGTCGGCATACTTCTGACGCTTATCGCCACTGCTTTGCTGTAACAACTCCAGCGAAGCAATAATGGCATTCATCGGCGTACGCACTTCATGACTCATTACGGCGAGGAACTGGCTTTTGTACTGCTCGCTTCGGATAGCACGACGTCGTGAAACCCAGGCGAACCGCATGGCAATAAGTAACAGCACGATCAGGACACCAATCACTATCAACGGGTACCGATATTGCCATAACACAAAAAGCAAAGTCGGCGTTCCGATATCCACCACGCTGACCCAATGCGCAAATAAACGTTCAGCATCACGCGCGGTGATATTCGCCATGACGCTGTTGAGAATGTCCCGCAGTTCAGGATAAGCAGGGTCAATGCCCATATTCACGCCGCTGACCATTTCCGGAATCTGCGCTACGATGCCGAGATGATTGATATAGTGGCGCTGCAAAATGGGCAACACCACCAAACCTGAAGCAATAGCGGCCACGTTCTCACCCGACTGAACAGATTTTAATGCGCTAACCACATTGGGTTTGACGCTTAGCCGTATGCCAGGATAGTGCTGCCGGATCCACTGTGCGTATTGACCGTCAGCCGCGACGGCTATCCTTTTGCCCTGCATCTGGCTGAGCGTGCGCACCTGAACCTGATCTTTTGTGGACACGATAATGGGCATGGTATTAATCCATGGAAAGGTCAGAAGCCACCGCTTACGCTGTTCATCGCTCAGTAAATTGGCAGTAACAGCGCTGTCCATCATTGGCTTTTGCTCGCCGGTTTGCCCGGGAGGAACATAGATAAAGGTGATGCCGGTGCGCCGCGTGACTTCATCCAGCACTTCCCGGCTTAGCCCGGTATGCTTACCGTCACGCACGGATTCCTGAGGCCAGAGGTTTTTGACGGTGTAGAACACGCGCGGATGGGCATCGATCCAGGCTTGCTGCTGGGATGAAAATTGCTGTTTCGCCATGCACGGTAAGGATACCGCTACCAGCACAATCAGGAACCACCAACGTAGCATTCGCTATCCTTCACAGACCTGGACGTCATCCCCTACTGTATAGAATTTTAAGCAAGTAAAGTAGAGCGAGTAAAAGAATTGCCGGATTTGCGTTTATTTAAGGCCAGCAACAGCCTGCAAAAGGCAACGCTAATGAACAGTTTTTCTGTTTATTGTAGCGACTTATGGCAAGGGCACACTGGAGCCATTTAGCGCGTTATGATGTTGCAAAAAGCTCCGATCCGAACTGAAACCCAGTTTGCGCATTGCCGTCTGCTTCTGACCACTGATGGTTTTTATGCTGCGTTTAAACTTATCGGCGATTTCTGAAACGCTCATACCGTCGATGAAGCATTGAATCACCTCCTGCTCTCGCGGTGACAAAAGTGAAAAGTCCAGCGACGGCTGTTTAGCACTGTTACCAAAAGGCGGCAGGTGTTGCGTGAGCTCGGTATTGAACAGCTGGGTCAATTCCAGCGCCATCTCAGGCATAAGATGAATTTGTCCGCTCGCGACATTGCCGACTGCACGGGCTAACTCCTCCGTATGCATGCTTTTACTGATAAATCCTTTGGCGCCTGCATGCAAAGCCAGCAGCACGGTAGCGCTGTTGTAAATGGCAGAAATGACAAGGATTGCCAGCGTCGGATACTGCGTCTGGAGTAAACGCAGCAGGCTGATGCCATCCATATCGTCGGGTGCGAGGGCAAAATCCATCACCAGAACGTCTGCGTCTAAGCTTGCCAGCTCTGCCAATAAGTCACTGCTATGAACATAGCGGCCAACGACCTGGAAGTCATTCGGCTTCTTCAGTAGTGCGTACATGCCATGAAGGGTGATCGCCTGGTCATCAATAATGACGATTCGGGTACGATTGAGGGGATTATTACCCATGGTGACTGGTTCCTTTTATTAATGAATTTTAATCCCCAGGTCACGTTACTGGCCCGGGGATTAAATGCATATCAGCTTTTTGTATTACGTTTGCAGCTAAAATCGCCAATCATTAGCGTATCGTTCTCACGTTTATAATCCTTGAGGTCGAATTTAACCGTGCAGAGCTCTATGTCGCGAGCATGAACGACCACTTCAGGCGTGTGTTCGTGCATATCCATGATGAAAAAGCCGTCATTCTCTGTGATACCCTGACCGGCATGATTAACCAGTTTCGCGCCGGAGAGCGGCGTCCCGTTGTGATCCAGTACGCGACCAATTAACGTTAGCGTTTTCATCACGCGTACTTTGCTGTGCGCGACGCCACCTTTATTCAGGTGATAAGGCAGTTCCGCGGGCCAAATTTTCAGCGGCGGCGCATCGCGACCGTCGAAATCAATTTGCAGCTGGCCCGGTTTATATGCCGTGGTCGGAATAAAGTTACGTCCGGCTCGCAGCGTACTGCTACCTCCCTGGCTGTCCCGCGTTTTCAGGCGCACATAAGGATCGTCACTCTCCACATCAACGATAATGCCGGTTTTATTACCATACGCATCCGGGCTATGGCTCACGGAAACCTTCCCTCCCCCCACGGCCAGGGTATTGTTCATGTTAAGGCCGCCGCTGAAAGCCTGTCCTTGCGAAGAATGATTGGCGTACGCGGTGCCGCTGGCGTAGAGACCTTCAAATCGGGTGTAAAGATTGGTGCTGACGCCGAACTTATCGCCGGTGACGCCTGCGCTCACGTCTTTAAACACGCTCTCTTCAAAACTCTGGCTGACGCTGGCCGACGCAAACAGATCGCGCCCGCCTTTGTTGTCGTTACGACTCCCTAAACTGGCGCTGACGCTCCGGTTTTCGCCGCCCAATGCCAATGAGAGGTTAAGGCTGGCGCCACGATTACGCTTCTGAGCACCTTGCATGTAGGGACGGTCGTAGGCGTTCAGACTTAACGTGACCGGCGTATCTTTTATTTTCATGCGCATACGCCAGGTCGCATCCACACCGACGCCATTCTCGCGACTGTAATGCGTGCCGCGCAGCGAAAGTGAATCGCCATTGCCGAGCCGCTGATTGATTGTTGCGCTGCTATTTTGCTGACGACCAGGTGAATTACGGCTGTTACTTTCCTGATACCAGCTCTGATTGTGGTTAAACATCAGGCTTGTTTGCTGGCCCAGCCTCCAGTTTAATTGCGTGTCGTAGCGCGATCCCCAACGATCGCTGCTTCCTGCGCTGCCGTATAATTGAATATTTTCCGCGGCCTGCACATCCGCAGATACGCCATATTGCTTGCCCTCTGCAGCATGTTGTGCAGCGGCGCCCAGGACCACTTTTGGGTGCGCCATATAATTGACGCTGGCCCCAAGAGCGGGCTCGCCTTCATTATTTTTATAGCGGCTATTGCCGAGCTGCTGCTCCATGCCGGCATACGCTGAGTATTGCCAGCGCTTATTTGGATTGCGCCAGTTCGACGGCTTATAAATAGTTTCAGTGCTGCGACTAATCTCTTTACCCGCTTCAACAATGCGCACTTCTACATCATAAATGCCGCCAGGCAGAACGGTGGTGTCGAGCTGCTGTAATCCTGGTGCAACCGGCTGACTATTAATCAGAACGCCGTCGCGAAAAATTTCAGCGACAGAGTCCCGATTCGCCGTAACCATGACCGGGTAAAGGCTGGACTGCCCGGTTTGGATCAACAGCGTGTCGGATGATGCCAGCATGGCCCCCGCCACCGTTTGTACGCTGCTGCCACCCGGCATGTTCGGCTGGCGCAAAATACCCTGGCTATCCGGCTGGAACAGACCCGCTCGTAAGACACGATCCGGGTATTCCCGCTGAACAAACAATGAGCTCACACGTGCTTCCGTTTGGCTGTTTTCGATATCGCTCCGGCTCAGCTGACCCGCGGCAATCCCCGTCCAGTTACCGAGGCTGCTTTCCAGGTTCAGGTTCTGTGAACCCGACCACGGCTGCTGTTCACCACCGATTAAATTCAGCTGATTACGCAAAATCAGCCCGCTGCTGCCACCTTCCGGCAGCGCAACATGGCGTTGCTCGCCTTGTACCGCGAGAGCCTCCGTTGTGGCAATCGATAGCGTGGTATTTACAAGGTTATAGTAAAGACTGACTAACCCCTGCGGGCACTGCTTATCACAGCTTCCCAGAGAAACTGGCTTACTCAGCGCCTGCGCCCAGCGGCTGCGTGTGGCTGGTGGAAACTGACTCTCGTTTGACTGGATGAAGTTAATGAGCTGTACCGTTTTCTCCTTCGATAACAAAATCATGGCGTCACCCAGGTATTGACCATCGAGTTCAATACGTGTCATCAAAGGGGCATTAAAGAAATGAGAGCTAAAATCTTCAGGCAGATTTTCTGTCTGAGAAATCAAGTCTTCCATTGGCAACGCCGCGGCCTGCAGAGACATCAGCGTAAATGCGATAACCGCTGCGAGGCGAGTTTTTGAAGATAACGTCATGAGTTTGTCCGCTAAAAAAGGACGCCTGCGCGTCCTTTAATGTGTCAGGAAGGTAACGGATTAAGGCAATTCAAAATCAAACATCATTTTGACTGCACCGTTATAGTCACCCGGCACATAAGTTGGCGTGCCGGTTGGTGTAACGTTTAACGGCAGTGACTGCGTCGTATTTGTGGTGGCGTTGATAATTTCAACCGCGTTTGTTGCTCCCACCGGCAGAGCAAGGTTGTTAATTGAAACCGTCAGCGGGATCGTCTGGTTGCCATCTGATAAGAGGGCAGCGGAATCCAGATGCGCGGTAATTTTGCCAACGTTATTTTTGGCCAGCAGGGTGGTGCTCACATCCTCCAGCTTTTCGTTTACGTTGTCCCATGCCATTGTTTGTGTCGTGGTACCAAAGGCGGGATCCTGAAACTCAACAAAATATTGTTGAGCAGGAATGTTAGCCTCTAGCTGAAACTGCAGTTCCGTTTGGTCATCTGCGATCGCGGCGGAGCTGGTGGCGAGCAGTGCAGCGAAAATAGTTTTATTTGAATATTTCATTTAAATATCTCATGTTAAATTAATGGTCATCCGAATGTTTTCGGCGTTTTCTTACGTCCTTCCAGCAAGGTAAATTGCCAGATTTTTTTCATTTCTTTCCGGAGTTGATGCTGCTTTCCGGGCAAGAGAATAATGGATGCGCTTTCCGAACAACTATTTCCGGCGCACTGTTTAATATTGTCCAGCACTACGGTGCTATTACCGTTATTACGAATAGTGATGCTACTTCCTTCACTCTGAATGGTGGTGTTAAATATTGAATTTTTTGGCCGCACTACCGCTATGGTGCCAAAGCCGGCGAGGACATTGACGCCCGCATTCAGTTTTTTACTGTAATCGTCAAAATCTTTTTTAGTTTGTCCAAACTCATACTGATCCTTAGGCATAACCGGGATAAATCGCACACGGTAATAACGTTCTTTATCCCTGTTGCCCGTAACGATAAAACGCGCCGGCTGCATGTTTTTTGCAGGCACAATCATCCTGGCTGGCGTCACGATCAGGCCATCGACATTGGTATTTGATATTGCACTGGCATCGAAGCGTTTTTCATTTTTTTGCCCATTGGCGCCCCAGGTAATTTCACTGACTTCTGTTTTAATAAAGGCGGTATTTTCGCCGTTATTCATGATTCTTTTCAGAAGCGTGCTCTTATCGCTTTCTATAAATTCATACATCTGACCAACAGAGATCTGCGGTATAGCAGTTGCCGTAAAGCTCACTGCCATTAATGCTGTCAATAACAGTTTTTTCACAATGGAGTCCTCTTTTCATCAGCACCGCCACTAAACCGTCATCCTTGTCTGGCAGCACTTAATTAACGAAGCGAAGTATCTTGTTTTACTGCCTCTAAGAAATATGAGAGCACTCTCGAATTTCTCAATACCGAAAAATAAACAATTAAAATCAATGAGATACAATAATTTTGCTTTTCTTTAATTTTCATTCTCACTAAAAACACGTTTTATTTTGTTTGTTTTTTTTTGGTTTGAGAGTGCTCTTGTATCTAAATTAAGACGATTTGAGACATCATGTGCAGATGATTTTTGACGTTACACATTGATGTTGTTCAGCGAGAGGTAAAATGAAATACATCTTTATATTGTTATCCTGTGTATCTCTTACACTTATCTTTCTGCCGTCAGGCTATGCTGCGGAAATTACTGTCAATGCAGAATTCAAACCGTCCGCCGCAAACCCTGATGTGGTAGATTTTACAAATATCACCCCATCAACAGGGTTTTGCGTTGGGGATCGTGCAAAAACCTGCCCTGAGGGCACGTTTTCAATCGACACGGGGATTGAGGTCGAAAATAAAATATTAAGAGGTACCGGTGGTGTTTTGCGGGAACAAACATTTCAGAAAGTAAAATCTAACTGGCAATACGTTACTCTTACTGATGCTGAAACGGGCAAGACCATCATTTTGCAGTTTCGCATTACCTTATTAGGTCAACGATTTTACCACCGCGATAAAGGACTTTTAAATAAATTGAACGGCGCTGGTGCACTTCCCGGTGGTGGGTGCACCGGGACACAAGGATGGGCGCTTAGTGACGGTTCCTCATACCGTTTCGCATGGCTTCATCCAGACAGGGCTTCTTCAACATGTCACCGTGCGCCGGTATCATCGCTTGATCTAGATAATGTGAATATCGATGAAGTCTCGATTGGCTATGAATTAAGAAGTATCGCCAGCCCATTAACGTTACCTAACGGCAATTACAGCGGCGGATTCCAGTATACAGTGGGAAAAGACAAGGATATTGATCTTGGGGAAGGAACCTATAACGATACTTTCCTGCAGGTTTATATCAATGCTGAAATCAAGCATGATTTTAAGGCCAGCATTCAGGGTTCTAACAGTATTGAATTAATCCCGCCAGGAGGATGGCGTTCATGGAGTAATAGCAGTAAGCCGCAGTTTCGCCTGGAAGGTACGGGACAGATCCTGATGACGGCATCCTCACCTGTCAGCATTACGGCATATTGCTCGCATGAGCAGCTGAAGAGCTGTGCCCTTAAACGTGAAGGAGGGGATGAAACCGTAGCCCTTGATATCAACTTCTCAATGCCAGGAGTGCACGAACGTGACACAGGGGAATCCGTAACCCGAGTGGCTATACCTATTACCACACCAGCCACGCCGGGCGTGATCATTGAGCCGGATAACTATCTTAACAATGTCGCTGGCCAGGTGCATTTTACCGTTAATGAAGTCGAAAGTCTTAAAATGGCATCGCACCTGGGCTCGACCTGGAAAGGCTCTGCGACGCTGGTATTTGACGTTGATATTCCCTTTTTACCGGATCCCTGAGCGAGAGCGTGATGAACATTGAGCATTCCTTCTCCGCCTGTAGTGACAATAAAAAATTATCGCTGCTTCTGATCCGCCAGTCGAAGCTGAGCTATACCTCCTGCTGCGCCTGCTGCCAGTCAGCGCTCAATGCATGGCGCAACAATAACGTGGCGGGGGGAATTGCGTGTATCGACGATCTGCCCGATGCCGCCAGCGTCGAATTGCTGATGAAGAACCTGAAAAACCTGCGCTACGCAATGACAGCAGCGCCACGACAGGCAGGAGGCAACGTCATTCTGGTCTGTCAGCAGCTCTCCAGTATTACGCAGCAAAGCGCCATTCATCTTCAGCCCGCGATGTTATCTGAGGTGCAGCGTAGCTGGATCATGCATGCCTTAAAACCGCGCCTGAAGCAGCAGCAGCAGTCTGCTGAACTGCTGCGACGCTTACTCAACCCGGCTCCGCTGATTGCGCGCATTCGCTACTGGCGCACGGCTGATTCAAACCAGGTCCTGGCGTGTGAACCTGAGCCTCACGATGCCACAATCTCATTTCTACGCCTCAACGAAAGCGGGCTGGAGATGCTTGCAAGCTTTCGCCTGCTGCAGGAGATGGTGCAACAGCAAATACACGCGATTGCACCGCTGTCTCTAACAGTCAGCCTTGCCTGGCTTTCCCATGCCAGCTTACCCGAGCTGCTGTTCCGGACGCTCTCCTTCTCACAGCAACCGATGCAGCTGGTACTGAACATTGACAGCGGTAACAGCGATACGCTGACAGAACAGGTCCTTACCAATATTCGCGAGCTAAAACAGCAGGGTCTGCGTTTTGTTATGAGTACGCAAGGACGTTGCGGTCACTATTTACGTCTGAAAATGCTCTGTGATGGCGTGCGCTATGATATGGCGACACTCATGGCCTCAAGCGATGCACAAGCCGAGCTTAAAATGCATCAGCGAGAAGGGAAATTTATACAAATTGACGGCATCACTTCAGCGGAGCAATCGCAGTTGGCTGGCGAACTGGGCGGTGAGCAATTGCTCAGTTATTAACGCAGGAAGAGATGCGTGAGCCGAATAGCTCAGCACTTAGTCGTGCATAATATGCACCGTGGCATTGGTATTAATGGTCAGAGGCTTCAGGTTGTTCTGATTTACCCATCGTACCGGCGTAACGGTTAAGTCAGGAACGCTATTTTTGTCGAATGAGTACCATTGGTTAACCGGCATGATGCTTTGTGCTGAAGCATCATCGAAGCGAAACCCAAAACCGTCTTGTGCCGATTTCAGTACATTACTGTCTTGCTCTGCGGCATCACCGCTGACCATAATCTTAAGCTGATCTTTTTTTGCTCCCTGACAATCTAAGCCTAAGGCTATTTTTTTTGTATTTTTATCACTGCCTACCGTTGAAGGGCTGATCTCGTCGGTGAATATTCTTCCAAATGAAACCTCAATCGTGTTGCTCGTGACTACACATGGCGGGGGATAAAAAACCTTACCAGATAAGGTCATCGCCACACTATTGGTATCCTGCTCAGCATATGCGGGTAAAAAGAACGCACACACTATGAGGGTAAGAAGTCGAATTTGCATATTCTTCCTTAATCAACTGTCAGACGAAATGTCGCACTGGCAGTAAACTTGCCAGGCTGTAAGGCCACTGAGGTGTCTTTTAGCAATACCGCTTCGTATTTAGGCGCTGTATTGAGTTCGACGACGTGCGCCTCGTTCATCCTTACCCGGTTATCATCAAGATTCACTTTTATGGCTAACCCCGCTATGTTCGTCGCGATAGCATTCTCATCAAAAGTAGAAATCGCGCCGGGAACAATTGTTATTTTCCCGGTGTAATTATTTGCCGCACAATTGAATGTCATGGCAATATCCTTTTTTTGTAAATCTCCCACAATGGACGTTGTCAGTATCTCATCGCCAAAACTCACTGAAATTGGATTTCCTGAATTGACCGTGCAAGGCGTCTCTAACACCGTAAAATTGACCGTGATCGTAAGGTCATCAGCATTAACAGCTTTTAGCGATAAGAAAGTAAGTATGCAGACGGCAGCCGTTTTTTTTATCATCGCGAAGTCGTTTAGAAGGGTTTTATTCATGTTTAATTTCAAGCGTTATAGTGGCAGAGAAATTACCCGGTTCTATCACTGCAGTGGAATAGTGTCTCGTCCTGGCATAAAAAGTAGGCACATCGTCCTTGTTAAACGAATACCATGATCCAATTCTAAGTTCAGTATCATCCTGATTATAAATTCCTATGCCTAAACCACTTATGCCGGTTTCAAACCACTGCCAGACATTGCCGCCCATTCCGCGTCCCGTGACGCGATAAGCAAGTTGATCTTTTTTTGCGCCAGCACAATTTAACGCTAAAGGTATATCTTTGCGCTGGGTATTAGCATTCGTAGTCAGCATATCGTCGAACGTAACATCAAGCTCTGATGAAACATTACATGGTGGCGGATAATGCAGTTTACCTGTAATGCTGACTTCAACCTCGTTCGCATCCGATGCTATCACCATAGAACTGAAACTCAACAAGGCGACGAAGAGGCTAAAGCGCTGCTTTTTATTTTGAATAATTGTGCTACTCATCTTCTCACCTGAATATTCTCAAAATGCAATCATCGGGCATTTTATATTGTCTGGTTTATTTGAATACATTACTGATAATCCACTTCCAGCGTGGCCGTAGCGGTAAACTGACCGGGGGTTAAAACGCGTCCTGGCCTTACTATGGGTACCGCCGAAAGTTTAGGTGGTGTAGCGGTGAAATTAAGCCATTCACCATTTGCCAGCTTGTTCCCGCTCTGACGAATTTCAATGGCTAAATCACCATGCGTGGTGTTAAGTACCTCGCTATCGAATTCTGCCCCTTCTCCAACAAAACGTAATTTTAAGGCATTTACCGCAGCGGCACTGCAATCAAGGGTTTCCAGCACTTGTTCATATCTGACGCCGTCAACCGCATTGTGATGTAAATTGTCGCCAAAATCGACCTCGATCGTATCACTACTGAACTTACACGGGACTGGATAGGCCAGTTCTCCGGTGATATTGAGTACCAGATCATTGCTGTTTGCCTGTGAAGTAGCAGAGGCTATCGCCAATAGCCAGATACTGGATAATATTCTCATCAATCACATTTACTCTATTTGGAATTCTGTTCTAACGCTATTACTGATAGCCAATCTCGAGAGTAGCAATTGCAGTAAATGCTCCGGGAATCGGTTTCCGATCAACTGGCACAGCTTTGAAGTGGAAAGCGCCAACTTGTATTGTTGGAACACTATCCTTATCAAAGTTGTAAGTTTTTCTGATGTTAACCCGTCCATTATCGTCCTCATCCGTATTACTTTCATCAAGAAAAGTCACGCCAAGATTCTCAATGGATGTTTTAATAACATACTGCTGATCGCCTCCCATTGCCTCACCTCTGATGGCGTAGGTAAGCTGGTTTTTTCCGGCAGAAGCGCAGTTAAATGAAACGGGTAAGTTTATAAATGATGCACTCGTTGAATCAAAAATAACGTCTCCCAGTTCAACATTAACCACGCTGCTTATCGTGCAAGGCGGTGGATAGAATAAAGTACCCGAAAAAGTCACTTCAACTTCTGAAGACTGTGCCGTTGAAACAGGTAAATTCAGCCCGACAATAAAAGAGATAAAAGCCAGTTGGCGCAAGGTAAGCTTTGATTTTTTACGTAACATTACGCCTCCTGCCTCCTGCGTTAGTTATGCTGAATTTTTAATGTCGCCGTCGCGGTAATATCGCGCGGTTCCAGTTCTGCGGTACCAATTTTTACCGGGACGAGCCACAGTTTTGGAACGGTTGTCTTTGTAAAGTTGAAATCGGTATTAATATTCAAATCGACGGGCGTAATTGCTCCCGTTTTAAATCGAATGCCCAGTCGGTCATAGCTTGTTTTCAGCAACCCTGCCGGCACACCCGTTCCCGTTGCAGCATCGCCCGCAAACGAAAGTTTAAGCGAGTCCTTTTTCGCTGCTGTACAGGTAATGGTCACCCCAATCTCTTTGATATATTCAGTGCCATCAACTTTAGAGGTCGTCATATCGCCAAGCGGAACCGTAATATTTTCACTGCTGACAACGCAGGGAGGTGGATAAAAAAGCTTGCCGGTAATATTAATGGTGACTTCGTTTTTATCTATGTCTGCAGCCTGTGCCGATACGCCACAGCAGAGTGTTATCAGCAATGCTGATGACATCATATTCATCTTCATAAGAAATCCCGATTTGCTGGCAGCGCTTATTTACTGGCGCTTTTATCCACTTTGCAGCTTGAACCCGAACATTGATAAACCAGTTCCGGCTGTGCACCGTAGTCATTGATATACGTTAGCACCGGTGTTGCCCCCAAACTTGATGCCGGAACGCTGAGCTTTTCGCTACCGTTTGGTGCAATCATCACGGCCTGGAAACCTTTAACGCTTTCTCCCCCTTTTTTCTTGCTGGCACCAATAATGGTGATGTAATACGGCGTTGGGTTGTTGAGTTGATAGCTATCACCGGTTTTGCTCATCGTAAGTTTTTCCTGCCATGGCGCATTGCTTTGATTAGCTGCCGCGGCGGCTAACGCCGTCGGGCGATAGAAAAGTTTGATGCGCGTTTGCAAGGCAATTTGCAGCACGTTGCCTTTATCTGCTTTTGGCGGAATTTCGCGCAGGTTAAAATAAAAAAGCGTTTCACGATCCTGCGGCAGCTTTGCGGCACCGGGCATTGCCTGAACTTTGACCTGCCCTTTACCATTAGGCTCAACGCGCTGAACCGGCGGCAGCACCATCAGTGGCGCGTTACCGGTGAGCTTGGTCCCCTCCTCCGATTCGAGCCACGCCTGCGCCAGATAAGGCGATTTCGGGTTTTGATTACTGATGCTGAGGCTAATCGATTTTTCATTACCCGGATAAACCACGCGGGTACGATCGAGTGCAACCGCAGCATTCACTACAGGAGCAAGTGTCGCCAGTAACGTGCCGGTTAACACGCTGGCTATAAAACGTTTTTTCATGCTTGTTCATTCCACAACATTGTTAGCATAACGCCAACAGACTATTAATTTGGTTCCGGCTTGCGTTCGCAAGGCAGTAACAGCTCAGAGCTCATATCCGCAGGCAGCACAGCAGGAAGGGTAATAACGCACTTCACGGCGCCGCCCCAGCGTACCGACATCATCCCCCCCGCCTGGATGCCGCTTAAGTAAGCGTGTCCATCATCACTTACAATTCCCGTTTCTTGCTGCTTGCTGTTCAGCACCGTGGCGCCAAACGGTGGCACGCTGCCATCAGCAAGGCGAATAAACGCCATGGCTTTATCCCCTGACACAACTTCAAAGCTGCGATAACCGATTGCGCCTTCGGTCAAAGTGGCCTGTGACACACTGCGCAGGGCTTCCGCGTGATCGGGCAGTTTTGCCACATCAATACTGACGCTGCTGCGTGAATAGTCGTTCATGCTGCCCACCACTGCCTTACCAAAATAGTTGGTATAGGTACTGCGTCCTGAATCAGCGATGGGGATACCCGACACGCCGTGCGTATCAATTAGCATACGCGTCCCTCCCGACGAGCTAATGCGGTGCAGGGCTGCGCCCTGGGGTGTGACGGTCGCGCCCCCCTGCACTGACACGCCGTACGACTCATACTGACCTTCAACCCAGCTGCCGGTCGCCGTTACATCCGCAATCGAGCCGTTATAACCATAAAAGCCGTTGACTTCGTTTCGCAGCTGCGATTTACCAAAACCAATTTGATAGCTTTGGTTATCGCCGGGACGATCGTAATAACTCACGTTGTTGCGCTGCTCACGTCGGGAATACGCGCCGTTATAGCTGAGACGCGACCGCTCGCCCAGCGGCATTGAGAGCGTTAAATACATGCCTTCATCGTTATCATTCCTGTATTTATTTCGGAATCCCGTCAGCGAGAGATTCACGTTACGGAAACGCCAAAAATCAAAACCTCGCGACATCGTCAGCGTATAGCTGTCGCTTTCCGGGCGATCCCAGTAGGTCTGGTGGTTGTAATTGAGATTGGCCGTCAATCCCAGCGGCTCGATATACTGGTTGAAACTGAGCGTATACATCTCTTTATTACGACCATAACGAGACCACTCGCCCTGAAGACGCGCCGCCAGATAATCATTCATGTTGGCAAAGTCCTGTTCCGAGAAGCGATAGCCCGCAAACGTTATCTGGCTGTTCGTGCTGTCAAAGCGTTTCGAGTAGCTCAGACGGTACGAACGCCCACGCAGCAACGCCCGATCGGCAAGGCGCATTCGTGACTCTGTGATATCGCCAGAAAGGGCACCAAACATCATTAAGTCACGGCCTACGCCCAGCGACAGCGCCTGATATTGACTGTCGCCCAGCAGTCCGCCATATAGCGACCAGCCGTTGCTGACGCCCCATGCAAATTCACCGCCGGCAAAGAGTGAACCGTTTAAACGGTGTTCCCAGTCAGAGGGCTGCCCCACCGTCACTTTGTAACGCACCAGCCCAGGTCGCGTCAGATAGGGAATAGTCGCCGTATCAACCTGCAGGCGCTGCTCGTTGCCATCCTGCTCTTCAATCAGCACGTCTAACGTCCCGTTTACCGCGCTGCTCAGGTCCTGAATGCGAAAGGGGCCAGCGGCAACCTGTACTTCTTTAATTAAGCGCCCTTGTTGCGAAATCACTACGCGCGCGTTGGTGCGTGCCACCCCCGTGACCTCTGGCGCATAGCCGCGCAGGTTGGGTGGCAGCATGGTGTCATCCGTTGCCACATTCACGCCGGTGTAGCGAAAACTGTCAAACATGGCGGAGTTGAGATAGTTCTCGCCTATTGTCAGTCTCGCCCCCATCTCACCCAGCGTGCGATAGGCATAAATACGACTCCACTGCCAGGGTTGCTCAGTCCCGGTCTGGTGTGGGGTTTTCTCATGACGCGCTTGCCAGTCGCCGCGCAAACGCCATGCGCCGGCATTGACGCCTGCGGTCCCATTCGCTGACAGATAATGCGAGGCACCGGCGCTTTTCTGTTTTTGTGTCTGCACATTGACGTTGTAATCAAATAGCGCGCCTGAAATACCGTTTTCCCAGCGTACGGGGGGATCCCAGTCCGGATGGCTATATTCCAGATAAGCCTGCGGCACGCTGACATATAATGTCGCGCTGGAGAGATCGGTACGGATTTCCATGCCGGGCAAACTGGCTGTCGACAAACATTGACCGTCGTGCCACCAGGTTAAATCGCGTAATGCACTCTTCTTTAATCCCAATTGCTTTATTATATCCTTAGTTAAACAAGCCTCACTGCCGTTGGGATCGTCGTCTGGCACAATAAAATCTATATTTTGTTCTGGTAATTTCTGTTCATTAAGCTGTATGGCGAGGCTATATATACCCGGTAGAATATAGCCCTTACGGGAAAACTGACTCAAGTCATAATTCTCGCGATCTTTCACGTCCAGAATATCGGTATTGAACTGGATCTCCTCTGCATGGACCGAACTTATTGAGCCAGCCAGCACAGCCGCAAGCGCCTTACGGCAGTAAATATTCATCGCTGAACGACGAAAAATACGCATGGGATACCTCAGTTATAATCCACTCTGAACCTGACCGCCGGGCGGTAAAAACCATCCATCAAAAGCCTGCTGTCTCCCCTGAAATGGAAAGTATATTTTAATGCTCTGGTGTCAAATGAATGCCGAACAGGTTGATAACCATTCCCGCTCATTATTTCATTACCTGCTGCATCACGAATACTAACGTCCGGAAAGTTCAGGCTTGTTTCCTGTGCAGTCATAGCTTCAGCAGGTAAAATTTCAAAACCAATGTCCGCATGATGGTGCGACAGCGTCGGGTTGTTACACCCTTTCCAATCAATTGCCAGCGATAATGAACGCCTTATATTGTTAACGTCTTCTGGGGCAATATATTTATCACTCGACGTTTTAGCATTATCCGAAAAATTGATCAGGCAGGGAGAACTTAAGATTTCTCCCTGCAGGCTGACATGGCCATGCTTTAAAAAATCAGCCTGAGCAGTGCGTTGTATAAATAATGATAAAACACCTAATAAAAATGCTGCGCTGGGTTTGTGATTATTCATTATGTTTTGCGCAATATATTTTTCAGTTTAACAGTCCCCTTCTGCTCAGCAGAAGGAGACGCATCATTAGTTGTAGCTCAGTGCAAATGTCACCGGCACGGTGAATGCCCCCGGCACAATGGGAATCAACTCTGGATCAGCCCCCGTGGTGCTACCGTCACCTTTTAGCTTTGCTGCAAATTCCAGTGTCATATCACCTCTACCAAAGCGCTGAGCAACGGATTCTTCACCCAGTCCGATTTTAGTGCCGTCTTTTTCAGTCAACACCAGATGCGCACCAGACGCCGAACCGTTCAAAGCAAAGCTTTTCGGGTCAGCGGAAGCGGCATCACCCGTAAACTTAGCGCTCACGGTATTGGCACCAGCGCCCGGAGAACAGCCTTCCAGCTTAATGGTGAAAGGTTTAGGCGCGGTTTCACCCGTGTTGCCATTAGTTTCAAGAATAGCGTTACCAATCTGGCCCATATCAATATTGCTGGCATCACCACCTTCGCCAGAGGCAATGGAGCAAGAAGCCGTAACAATTGAACCAGAGAAGTTTACGGTACCGGTAGAAGCCTGTGCAGCCGAGAGACTTGATGCAGCAATTGCCGCAGCCAGTGCTAAACGTGTTAATTTCATTTTTTATCCCTAAGGTATTGATGTTGATATCTGGCTCGGACGTTATTGAGGCTAACATCCGTGAGATAAATTTAAACTTGCAACATTCTTTCCACTACAAGAGCACTCTCAAATTAGGTTTAATTCAGCCATGTTTGTTTTGAGAGCGCTCTTATTTATTAACCCCTCACACTTCGCATAATAACAACCTATAAAATAAATGGTGAAGTCATGCAAAATAGAGCCTTAAAGAAAAATAATCTTGCCTTAATACTCTTTATATTACTGAGCTTTGATGGGCAAACTGCGACAATAAATAATCTTGTTACATTAAGCCCCGGCATCGTCATGACCAATAATGTACCTTTTAATTACGGCAATCCTGGACAGGTTTCAGTTCCAGTTCCCAATAGCATGGCTAATAAGTTTTATCCTTCAAGCATACCTGAAGGTCAAACCTGGGTTATTCATAAATTCGTTGAGGAAGAGACAGGAGATGAAAAAATCCTTGCATCATGTACCAGAACGGGAACTTCGGCGACGTGGCCTAGAATGAGCTGCACAGGACAGGTTAAGATTTTTCCTGGATGGACTAATGAAGCCTTAATCGACGGACCTGTTATTCTTCAACTCAATAACACGGGCAGCAGAAGAACGAAATGGTGCCACTATTTCCGTACAACGGAGGGTGGCTGGGTCTCAGGTTGTTTAGCCGAATTTCAGCGAGAACCCTGCACGTTTACTACAACGGCCTCTAACGTATCACTCACAACCTACGTTGCAGGCAGTAGAGAAGACCAGGCAACAGCGGCGGTGACATGGTCATGCCCGCAGAATGAAAGACCCAAAGTAGAAATACTTGACCAAAACTATTCTGACGATTGCAAAACATCCAATGAATATCAGGATGTAAAAAACGCCAGCGGAACTGATATTGCAAAATATCGCGTCAAGCTGGAGGGAGTTTGTAATAACCATACGCCTGCTTATGCCAGCAACGGCACTATTACTACCAGAATATTTGGCAAAGGCGTAAGTGCCGGCACAGGCACAACCTCCTTTGTCATGCGTATATCGTTGCCGTGAGGTTTCTTGTTATCCAAACTGTATTACACAAAGTGATGCTAAGAGTGCTATCAAAAATTTTCTGTTAATTTCAGAAAACACACAACGGTAGAACACACAGGCGACTAAGAGAGATAACTATTTGAACTTCTGATAGAGCAGACTTTTAAGGCTTCTCTACATGGGGAGAGATCTGGAGCGGGCGAAGGGAATCGAACCCTCGTATAGAGCTTGGGAAGCTCTCGTTCTACCATTGAACTACGCCCGCTTTGAGGTGCGTAAGGCATTATAGACCTTACGCCTCTTCATACAAGCCTCTTCACCACTAAGTGGCGATTAAATAATCACTTAGCACTTCAGTTTGCTGCCGGGCGCAGGAAGATAACGCTGCGGATCGATGGCCGTCGCCTTATAGCGAATCTGGAAGTGCAGCTTCACCGAGTCCGTGCCCGTGCTCCCCATAGTGGCAATCTTCTGCCCGGCTTTTACGTTCTGCCCGTTGTTGACCAGCATCGTGTCGTTATGCGCGTAGGCGGTAATGTAGTCTTCACCGTGCTTAATCATGATCAGGTTACCGTAGCCGCGCAGCTGGTTACCGACGTAAACCACCTTCCCTGCCCCGGAGGCATAAACCGGCGTACCGCGCGCAGCGGCGATATCAATACCCTTGTTACCACCCTCAGAGAGTGAGTAAGGGGCGACAACTTTACCGCTGGCAGGCCAAATCCAGCAGCGCTGTCCAACCGGCGGCCATGACGATTGCGGTACCTGATAGGACGGCGTCACTTTGGCGGTTTTGCCTTTCGATGAGGATTTTTTGCCCGAGGACGAACTGCCGTTCACCTTCAACTTTTGTCCCACTTCGATGGTGTACGGCGGAGAGATGTTATTCAGGCGCGCCAGATCCTTCACGCTGGTCCCCGTTGCGCGCGAAATCCGGTACAGCGTATCCCCGCGCTTAACGGTATAGACCGAACCGGAATAGCTACCCATATCCGACGATTTGCTTCCTGAGCAGCCTGCCAGGAATAGCGTCAGCGTCAGGCAAAAGATGGCGATAATGGGGTTTCTCGTCAGGCTTCCTGCAAACAAAACAGATCCTCGGTCAGCGTGAATGGCGCTCTATGATAGCAGCCCGGAGAGTTATGGGTCAGCCCTTTTCCGCTCCTGGAGACAAACCGTTCGTATAAGAATGCCGTATAATGCTCTCTGCTGATGGTGCAGAACCATCCGCATCGTTGGCACTGGAGCATGAATGAGTATTCAAGAACACGTTATTTTGGTAAATGACCAGGGAATGGTGATTGGCACTCAGGAAAAATACGCTGCGCACACCACCCAAACCCCGCTGCATCTGGCTTTCTCATCCTGGCTCTTTAACGCCGAAGGCGAATGTCTGGTAACACGACGCGCGTTAAGCAAAAAAGCCTGGCCGGGCGTCTGGACGAACTCCGTCTGCGGACACCCGCAATCCGGTGAAAAGACGGAAGAGGCGATTATCCGCCGCTGCCGCTATGAGGTTGGCGCTGAGATCGCCGCGATTACGCCAGTCGCCTCGGAGTTTCGCTACCGTGAAACCGATCCTTCCGGCATCGTGGAAAATGAAATTTGCCCGGTCTTCGCGGCACGCGTCACCAGCGAACTGCGTATTAATCACGATGAAGTAATGGAATTCGAGTGGGTCAGGCTGGAGTCGTTATTCCGCGCGCTGGACGCCGCGCCCTGGAGCTTTAGCCCGTGGATGGTGCTGGAAGCAACGGCCGCACGAGAGGCGTTGAGAGCGTTCGCAGCGCAATAAAAAAGCCCCTTGCGGGGCTTTTTTAGCAACGTAGCGCCTTATTTCACCGGGCGCATCGCCGGGAACAGGATCACGTCACGGATGGTGTGGCTGTTGGTGAACAGCATCACCATACGGTCGATACCAATACCCAGACCTGCAGTTGGTGGCAGGCCGTGCTCCAGCGCGGTCACGTAGTCTTCGTCGAAGAACATCGCTTCGTCGTCGCCTGCCGCTTTCGCGTCAACCTGATCCTGGAAGCGTTGCGCCTGGTCTTCCGCATCATTCAGCTCGCTAAAGCCGTTGCCGATTTCACGGCCGCCGATGAAGAACTCGAAACGGTCAGTGATTTCCGGGTTCTCGTCATTACGACGCGCCAGCGGAGAGACTTCAGCCGGGTATTCGGTGATGAAGGTCGGCTGAATCAGGTGCGCTTCCGCAACTTCTTCGAAGATCTCGGTCACGATACGGCCCAGACCCCAGCTCTTCTCAACCTTGATGCCGATGCTTTCAGCGATTGCTTTCGCAGAGTCGAAGTTATCCAGATCCGCCATATTGGTTTCCGGACGGTATTTCTTGATCGCTTCGCGCATGGTCAGTTTTTCGAACGGCTTGCCGAAGTCGAACACTTCTTCACCGTAAGGGACCTGCGTGGTGCCCAGAATGTCCTGCGCCAGGGTACGGAACAGGGATTCGGTCAGCTCGATCAGATCTTTGTAGTCCGCGTACGCCATATAGAGTTCCATCATGGTGAACTCTGGGTTATGACGAACGGAGATACCTTCGTTACGGAAGTTACGGTTGATTTCGAACACGCGGTCGAAACCACCGACCACCAGACGCTTCAGGTACAGTTCCGGCGCGATACGCAGGTACATGTCCAGGTCCAGTGCGTTGTGATGGGTGATAAACGGACGCGCAGACGCGCCGCCAGGGATCACCTGCATCATCGGGGTTTCCACTTCCATAAAGTCGCGGTTCACCATGAACTGGCGGATACCGGCCATGATCTGGGAGCGAATTTTGAAGGTCTTACGGGATTCATCGTTAGAGATGAGATCCAGGTAGCGCTGACGGTAGCGCGCTTCCTGATCCTGCAGGCCGTGGAACTTGTCCGGCAGCGGGCGCAGGGCTTTGGTCAGCAGACGCAGCTCGGTGCAGTGGATAGACAGTTCACCGGTTTTGGTTTTGAACAGCTTACCTTTCGCGCCCAGGATATCGCCCAGGTCCCACTTCTTGAACTGCTCGTTGTAGATGCCTTCCGGCAGGTCATCACGGGAAACGTACAGCTGAATACGGCCGCCAACGTCCTGCAAGGTCACGAAGGAGGCTTTACCCATGATGCGACGGGTCATCATACGGCCTGCAACGGCCACTTCAACGTTCAGCGCTTCCAGCTCTTCGTTCTCTTTACCGTCGAAGTCAGCGTGCAGTTGGTCTGAGGTATGGTCACGACGAAAATCGTTCGGGAACGGCACGCCCTGCTCGCGCAGCGCTGCCAGCTTCTCGCGGCGGGTTTTCAGTTCGTTGTTAAGATCGACTACCGCGTCAGCGCCCTGTGCTTGTTGTTCAGACATGTTGGTTCCTCATAACCCTGCTTTCAAACTTGCTTCGATAAATTGGTCCAGGCTGCCGTCCAGCACCGCCTGCGTGTTGCGGGTTTCTACCCCGGTACGCAGGTCTTTGATGCGGGAGTCGTCAAGGACGTAAGAACGGATCTGGCTGCCCCAACCGATGTCGGACTTGTTATCTTCCATCGCCTGTTTCTCAGCATTTTTCTTCTGCATCTCCAGCTCATAAAGCTTCGCTTTCATCTGCTTCATAGCCTGGTCTTTGTTCTTATGCTGGGAACGGTCGTTCTGGCACTGTGTTACCAGCCCGGTTGGAATGTGGGTAATACGCACCGCTGATTCCGTACGGTTAACGTGCTGACCACCCGCGCCGGATGCGCGGTATACGTCAATGCGCAGGTCCGCCGGGTTAATTTCGATATCGATATCTTCGTCAACTTCCGGGTAGACAAACGCGGAACTGAAGGAGGTATGACGACGACCGCCGGAGTCAAACGGGCTCTTACGCACCAGGCGGTGAACGCCGGTTTCGGTACGCAGCCAGCCGTAGGCGTAGTCGCCAATGATCTTGATAGTGACGGATTTAATACCGGCCACTTCACCTTCAGACTCTTCGATGATTTCGGTTTTGAAGCCGCGCGCTTCCGCCCAGCGCAGGTACATACGCGTCAGCATGCTGGCCCAGTCCTGCGCTTCGGTACCGCCAGAACCTGCCTGAATATCGAGATAGCAGTCAGCGCTGTCGTATTCGCCGGAGAACATGCGACGGAATTCCAGCTGCGCCAGCTTCTCTTCCAGTACGTCGAGTTCTGCCACGGCTTCGTTAAAGGTTTCTTCGTCGTCGGCTTCGACGGCCAGCTCCAGCAAACCGGAAACGTCTTCCAGCCCCTGAGCCATTTGATCCAGCGTATCTACGATAGCTTCGAGAGAGGAACGCTCTTTACCCAGCGCCTGTGCGCGTTCAGGTTCGTTCCAGACGTCCGGCTGTTCCAGCTCGGCGTTTACTTCTTCAAGACGCTCTTTCTTGGCATCGTAGTCAAAGATACCCCCTAAGAACGTCAGAGCGCTCCGTGAGGTCCTGAATACGGTTTTTTACCGGATTAATTTCAAACATGGTCTGTTTTCTTTTATGGACTTGTCAAAATGCGGTGATAAGAGCGGGATTGTACCGAATCCACGCCCTTTTTTATAGAGATTACTGCCGCTAAATTGGCCAGATATTGTCGATGATGATCTGAAGGGTGCGGTTACCGCGAAACTCATTGATATCCAGTTTGTATGCCAGTTCGACCTCACGCACGCCGTTGTCCGGCCAGATGGAGGTGTCAACGTTGAAGGCGATGCCGTCAAGCAGCGGTCCGCCGCCCACGGGCTCGACCATCACTTTAAGGTGACGTTCGCCGACGATACGCTGCTGCAGCAGGCGGAATCGCCCATCGAACAGCGGTTCCGGGAACATCTGCCCCCACGGCCCCGCATCGCGCAGCATCTGCGCGACGTCCATCGTCATTTCAGAGACAGACAGCTCACCGTCAGAGACCACCTCGCCCTGCAGCAGCGCCGGGTCAATCCACTCGGTGACCAGCTCGCCAAACAGGCGCTGGAATTCGTCGAACTTCGCCTCTTCCAGCGACAGGCCTGCCGCCATCGCGTGGCCGCCGAACTTGATCATCAGCCCCGGATACAGCGTATCCAGACGCTCCAGCGCATCGCGCATGTGCAGCCCCTGAATCGAACGGCCAGAGCCTTTCAGCGTGCCGTCGCCCGCGGGTGCAAACGCGATCACCGGGCGGTGGAAGCGCTCTTTAATGCGCGACGCCAGAATGCCGACCACGCCCTGATGCCACTCAGGATGGTACATCGCCAGCCCGCCCGGCAGCGTATCGCCGCTGCGCTCAAGTTTTTCGCACAGGGTCAGCGCTTCGGCCTGCATCCCCTGCTCAATCTCTTTACGGGTCTGGTTCAGGGCGTCCAACTCGTTGGCCAGCACGCGCGCTTCGCCGATGTTGTCGCACAGCAGCAGCGCCACGCCGACGGACATATCGTCCAGCCTTCCGGCAGCGTTCAGGCGTGGCCCGAGGGCAAAGCCCAGGTCGCTTGCCGCCAGCTTGAGCGGATCGCGGTTGGCAATCTCCAGCAGCGCCTTAATTCCGGGACGGCACTTGCCCGCGCGAATGCGGCTTAAGCCCTGCCAGGTCAAAATACGGTTATTGGCATCAAGAGGCACCACGTCCGCCACGGTGCCTAACGCCACCAGGTCGAGGTATTCGGCCAGGTTTGGTACGGCAATGCCGCGGGATTCGAACCAGCCCTTATCACGCAGCAGGGTCCGTAACGCCAGCATCAGATAAAACGCCACGCCCACGCCGGCGAGGGATTTCGACGGGAAATTGCAGTCGCGCAGGTTGGGGTTAATAATCGCTTCCGCTGCGGGGAGCGTATCGCCGGGCAGGTGGTGATCGGTAACCAGCACCGGGATCCCCAAAGCGTGAGCATGATCGACGCCCGCATGGGAAGAGATCCCGTTGTCTACGGTCATGATCATCTGCGCACCGCGGGCATGGGCCTGATCGACCACCTCCGGGCTGAGGCCATAGCCGTCTTCAAAGCGGTTCGGCACCAGATAGGTGACGTTATCGCAGCCCAGCGCGCGCAGGCTGAGCACGCTCAGGGCGGTGCTGGTTGCGCCGTCGGCGTCGAAATCCCCAACCACCACAATGCGCGTTCCCTCACGAAGCGCGTTGTAGAGCATTTCGGTGGCTTTCTCGATACCGTTCAGCTGCTGCCAGGGCAGCATCCCTTTCACGCTGCGCTCAAGATCCTCCGCGCGACGCACGCCGCGGCTGGCGTAGAGGCGCTTTAGCAGCGCCGGGAGATCGTCCGGCAAATCAACGTGTTCAACCGCCTCGCGGCGGCGCAATTTGATGGGGGCTTTCACGCGAATTATTTACCACCAAACTGTTTCTGGTGCGCGTCGAGGAACTCTTTCATCTCTTTCGGTCCCTGGTAGCCCGGAACAACGTAACCGTTACTCAGGACAATCGCTGGCGTACCGCTCACGCCAAACTGCACGCCCAGCGCGTAGTGGTTAGCAATGTCGATGTCGCAGGAGGCAGGCTTAACGTCTTTACCGTTCATCGCGTCATCAAACGCTTTGTTGCGGTCTTTAGCACACCAGATCGCTTTCATGTCCTGCTCTGGCTTGCTCTGTACGCCTGCGCGCGGGAAGGCCAGGTAACGCACGGTAATGCCCAGCGCGTTATAGTCTTTCATCTGTTCATGCAGCTTGTGGCAGTAGCCGCAGGTGATGTCGGTGAAGACGGTAATCACATGTTTTTCCTGCGCCGCTTTATAGACGATCATCTCTTTTTCGAGCGCGTTCAGGTTTTTCATCAGCAGCTGGTTGGTCACGTTCACCGGCTGCGCGCCGCTCACGTCGTACAGCGGTCCCTGAATGAAGTGTTTGCCGTCTTCGGTGACGTACAGCACGCCGCTGTTCGTCAGTACCGTTTTCATGCCGGCAACCGGCGCAGGCTGGATGTCGCTGCTGGTGACGCCAAGCTTGGCCAGAGACTGTTTGATGGCGGCGTCATCCGCATGGGCGAAGCCGGTAAATGAGGCTGCCAGCAGGGTGAACAGCGCGAAAGACTTTTTCATAATTGATCCTGTTACAATTTGTCGGCACTCACGCACGAGGGTGGTGCTGTTGGTGTAGCTGCCGCAGGCGTTCCGTCGCGACATGGGTATAAATTTGCGTCGTTGAAAGATCGCTGTGTCCCAGCAGCATCTGCACCACGCGTAAATCTGCGCCGTGGTTTAACAGATGCGTCGCGAAGGCGTGACGCAATACGTGCGGCGAAAGCTTTTCACTGTCGATACCCGCCAGTGTGGCGTAATGCTTGATGCGATGCCAGAACGTTTGCCGCGTCATCTGCTGCGCGCGCTGGCTCGGAAACAGGACGTCGATAGATGCGCCATTGAGCAGCCAGGGGCGGCCATGCTCAAGGTACGTCTCCAGCCAGTAAACCGCCTCTTCTCCCAGCGGAACCAGCCTTTCCTTGTTTCCTTTACCGATGACGCGCACCACGCCCTGACGCAGGCTGATGTCGCTCATCGTCAGGCCCACCAGTTCCGAAACGCGCAAGCCGGTAGCATACAATAGCTCAAGCATGGCTTTATCGCGTAACTCCAGCGGCAGGTCAACAGCCGGTGACTGTAATAATCTCTCAACTTGTGCTTCGCTGAGATCTTTCGGCAGCCGCTGCGGGAGTTTCGGGGACGCCAGCAGCGCGCTGGGATCGTCTTCGCGAATCTTCTCCCGGTAAAGATGCTGGAAAAGCCGACGCATTGCGCTGAGCAAGCGTGCAGAGCTGGTGGCTTTGTACCCCCCTTCTACGCGTTCAGCGAGCAGCGCCTGCAGGTCGTCGCTTTGCGCGCTCGCAAGCGATAGCGCCCGACGCGCCAGCCACTCCACCAGCATGGTGAGATCGCGCCGGTAGGCACTGAGGGTATTCTCGGCCAGATTTTTCTCCAGCCAAAGCGCGTCGAGAAACTGTTCAACGAGTGCGAGATCCTTTTCCACATCAGCCCCTTTGATTTTGCAGTCAGGCCATTATGCCTGATTGCGACCGGTTTCTGGTACACTACGCGCAAAGTCAAAGCATGAATTGAGATAGTTACGCGATGAATATTGGTCTGTTCTATGGTTCCAGCACCTGCTACACCGAGATGGCGGCAGAGAAAATTCGCGACATCATTGGCCCGGAACTGGTGACGTTGCATAACCTGAAAGATGACGCGGTCGCGCTGATGGAGCAGTACGACGTGCTGATCCTCGGCATCCCAACCTGGGATTTTGGTGAGATACAGGAAGACTGGGAAGCCATCTGGGATCGGCTCGATTCAGTCAATTTCGACGGTAAAATTATCGCGATGTACGGCATGGGTGACCAGTTAGGCTACGGCGAATGGTTCCTGGACGCACTCGGCATGCTGCACGACAAGCTGGCACCAAAAGGGGCGGCGTTTATCGGTTACTGGCCAACCGAAGGGTATGAATTCACCAGTAAAAAACCGATTATTGCCGACGGCGAGCTGTTTGTGGGGCTCGCGCTGGATGAAACCAATCAGTACGATCTCAGCGACGAGCGCCTGCAGGCCTGGTGCGAGCAGATCCTCGGCGAAATGGCAGAAAAATTCAGCTAAGGCGCATTACTCCTGCGTCGGCTGTTGCAGCAACATCCGGCGCAGATCCCGCCATTCTGATGCGTCCATACTGTCCGCCGCCAGCCACAGGTGCTGGCAACGTCCGCCCCCCACTTTGCGTAACCGTAACATCATCCCGGCGTTAAGCATCCAGGGCACACCGAGAATATCCCACTCTTTTCCCTGCCAGCGCAGGCGGGAATCCATCAGCAGTTTAATCTCGCCCTGACGCGCGTTAATGCGGCGCTGGCTACGTACGCTGTCAAAAACAACAAACGAAAGTAATAGCAGCCACAGCGGCGTATAGCTGAGCGGCCACGGCATGAGTAACACGATGGCCGCAACCAGACCGTGGAGCAACAAAGACATCCACTGCGAGCGCCACGAGACGCGAAGATCAGATTGCCACAGGACCACGTTCCCGATTCCGTGTTTGAATTAATTGCACCATCCGTTGCAACTCGGTGTCGGCGGGTTTGCCGTGGTTCATCAGCCAGTTAAATAAATCCGGATCGTCAGACTCGAGCAGGCGAACAAACAGACGCTTATCATCCTCGCTTAAGCTGTCGTACTCATATTCGAAGAAAGGCATGATGGAAATATCAAGTTCACGCATGCCGCGACGGCATGCCCAGTGAATACGGGCCTTGTTGTTAATATCCATGTTCAGGTTCCTGCATTACGTTTGGCACAGTCGGTACCCCGTTTTCTGTTCTTAATTTCTCTACGGGGACACCAGCTAGTGTAACGTGTTTTTGACCGTTTCATTACTGGAATATTGCGATCGACGAGCTGGCTTCCAGAATAATCCCTACAAAGACAGCGGATTACACCATTTTGCGTAGCGCTACGCATAACCTGTTTATGGCACAAATGGTCTGCTGAAAGCGCTTGCAATGCCTGCAGGCTCTTTTACCATTAGGCATTATCAAAGCGTTAAGCAATTCAGGATACCGTTATGGCATTTACACCATTTTCTCCTCGCCAGCCCGCCGCCTCTGCGCGTCTGCCGCTGACGCTTATTTCTCTTGATGACTGGGCGCTGGCAACCCTCTCCGGCGCCGACGCCGAAAAATACCTGCAGGGTAAGGTCACCGCGGATGTCGCCCAGTTGACTGAACACCAGCATCTGCTGGCCGCGCACTGCGATCCTAAAGGCAAAATGTGGAGCAACCTGCGTCTCTTCCGCCGTCAGGACGGTTTTGCCTTTATTGAGCGCCGCAGCCTGCGCGATGCGCAGCTCAAAGAGCTGAAAAAATACGCGGTCTTTTCCAAAGTCACCATCGCCCCGGACGACGAACATGTTCTGCTGGGCGTGGCGGGCTTCCAGGCGCGTGCGGCGCTGAAAAACCTGTTTGCTGAACTGCCGGATGCAGAAAAACTGGTGGTCAGCGAGGGCGCGACCTCCATCCTGTGGTTTGAACACCCGGCAGAGCGCTTCCTGTTAGTCACGGATGCCGCAACAGCCGAACGCGTGACCGAGGCGCTGCGCGGCGAAGCGCAGCTCAACAACAGCCAGCAGTGGCTGGCGCTTAACATCGAAGCGGGGCTGCCGGTCATTGACGCAGCCAACAGCGCGCAGTTTATTCCTCAGGCAACTAACCTGCAGGCGCTGGGGGGCATCAGCTTTAAAAAAGGCTGCTACACCGGTCAGGAGATGGTCGCGCGGGCAAAATTCCGTGGGGCAAACAAACGCGCGCTATGGACACTGGCAGGCCATGCCAGCCGCGTACCGGAAGCAGGTGAAGACTTAGAGCTGAAGATGGGTGAGAACTGGCGCCGCACCGGTACCGTGTTAGCCGCCGTCCAGTTGGACGATGGCCGTCTTTTGGTACAGGCTGTAATGAACAACGACATGGAAGCGGACAGCGTGTTCCGCGTGCGCGACGACGCCAATACGTTGAGTATTGAGCCGCTGCCGTATTCACTGGAAGAGTGATGCTGTATCGCCCGGTGGCGCTGCGCTTACCGGGCCTACGGTTTTGGTGTCCACCCTCTTCCTGTAGGAGAGGGCCGGGGTGAGGGCCACCGCCCGCACGGTGGGAAAAACTACACCTGCCCCACGTACAAATAAATCGCCAAAAAGTGGCACACGCTGCCGCCCAGCACAAAGCCGTGCCAGATGGCATGGTTGTATGGGATGCGCTTGCAGACGTAGAAAATGACGCCCAGCGAGTAGACCACACCGCCCACCGCCAGCAGCGTTACCCCGCCGACCGCCAGCTTAATCGCCAGCTGATACACCACAATCAGCGACAGCCAGCCCATCGTCAGATAGGTGATCAGCGACAACACTTTAAACCGGTGCGCAATGGTCAGCTTAAACAGGATCCCCAGCAGCGCCAGGCTCCAGATAACAATCATCAGGCCGCGCGACAGCGGTGAATTGAGCCCCACCAGCAGGAAAGGCGTATAGGTACCCGCAATCAGCAGATAGATAGCGCAGTGGTCAAATTTCTTAAGCCATATTTTGGCCCGCTGATGCGGAATCGCGTGATAGAGCGTCGATGCCAGGAACAGCAGGATCATGCTTCCGCCATACAGGCTATAGCTGGTAATGGCCATCGCGCTGGCATTGGTATCCACCGCCTGTACCAGCAATAACACTAAACCGACAATCCCAAACACCAGGCCAATGCCGTGGCTGATGCTGTTGGCTACTTCCTCAGCCAGCGAATATCCCTGTGCGATTAATGGTCTGCTCGCCATACAAAACTCCGGGAAAACTAAAGATGATTATTCATCGCATGACTATGCTAACTGAGAATGATTCCAGTGAACACCTGTTAGCTAAAATAATTTTAACGTAAATTTTTATAATAAAAATCAAAAACATATACAAATAATTCACCTGACATTTGTTCACATAAAAATTTAAGCGTTACTAATCAATAGCATAAAATTGGCTCCTGCCGTCTGGCTGCGTGATATGATGGATAAATGAGGTCTGAATGAGAGTTTTGCCACTGTGAGTATGTTCACCCACTCCGCCATTGCCAGTCTCAATAACCTGGAAATGATGGTCTACAACTATGTCATCAAAAACCGAGACAAAGTGATGTACATGACCATCCGCGAGCTGGCGGATGCGGCCGGCGTCTCAACCACCACCATCCTGCGCTTTTGCCGCAAGCTCAACTGCGAAGGGTATTCTGAATTTCGCGTGCGCTTTAAGCTCTATCTTGAGCAGAACGAGCCTCAGCAGGCGAATTTCGGCGCCAGCGAAATTATCAGCTTCTTTAAAAGCGTGAATAATGAGGAGTTCGATGCGCTATTAAATGACGCGGTAAATATCATTCTCTCTTCCGAGCGCATTATATTTGTCGGGGCGGGAACCTCAGGCTCACTGGCGAAATATGGCGCACGTTTCTTTTCGAATATTGGTAAATTCAGTAATCATATTGATGACCCTTATTTCCCGGTCACCAATGATATGGCGAAAAATGCGCTGGCCATCGTGCTCTCCGTCTCGGGTGAAACCGAGGAGATCCTGCGCTTCGCCAGCCAGTTCAGCCTGCATCACTGCAAGGTGCTCTCCATTACCAGCCACGAGCACTCGCGTCTGGCAAAACTGGCGGACTTTAATCTCTCCTGGCACGTTCCCCAGACGCGAATTGGCGGCGTCTACGATATCACCACGCAAATTCCCGTTATCTATATTCTGGAATCTCTCGGACGCAAGCTGGCGAAGAAGCTGACGGAATAAAACACCCTGTTTTTTTGATGTGACAAATCACAATTTCCGCAAATTGTTATATCGTGACATTCAATTTCGCTTTGCTAGACTCAATGCCAATAAGCCATTTATTGAGAATAGCAGCGATGAAAAAATTAACCTTACCAAAAGATTTTTTATGGGGCGGTGCGGTTGCCGCTCACCAGGTTGAAGGCGGCTGGAACAAAGGCGGCAAAGGGCCAAGCATTTGCGACGTCTTGACCGGCGGCGCACACGGCGTGCCGCGCGAAATCACGCAGGAGGTGGTGCCGGGTAAATACTACCCAAACCACGAGGCCATCGACTTCCACGGGCACTACAAAGAAGACATCAGGCTGTTTGCCGAGATGGGCTTCAAGTGCTTCCGTACCTCTATCGCCTGGACGCGCATCTTCCCGAAAGGTGACGAAACGCAGCCAAACGAAGAAGGGCTGAAATTTTACGACGACATGTTCGATGAGCTGCTGAAGTACAACATCGAACCGGTGATCACCCTCTCCCACTTCGAAATGCCGCTGCACCTGGTGCAGGAGTACGGTAGCTGGACCAACCGCAAAGTGGTCGATTTCTTTGTGCGCTTCGCGGAAGTGGTCTTCGAGCGCTACAAAAACAAGGTCAAATACTGGATGACCTTCAACGAAATCAATAACCAGCGTAACTGGCGCGCACCGCTGTTCGGCTACTGCTGCTCGGGCGTGGTCTATACCGAACATGAAAACCCGGAAGAGACCATGTACCAGGTGCTGCACCACCAGTTTGTGGCCAGCGCCCTGGCGGTAAAAGCCGCGCGCCGCATCAACCCGGAGATGAAAGTCGGCTGCATGCTGGCCATGGTTGCGCTCTATCCGTTCTCCTGCAAGCCGGAAGACGTGATGTTCGCCCAGGAATCCATGCGCGAGCGCTATGTCTTTACCGACGTCCAACTGCGCGGTTACTACCCGTCCTACGTACTGAACGAGTGGGAGCGCCGCGGCTTCTCCATCAAAATGGAGGCGGGCGACGAGGAGATCCTGCGTGAAGGTACCTGCGACTATTTAGGCTTCAGCTACTACATGACTAACGCGGTGAAGGCGGAAGGCGGCACCGGTGACGCCATTTCCGGCTTTGAAGGCAGCGTGCCGAACCCGCACGTGAAGGCGTCCGACTGGGGCTGGCAGATTGACCCGGTGGGCCTGCGTTATTCCCTGTGCGAGCTTTACGAGCGTTATCAGAAGCCGCTGTTTATCGTGGAAAACGGCTTTGGCGCCTACGATAAGGTGGAAGAAGACGGCAGCATCAACGATGACTATCGCATCGACTACCTGCGTGCCCACGTGGAAGAGATGATCAAAGCCGTCACGCACGATGGCGTGGATCTGATGGGCTATACGCCGTGGGGCTGCATTGACTGCGTGTCGTTCACCACCGGCCAGTACAGCAAGCGCTACGGCTTTATCTACGTCAACAAGCACGACGATGGCACGGGCGACATGTCCCGCTCCCGTAAGAAAAGCTTCGAATGGTATAAAGGCGTGATTGCCAGCAACGGCGAGAAACTTTAACGCCGTGATCCCCTCTCCCCTTTGGGGAGAGGGTTAGGGTGAGGGGTTTATTTCCCGCCAGCCAGCTCGATAAAACTGCCCGTTACGTACGACGCCTTCTCGCTCAGCAGCCAGACAATTGCCTGTGCCACCTCTTCCGGCTGGCCGCCGCGCTGCATCGGCAGCAGCGATTTCACCCGATCAACCCGCCCCGGCTCCCCGCCGGAGGCGTGAATATCGGTATAAATCAGCCCAGGCCGCACGCAGTTCACGCGAATGCCCTGCGCCGCCACCTCCAGCGATAGCCCGGTGGTCAGGGAATCTACCGCGCCTTTAGAAGCAGCGTAATCGACATACTCACCCGGCGCGCCCAGACGAGAAGCGGCGGATGACACATTCACAATCGCCCCGCCCTTGCCGCCATGCTTGATGGACATGCGTTTCACCGCTTCACGACAGCAAAGAAAGTAGCCCGTGACGTTGGTCGCCAGCACGCGGTTAATGCGCTCTGCGGACAGATTCTCAATGGTGGATTGCTCAAACAGAATGCCCGCATTATTGACCAGCGCGCGAAGCGGCTCACCTTCACGATCGATGCTGTCAAACATCGCCAGCACCTGAGCTTCATCGCTGATGTCCGCACGCACGGCAAACGCTTTGCCGCCGGCCTCAACGATCTGTTTGATCACGTCCCTCGCGGCTTTAATGTTGTGGTGATAGTTCACGGCCACGGTGTAGCCTTCGCGCGCCAGCTGCAGCGCGGTGGCTTTCCCAATGCCCCGGCTCGCGCCGGTGACAAGTGCAATTGCCATTCTCTTCTCCCAATAAAAAAGCCGGGTGGCGGCTTTGCCTTACCCGGCCTGTGTTACTACACCAACAATGTTACTGGTATTCGCTCATCGGCACGCAGGAGCAGAACAGATTACGGTCGCCGTAGACGTCATCAAGACGCTTCACGGTCGGCCAGTATTTGTTTGCCACGCCTGCCGGGAAGACGGCCAGTTCGCGGGAGTAACCGTGGTTCCACTCTGCCACCATCTCGTGCTGGGTGTGCGGGGCGTTAACCAGCGGGTTATCTTCCAGCGTCCATTCGCCGTCCTGCACGCGGTCGATCTCCATGCGGATGGCCAGCATCGCGTCGATAAAGCGGTCCAGCTCGGCTTTGCTTTCAGACTCGGTCGGCTCCACCATCAGCGTCCCCGCAACCGGGAACGACATGGTTGGCGCGTGGAAGCCATAGTCGATCAGACGCTTGGCGATATCCAGCTCGCTGATGCCGGTCTGCTCTTTCAGCGGACGAATATCCAGAATGCACTCGTGCGCCACGCGACCGTCGCGGCCGGTATAGAGCACAGGGAAGGCAGACTTCAGGCGAGTCGCAATGTAGTTGGCGTTGAGGATCGCCACCTGGCTCGCCTGCTTCAGCCCTTCCGCGCCCATCATGCGGATGTACATCCAGCTGATTGGCAGGATTGATGCGCTACCGAACGGTGCCGCAGAGACCGCACCCTGACGGGTCAGCATGCCTTCAATCTGCACCACGCTGTGGCCCGGCACAAACGGCGCCAGGTGCGCCTTCACGCCGATTGGTCCCATGCCCGGGCCGCCGCCGCCGTGCGGAATGCAGAAGGTTTTGTGCAGGTTCAGGTGCGACACGTCCGCGCCGATAAAGCCCGGAGAGGTAATCCCCACCTGAGCGTTCATGTTCGCGCCGTCGAGGTAAACCTGACCGCCAAACTGATGCACCACTTCACACACTTCACGGATGGTCTCTTCGTACACGCCGTGGGTGGACGGGTAGGTCACCATGATGCAGGAGAGCTTGTCGCCCGCCTGCTCGGCTTTCGCACGCAGATCGGCCAGATCGATGTTGCCGTTCTTATCACACGCCACCACTACCACTTCCATGCCCGCCATCTGGGCTGAGGCCGGGTTGGTGCCGTGGGCGGAGCTTGGGATCAGGCAGATATCGCGGTGACCTTCGTTGCGGCTTTCGTGATATTGACGGATCGCCAGCAGGCCCGCGTATTCACCCTGCGCGCCGGAGTTCGGCTGCATGCAAAGCGCGTCGTAACCGGTCAGCTTCACCAGCCAGTCTGAAAGCTGGTTAATCATCATGTGATAGCCTTCCGCCTGTTCTGGCGGGCAGAACGGGTGCAGCTCGGAGAATTCAGGCCAGGTAATCGGGATCATCTCTGCCGCGGCGTTCAGCTTCATGGTGCAGGAGCCCAGCGGGATCATCGCCTGGTTCAGCGCCAGATCCTTGCGCTCCAGAGAGTGCATATAGCGCATCATCTCGGTTTCGCTGTGGTAGCGGTTGAACACCGGGTGAGTCAGGATCGCGTCATTGCGCAGCATGCTTTCCTGAATGGAGCGGCTGTCGAGCGCGACCTCTTTGTCGAGCGTATCAACGTCCAGACCGTGTGCGTCGCCCAGCAGCACCTTGAACAGGTTCAGGATATCGTCGCGGGCGGTGCTTTCATCCAGCGTAATGCCGACCGCATTGTGGATGTCGCTGCGCAGGTTGATTTCTGCTGCATCCGCACGCGCCAGCACGGCCGCTTTGTCTGCCACTTCCACGCACAGGGTATCGAAGTAGTGAGCATGGCGCAGCTTGAGGCCCTTCTGCTGGAGGCCGCAGGCCAGAATATCGGCCAGGCGGTGAATGCGGCTGGCAATGCGCTTCAGTCCAGCCGGACCGTGGAACACGGCGTACAGGCTGGCGATATTTGCCAGCAGGACCTGGGAAGTACAGATGTTGGAGTTCGCTTTCTCGCGGCGGATATGCTGCTCGCGGGTCTGCATCGCCATGCGCAGCGCGGTGTTACCGGCAGCATCTTTTGACACGCCGATGATACGGCCTGGCATGGAGCGTTTGAATTCATCTTTCGCGCCGAAGAACGCCGCGTGCGGGCCGCCGTAGCCCATCGGCACGCCGAAGCGCTGCGCGGAGCCGAATACAATATCCGCGCCCTGTTTGCCCGGCGCGGTCAGCAGCACCAGCGCCATAAAATCGGCGGCAACGCTGACAACCACTTTGCGGGATTTCAGCTCGGCAATCAGCGCGCCGTAGTCGTGAACTTCGCCGGTGGTACCCACCTGCTGAAGCAGCACGCCGAAGACGTCCTGATGATCCAGCACTTTGTCGGCGTCGTCGACGATCACGTCGAAGCCGAAGGTTTCCGCGCGGGTGCGCACCACGTCCAGCGTCTGCGGATGCACGTCAGCCGCCACGAAGAAGCGGTTGGCATTTTTCAGCTTGCTGACGCGCTTTGCCATCGCCATCGCTTCGGCAGCCGCGGTCGCTTCATCCAGCAGAGAGGCGGAGGCGATATCCATACCGGTCAGATCCAGCGTAACCTGCTGGAAGTTCAGCAGCGCTCCCAGACGCCCCTGGGAGACTTCTGGCTGATAAGGGGTGTAAGCGGTGTACCAGCCCGGGTTTTCCAGCATGTTGCGCAGGATAACCGGCGGCAGCTGCACGTTGGTGTAGCCCATGCCAATGTAAGACTTATAGCGCTTGTTCAGGCCTGCGATAGCCTTCAGCTCCGCCAGCGCGGCAAACTCCGTGGTGGCTTCCCCCACCTGAGGCGGCGTGGCAAGCTGGATGTCTTTTGGCACAATCTGGCCGATCAGTGCGTCTAATGAATCCGCGCCAACCGTCTTCAGCATCTCCTGCTGTTGCTGAGCATCCGGCCCAATGTGACGTTGAATGAAGGCGCCACGGTTTTCAAGCTGGCTTAAAGTCTGTGTCATGAGCGATGGTTCCTGAAACGTGCAGTGAATGTGTTTTCTCCCTCTCCCCAAAGGGGAGAGGGAGAATGGCTTACTCGTCTTCTAACAGTGCTTCGTACGCGGTCGCATCCAGCAGCGCGGCAACCTGAGATTCGTCGCTGGCTTTGATCTTGAAGATCCAGCCGCCTTCATACGGCTCGCTGTTGACCAGTTCCGGGGAGTCGCTCAGCGCGTCGTTCACGTCAACAATCTCGCCGCTTACCGGTGCGTAGATATCGGATGCCGCTTTGACGGACTCCGCCACGGCGCAGTCATCGCCCGCGCTGACGGTTGCGCCCACTTCAGGCAGGTCAACAAACACCATGTCGCCCAGCAGCTCCTGCGCGTGCTCGGTGATCCCTACGGTGTAAGTGCCGTCCGCCTCTTTGCGCAGCCACTCGTGTTCTTTGCTGTATTTCAGTTCTGCTGGCACATTGCTCATTGAAGTTCTCCTGATAAAAATAGTTAGGCGACCGGCTTACCGGCGCGAACAAAAATCGGTTTGGTCACGTGGACCGGCATTTCGCGGTTGCGGATTTGTACCACCGCCGTGTCGCCAATGCCCGCCGGCACGCGTGCCAGTGCAATACTGTAGCCCAGCGTCGGGGAGAAGGTACCGCTGGTGATCACGCCTTCGCGAGGATTGCCGTCGGCATCGGTAAAACGCACCGGCAGTTCGCCGCGCAGCACGCCTTTTTCCTTCATCACCAGGCCAACCAGCTGTTCGGTATCCTTCTCGCGCTGCATCTCCAGCGCTTCACGGCCAATGAAATCACGGTCAGCCGGTTCCCACGCGATGGTCCAGCCCATGTTGGCCGCCAGCGGAGAAACCCCTTCATCCATCTCCTGACCGTAGAGATTCATCCCCGCTTCAAGACGCAGCGTATCGCGCGCGCCCAGACCCGCAGGCTTCACGCCCGCTTCCACCAGCGCGCGCCAGAAATCGGCAGCTTTCTCGTTCGGCATCGCAATTTCGTAGCCCGCTTCACCGGTATAGCCGGTGGTGGCGATAAACAGATCCCCCGCCTGCACGCCGAAGAACGGCTTCATGCCTTCGGTGGCGTTGCGCTGCTCGTCGTTAAACAGAGACGCGGCTTTTGCCTGCGCGTTCGGCCCCTGCACGGCGATCAGCGACAGATCGTCACGGACGGTGATGTCGATGGCATAAGGTTCGGCGTGTTGGGTGATCCAGGAGAGGTCTTTTTCGCGGGTGGCGGAGTTTACAACGAGGCGGAAGAAATCTTCGGTGAAGTAGTAGACGATAAGGTCATCAATCACGCCGCCCGAGGCATTCAGCATGCCGGTATAGAGCGCTTTGCCCGGAGCCTTCAGCTTGGCGACGTCGTTTGCCAGCAGATAACGCAAAAACTCCCGGGTGCGGCTTCCGCGCAGGTCGACAATCGTCATGTGGGACACGTCGAACATACCGGCATCGGTGCGCACCGCGTGGTGCTCATCAATCTGCGAGCCGTAGTGCAGCGGCATCATCCAGCCATGGAAGTCCACCATGCGGGCGCCGCATAACACGTGCTGTTCGTACAAAGGAGTCTGTTGAGCCATCTTGTCCTCGTTGAAAAATTCACCGTGAAACCCGGTATCGGCCTCGTTCCCGAATGCCGACGCAAACGTTCTCTTTTACCTGAACTTACCACCGAAACCGGCGGTTAACCATAAGGTAAAACGGGTCATCACATTAGCTTATGACCAAAAAACGCTGAAAAGCCTACAGAGTTATTCACTGGAAAAATGCGATTAACCCCGCACAAAATTAACAATGATCTAACAGGATTTAGCACATGGTGATATTTCGTGCGGAAAAATGGGCCGAATTTCCGTCACGTAAAAATCATGACATGAGAATATCTAATGCGAAAAATGGCGTGGAATTAGAATATTTCAAACGAGGGAATTTTCCCGGCGCAGAGGCCGGGAAAATAAAGTGTGACGGGGATCGAGATTAGCGTAACCAGTCGGGAAGATCGTTAAGACCCATTGCCTGGCGAAGAAGTTGAGGTTTGACGCCGGGAAGGGTGTCGGCCAGCTTGAGGCCGATATCGCGCAGCAGTTTTTTCGCCGGATTTGCCCCGGCAAACAGCTCGCGGAAGCCCTGCATTCCTGCCAGCATCATCGCCGCACTGTGCTTGCGGCTGCGCTCGTAGCGACGCAGATACAGATGCTGGCCGATATCTTTACCTTCACGATGCAGACGACGCAGCTCCTCGACCAGCTCCGCCGCGTCCATAAAGCCGAGGTTAACGCCCTGCCCGGCCAGCGGATGAATGGTATGGGCCGCATCGCCCACCAGCGCCAGACGGTGCGCCGCAAACTGGCGCGCGTAGCGGCCGGTTAACGGGAACACCTGACGCTCGCTTTCAAGCGTGCACAGGCCAAGGCGGTTATCAAACGCCACGCACAGCGCCTGGTTAAAGGTCTCCGGCGTCGTCTCCTGCATCTGCTGGGCTTTCTCCGGCACCAGGGACCAGACAATCGAGCACAGGTGCGGATCGGCAAGCGGCAGGAACGCCAGAATACCGTCGTTGTGGAAAATCTGCCGCGCCACGCCGCCGTGCGGCTCTTCGGTACGGATCGTCGCCACCATCGCATGATGGCGGTAATCCCAGTACGTCAGCGGGATATCGGCTTTATTACGCAGCCAGGAGTTGGCGCCATCGGCACCCACCACCAGACGCGCGGTGAGCATGTCGCCGCTTTGCAGGGTGATAAACGCCTCGTTTTCGCCCCATGCCACCTGCTGGATCTGCGCAGGCGCTACCAGCGTCACGTCGCTGCACTGCTCTGCTTTCTGCCACAGCGCGTGGTGGATCACCGCATTCTCAATAATATGGCCCAGATGGCTATAGCCCATGCTTTCATCATCAAAGGCAATATGGCCAAAGCTGTCTTTGTCCCACACTTCCATGCCGTGATAGCAGCTGGCGCGCTGGGCGATGATATCTGACCAGACGCCGAGACGCGTCAGCAGCTTTTCGCTGGCCGCGTTAATCGCCGACACGCGGAGTTCCGGCGGGGCATCAGGCGCGACGGGCTGAGGCTGCTTTTGCTCCAGTACGGCCACGCGCAGGCCGCTGCCCTGTAATCCACAGGCCAGCGCCAGCCCAACCATTCCGCCGCCAACGATGGCAACATCAACATTATGCACGGTGATAACTCCTTAACGCGCGACCCAACCCAGGGTCCGCTGCGCCAGCACGTCACGTGCCGGAATGAACAGTTCCATCGCCATCAGCCCGAGGTTGCGACCGGCAACCAGCGGCGCCCAGCGATTGGCAAAGAGATGGACTAAACCATCGGTGACGCCAATTGTCGCCTCTTTATCGGCCTGGCGTCGCGTCTGGTAATGGCTTAGCACCGAATATGCACCGCAGTCTTTTTGTTCGCTCCACGCCTGCGAAAGCGTTTCTGCCAGGCTCATCACATCCCGCAGGCCGAGGTTAAAGCCCTGACCGGCAATGGGGTGGAGGGTTTGCGCCGCGTTGCCAACCAGCGCCACGCGGTGAGAAACAGACTGTGATGCCGTGGTTAACGACAGCGGATAGACCGCACGTTTTCCGGCATGGGTAATACGCCCCAGCCGCCAGCCAAAGGCTTTCTGCAGCTCGGTACAAAAACGTTCGTCGGACCAGGACTTAACCTCTTCGGCCTTATCCTGCGGGTGGCACCAGACCAGCGAGCAGCGCCCGTCCGTCATCGGCAGCATCGCCAGCGGGCCGTGCCGGGTGAAGCGCTCGAACGCCCGGCCGTTGTGTTCTGCTGCGGTCGAGACGTTCGCAATGACCGCGACCTGCCCGTAAGGCTGCTGCCGCCACTCTACGCCGCACTGGGTGCCGAGCGCCGAGCGCGACCCGTCAGCCGCAACCAAAAGCTGTCCGTCAAGCACGGTGCCATTGTCCAGCGTTACGCTGACCGCGTCTTCACTGCGGGTAAAGCTGGCAACGCGTGCCGGGCAGTGCAGCGTAACGCCCGGCGCGTCCTGCAGCAGGCGGAACAGGCGCAGGCCAATATCGTGCAGTTCAACGACCTGACCCAGCGCGTCAATACGGTAATCGTGGGCATCCAGCGTCACAAACCCGGCATGGCCGCGATCGCTCACGTGCACGGTATTAATGGCGGTGGCGCAGTCGGCGATGGCCTGCCAGATGCCAATGCGCGACAGCTGCTGGCAGGTTCCTTGCGCCAGGGCAATGGCGCGGGAATCAAACCCAGGGTGATTCTTCGCCTGCGGCGCGACGGCTTCAACCAGATGCACCGGAAGCTGGCCCTTCGTCAAATGCGAAATGGCCAGCGCCAGCGTGGCGCCGGTCATGCCGCCGCCAACGATAATCACGCTCATACGCGCGCCGCTGCCATCAGCGCCTCGATATCGTCCGCTTTTTTCACCACGCTCGCGGTCAGGTTTTCGTTGCCGGTTTCGGTAATGACGATGTCGTCTTCAATACGAATGCCAATTCCGCGGTATTCCTCTGGCACGTCGGCATCCGGCGCGATGTACAGACCCGGCTCGACGGTCAGCACCATGCCCGGCTCAAGCACGCGCGAGCGTTCAGGGCCGTACGCGCCCACGTCGTGCACGTCCAGCCCCAGCCAGTGGCTCAGGCCGTGCATAAAGTACGGACGGTGAGCATTCTCGGTAATCAGGGTGTCGACATCCCCTTTGAGGATCCCAAGCTTAACCAGCCCGGTAATCATGATGCGCACCACCTCACCGGTCACCTCCTGAATGGAGGTGCCAGGGCGATACAGCGTGAGAGCCGTCTCAAGCGATTCGAGAACAATGTCATAAATCGCCCGCTGCGCCGGCGAAAATTTGCCGTTCACCGGGAAGGTACGGGTGATGTCGCCCGCGTAGCCCTGATATTCGCAACCGGCGTCAATCAGCACCAGATCGCCGTCGCGCAGCGCGCTTTCGTTTTCGGTGTAGTGCAGAATGCAGCCGTTTTCCCCGCCGCCAACGATGGTGTTGTAGGACGGGAAGCGCGCGCCGTGACGGTTAAATTCGTGGTGAATTTCGCCTTCCAGCTGGTATTCGAACATTCCGGGACGACATTTTTCCATCGCGCGGGTGTGCGCCAGGGCGCTGATTTCGCCCGCGCGGCGCATCACGTTCAGCTCTTCTTCCGATTTGAACAGACGCATCTCGTGCACCACTGGACGCCAGTCCGTGAGGGTCGCGGGCGCGGACAGATTCTGCCGCGAGCCTTTACGCAGCTTTTCCAGCGCGTTAAAAACAATCTCATCGGCGTAGGCGTATTCGCCCTGCGCGTGGTAGAGCACGTCGAGGCCATTAAGCAGCTGATAGAGCTGCTGGTTGATTTCGCTAAACGCCAGCGCGCGGTCAACGCCCAGCTTTTCCGGGGCGGCCTCTTGCCCTAAGCGGCGGCCAAACCAGATTTCAGCGGTTAAGTCTCGTACGCGGTTAAAAATCACGCTGTGGTTGTGGGTGTCATTGCTCTTAATCAGCACCAGCACCGCTTCCGGCTCGTTAAAGCCGGTGAAGTACCAGAAATCGCTGCTCTGGCGATAGGGGTATTCGCTGTCGGCGCTGCGCGTCACTTCGGGCGCGGCAAAAATCAGCGCCGCGCTGCCCGGCTGCATCTTTGCCAGCAGCGCCTGACGACGGCGCAAATACTCTTGTTGCGAGATAACCATGACACCCTCCTGTGCGTTATTTTTCTTAATGTAAGGTTGGCTTGCGAACTTCCGGCGCGGTCGGCTGCGAGCGCGTGAAATTGTCGTGGCACAGCAGCGCCGCCACGCGCACGTACTCGATGATCTCTTCGAGAGACATCTCCAGCTCTTCCTGATCTTCTTCTTCATCGTAGCCAAGCTGGGCGATGTTGCGCAGATCGTCAATCGCTTCACCCGCTTCGCCGGTGACCTTATCAAGCTTAGGCTGGGTGACGCCCAGGCCAAGCAGATAGTGGTTTACCCACCCCGCGAGCGCATCGGCGCGATCGAAGACGCTGACATCGTCGCCTTCAGGCAGATAAAGCTGAAAAAGGAAGCCATCGTCTTCCAGCGAATCGCTGGTTGCCGCGTGCATTTTTCGCAGCGCTTCCGCCAGTTCGTGGCCAAACGCCAGCCCTTCGTTCGTGAGGTCGTGAATCAGCGGCTGCCATGAGCTGTCGCTGTTTCCGCCACACAGTATGCCGCTGATCAGACCGTGCATTTCGGCAGGGGTAAGACCGACTCCCTGCTGGTTCAGTAACTGGTTTAAATCCTTGTAACCAGGCATTTCGTTCTGTATAGACATACGCATTCGTCATCAAAGGGAGGATATTCATGATATGCTACCACTTTGGACCCTGGTGATACCAGAAAAGGGCTTGTATCTTCACATCAGGGTAGCTATAGTGTCGCCCCTTCGCAGCCCCCGGGGCAGTAAGCGAAGGCAGCGCAGTCAATCAGCAGGAAGGTGGCATGTCTGCACAACCCGTCGATCTCCAGATTTTTGGCCGTTCACTGCGAGTGAATTGTCCGCCTGAACAAAGGGATGCTTTGAATCAGGCTGCGGACGATTTGAATCAGCGGTTGCAAGATCTAAAAGAACGCACTAGAGTCACAAATACTGAGCAGCTGGTTTTCATCGCCGCGTTGAACATCAGCTATGAACTGACTCAGGAAAAAGCGAAGACCCGCGACTACGCGGCTAGCATGGAGCAGCGCATTAAAATGCTCCAGCAGACCATTGAACAGGCGTTGCTTGATCAAGGTCGCAATCCCGAAAGACCGGGACCAAAGTTTGAATAACACTTCTCAGTTGACTATGGTAGAGTAACTGTGAAGACAAAATTTCTCTGAGATGTTCGCAAGCGGGCCAGTCCCCTGAGCCGATATTTCATACCACAAGAATGTGGCGCTCCATGGTTGGTGAGCATGCTCGGTTCGTCCGAGAAGCCTTAAAACTATGACGACACATTCACCTTGAACCAAGGGTTCAAGGGTTACAGCCTGCGGCGGCATCTCGGAGATTCCCTCTTTCTTCTTCTACCTACTACCATGACTCAATTCCCTGAAGTTTCTGCCTCACGCCAGGATATTCGTCAGCTCATTCGCCAGCGTCGTCGCGCACTTACGTCCGAACAACAAGCACACTTTGCGCAGCAGGCCGCCGCCCGCATGATGGCGTATCCGCCTGTGGTGATGGCCAACACGGTCGCTCTGTTCCTGTCGTTTGATGGCGAGCTGGATACCCAACCGCTTATCGACCAGCTCTGGCGCGCCGGAAAAAAGGTTTACCTGCCGGTACTGCATCCGTTTAGCCAGGGTAATTTGCTGTTTCTGCACTACCACCCGCACAGCGAGCTGGTGGTAAATCGTCTGAAAATTACCGAGCCGAAACTCGACGTGCGCGACGTATTACCGCTGTCCGAGCTGGACGTGCTGATTACGCCGCTGGTGGCGTTTGATGAACAGGGTCAGCGTTTAGGCATGGGCGGGGGATTCTATGACAGAACCCTGCAAAACTGGCAGCAGTACGGGCTGCAGCCGGTCGGCTATGCGCATGATTGCCAGGCTGTAGAAGCCTTGCCGGTGGAGAAGTGGGATGTGCCGCTGCCGGCGGTGGTGACGCCCGGCAAAATCTGGGTCTGGTAGAACAAAGCCGGGTGGCGCTTACGCTTACCCGGCTTACAAAACCTCAACGTAGGTCGGGTAAGGCGCAGCCGCCACCCGACACCACAGACCGCACGTATCAGTACAGCAGACGCGCGCGAATTGTCCCCGGTATGGCCTTCATGCTCTGCAGCGCTTTCTCGGCAACATCTTCATCGGCTTCAATATCAATAACCACATAACCCATCTGCGAGTTGGTTTGCAGGTACTGGGCAGCAATGTTCACGCTCTGCTCGGCAAAGATCTGGTTGATGGCGGTCAGCACGCCAGGACGGTTTTCGTGGATGTGCAGCAGACGACGACCGCCGTGCAGCGGCAGAGAGACTTCCGGGAAGTTCACCGCAGAGAGCGTTGAACCGTTGTCGGAATATTTGCTCAGCTTACCCGCCACTTCCAGGCCGATATTCTCCTGCGCTTCCTGAGTAGAACCGCCGATGTGCGGCGTCAGGATCACGTTGTCGAATTCGCACAGCGGAGAGTTAAACGGATCGCTGTTGGTGGCCGGTTCCGTCGGGAACACGTCGATGGCCGCCCCCGCCAGATGCTTACGCTTCAGGGCATCGCACAGCGCAGGGATATCGACCACCGTACCGCGCGCGGCGTTGATCAGCAGAGAGCCCGGCTTCATCAGCGCCAGCTCTTCCGCGCCCATCATGTTTTTGGTGGAGGCGTTTTCCGGCACGTGCAGGCTGACTACGTCGCTCATGTTCAGCAGGTCAGAAAGATGCTGTACCTGCGTCGCGTTACCCAGCGGCAGCTTGCTTTCGATATCGTAAAAGTAGACGTGCATCCCCAGCGACTCCGCGAGGATCCCCAGCTGGGTACCAATGTGGCCGTAGCCGATGATGCCCAGCTTTTTACCACGGGCTTCGTATGAGCCCGCGGCCAGTTTGTTCCACACGCCGCGGTGCGCTTTGGCGTTAGCTTCCGGGATACCGCGCAGCAGCAGCAGCAGTTCGCCAATTACCAGCTCCGCCACGGAACGGGTGTTGGAGAACGGGGCGTTAAAGACCGGGATACCGCGTTTTGCGGCAGCGTTCAGGTCGACCTGGTTGGTGCCGATGCAGAAGCAGCCAATAGCAACCAGCTTTTCTGCCGCGGCAATCACGTCTTCAGTCAGGTGGGTACGGGATCGCAGGCCAATGAAGTGGGCATCACGGATGGCGGCTTTCAGCTCTTCCGTGTCCAGCGCGCCTTTGTGAAATTCGATGTTGGTGTAACCCGCCGCACGAAGGCTATCAAGCGCTTTCTGGTGCACGCCCTCGACCAGCAGGAATTTAATCTTGTCTTTCTCCAGTGATACCTTTGCCATTTCCCCGACCCTGTTTTTATCTGAACTGATGTTGTGCTGGATTGAAATCCGCTGTAGCCAACATATCAAAAAAAACTATTGCAGCAATATGAACGTTTGCGTCGGCACTCTGAAGAAAAGTCATACAGGGCAAAATGACAGAGTAAAATGCTGAGGAAATTTACAAACGTGGCAGGATCGGCAAAAGAGGCGGAAAAGCGTGACACAAGTCACCAAATTTAGCTTTTCAAAAATTTTTTAGCGGGGGGAGCACTCCCCCCGTCAGATCATTTTACGATGGTTTTCACACCGTCAGCCGTACCGATCAGCGCCACGTCCGCGCCGCGGTTGGCAAATAACCCTACGGTGACGACGCCAGGAATGCCGTTGATAGCGTTTTCCAGGGCAATCGCGTCGAGAATCTCCAGACCGTGAACGTCGAGGATGACGTTACCGTTGTCGGTGACCACGCCCTGACGGTATTCCGGACGGCCGCCTAGCTTCACCAGCTGACGGGCAACCGCACTGCGCGCCATTGGGATCACTTCAACCGGCAGCGGGAAACTACCCAGAATGTCGACCTGCTTGGAGGCATCCGCGATGCAGATGAACTTGTCCGCCACGGAGGCGATGATCTTTTCGCGGGTCAGCGCCGCGCCGCCGCCTTTGATCATCTGCATATGGCCGTTGATTTCATCCGCGCCATCAACGTAAATGCCCAGACGATCCACTTCGTTGAGATCGAAAACGGTAATGCCGAGGCTTTTCAGCTTTTCCGTGGACGCATCGGAGCTGGAAACCGCGCCCTCGATCTGCCCCTTCATCGTGCCCAGTGCATCGATAAAGTGCGCCGCCGTTGACCCCGTACCAACACCGACAATGGTCCCTGGCTGTACGTACTGGAGAGCGGCCCATCCTACTGCTTTTTTCAGTTCATCCTGCGTCATGATCGTTTTGCCTGTGGTGTGAAAACTCAGGGCGCATTATAGAACACGTCGAATGGATTTCGTCTGCCAGGAAGGGAAAATTGTGTCATAGTGCAGATTAAGCAAAATTTAGGAGCCAGCCAGAGCAATGAAACGTCCGGACTACAGAACACTACAGGCACTTGATGCAGTTATTCGTGAACGCGGCTTTGAGCGCGCAGCGCAAAAGCTGTGTATCACCCAGTCCGCCGTATCACAGCGTATCAAACAGCTTGAAAACATGTTCGGGCAGCCGCTGCTGGTGCGTACCGTGCCGCCGCGCCCAACGGAGCAAGGGCAAAAACTTCTCGCCCTGCTGCGTCAGGTTGAGCTGCTGGAAGACGAGTGGCTGGGTGACGAACAAACGGGTTCCACGCCGCTGCTGCTCTCGCTGGCGGTCAACGCCGACAGTCTGGCGACCTGGCTGCTGCCGGCCCTTGCGCCAGTGCTGGCCGACTCCCCTATCCGCCTGAATCTGCAGGTTGAAGATGAAACCCGCACCCAGGAGCGCCTGCGTCGCGGCGAAGTGGTTGGGGCGGTCAGTATCCAGCCTCAGGCGCTGCCAAGCTGTCTTGTCGATCAGCTGGGCGCGCTCGACTACCTGTTTGTCGGTTCAAAAGCCTTTGCGGAGCGCTACTTTCCGAATGGCGTCACCCGCGCCGCGCTGCTGAAAGCGCCTGCCGTGGCGTTCGACCATCTGGACGATATGCACCAGGCGTTTTTACAGCAAAACTTTGACCTGCCGCCGGGCAGCGTGCCGTGTCATATCGTCAACTCGTCAGAAGCCTTCGTTCAGCTTGCGCGTCAGGGCACCACCTGCTGCATGATCCCGCACCTGCAAATTGAGAAAGAGTTGAAAAGCGGTGAGCTGATTGACCTAACGCCGGGGCTCTATCAGCGCCGGATGCTTTACTGGCACCGCTTTGCGCCGGAAAGCCGCATGATGCGCAACGTCACGGATGCGCTGCTGGCGTTTGGGCATAAGGTGTTGAGACAGGATTAATCGCTTGAATTCCCTCTCCCTGTGGGAGAGGGTTAGGGTGAGGGCAAATTACTGCGCCTTAGCCGCCTCAGTTTGCTGAGTTTGAGTTGGCTCCAGCTGGAACACCACATCCACCTGATCGTCGAACTGAATGGTCGGCTGCTCGTAGGTTTCCTGAGCAGAAACCGGCGCGGCGTCAGCCTTCATCATCCGAACCATCGGGCTTGGTTGGTAGTTAGAGACGTGGTAACGCACGCTGTATACCGGGCCAAGCTTGCTCTTAAAGCCAGACGCCAGCTGTTCCGCCTGATGAATGGCATCATTAATCGCCGCTTTACGCGCTTCGTCTTTGTATTTCTCCGGTTGCGCAACGCCCAGCGATACCGAACGGATTTCGTTCAGGCCGGCCTTCAGCGCGCCGTCCAGCAGGGAATTCAGCTTGTCCAGCTGACGCACGGTCACTTCCACGGCGCGCACCGCGCGATAGCCTTTAAGGATGCTTTTGCCGTTCTGGTAGTCGTAATCCGGCTGGGTACGAAGGTTAGCAGAGCTGATGTCTTTTTTAGCGACACCGTTCTGCTCCAGGAAAGAGAGGTATTGCGCAACACGATCGTCCGCCTGTTTCTTGGCGGAAGCAGCATCTTTCGCCGCCACGTTCACTTCAATCGCCAGGGTTGCAACATCCGGTACCGCATCGACGCTTGCGGTGCCTGACGTGACGATGTGCGGGCCATCCGGCAGTTCACTTGCCTGCACCGACACCGCACCGAAACTTACTAATGCCGCCAGGGCCATCACTTTAAACTTCACTGTCATTCCTCCATGTTGCGAAGAGTGCCCCAACAACAGGGCGCATGCCAGCAAGCTTAGCGGGTCTTGTTCAGTTGTCCATAAGACAACGCTTAGTTGAGCAATCCCTGTACATGATGAATGCCCTCTTTCGCCAGCTGGAAAGCGATAAACCACATCACCAGACCGACCAGCGTATTGATGATGCGCTGAGCTTTGGCGGTACGCAGCCGCGGAGCCAGCCACGCCGCCAGGATCGCCAGTCCGAAGAACCAGAGGAAAGAGGCGCTGACCGTGCCGAGCGCAAACCAGCGTTTTGGCTCAACGTCCAGCTGTCCGCCCAGGCTGCCCAGCACCACGAAGGTATCGAGGTAAACGTGCGGATTTAGCCAGGTGACCGCCAGCATGGTGACGATAATCTTCCAACGGCCCTGCTTCATCACTTCAGCGCTTGCCAGCTCAACGTTGCTGCTCATCGCCGTTTTCAGGGCACCGAATCCGTACCACAGCAGAAACGCCACGCCGCCCCAGGTCACCAGCGCCAGCAGCCAGGGTGACTGCATCAGCAGCGCGCTGCCGCCAAAGATCCCGGCGCAAATCAGCAGCAGATCGCTCACCGCGCACAGCAGGGCAATCATCAGATGATACTGGCGGCGAATGCCCTGATTCATGACGAACGCATTTTGCGGGCCGAGAGGGAGGATCATGGCCGCACCTAAGGCAAGCCCTTGAAAGTAATACGATAACATGACGAAATTCTCACAGTATTGTTCTGGAAGTTGACTATACTGCGCGAATCACATTAGAGGAAATGGATAATATTAATTGGGGATTAGCATGCCTAATAACCAAAAAGCCCGGTGGCGCTAGCGCTTACCGGGCCTACAGGTAAAGTTACTCTGCTTCTTTGACCTTTTTGACGTTTACGTCCATCTGCGGGTACGGGAAGCTGATGCCGTTGGCGTCGAAGTCGCGCTTGATGCGCTCCAGCACGTCCCAGTATACGTTTTGCAGATCGCTGCTCTTGCTCCAGATACGCACCACGAAGTTAATAGAGGAAGCGCCCAGTTCGTTCAGGCGAACCGTCTGCTCTTTGTCTTTCAGAATGCGATCGTCAGAGGCGATGATATTCGCGATCAGCGACTTCACCCGATCGATATCAGAATCATACGCCACGCTGATGATGAGCTCGTTACGGCGCACCGGCTCGCGGGAGAAGTTAATGATGTTGCCCGCGATGATTTTCCCGTTCGGCACCACCACGATGCGGCCGTCGACGGTGCGAAGGGTGGTAGAGAAAATCTGCACCTGCAGCACGGTACCGGCGATGCCGCCAAGGTCAACATATTCACCGGAGCGGAACGGACGGAAGGTCACCAGCAGCACGCCTGCCGCCAGGTTTGAAAGCGAGCCCTGCAATGCCAGACCAATAGCCAGACCCGCAGCACCAAGTACGGCAATAACGGATGCCGTCTGTACGCCCACACGACCCAGCGCCGCAATCAGCGTAAAGGCAATGATGCCGTAACGTACCAGTGCGGAGAGAAAATCAGCCACCGTGGCGTCGATGTGTCGCGCGACCATCACACGGTTGACGGCGTTCGACACGATGCGCGCCACGATCATACCCACGATGATGATGGCAATTGCCGCAACGATGTTCACCGCATAGCTCAGGAGCAGCGCCTGGTTACGCACCAGCCAGTTACCGGCGTGATTGATGCTGTCTACAACATCGAGTTGTTCCATTTATTCTTCCTTTTGTTAAACCAAAACACTAAATCTATCCCTCAGGGAGACAGGCAGGTCAGTAAAGGGTAAACAAAAAGCGCAAGTTTTGCCAAACAGATCACAAAAGCAGATGTTGCAGCATGTTGAAAACGCATAAAAAAAAGGCCCGCATTTGCGGGCCTTCTGATGCTGTTAGCAGCTCAAATTACAGAACGTCGATCGCGTTCAGTTCTTTGAATGCCTGCTCCAGACGGGTCACCATGGACGTCTGCGCTGCGCGCAGCCATACGCGTGGATCGTAGTATTTCTTGTTCGGCTGGTCTTCGCCTTTCGGGTTGCCCAGTTGGCCCTGCAGGTAAGCTTCGTTGGTTTTGTAGTACTGCAGGATACCGTCCCAGGTTGCCCACTGGGTGTCGGTATCGATGTTCATTTTCACTACGCCGTAGCTTACGGAGTCTTTGATTTCCTGAGCAGAAGAACCGGAACCGCCGTGGAAGACGAAGTTCAGGCTGTTGTGCGGCAGGTTGTGTTTCTTAGACACGTATTCCTGAGAATCACGCAGGATAGTTGGCGTCAGAACCACGTTACCTGGTTTGTAAACGCCGTGTACGTTACCGAAGGACGCTGCGATGGTGAAGCGTGGGCTGATTTTGCTTAGCTCGGTGTAAGCGTAATCAACGTCTTCTGGCTGGGTGTACAGGGCAGAAGCGTCCATGTGGCTGTTGTCCACGCCGTCTTCTTCACCGCCGGTGCAGCCCAGTTCAATTTCCAGGGTCATGTCCATTTTGGCCATGCGCGCCAGGTATTTAGAGCAGATTTCGATGTTTTCGTGCAGTGACTCTTCAGACAGGTCAATCATGTGAGAAGAGAACAGTGGCTTACCGGTAGCCGCGAAGTGTTTTTCACCCGCGTCCAGCAAACCGTCGATCCACGGCAGCAGTTTCTTCGCGCAGTGGTCAGTGTGCAGGATAACCGGAACACCGTAGTGCTCAGCCATCTGGTGAACGTGGTGCGCACCAGAGATAGCGCCCAGGATTGCAGCACCCTGAGGAATGTCAGTTTTCACGCCTTTACCTGCGATGAACGCAGCGCCGCCGTTAGAGAACTGAACGATAACTGGCGCTTTAACTTTAGCAGCAGTTTCCAGTACGGCGTTGATGGAGTCGGTACCTACGCAGTTAACTGCTGGCAGAGCGAAGTTGTTTTCTTTAGCTACCTGGAACACTTTCTGTACGTCATCACCAGTGATCACGCCAGGTTTTACGAAATCAAAAATTTTAGACATGTTGCTTAGTCCTGTATCTTCGGCCGTTAGAAAAGGTGCGAGCTTTTAAAAGCGCGCTGAAAATTGGGCAGGTTTCCCTGCCCTTGAATGGCTTACTTCTTAGCGCGCTCTTCGAGCATTGCTACTGCTGGCAGTACTTTGCCTTCCACGAACTCGAGGAATGCGCCGCCACCAGTGGAGATGTAGGAGATCTTGTCAGCAATACCGAACAGGTCGATTGCTGCCAGGGTGTCACCACCGCCTGCGATAGAGAACGCTTCGCTGTCTGCGATAGCGTTAGCAACGATTTCAGTCCCTTTGCGGAAGTTCGGGAATTCGAACACGCCGACAGGTCCGTTCCACAGGATAGTTTTTGCGTTTTTCAGGATTTCAGCCAGTTTCTGTGCAGAAACGTCACCCAGGTCCAGGATCTGCTCTTCATCTTTGATGTCGTTAACAGATTTCAGGGTCGCGGTAGCGGTTTCGGAGAACTCGGTCGCCACGCGAACGTCAGTTGGAACCGGGATATCACAGGTGCCCAGCAGGCGTTTGGCTTCGTCAACCAGGTCTGCTTCGTACAGGGATTTACCCACGTTGTGGCCCTGAGCGGCAACGAAGGTGTTCGCGATACCACCACCGACGATCAGCTGGTCAGCGATTTTAGACAGGGAATCCAGAACGGTCAGTTTGGTAGACACTTTAGAGCCACCAACGATAGCAACCATTGGGCGAGCAGGTTCTTTCAGCGCTTTACCCAGTGCTTCCAGTTCGTCAGCCAGCAGAGGACCCGCACACGCGACGTCTGCAAATTTACCGATACCGTGAGTAGACGCCTGCGCACGGTGCGCAGTACCGAATGCGTCCATTACGAATACGTCGCACAGAGCAGCGTATTTTTTGGACAGGGTTTCGTCGTCTTTCTTCTCGCCTTTGTTGAAGCGAACGTTTTCCAGAACCACCAGCTCACCTTCGGCAACTTCAACGCCGTCCAGGTAATCTTTCACCAGGCGAACCGGATTGGACAGTTTGTCTTTCAGGTAATTAACAACTGGCAGCAGAGAGAACTCTTCGTTGTACTCGCCTTCGGTTGGACGGCCCAGGTGGGAGGTGACCATCACTTTAGCGCCCTGCTTCAGAGCCAGCTCGATGGTTGGCAGAGATGCACGGATACGCGCGTCGCTGGTCACTTTGCCATCTTTAACCGGTACGTTCAGATCGGCACGGATGAAAACGCGTTTACCAGCCAGATCCAGATCGGTCATCTTAATTACAGACATGGTGAATCCTCTCGTTGATTCTTAAAGTTTTGCAGACGCACGATGCGTCTTACCTGAAACCTTGAGCGGCCATTGCTAACGTGGTGTCGAGCATTCGGTTAGCAAAGCCCCATTCGTTATCACACCAGACCAGCGTCTTGATAAGGTGTGCGCCACTGACTCGCGTCTGCGTGCCATCGACGATGGCGCTGTGCGGGTCGTGGTTAAAATCTACTGAGACCAACGGTAATTCCGTATAGTCAACTATACCATGAAATGCTCCCTGTGCCGCTTTTTGCAGCAACAGGTTGACTTCACAGGCTTTTACCGGTTTTTTCACCGTCACGCTGAGGTCGATTGCCGTCACGTTAATTGTCGGGACACGCACGGCAATCGCTTCAAAACGGTCATTAAACTGCGGGAAAATTCGGGTGATCCCCGCAGCCAGCTTTGTGTCCACCGGGATGATTGACTGGCTCGCCGCGCGAGTGCGTCGTAAATCCGGGTGGTAGGCGTCGATAACCTGCTGATCGTGCATGGCGGAGTGAATCGTGGTCACGGTGCCGGATTCAATGCCGTACGCATCGTCTAACAGTTTGATGACCGGAATAATGCAGTTGGTGGTGCAGGAGGCGTTGGAAACGATGAGGTGCTCAGCCTTCAGCTCATGCTGGTTGACGCCAAACACGACGGTCGCGTCGAGATCGTTACTGCCGGGATGAGAAAACAGGACTTTTTTTGCGCCAGCTGCCAGATGCGCTTCGCCGTGTTCGCGGTTACCGTAAACACCGGTGCAGTCGAGCACCACATCCACGCCCAGTTCACGCCAGGGCAGCCCTGCAATACTGCTCTCATGCAGCACGCGAATCGCATCGTCACCGACAAACAGCTGCTCTCTTTCCTGACGAACGTCCCAGGCAAAGCGGCCGTGGCTGGTATCATATTTCAACAAATGCGCCATGCCCGCAGCATCCGCCAGTTCATTGATTGCCACCACGGTGATTTCCGCACGACGCCCGGATTCATATAAAGCACGAACCACGTTGCGCCCGATGCGACCGAAGCCATTAATCGCTACGCGTACGGTCATAGATCTCCTGCAAAGCTATCCCTGAGTTTGAGGTGGCTGAAAGAGTAATCCAGCTACGCCCGAAGGGGAATCTTTGCTATCACAAACTGCGATTGATTGGTCAATTGTCGAACATTTAATCGACTGAAACGCTTCAGCAAGAATAAGCGAATCGAGGAATAAAAGGAATGTCTGTCCAGATGAATAAGCGAGCTATATGACTTGCGTCACATTTTGGGTGGAATAATGCCTACAAAAAAGCCGGGTGGCGCGCTAGCGCTTACCCGGCCTGCTTTATACGCCCTCTCCCCATGGGAGAGGGCCGGTGTGAGGGCATCAGCCCGCACCGGACAAACAATTACAGCAGTTCTTTCGCCTTAGCGACAACGTTCTCAACGGTGAAGCCGAACTCTTCGAACAGCTGTTCTGCCGGAGCAGACTCACCGAAGGTGGTCATACCGACGATAGCGCCGTTCAGACCCACGTATTTGAACCAGTAGTCAGCGATACCCGCTTCCACCGCCACGCGAGCGGAAACCGCTTTAGGCAGTACGGATTCGCGGTAAGCCGCATCCTGCTTGTCGAACGCATCGGTAGACGGCATGGAGACCACGCGCGCCTTCACGCCTTCGGCAGTCAGTTTTTCCCATGCTGCTACGGCCAGTTCAACTTCAGAACCGGTCGCGATGAAGATCAGCTCAGGCTGGCCCGCGCAATCTTTCAGCACGTAACCACCGCGCGCGATGTTAGCCAGCTGCTCTGGGGTACGCTCCTGCTGCGCCAGGTTCTGACGGGAGAGGATCAGCGCGGTCGGGCCGTCCTGACGCTCAACGCCGTATTTCCACGCCACTGCGGATTCAACCTGGTCACATGGACGCCACGTGCTCATGTTCGGGGTCACGCGTAGGGAAGCCACCTGCTCTACCGGCTGGTGAGTTGGACCATCTTCGCCCAGACCGATGGAGTCGTGGGTGTAGACCATCACCTGACGCTGTTTCATCAGCGCAGCCATACGCACGGCGTTACGCGCATACTCTACGAACATCAGGAAGGTAGAGGTGTACGGCAGGAAACCACCGTGCAGGGAGATACCGTTCGCGATAGCGGTCATACCGAACTCACGTACACCGTAATGGATGTAGTTACCGGCAGTGTCTTCGTTGATTGGCTTAGAACCAGACCACAGGGTCAGGTTAGATGGTGCCAGGTCAGCGGAGCCGCCCAGGAATTCTGGCAGCAGCGGGCCGAACGCTTCGATCGCATTCTGAGACGCTTTACGGCTGGCGATTTTAGACGGGTTCGCCTGCAGCTTCGCGATGAACTCGCTCGCTTTCGCGTCGAAGTCAGACGGCATATCGCCTTTCATACGACGAGTGAATTCAGCCGCTTCCTGTGGGAACGCTTTCGCATAGGCAGCGAACTTCTCGTTCCAGGCCGCTTCTTTCGCCTGGCCCACTTCTTTTGCATCCCACTGAGCGTAGATTTCAGACGGGATTTCGAAGGCAGGGTATTTCCAGCCCAGCGCTTCGCGAGTCAGCGCGATTTCCGCGTCGCCCAGCGGTGCGCCGTGGGAGTCATGGGTGCCCGCTTTGTTCGGAGAACCGAAGCCGATGATGGTTTTGCACATCAGCAGGGACGGTTTGTCGGTCACTGCGCGCGCTTCTTCTACAGCACGTTTAATCGAGTCAGCATCGTGGCCATCAACGCCACGCACAACGTGCCAGCCGTAGGCTTCGAAACGCGCGGCGGTGTCGTCAGTGAACCAGCCTTCAACGTGACCGTCGATGGAGATACCGTTGTCGTCATAGAACGCAACCAGTTTGCCCAGCTTCAGGGTACCGGCCAGGGAGCACACTTCGTGAGAAATGCCTTCCATCATGCAGCCGTCGCCCAGGAACGCGTAGGTGAAGTGGTCAACGATGTCGTGGCCAGGACGGTTGAACTGCGCCGCCAGGGTCTTCTCGGCAATCGCCATACCCACAGCGTTAGCAATACCCTGACCCAGCGGGCCGGTGGTGGTTTCTACGCCAGCGGTGTAGCCCACTTCCGGGTGACCTGGAGTTTTGGAGTGCAGCTGACGGAAGTTTTTCAGCTCTTCGATAGGCAGATCGTAGCCGGTGAGGTGCAGCAGGCTGTAGATCAGCATAGAGCCGTGGCCGTTAGACAGCACGAAACGGTCGCGGTCAGCCCATGACGGGTTCTGCGGGTTGTGGTTAAGGAAATCACGCCACAGGACTTCGGCGATATCAGCCATACCCATAGGGGCACCCGGGTGGCCGGATTTGGCTTTCTGTACTGCGTCCATGCTCAGCGCACGAATAGCATTAGCAAGCTCTTTACGTGAGGACATTTTAACTCCAGATCGGACTGTTAAAGGCCATGCCCTTGACGACAGCGCGTTTTGGGCTACGCCGGAAAAAAGTGCCAACAATGTAACCCAAGCCGCAGGGCATGTACATGGACCATTCTTTTGCAGCTTAAGAAATCTCTGGATCATGCTCGCATGTTGCGCAATCTGCTCGCCCGCGCCTGTAGATATTCCTTATACTTATCCCGCCCCGGCTTCGTTGCGGGTGCACTTTTCGGATTTTATTCAGATTAACGAGTACGGAAGCAACCTCATGAAAATGCGTGCAATAGTGCTGGCCCTGGGTACAACGCTCGTGCTGAGCGGCTGTCAGAATATGGACTCTAACGGTCTGATGACCTCAGGCGCAGAAGCCTTTCAGGCCTACTCCCTGAGCGACGCGCAGGTTAAAGCGCTGAGCGATCAGGCCTGTAAAGATATGGACGGAAAAGCCACGCTTGCGCCGGCTGACAGTACCTACACACAGCGTCTGAATAAGATTGCTTCCGCGCTCGGGGATAACATCAACGGCCAGCCGGTGAACTACAAGGTTTACATGGCGAAAGACGTCAACGCCTTCGCGATGGCCAACGGCTGCATCCGCGTCTACAGCGGGCTGATGGACATGATGACCGACAATGAAGTGGAAGCGGTGATCGGCCATGAAATGGGCCACGTTGCGCTCGGCCACGTGAAAAAAGGGATGCAGGTTGCCTTAGGCACCAACGCCATTCGTGCGGCGGCGGCCTCTGCGGGCGGCATCGTTGGCAGCCTGTCACAGTCGCAGCTTGGTGACGTAGGCGAAAAGCTGGTTAACTCCCAGTTCTCGCAGCGTCAGGAGTCCGAAGCGGACGACTACTCCTACGATCTGTTGCGCAAACGCGGTATTAATCCATCCGGTTTAGCCACCAGCTTCGAAAAGCTGGCAAAACTGGAAGCGGGTCGCCAGAGCTCCATGTTTGACGATCACCCGGCTTCAGAAGCCCGCGCGCAACATATTCGCGACCGAATGGCCGCAGACGGAATTAAATAATTTTGGCAGGAGGCATTTATGCCTCCTTTTTATTTCGCATGAATTGCTAACTAAATCGCACGTATCGGTAACACCTCTGAAAGCCGCGTCAAACCTACCCTTTCCGGCTGAAACGTCTGGTCACATATTGATTGCAATCGTTAACCTTTCCGGTAATTATCAAACGCGCAGTAATTCAATTTAATATATTAAGACAGAGACGTTCCCTCCGTGAAAAAAGAATTATCGTTAATTGCTTTAAGTTTATTCGCCGCATTACCCGCCGCTGCAAGCCAGCAATCTGACAGCAAGGGTTTTATCGACGACAGCCATTTAGACCTGTTTTTACGCAATGCGTATATCAGCCGCGACTACCATCAGGGCCAGCAGGATAAAGCCGAATGGGGCCAGGGCATCATCGCCACCTTTGAATCCGGCTATACCGAAGGGCTGGTGGGCTTTGGCGTGGACGGCATCGCGCAGTACGGCGTGCGCCTGGACGGCGGTCGCGGCAAGAGCGGCGCGGGCGGTATCGACTTCTTTAAACAGGAAGACGATGGCCGGGCCAAATCCGATTTAGCGAAATTTGGCGCTACCGCCAAAATGCGGATCTCGAATACCGTGCTGAGCTACGGTAACCAGCGTCCTGAACTGCCTATTGTTAATGCCGACAGCTCCCGACTGCTGTTTGAAAGCTACACCGGTGCCATGCTGACCTCGAAAGAGATCGACGGCCTGGAAGTGAACGCAGGTTACTTCACCGACGAGCAGCGTAAAAGCGACGACCGCCACGACAGCGGCCTGAAAAGCCTGACCTTCGGTGGCGCAAGCTACCAGTTCAACGACCAGTTCAGCGGCACGCTGTACGCCTCTCATAACGAAGAGGTGATGAACAAACAGTACCTGGGGCTGAATTTCAAACAGCCGTTCAGCACCGGGCAGCAGCTGGTGCTCGACTTTAACGGCTATAACTCGCGTCTGGATCAGAGCTACGCGGACAGCCTCGACACCGGCCGCAGCAACTCCATCTGGAGCCTGGCGGCGAGCTACATCTGGGATATTCATACCTTTAAAGTGGCGTACCAGCAGAGCAGCGGCAGCACCGGCTACAACTACGGCGGCTATCGCGATCAGGGCGGCGTAGGTGACGGCGGCAACACCATCTGGCTGGCGAACTCCTACTGGTCTGATTTTAACGGTGAAGACGAGCGCTCATGGCAGGCGTCGTACGGCCTGGACTTCGGCGGACTCGGCCTGCCGGGCCTGAGCTGGACCACCGCCTACGTGCGCGGCGACAACATTAAGACGTCTGAAACCAGCAACGGCAAAGAGCATGAATGGTTTAACCAGATCCAGTACCAGGTGCAGGACGGCCCGGCGAAAGATCTGAAGCTGAAGCTGCGCTACTCCGTGCTGCGCGTCTCCAGCAACGCCAGCGAGTACAACGTGGGCGGAGACGAGATCCGCGCTTACGTGGAATACCCGTTTAACGTGTTCTGATTTGCCCCCTCACCCTAACCCTCTCCCCAAAGGGGGGAGGGGATTGAATGCACCCTCTCCCCTTTGGGGAGAGGGCTGGGGTGAGGGGAAACCTCACACCTCAGTAAAGCGTCTTCTGCGGCGGCCCGGCAAACTTCAGCTCGCCAATCTGGCCCATCCTCACTTCCACCACCGACGGCCCCGGCATTGCAAGCGCTTCCGTCATCACGGCTTCAAAATCCTCTGCCCGCTCAACGCTCCACGCCTGCAGGCCAATTGCCTGTGCCAGCAGGGTAAAGTCCGGCGTATGCAGTTCGTTATAATACTGACGCCCGCCGAAGTACTTATCCTGAATGCCGCGCATCACGCCGTAGCCGCCGTCGTTCATGATCAGCAGCGTCACGTTGGCTTTCTCCTGCGCCAGCGTCGCCAGCTCGCCTAAATTCAGGCTCAGGCCACCATCGCCCACCAGCCCCACCACCTTACGCTGCGGGTTGGCAATCGCGGTACCAATCGCCATTGGCAGCCCCATGCCAATCGCCCCGGCGAGAGAGTGAATGTTCATCAGCGGACCGTTAGCGCGGAACAGACGACTGCCCCACAGGCTGCCGGAAACGGTGATATCGCGCACCAGCAGGCCGTCCTGCGGCAGGGCTTTCTCGATGGCGTCGTTAAGCTTCGCATAGGCGCCGCACTGTTCGCGCAGCCCCTGCTCTGCTTCAGCCACCGCCTGCTGCACCTGCGTATCCCACTGCGCGTCCCCCCATTCCCGGCCCTGAGCTTTGTCGGCAAGCGCGGGAAGCAACGCGGAGCAGTCGGCTATCAGCGTGTTATCCATCAGGTAATTGCGGCTCGCCGCCGCCGGGTCGATATCAATCTGGACGCGCGGAGAGGGCAGCGCCAGCGTCCAGGAGCGGGTTTCGTTGCTGCGCAGGCGTGAACCGGCAACCAGCGTAAAGTCACACTGCGCGATAAGCGCCTCCACCGACGGCGAGTTGTGGAACGCCCGCAGGCTGGCGCGATGGCTGTCCGGCAGCACGCCGCGCGCGTGGGTGCTGGAGATCACCGTCACGCCCGCATCCGCCAGCGTTTTAACGGCGTCAGCGCTTCCCAGCGCCCCGCCGCCCAGCCACAGCAGCGGCCGTTTCGCCTGCCTGAGCTGCGTCCACAACGCATCCACCATCGCGGGATCCACGGCTGCAGCCGAAGCCGGTTTCACCGGTGCGGTCACCAGAGACAGGGGTATTTTGGCCCCCTGAATATCAATCGGGATCTCCACTGATACCGGCCCGCACGGCGGCGTCTGCGCCTCCTGAATCGCTTTATGCAGAATCGCTATCGCCTGGCTGGCGTTGCCGATCCGATAAGCCCGCTTTGAGCTGGCCTTCAGGAAGGTCAGCTGGTCGCGGGTTTCGTGGATAAACCCGGTGTCGGCATCCAGCCACGCTTTCTCCACCTGTCCGGTTAAATGCAGCAGCGGCGTGCAGGCATTCATCGCCTCCACCAGCGCGCCGACCGCGTTGCCCGCCCCCGCGCCGGTGCTGGTCAGCGCCACGCCGAGGCCGGAAAAACGCCCGTGGGCGTCGGCCATGGTGACGGACCCCGCCTCGCCGCGCGCGGGCACGAAGCGAATGTTGCCGCGCTGCCCCACCGCGTCCGCGATCGGCAGGTTGTGAATGGAGATGACGCCGTAGATGGCCTCAACCTGATACTGCTCCAGCGTTCTGGCGATGGCGTCGCCGACGGTTATCATTTCGCTCATTGCTCACCCTTTCTCAGTCGCACCAGTGGTTGACGCTATTACCCGTCGCCAGATAAATGCTCTTTTGCTGCATCCAGGCTTTCAGCCCCTGAATGCCCTTTTCACGGCCCAGACCGCTCTCTTTAAAGCCCCCGAACGGGGTCGAAATCGCAAAAACTTTGTAGGTGTTGATCCACACCGTGCCCGCCTCCAGCTGCTCGCTCAGGCGCAGCGCGCGCCCGGTGTCGCGGGTCCAAATCCCTGCCGCCAGGCCGTAAACCGAGTCGTTCGCCTCGCGGATAAGCGTGGCTTCATCGCGAAACGGCATCGCCACCAGCACCGGGCCGAAAATCTCCTCCTGACACGCGCGGGCGCTGTTCGTCAGCCCTTCGATAATGGTCGGCTGGAAGAAGCTGCCGTTTGCCAGGTCTGGATCCGCCGGAATCTCCCCGCCGCACAGCACGCGCCCCCCTTCGCGCTTCGCCAGCTCGACGTATTCCTGCACGCTCTGGCGATGTTTCTCATTGATCAGCGGCCCAACGTGGACGCCGTCGGTGAAGGGGTGCCCCACGCGCAGCCCGCGAGTTAATTCCAGCAGCCGCGCCATCAGCGGCGCGTAGATGCTTTCGTGAATAAACAGCCGCGACCCGGCGATGCACGCCTGCCCTGCCGAGCTGAAAATGCCGTAGCAAATCCCGCGCGCGGCCTGCTCAACATCTGCATCCTCCAGCACGATGGTCGGGGATTTTCCGCCCAGCTCCAGCGAGGCTGGGATCAGCTTTTCCGCCGCCACGTGCGCCAGATGGCGGCCGGTGGTGGTGCCGCCCGTAAATGAAATTTTCCGCACCTTAGGGTGACGCGCCAGCGCATCGCCAATCACCGAGCCTTTGCCCGGCAGGACGCTCAGCAGCCCGGCAGGTAGCCCGGCCTGTTCAAAAATCCGCGCCAGCTCCAGCGCCATCAGCGGCGTGGCTTCGGCAGGCTTGAGGATCGCTGCGTTACCCGCGGCAATCGCCGGCGCGACCTTCTGCATCTCGCTGGCAATAGGCGAGTTCCACGGCGTAATGGCGGCCACCACGCCGAGCGGCTCATAGCGGCTCAGGGTTAGCAAATCCGGCTGGCGCGGCGTCGGGAGCTCGCCTTCCAGCAGCTCGCAGGCGGCGGCAAAGTAGCGCGCCGTGCCCGCCGCGCTCATCACCAGCCCGCGCGCTTCCGCCAGCGGCTTGCCGTTGTCGCGGCTCTGCATCTGCGCCAGTTCATCCACGCGGGATTCAATGAGATCCGCAACCTTGTGCAGGATCTTCGCCCGCATATGCGGCAGGCAGTTGCGCCACGCGGGATCGCGCCACGCCCGCTCGCCGGCCTCGATCGCGTCCTGCAGGTCGTCCAGACTTGCCGCATTCAGCGTCGCATTGATCGACCCGTCAGCCGGGAAGCGGCTCTGCATCGGGTTACCGCCGCCGCGTCGCCACTGGCCGCCGATAAAAATCTTCAGATCGTCCATCGTCACTCCTCAGCTCAGGGCCAGTTCGCGGCAGGCGCGCACCGCGCTCAGTACCGCAAGGGTGGAGGTTTTAGGATTAGACGCCAGCGGCAGCCCGCTCAGCTCCAGATGGAACTCGCCGAACAATCCTTCGACGTGCAGCGTGTGGGTATTGCGCTTCGTTGCCGGGTCGACCATAAGCTGCACGCGGGTGTCGTCCATCCCCACGCCGCCGAGCGCCACGGTTGCCGCCACGTTGGCGTTCGCCGGGAACAGGCGCGCCGCCTCGCGGGCGCTGCCTTCAAAGAAGACCTGCGCCTCTGAGACCGCGTTAAGATCGATAAGCTGCTCGGCATAGCTGCCGCGCCAGCTGGCCGGGCTTTTGCGCGACTGATAGGTGACGCGCTCAAGCCCGCCCTCTTTCGCCGCCGCCAGCCCGTCAATGCCCGCAACCGCCCCGGAGAGCAGCGTCAGCCTGCCGCCCGCCGCGAGCAGGCACTGTTCCAGCGCGCTGTCCGCCAGCGCGCCGGTTGAAATAACGGCCAGATGCCAGCCGCGGCGCAGGATCGCTTCGCCATACTGCGCCACCGCCTGCTGGCTGGCGCACTCCAGCACCAGGTCGGGCGTTTCCGCGCAGTCTACCGGCGAGGTCAGCGCGATTACCGCATCACCAAGCTGCGCGCGAATAGCCGCATGGTGGGCTTCACGCGCCACGATCCAACCGATAGCCACGCCGGCGGGTAAACGTTCAATCACCGCCTGCGCCATGGCGCCAAACCCAATTAACATTACCTTTTTCATGATGCGTCCTTACAGATGGCGGCAGAAGCCGCCGGAAACGTCCAGCGCGGCGCCGGTGGTAAACGATGCCAGCGGCGAGGCGAGAAACAGCAGCGCCTGCGCGGGCTCCTGAGGCTTGCCGAGACGCGCCATCGGGATGCCGCGCCTGCGCGCGATATCCGCCGTCCACTCCGGCCAGCTCTGGCTTTTATCCGCCCGGTTTTCAAAGCGGCGCTGCCACTGGCCGGACTCCACCATGCCGAGCAAAATGGAGTTGACGCGAATGCCTTTACCTACCAGCTCTTTCGAGAGCGTGAGCGTCATATTCAGCAGCGCGGCGCGGGCGGCGGAGGTGGCGATCATGTGCTCCTCCGGCTGCAGCGCCAGCAAGGAGTTGACGCAGGTGATGGAGGCGATGTCGGACCGCTCCAGCAGAGGCTGAAACGCCTGAACCGGGTTGATCACCCCGAACAGTTTGAGTTCGGCTTCGTGCAGCCACGCCTCGCGCGGGGTGTCGTGGAAGTGCGCCACGTAGCCCTGCCCGGCGTTGTTGATCAGCATATCCGCCGCGCCGAAGCGAGCCTGAACGGCATCCGCGAAGGCCTGCACCTCGTCGGCGTTCAGCACGTCGCAGCGGTAAGAGAAAATCTCCCCGTCCGGGTATTCGTTTTGCAGCGTCGCGTGGGCGCTGGCGAGCCGGTCCGGGTCGCGGCCGCAGAAGGCCACTTTTGCCCCCTCGCCCAGCAGCAGGCGCAGCGTTTCAAAGCCAATGCCGGAAGAACCGCCTGTGACTACCGCTACGCGGCCGTCAATTTGTGCATTCATCGCGCACCTCTTCGTTAATGCGTAAAAGCTGTTGGTTAAAAAACGCGTCGTTGTCGAGATAGCTGGCGTGTCCGGCCTGCGGAATAGAGATAAACGGCATGCGGTAGCGCAGCGCCAGCCCCTGCACCAGCTCGGGCTGCGTGATCGCGTCCTGCTCGCCGCACCAGACTTCAAACGCGCCTGGGTAATCTTTAAGCCAGCCGTGAATGTCGTCGTGCGCCAGCATCCACGCGGCGGCAAGGTAGCCCTCGGAACGCAGCGCGCGCATGCCCGCCGCGACGGTAGCGATATCTTCCGCGCGCGCGCCGGGGCGCAGCAGCTTCGCGGCGCGGGTCTGCGCGAGGATTTCACCGCCGAGCGCCATCTGCTGCTCGCGGCTGCGCCAGACCTGCTCCCGCTGTTCCGGGACTGCATTGCCGTAGCCCTGCGCGGCGTCCGCCAGCACCAGGTGCAGCACGCGCTGCGGATACTTCGCCGCAAAGGCGCTGGCCACCAGCGCTCCCAGCGAATGGCCCACCAGCACCGTCCGCCAGACGCCCGCGCGGTCGAGCATCGCCGCCAGCGCGTCGGCGTAATCCCCCGCGTTCGCACGCTCAACCGCCAGCAGCGGGCTTTCGCCATAGCCGGGCATGTCCCACGCCAGCACGCGAAAGCCCTCCAGCGCCATCTGCTTGTGCCAGGAGGCCGCGCCGGAGCTGATGCCGTGCAGCAGCATCAGCGGAATGCCGCTTCCCTGTTCACGAAAACCCGTCATGGCGCCCCCTTAGTTCCGCTTCACTTTTGAGAGCGGATGATCGGAGGGATAGGTCGGGATTTCCGGCTTGTTGGTTCCCAGCATGACGCACATCAGCGCCTCTTCTTCCCCGTGGTTAAACAGGCCGCGATAGATCCCCGGCGGAACGGAGATCAGATCGCGCTCGCGCAGCACGGTTTCGGTGTAGTTGCTGCCGTCCTGGATCATCAGCGTGATCTGCCCTTTAAGCATGAAGAACACCTCTTCCACGTCGTCGTGCAGGTGCAGCGGCCCTTCGCACTTCGACGGCAGCACCATGGTGGAGAAGGTGAAATGGTCCGCCTGCACGGTGTTGGTGTCGTTCGCCACGCCGGTTGCGCCGGTGCCGATGTAGCGCATCTGCGCCCGGCGGTATTTCGGGTCAAAATCGGCCTGGAACTTCAGCGCGTTCCAGTCATATTTACGGCCTTCGAAGCGCGCGATGCGCGACTCGACCCACTCTTCCATTGTCAGGTGGTCAGGTTTGATGCCTGATGTGTTGGTTACGGTTGAATCAGTCATGACACTCTCCTCAGTAACGTCTCAGCAGCGGCAGTAACAGGACGCAGCCCACCGCCGCCATCACCGCCAGAAAAATCAGCCCGGAATCCATGCTGTGGGTGAAGGCGATAAGCGCGCCCATCACCGCCGGCGACAGCGCGCCCGCAAAGTTTCCCAGCCCGTTGAAAATGCCGCCCGCCGTGGCGCTCACCCGTGGATGGGTGGCCTTCGCCAGCAGGGCGAAAATGTTGGGTGCGCCGGTGCCCCACATGAAGGTGCTGAAGCTCATCGCCGCGATGATGGTCAGCGGGGTGTCGAGATGCATCACCGCCGCGAGACCTGCCGCCGCCCCGGCCATGGAGATAAAGCAGGCCGCCGCGCGCTTATCGACCCGGTCCGAAAGCCACGCGCCAATCACCTCGCCCGCCAGCATGGCGATGAACGGCATCGACGACAGCCAGCCCGCGTGTTCCAGATGAATACCTTTGCCCTTGATGAGATAGCCCGGCAGCCAGCCGTTGATGCCCCAAAGGTAGGTCAGGAAGGCAATGTTAAAGATGCAGATGATCCAGAAGTGCGGGCTGACAAACAGCTCGCGGCGCGCGGCGCGGCGCTCGTCCTGAGATGCCTGCGAGGTGCCGGGTTTTGCCTCCAGACGGATCCCGCGCAGCCCGACGCGCACGAATATCAGCACCGGCACGGTGAGCATCGCCATCACGAAAAAGGTGCTCTGCCAGCCGAAGGCGTTCAGCAGCCAGAGGGAGAGCGGGAAGCCAATCGCCGCGCCCACCGGCGTGCCAAGCAGCCACAGCATGGTGGCGCGCGCCTGCAGATGCTGCGGGAAGTTGTGGCGCACGATGGCGAAGGCGAGCGGGAACAGCGGCCCTTCCGCCACGCCCAGCAGGATGCGCAGCACGATCATCAGCGTGTAGTTATGGGTAAAGCCCATCGCCACCATCAGCACGCACCAGACGACCATCATTCCGGTGAGCAGGCGCAGCGGGGCGATTTTGTCGCCTAAGCCGCTTAAAAAGACTGACGAAAAGCCGTAGCTCAGCAGAAAGGCGCTCATCAAAATGCCGAGGCGCGTGGTGTCGAAATCAATGCCCATTGCCTGCTGGAAATGGCCGTCAGAAAACAGCGCCGCAATGCTGATTTTGTCGAAAAACGCCAGCAGCACGCAGGCCAGCAGCGACAGCGGGATGGCCCAGCGCACCGCTTTTTCAGGCGTGCGGGCTCCCTCACCGCTCGCCTCAACGGGCGCGGTGTTGGTCTCTAATGTGGTCATGTCTCCCCCTACGGGTGCGGGTTATCGCAGTGACATCAGTGAAAAGGTCGGGTCGGCGAGCGGCACGTCCGATAAATCCCGCCCTGCCGCCATCCAGCGCTTCGCCAGCTTGACGGTGCGCGCATCGTTAAACGCCACCAGCTGCGTCAGCCGCCCGCTCTCGTCCAGCGAGAAGTACAGCGAATCTTCACGCGCTATCGTTGTGCTCCCCGGCTGCGGAATACCGAGGATTTGAATGTTGTGCTGATATTGATCCGACCACAGCCACGGCGCGTCGTCGTAGCCTGGCGCATCGGGGTTGAGCATCGCTTTTGCCGTCGCCACCGCCTGATTCTGCGCAAACGCCCAGGACTGAATGCACAGGCCGTAATGATGATGCTGGGCCACATCTCCGGCGGCAAAAATGGACGGATCCGACGTGCGTCCCTGAGCGTCCACGACGATCCCCCGTTCGGTGCGCAGCCCCGCGTCGCGCGCCAGCTCCAGATTAAGATCGACGCCGATCCCCACCACCACCGCGTCAAAGGTATCGCGCAGGCCGTCGCAGTGGATAACCGGCAGGCCGCTATCGTCCTCCAGCTCCAGCGCGCCGCAGCCGGTACGGATATCCACCCCCTGCTCGCGGTGGAGGGCTTCCAGGCGCTGCGACACCTCGCCGCTCACCGAGCGCATGCACAGCGCCGGCTGCTGCTCGAACAGGGTGACCGCCACGCCGCTTTTGCGCGCGGAGGCGGCAATCTCCAGGCCAATCCAGCCGCCGCCGATAATCGCCAGCTTTTCGCTTTCCGCCAGCCGACCCTTCAGGCGCTGCGCGTCCTGCCAGTGGCGCAGGGTGTAGACCTGCGGATGGGAAGCCCACGCCTCACCCGGCAGACGCGCCCGCCCTCCGGTGGCAATCAAAAGAATGTTGTAACTAAGATACTCGCCGTTGCTTAACCGCACCGTTTTCGCCGCTCGGTCGATCTGCTCCGCACGCAGCGGGCGGTGCCATGTCAGGTTCAGCGCCTGCTGTGCTTCTTCACTAAACAGCCGTGGGAGTGCCGCGTCCGGCTCCAGCAGGGACGCTTTCGACAGCGGCGGACGTTCGTAGAAATCCCACTCCTCTTCCGCCACTACGCAAATCTCGCCGCCGAAGCCCTCGTCGCGCAGTGTTTTCGCCGCCCAGCCGCCCGCCTGGCCGCCGCCGATAATGACAATGCGCGACGTCATACCGCCTCCGGCTTTTTCTGCTGGCGCCGCGTGTCGTGGTCGATCCCGCCTTCCACCGCCCATTCGGTAAAGGAGACCAGCGAGTGCTCCAGCTCGCGCGGCTGCCAGTTTTCGGTCAGGTAGTCGTCGTTGGTGTAATACTCAAACGCGCCGCCGGTCGGGCTGTTGACGTACCAGAAATAGGCCGACGACACCGGATGGCGGCCCGGCCCGATAAAGGTGCTCCAGTCGTGTTTATTCATCGCAATCCCGCCGCCGATCACCTCATGAATATCACGTACCGTGAAGGCCACGTGGTTGAGACCGCGCCTGCGGTTCGGCAGCTGCAGCAGGAACAGGTTGTGATGGCCGCCGCGCGCGCCGCAGCGCAGGAACACGGCCCGGTTGATGTAGCGGTCAGAGACCTGGAAGCCGAGCACCTCGCGGTAGAATTTTTCCACCGCCGCCAGCTCTTCCACGAAGAACACCACGTGCCCAACGTTGATGGGCTGGGCGCGATCGTAAACCGGGCTCGGGGTGTCGATCCGGCGGGCGTCGCCCCACTGGTTAATCGCCTCGACGTTCAGCTCCACCTCGGTCTGCTGGGTCACCTGCACGCGCAGGGTCATGCCGTTCGGGTCGAGGCACTCCAGCGCGTCGCCCACCTCGCGGAAGCCGGGCTGCTGCGCAAGCTTCGGGCGCAGCGCGTCAAGATCGGACTGCGCGGCAACCGCCCAGGTCATGCGGCGCAGGGTGTTGCCCGCCTCAAACGCCGGCGGCAGGTCGGGGCTGTCGATCGGGTTTAGCTCCACGCGCGCGCCGCTCAGGGTGGTAAAACGCTGGCCGCTGGCATCGCCCGTCAGGCCAAAATCACGCATAAATTTGGCGCAGTGCGTCAGGTCTTCCACGCCAAATTCCAGCTTTTCAATTCCGGTTACACTCATCGTTCGTTGCCTCATCTGGCCCAAATTGGGCGTAAACCATGCCCGACGCAGTTAAGCGCCTGACGTTAACTCACTGATTTAACTGGCCTGTGACAAATACCCTAAAAAGCCAGAAATTTTATCCGCCGCGAGGCGAACCTCGTTTTGCAGGCGCTCGCGGTCGGTCTGCGGGATCTCCTCCGACGGCACCAGAATGCTCACCACCGCCGCCACGCGTCCGCTTCGGTCGTACACCGGGTAGACGATGGAGGAGATGCCGTGGCGGAAGAAAGATTCGCCGATGACAAACCCGCGGGCTTTGTCCTGCTGCACCATCTGCCACAGGGCCTCGCGGTCGTGAAGCTGCCCCGGCGTGTTGCCCGGCAGGCGCTCGTGCGGGAACAATTGTTCAAAATCGGCGCGGGAAATATCGGTCAGCAGCATGCGGCCGAGCGAGGTGCAGTGCACCGGCAGACGGGTGCCAATGCTGACCTGATTGATGCGCGACCCGGCGGCGCTGACGCGGGCGATGTAGATAATGTCGCGCCCGTCGCGGATCGCCAGATGGCTGCTGCACTGGCTGACGTCGCGCAGCTGTTCGATCACCGGCTGGCCGACCTGCGCCACGTCCAGCGAGGCGATGTACTCAAAGCCCAGGCGCAGCACGTTCATGCCGAGCGAAAAGGTATTGGCTCGCGCGTTGCGCTCCAGAAACCCCATGAACTCCAGGGTCTGCACCACGCGGTAGGCGGTCGCCTTCGGCATATCCACCAGCCGGTGCAGCTCGGCAAAGGTCAGTTCGCGGTGCTGCTCGCCGAAGGCCAACAGCAGCTGCAGGCCGCGCTCCAGCCCCGGCACCAGATACTTCACTTCCCGATCGTTTGCCATAATCGCCATACCTCAGTTAAAGACAAAACCGCCGTTGACCGGGATCAGCTGTCCGGTGACAAACCGCGACAGATCGCTTAACAGCCAGACCACGCTGCCGGTCACATCTTCCGGCTGCTGCGCGCCCGTTAACGCCCGGCCGTTTTCGTAGAGCTGATGCCGTTCGGCGGGCACATATTCGGTTGCCTCAACGCGGGTCAGCCCCGGCGCGATAGCGTTGATGCGAATGCGCTTTTCGCCCAGCTCGCGCGCCATCGAGCGGGTCATGGCGATCACTGCCCCCTTGCTGGCGACGTAGGCCATCAGGCGCGGCGCGCCCCACAGGGCGGTATCGGACGCCACGTTCACGATTGCCGTCCCTTCGCGCAGCAGCGGTACGGCGGCGCGCGTCACCATCCAGGTACCTTTGACGTTCACGCTCATCACGCGGTCCCACAGGTCCGGGTCGTAATCGAGCATGTTTTTACCGCCCACGCCGGTCGCCATCGCCGCGTTGTTCACCAGACCGTCAATCTGACCCTGCTCGCCAATGGCGCAAAACACCTGCTCAATGGAGTGCGGATCGGCCAGATCGATGACGTGTGATTCGATCGCAAAGCCCTGCTTGCTCAGCCCGTGGGCGCTCTCGGCCAGCTCGCCATTGAGGATGTCGCACATCACCACCGCCGCGCCCTGCTCCGCGCAGGATTTGGCAAAGTGGTAGCCCAGCCCGCGCGCGGCACCGGTCACGACGATGCGCTTTCCGCCCAGCAGTCCGTTCATCAGGCGGCTCCCTGCTGCGCTTCGCGCATCGCCAGCTGCTCTTTGGCGGCCTTCTGCATCATGCGGCGCAGGCGGGAGAGGCCGACGTCGTGCTGATAAAGGTATTCATGGTCGCGGGCGTTCGGGGCCAGGCTCTCCAGCACCACGCGGTCCTGCTCCAGCACCTCCCAGTGCAGCTTTTCCAGACGGTTGCGGTACATGAAGCGCCACATATCGCGCTGCCAGCCCTGCACGCGGCGAATGCGCCAGAAGAAGACGCGGCAGTTGTCGTTATCTTCCGGCACCACCATGCCGACGATAAAGAAGTGGCCGCCCGGTCCGAAGCGCTTCTTATACGGAATGGAGAGACGCATCCAGCAGGTGCCGCTGTTGCCCAGCTCCACCCAGTCAAAGTTGACGCCGCTCTGCCCTTTTTTCTCGAAGATGAAGCCGGTTTTGGTCGGCTGAAGCACCATGTCGGCCTTGCGATCCCCCTCCGCCATCGAGTGCGAGGACGAATGCAGATAGGTGCCGTGCATCGGGTCCATCACGTTTTCCAGCGCGTACTGGTAGTTGCACTTCCACGCGGCGGTGCAGAGGAAGTTGCTGAAATTTTCCGTGTCGGCGAGCTCATCCGGGAAGATCAGCTCGTCCGGCTGCTGGTCGGCGGTCACGCCAAACCACAGGAAGATGGCGCCGTGCGCCTCCTGCACGTTGTAGCTGCGCACGCACTGCTGGCCAACCAGCGGGCATTTATCCACGGCGGGCACGTCTTTCACCTCGCCGTTGCCCGCTACTTCTACGCCGTGATACCAGCAGGCGATACGGTCGCCGAGGTTCCAGCCCATCGACAGGCGCGCGCCGCGGTGCGGACAGCGGTCTTCCAGCGCCTGGACCTGGCCGTCCTTGTTACGCCAGACCACAATCTGCTCGCCCAGGCGGGTGATGCCCACGGGAGCAGACTGCACTTCCCAGCTTGCCAGCACCGGATACCAGAGGCCGCGCAGACCTTTATCAAGATAATGTTGTACGGTAGTCGTCATCGCGTTGTCCTCAGTAGCCGTTAACCTGTAAGAAAGCCTGGAAGCTGGCGTTGCTCCACGGCTCGCCCTGCTGGTCGTGCATGCGCACCGCGTTCAGCCCGTTCACCAGTTCCGGTAGGGTTTCAACGCCCTGTTCGAAGAGATCTTCCAGCGTCGCAATCAGGTTCACCTCCCAGTTTTCCGGCTCGCGGCTGCGGGTTTGCCAGATGAGATTCTGGTAATCGCCCGGCTTATGAATGGCACCGTTACCGCCTTCGGCAGGTGGGGTAAACTGGCGGCTTTCCGGCAGCGCCGGATTGTAGTTCAGGGTGTCGCTCATGCCACGGTCTCCTCGACGAAGGTAATCTGGATTTGGTTTTCAAAGACCCGAACCGGGTAGCGGTTAAGGTTGCGACCGCCGGGGCCGTGCAGGCACTGGCCGGTTTTGACATCGAATACCGCCTCGTGCAGCGGGCACTCCACCTTGCCGTCTTCGACGAAACCCTGGCTCAGCAGGGCATAAGCGTGCGGGCATACGTCTTCCAGCGCGTAATACTCGCCGTCAATCAAATAAACGCCGATCTCTTTACCCTCGACGCTGCCGCTAAAAGGGAAATCTTCCTGTACTTGTTCTGCGTCACATACGCCTATCCAGCTCATCACGATCCTCCAGGCTTTTGTTTCATATATGAAACTCTGTTTCTTATTTAATACGGTCAATATAAAAGCGATGAATGTTTCGTCAAGCGGCAATGTGAAGAATTTGTTAAGCGAAAGCTAATTAATTAACTAAGTGTGGAAAGGATCACGAAAAAATGCAGCGATATGAAATTTTCATTATTGCGGCGTGAATGAATACGTTTTTTCAATGGCTTTAAATTTCAATATTCAGATATTGACTTCCTTTGTTTTTGCTTCGTAAAAATAAAAGAGCGGAAGAACCTTGCGTTTCACCTGTGAAACGATTTTTTACTTTATCTTTTAAAAACAAAGAGTTTCACAGGTTAACCATTTTATGTCCGTGACAATCACGCTGATAAAAATATCACTATGCGCACGCATAAGGCAGGCATCATGACGGCAAGATGGCAAGGAACAATTGCACTGTTATTACTCATTATTATCTCCTACGTCGACCGGGTAAATATTTCAGTAATGATATTAAACCCGGAATTTGCCCGGCACTTTCAGTTAAATGAAAACAGAATGTTACAGGGAATGCTAATGACCTGCTTTCTTCTGGGTTATGGTTTTTCGGCTTTATTATTAACACCAGTTATTGAAAGCAAATTTAATTATCGGCAGGGGTTATTAGGCAGCATTGTGATTTGGGCCGCGGTCTGTGCGGTCTCTCCCCTGCTCGGCTCGCTGATGGGAATGCTCATCGCGCGCGTGATTCTGGGGATAGCGGAAGGACCGCTCTTTTCGCTGAAGACGCGCTTTATCAGCGATAACTTTAGCGCGGATGAGATCGGCAAACCCAACGCCGTAACCGCGCTGGGCGTCTCGCTCGGGCTGGCCGTGGGCTTTCCGCTGGTGACCTGGCTGATGGCCCATCTGGGCTGGGCCGGATCGTTTTACGCGCTGGCGATACTGAATCTTGCTCTCGGCGGCGGGCTCATCTGGCGCTACCTTCCCGCGCCGCGCGGCATCCCGAAGACAAAAAAACCGGGGTTTGCCCAGACCTTTACGCTGGCGTGGCAAACGCCGCTGCTGGGCTGGATCTTACTGGTTGAAATCGCCACGCTGAGCTATCTCTGGGGGAGCAGCGCCTGGCTGCCCGCATGGCTGCGCGATGAACACCACTTCTCGCTGCACGCCACCGGCATGCTTGCGGCCATTCCCTTCCTGCTGAGCCTGGGCTCTAAATTTCTCGGCGGCGTGCTGCTCGACAAAATGCGTCCGGAGCAGGCACCGATGCTGTTTGTGGCGGGTGGAGCGCTGACGGCGCTGTCCGTGGTCGGGCTGATGCTCAGCCATCAGCCCACATGGCTGGCGCTGTTTATGCTGTCCGCCAACGTCTTCTGGGGGCTTCAGGGGGCGGCCATTCCTGCGGTTATCCAGCATCACGCCGCGCGGGAAGCGGTGGGGAGCGCATATGGGATCGTTAATGGCATAGGGAATATCTGCGCGGCGTTTATTCCGCTGCTGATGGGGATGGTGATGAAAACGGTCGGGTCGGTAAGCTCAGGCTTTTCGGTTTTGGTCGTTTCGCAGGTTATCACCCTGCTGGCCGGGGGTATGTTGCTGCTGCGCATGCGTCGCGCAGCAGCAATCAGCGCGTAAGGCTTATTCGCCTTTTTTCGCCGCCTGGATGTAGAGCATTTCCAGCGCCAGGGTCGCCGCGGCCAGCGCGGTGATCTCGGACTGGTCATAGGCAGGCGCCACTTCCACCACGTCCATCCCGACGATGTTCAGATCCTTCAGGCCGCGCACCAGCTTAATGGCGCGGTCTGAAGTCAGGCCGCCGATGACCGGCGTACCGGTGCCTGGCGCAAAGGCCGGATCCAGGCAGTCGATATCGAAAGTCAGATACACCGGCATATCGCCGACGATCTGCTTAACCTGAGCCAGAATATCGTCCACGCCGCGATCGTTGACCTGGCCGGCGTCCAGCACGGTGAAGCCGTTATCTTTGTCGAACTCGGTACGGATACCGATCTGCACGGAGTGGTTCGGATCGATCAGGCCTTCGTTCGGCGCGGTGTAGAACATGGTGCCGTGGTCAAACTCGCAGCCGTTCGCGTAGGTGTCGGTATGCGCATCAAAGTGTACCAGCGCCATTTTGCCGAAGTGCTTCGCGTGGGCGCGCAGCAGCGGCAGGGTTACAAAGTGGTCACCGCCGAAGGAGAGCATGCGCTTGCCGGCAGCCAGCAGCTTTTCGGCATGGGCCTGCAGCTTTTCGCTCATTTCACGCGCGTCGCCAAAGGCGTACACCAGGTCACCGCAGTCCACCACGTTCAGGCGCTCGCGCATGTCGAAGTTCCACGGGAAGCGGTTATGCTCCCAGGCCAGGTTGGTAGACACCTGACGGATCGCCGCCGGACCGTGACGACCGCCCGCGCGGCCGGACGTTGCCATATCGAACGGCACGCCGGTGATCACCCAGTCCGCGTCGCTGTCGTACGGCTGGAAGTTCATCGGAAGACGTAAAAAACCAAACGCGTTAGATACCAGAGAGTTATCGTACTGATGACCTAAAGTGCTCATGTCCTGACCTCATTGAAAGTCGTTGGGTTGTAAAGTGTAAAAAAAATCCCTTCCGCGTCGTTAAGCCCGACGAGGAAGGGATCGATAGATAAGTAAAGCTGCATGGAAGAAAGAATAGCGTCTGGGATGTTTAATTTCAAGTCATTCATAACATGCTCACATAATTCAAATACCAACCATTCTCAAAACAAATATTGAATGATTAAAATATAAAATCGCCAGCAACTAAATCATTAATCTCAATAATAAGTAGCGGATGTTTTTTTAAAAACAAGCCATTATTTCCGCTTTGACGCTCCTTTATCATACATATCCATAAATAATAAGAATGCGAAGGTATGAATTAGGAATTTATTTAGGTCCGACCAGTAGTTTTTAGATATCCCTCTCATTACAATCCCCGCGCTTTATTACAATTTATTTCAAAATGGAATTTTCTATGAACAAATACTTAAAAGCATGTCTTTTTACCATTCTGGCGGGAGCAGGTTCTGCGGCGGCAGCGGAAGATGGCACAATTACTTTTGACGGTACCATCAGCGATGCGACTTGTACTATTACCGGTGGCGATGCGCAGGGTGAATCCACCTCTCCTGATTTCACCGTGCATCTGCCGACCGTCAGCACCACAGCGCTGGCAACTGCGGGCCAGCGTGCGGGGGATACACCATTCTTCATTAAACTGAGCGGTACAAACTGCACAAATAATAAAATCGCCAGCGTGTTCTTCGAACTGGCACAGAGCACCAATATCAATACCGCTACCGGTAACCTGAAAAACACCGAGACGACTGGCGGTGCCACAAATGTTGAAATTGGTCTTTCCGATTCAGCTAAAGCAGCACTGAACCTGACTACGGCGAATAATAACGCTAAAACTGCAACCATTACCGGTAATACCGCTCGTTTCGATTACTGGGCACAGTACGTTGCGACCGGTGGCGCTGCATCGGCAGGTAAAGTAACCACTGACGTGGTGTACTCCATCAAATATCAGTAAGCCTATTTAAGCAGTGGGCGTTGTCCCACTGTTTTTTTGACATATTCAGGGAACCAATTTCGATGGTGAGTAATATATTAAAAGCGATGTTAATGATGGCATTGTTCGGGCTGCCTTGCGCCCATGCCACCATTCAGATTTTAACCACGCGCGTCGTTTTCAACGGTAATGAAAATGAGCAGACCGTACGTATTAATAATCTGGGGAAAACGCCTGAACTGGTTCAGGTCTGGCTTTCAAGCACAGATAAAACAGACGGTGTTGAAAAAGAAAACCTGCCTTTCTTCATTAACCCGCCCGCAGCGCGTATTAACGGCCAAAAAGGTAAAGTATTCCATATTTTCCAGACTGCCGAAGCCATAAATAAATATCCCAAAGATCGCGAAAGCCTGCTTTGGTTAAACGTGCTGGATATTCCACCTGAAATGCCGGAAGACGCTGATAAGAACAAACTCAAAATGGCCTTCCGCACGCTGATTAAATTCTTCTATCGCCCCGCGGGCCTGAAAGGTAACCCGATGCAGGCAGCTGACGATCTTAAATGGGAATTACGCAAAACGACGAAGGGTTACGACGTGGTTGGAACCAATAACTCTCCGTTCCATGTGAATATGACCAGCGTATGGCTGATGAATGCGGAAAATAAAGATATTGAAATACCGGGAGAGATGATTGTGCCCTACGGCACGCTTGTTTATCACTTCCCTCAGGTCAGCGCGGTGAGCGGACGCGGCATATTTAAATATAACTATATTACCGATCTGGGTGCATATATTAAGCGCACTTATAACTTTTAACATCATTTAAGCCTCATTTTTGGGATAGCTGAATGTCCGCACTTTATAAAAAATACAAGCGTCGCAACAACGCAAAAAATCACTTTAGCCAGATTTTACTTCTGGCATTCTGCGTTTCAGGCCAGGTGTACGCCGAAAGCGAGAAAAAGCCGGTCAATTTTTCTCGCGGCTTTATGAATTTCTATAACAGCGGGTTGGATCTGACGCAATTCGATGGGGTCGAAAAGATCCAGCCCGGTGATTATAAACTGGATGTGATAAGCAACAGCAAAAACAGAGGCACCTGGCCCGTCACGTTCATCCCGGCAAAAAACCAACAGGGCGTAAATGCGTGCCTGACGCCGGAAATGGTTATCCGCTTTGATATAGACACCCGCAAACTGCCTGAAAACTGGAAAACGGGCAGCTGTCTGGTGCTTGAAGAGCTGGTCCCGGGCTCCCGCGTCGTCTACAACCAGGAGGATGAGCGCCTGGAGGTAACCGTTCCTCAGGCGATGCTGCTCAACACGCCAGAGGGCTACATCAGCCCGGAACTGTGGGATAACGGCGAACCCGCGCTCATGGCCTCGTATGCGCTGAGCGGCTCCAGCACGCGCAACCGCGAGCTGGGGGAGACCAGCAACTATCTTTTCGGCAATTTACAGACGGCCATGACGCTCGGCGCCTGGCGTTTCGTCACTTACGACACGCTGAATATGGGCAACGACATTACCGATGAAGGTGTTGATCACCTGCAGGCGTTTGCCACCCGGGGGATCGCCTCCTGGCAATCCGAAGTGGTGCTGGGCGATCTGAGTACCACCGGCGATATGTTTGATACCACGGCCATTCGCGGAGCGAGGATCGCGACGGACGATCGTATGCTGCCAGATTCCGTTCGCAGCTATGCGCCCGTCGTGCGTGGATTTGCTAACAGCAACGCTACGGTCACCATCAAACAATCTGGCAATACGCTGTATGAAAAGGTGGTGCCGCCGGGCGAGTTTGCCATCAGCGATCTCTACGCAACGGGTTATAACGGCGATTTTGAAGTTACCGTCAAAGAAACTGACGGCACGCTTCACACCTTTACGGTCCCCTACTCCAGCGTTCCGCAGCTGCTGCGTGAAGGCTATTTCCGCTATTCGCTCTCTGCCGGGGAAATCCGAAATACGTTTCTCGCCGACGATCCCTGGATGACGGAAGGCACGCTGCAGTACGGTCTGTTTAATAATCTGACGGGCTACGTTGGCGCACAAACCGCATTCGACGGGGATTACAACGCCCTGCTGGGCGGCGTGGCGATTAACACATCATTGGGCGCGTTAGGCATTGACGTAACCCGCTCCTACACGAACTTTTCGTCGGGCATCGAAAACGACGATTGCGGCTCGCTGTGCAATATGTCTTTGCGCATCAGCCTTGCTAAAAACCTCTCGGAAACCGGTACGAACTTCAGCCTGGTTGGCTATCGCTACTCCAGCAAAAATTACTATTCCCTCTCGGATGCCGTCAGCGTGAAACAGGCGATAGAACACGGCAACGATAACTATCTACCGGAACGCTACCGCGAACGTCTGGAAGCAAATATTAACCAGATGCTGCCGCCTGGCTGGGGGAGTTTTTACGTCAGTGGCTTTGTCGGTAACGTCTGGAACGATCGGCTGAGTCGTACAGAAAAATCCAACTATGCGGTGGGATATAACAACCAGTTCGGCAGCTCCACCTGGGGGATTTCCCTCGGTCGTACCAACAGCGAGGACGGCGGTCACGATGATACGATCTATCTGAGCGTTTCAATGCCGCTGGGCCACCGCTATGAAAAGCAGGCCCGATTGGGAGCAAACTTCAGTTACAACAGCGATGAAGCCACCTTCCGTACCTCGTTAAGCGGTTCTGCCGGTGAGCGCTCGCAGTATGGTTTCAGCGGCTACTTCAGTGAATCCAGCCGACCTGAAACGAACTTCGGCACCAACCTCTCGTACGTTGGGGATAGCGCCTCCGGCGGCGTCGCGTTTAGCCAGTCCCTGCACAGCTTTATGGGTGGACTCAATATGAACGGCGGCGTGGTGGTGCATCGTGGCGGGATCAACCTGACCCCAACCTTAGGCGATACCATCGGGATTATCGAAGCCAAAGGAGCTGAGGGTGCTCGCGTTTATCCTGACTCCACTGCCGTCATCAAAGATAACGGCTATGGGATTGTCGGCTATCTCGCCCCGTATAAGTACAACGAAGTCTTTATCGACCCGAAAGGCACCTCGATGAGCGTCGACGTTGAGGACACGCGTAAACACATTGTGCCCACAGCCGGTGCGGCGGTGCATATCAAGATGGAAACGCAGCAGCAACAGCAGACGTTTGTGCGCTTTATTCATGCCTCCGGTATAGAGATCCCGTTTGGTGCACAGGTGACTGATGCCGGCAATAACTCACTTGGCATGGTGGGACAAAGCGGCCTCGCCATGGTGACGCTGTCTGACGCGAAAAATCCGCTCACCCTTAAGTGGAATAAAAATAAGGTGATGAACACCTGTACTGCAGACGTGAATAACGCTGCTGAGCATCCTGCTGCTCAGGATATTAAAAATGTGGCTCCCCTCGATGCAATAAATATTACCTGTAAAGGTCTTTGACATAAGATGAATAAATACATCACGGCTTCGCTCAGTACTATATTGCTGTCTCTGGCACTCCTGTTTTCATTTGAAGCGAATGCGGCGCTGTGCCAAATGGACGGCGCGGTAAAAGTATTAACCATTACCGACAATATTACGCTCAACCCGGCGGATAAAGGTACCGCAGGCACCATACTCTGGTCGAAGACCTATACGGTACCTAATATCAAATACAGCTGTGACGCCTCCACGCAAACGCAGTGGCATGCAGAATATAGCCGTAGCTACCTCGCTGCTTCGCTGGATAATGTCTATAACACCGAGATCCCCGGTATTGGCATTCGGATAAAATGGCCGGCAAATGCAAGCAATTCCTGGCTACCGGGTAACTCAGGCAACCCTGTTACCTGTAACCCGAGCTGTTCAATCGACAATAGCTCGGTACTGGTTGAGTTTGTACAAACCAGCACCATCGAGCAAGGGGAAACCGAGGTTCCTGCGGGTGAAATCGTCCACGTAAACGTTAAGCCGTTACTCGCCCCGGAAGATGAACTGCGTATTCTTAACATTAATTTCGGAGTACCGATTAAAGTCAATACGCGCTCATGCTCTATTTACCCCTCTACGACGAATGTCGATTTGGGCACCTACAGCGTGGCATCTTTCCAGAACAACCCGACTTTCCAGGGCGATAAGAAAGACTTCTCTATTACCGTGACCTGTCCCACCGTTGAAAAAGTGGGTTTAACCATTGTCTCGATGCTTAATTCACCTTTTGGATCATCACAAGGTTTATTGGGCGTGGAGAGCGGTGAAGGCTACGCAAACAACTTTGCCATTCTGGTTTCCGAGAAATTGAACCCTTATGTCTCAAGCGCAGTAACGCTTGGGAAAGAATCTGTTTTTGATGTCACCTCACGCGTAACCAAAAACTATCAGGCACAAATATATGTTCCCACGGACGTGAATCGGGCGAATTCATTAAGCGCCGGAAGGGTTGTCGGCGCTATTCAATACACAATGGCAATAAAATAACGATCAAGGAGAGATAAGTGTTTCAGCATTTATCAAAATATGCGCTTTTTTTGGTGCCACTCATTCCGGCGGTTCACGCTGCAGGCATGCTGCCTGGCCAGCAAAATAAACAGGAACTGGATCGTCTGGAAAGAAAAACCAGCCAGATCCTGATCGAAGAAGCCAAGCGTACCGAGCAGTTACTTCAGCAGCAGCGAAGCCAGCGGGAAGCCGAAAAGGAGAGCCTGGCCGGTAGCGACTCGACGTGGAAATTCCAAATCGACCATATTACGATTCTGGACGACACGCGATTTGAGCACGCCCCGCTGCGCCAGGAGATTATCGATCGCTATGAAGGTAAGGCGCTCGGCAAAGCAGAAATCTTTGAGCTGGTAAAGGAACTGACCGACTTTTATATTTCTCGCGGCTATGCCACCACGCTGATCGGTATTGAGCCGGGAAATATTAAAACCGGAACGCTTACGCTTCGCGTACTGTGGGGAAAAATTAACGATTTTAAGGTTAACGGCCAGCAACCGTCTTTCCGGGAAAGTGCGCGACTTTTCACCGCTTATCCGTTTGCCAAAGGGAAAGTATTAAATATGCAGGATATCGACCAAATGGTCGAAAACCTGCTCCGCGTTTCATCTAAAGACAATATCGACGTTCAGCCATCCATTATAAACGGCTATTCGGATCTTAACCTGCTACATGAAGCCGAATTTCCGCTTTCAGTTGTTGCCGGGCTTAATAACTCCGGCGTGAAGGCTGACGGCTGGCAGCAATATTACAGCAGCCTGACCGCTAAAAACATTGCCGGGCTAAATGATATTTTCAACGTCTACTACGCGCAGTACAACCTCAAAAACAGCCAGGATAATCAGGACGCATGGTCATTAAGCTATAGCGTTCCGCTGGGCTACTGGTCATTCGACGCGTTTTATTACCAGTCGAGCTATGACAAAACCCTGGCGGGCTACTACAGCGATTATGCCTCAGACGGGGAATCCGATCGCGCTTCGCTGCGCGTGAGCCGCATGCTGGGCCGTAACGCGACGGGTAAAACCAGCTGGTGGGCAAAAGTCGAAAGACGTAATAACGAGAACAATATTGAAAACCAGCAAATTGATGTGAGTTCCAAAACTTACACCTCGGTTTCAACCGGTGTGACCTGGGTTGGTGCGCTCATGAACGGCTGGTTCTATGGCGATCTGGGCGTGACGGCGGCGGTGCCGTGGTTCGGTTCCGCCTGGAAAAACGATGCCGATCTCACCGGGTTTGATACCGACTACATAAAGTACAACGGCATCGCCAGCTGGACCCGACCGCTTTTCCAGGCCGGTCGCCTGGGCGGCGTCTATGAGCTTAATGCTGGCTTCCAGTACACCCCTGACGTGCTTGTCAGCGACGCCAAAGTAACGCTGGGCGATGAATTCACCGTGCGTGGATTTAAAGACGATAGCCTGCAGGTGGATAGCGGCGGCTGGATCTCGAACACGCTGCAATTTCCTTTCGACATCGGTGTAGGCGGAGTACACCAGTTGATTCCTTATTTCGGCTATGACCTGGGATACGCCAACGATAATTGCCCTGTCGGTGCCAGTGTATGCGATAGCCAGTTCATGATGGGCGGCTCGGTCGGTATTAAAGCGACGGGTAGCCATTTTTCAACGTATGTCATGGCTGGCTGGCCCATAAAAAAACCGGATTCACTGGAAGAGAATACCGTCGATAACACGGTGGTTTATTACAAGCTGGAAGTAATTTTTTAATTTAAGGATACCTCATGCGTAAAAAAAACAGATCAAAACCCGCGCTTACAGCCGGGAACTTACATAAACATCTTTGCCCTCTTTTTATTTCGATTGCCGGTATTCTTTCGGCAAACGCAGAGGCCGCTACAGTACCCGATACAAACCAAAGCAATGGCCCAACCATGGGACAAGCGGCTAACGGCACACCGGTGGTTAATATTACCGATCCCAATGCGAAAGGCGTGTCGCTGAATAAGTTCGACCAGTTTAACGTCGATCAAAAAGGGCTGATTCTGAATAACAGCATGCAGGACGGCGTATCGAAAATCGGGGGTTATACGGTTAAGAACGCCCAGCTGGAACACGAAGCGAAAGCCATTATCAGTGAAGTGACAGGCGCGCAGGCATCCTATATTAACGGGACGATGGAAGTCTTCGGTAAAAAAGCGGATGTAATTATTGCCAACGAAAACGGCATAAACGTTAATGGTGCCACCACCATTAACGCTAATAGCCTGACCCTGAGTACCGGTAAAGTCCAAATTAAAGAAGATGGCAACTATAAGCTCGCCGTGGAAAAAGGCAATGTCTCACTGACGGGACAGGGTATTTCCACCGATGGGCTGAGCTATTTTGATATCGTCAGCCGTAGCGCCAAACTTGAAGGGGAAATCTCCGGCAACGCAGATATCAAAATTGTCGCAGGCCAGAACGATTACGATCTGACCAGCCGCAGCCATACCGTTCGTGCCACGAGCGATCGGAATGTCCCGGATGTCGCCATTGATGGCCGGGCAATGGGCTCCATGTACGGCGGTAAAATTCAGCTTATCAGCACCGAATCGGGCGCTGGCGTGCGCCATGAGGGCAGTATTATTGCCACCGACGACATCGACATCAGCGCGAACGGCGACGTCACCCTAACAGGCCTGCGCAGCGATAAAAACGTCAACGTCAGCGGCAAAAACATTGCGCTCAATAAGAACAGCAGCGGCGTGGGCAGTACTGAAGCGCAGCAGGATATCGTCCTGCGTGCACTCTCTGGTCTGACGGTCAATAATGACCTGATCTCCCGGAACGGCACTATCCGCATTGATGCCTCTACCCTGCTGCAAAATAGCGCGGCGATCGTGGCGAAAAACGGCGCCACAACGGCAGTACCGGCTATCCAGATTAACGTTGCGGGCCAGTACACGCTGAGCGGCAAACTCAAGGCGCTGGATGCTAGCGGCGGCGTTATTTCCGGCGGCGTGGTGACGTTGAAAGATGGCGACTTTGTGGTCATGAAAAACGGCCAGCAGGTTGCATTCAGCAGCATCGTTTCTGATACCGAAATTGTGAGCAATAGCGGCGATGTGAAAATCAACGCTGGCAGCCTCAACAACAACGAAGGCGTGATCCTCGCGAAGAGAGGCACCCTGCAGATCGATCTGAACGGCGCGTTCGAAAACAACGGCTCCATCAGTGCAACCGGCGATATTCGTATTGCCTCCGGTTCAATGAAGAATAACGGCATTCTGTATGCCACCAATGCGCAGACCCTGACGGTCGGACGCCTCGACAACGCCGGTCGTCTGTATGCCGATAATAACCTGGTCATGACCGCCAGCGCCCTTAATAACAGCGGCCGCATCGGTGCCGGTAGCGGTGAAGTCCGCATCAAATCCACAGGCGATATGAGCAACAGCGGCACCCTGAACGGTGACGATGCGCTGGTGTTTATTGATGCCGACGGCAACATCGTCAATGACGGCACCATCGCCAGTAACAGAAACGATGTTACCCTGGCTTCAGGCGGTCAGTCCGTCAGCAACAAGGGGCGTATCGAAGGGCTGAATGTGACTGCCAGGGCGAGCAACGCTAACGCCACCGTCAGCAACAGCGGCAGCATCAACGCCGGTGAGCAGTTAACCCTGGAAACTGCCAACCTGAAAAACCAGGCCGGCACGCTGAGCGCCGCCAAAGACATGCAGCTCAAGGTGACTAAACAGCTGCACAACAGCCAAAACGGCACCATACTGGCCGGTAAAACGCTTACCGTAACCGGCAGCGGTGACTTAGCGCTGAACAATGACAACGGGAAAATTCAGGGCGAAAATATCACCGCCACCGGTCTTTCCAGCGTAACCAACACCCACGACGCGCTGCTGGCGGCAAAAGAAAACATTACCCTTTCTGCAACGTCTGTACTCAACGATGCCGCGACAATTCAGGCCAGCAGCCTGATGCTGGATCGCATCGATACCGTTGATAACCTCAATGCCGCCACGCTGTACGCCGCCAACACGCTGACGCTTTCCAGTCTGAATACGCTGAATAACGACGGCGGTTTTGTGATTTCTGACGGTAAGCTGACGCTGTCGGATATTAAAACCGTTAATAACACTCAGGGTGCAACCCTGTTTGGCGCTGGCGATACCACGCTGAAAAACGTGGGTACCCTCAATAACAGCGGCGCATCGCTGATTAAATCCGATACGGCGCTCTCTGTTGCCTCCGTAACCACGCTCAATAACAGCAGCGATGCGGTAATCGCCTCTTCCGGCGATTTGAATATTAACGCCGTGAAGACGTTAAACAACCAGTCCGTGATGGTGAGCAACGGAACGATCGCGATCGATACCGTTGACGAGCTGAAAAACGAAGGCGTCGTTCAGGCGGGTCTGGATCTCATCATCCGCAATATCAAAGATCTCACCAGTACAGGCGAAAACCACGTTCTGGTCGCGCTGCGCAATCTGACAATGGAAGACATTGAGTCGCTGACCAACGGCAACGGCGCGATTATCTCCGCCAATATGAATGTGGTGCTCAATGCCATCGGTATTCTGACCAACCACACGGCGGGTATTATTCAGGCCGTTGAAGGATCGCTGGATATAACCGCAGAAATCCTGCGAAACATGGGCAACATCACCGACGAAGATGGGCAACAGTCTGTATCCGCTATTGTGGCGGGCGGAGACATCAACATTGATGCCGTTCATGTGTACAACAACGATGGGGCGGCCATTGTCTCAACGCTGAACGATCTCACAATCGATGCGTTCGGTAGCGTGATTAATGCCAACAATGCCGTTCTTTCCGGGGCTCAATCCACCACGCTGAACGTTGCGAAGGGGAATGTGACTAACGAAAACAACGCGCTAATTGCAGGGAACAACGTCACAATCAACGCCGGAAATTTGACGAACCATCAGTCCGGCGCAACGATCGCGAATAATGATTTAACGCTGAATATCGACTCGCTGAATAACACAAGCGGCATCCTTGAAGCTGGCCACGATCTTCTCCTGAAGATAAAAGACTCGTTATCGCTTGATGATAACAACAGCAATATCCGCGCGGGGCATGACATGACGCTCAGCACCCAAGGCTCGCTGTTCAACAACACTATGACCGAAGCCAAAGGCAATCTGAACCTGCAGGCTGACGGCACATTTGTGAACAACAAGTCAGTGGTGACGGGCGGGGATCTGCATATCCGCGCGAAGGACGTTGCCAATAACAGTAATACTCTGCTCTGGTCGCTGGGTAATCTGGAGATCGATGCCCGCGAAGGCGCGTTCGTGAACGACTATACCGGCAACGTGATGAGCATGGGCGACATGTCCCTGATTGCCAATACGATCCTCAACTACGCGGGGATCATTCGCTCCGAGCAAAATATTAATATTGATGCGGCATATCTGGAGAACCAGAGCACCTGGACAGGGGGTGAGATTTCCCAGACCCAAACCCAGGATGCCGTCGGTCAGTGGTCGGGCATTGATAATGTTATGACTAAAGCCAGCATTACGACGGTACTGCATATTCCAGTGCTGTCGTCCGATATTGCCATGGATAAGCTTGGTGAAATCAGCGCCGGAAAAGATATTAATATCAACCAGCGCGGCATTTTTACTGAGAAAGAGATCAAAAATACTGGCGGTCTGATTCAGGCTGGTCGCGATATTACCATTACCGGCAATCTCCTGAACTCCCCGAAATATACCGCGGAGTCTATGTATGATTATCTTAACCTCACGCTCGAAGATCCTATTGTTCTGACGGACTTCTGGAAAGTTGCCATTGACCACTACACTACGCTGACCTTTACTTCGTTATATCAGTACTTTAACTTTATCTTCGGTGACGGTCAGCCTGAAACCAAAACCGGGAAAGAAGACCCAAACCGTGAGCGTAGCTATAAATCGCTGCTCGACGCCTCCAATTCGTCAACCCAGCTAAGCTATGTGATGAGTAAAGTGTTTGGCGAAACCTGGAACGCTCAGGAATTCAGCACGCTTAGCACCGCCTGGCGCAGCCTCACAGAGAGCTCATACAATCCGTTAAGACAAAATATGATCTATTTTGTGCCTGCAGAGAAAGGTGAAATCACGGCGGGTCGCGACTTTATTCATAACGGCGGCACGCTGGATAACGGTCTGGCCTACGCTGGCATCATCAAGGAAAACGCAACCATTCAGAATATCGACGTGGGTGACTACAGCGTGGATACGGTGATTGCGGGCTATGATGTTGACATGAACACCAAAACCGTTGAAGAACTGGCGATGGGTATCAGTCCGCTGCCAACCATAAAAGATCTGGTTTCGCTGCCAGGGATGTTCGAAGTCACGAACGAATTTAAAAAAGCGTCGGCGGCAGAGAAAAACGGCACGGAATATCACGGCCCGAGCAATAACATCATCCCGATTTTCGAAACCCGTCCGGAGATGATCGACCAGAGCCAGTACAGCGGTTCTGACTACTATTTCGATCAGGTGGATTACACCGCAACGGAGCCGGTTAACGTTATTGGCGACAACTACTTTATCTCCGAGCTGATCCGTCGTGAAATCAGCCATTCCGTCGGCAGTATCTTCGCCGTGCGTGATGGGCTCGAAGGCGATGCGCTGGTACAAAACCTGATGGATAACGCCGGTGTAGCCGCCAAAGACAGCAATCTGAATCTGGTGGTCGGGCAGCCGCTTAGCGAAGAACAGCGCGAGGGTTTAACCCAGGATATCGTCTGGTTCGTCAGCCAGAATATCAAAGGGACAGAAGTGCTGGTGCCAGTTGTATACCTGTGTCAGGAAACGCTTCATCAGATTGAATCCGGCGATGTGACCAAAGGCACGGCGGCCATTGCGGCCGGAAATTCGCTTTCCGTTGATGCGACAGCAATCAATAACGTCAACGGCACCCTGACCACGCAGGGAGATATGTCTCTGGTGGCGCAAGGCGATATCAAGAATATCAGTAACGCGACTGACGCCGGTATCAATGCGGGTGGCAATATCAGCATGACGACCTTCAGCGGCAACATTGCCTCTAACGGGGCGGCGATCAATGCCGGCGGCAACGTTGATATGGCAGCCGAAAATGGGGATATCACCCTGACCGCTTCCGTAGGACACGGCGAAGACGGCAAGCAGGTTATCCATGCGCATGACGACGGCGTAACCGCTGGCGGCACGGTTAACATGCAGGCCAAAACCATCACCTCCAATGCGGCGGATATCACCGCAGGCCAGGATGTGAACATGAAGGCCACCGAGGGTGACGTCACCTTCAACGATCTGCATCAGATCGAATCCAGCCGCACCATTGATACAACGATCAACGGTCTCTCCAGCTACACCACAACCGATAAAACAACGGTAACCGGTGAAGCGGTTGGCGCAACCATCACGGCGGGCGGGGCGATGAACATCGACGCCAGCAACAATGTGGTGATGGAAGGCGGCAGCTACACGGCCAGCACGGGGGGCATCACCGGCGCGACTAACGTTGAGTTCAAAACCTCGGAGAACGTCTCTCTGACGGAGGAAACCACCCAGTCTCGCGAGTTTGTTGCCGAAGCCAGAGCCAGTGCAGCCGGTCATACTGCCTCAAGCTCGTACGGTAAAAACAAGGGTCTGGTTAAGGAAGCCAACTCCGGCGATTACGACAGCGCAGGAAACGACTCCGAAACCTCGGCGATAGGCGCTAAACCGGGTCGCGCACCGGTTACCGACACAGCCGCCTTCCGGGTCGGCATGGTAGACGTGACCGATACCGTCACAACCCAGACGAAAAAGAACGCTAACGCTTCGGTTAACTTCGGTGATAGCGGCACGATCGGCGCGGGTAAAACGGCTGATATCGGCGGCGCTGATTTGAATGCAGGTGGAACGCTAAGCATCAATGCACAGGATGTCGCCAGCACCAAACGTCTGGATGAAACCAAATCCAGCACGGCGCATAAAGAGAGATTTGTCGGTATTTCTGGCGAAGTGCACAGCACCATTGCTGACGCCATTGATAAAACCGGCAACCTGATCGAGAAAGCGCAAAATGGTCAGGCGATCAACGCGGGTACGACTACCGCGGAAGTGCTGGGCGATGTCTCTAACGTGCTGCTTAACGATCTGGCAGGTGCTTCCATCACCGTCGGCGGTACGTCGACAAAGACCACCGAGACCACGACGAAAACGGCAGAAAATATCTCCAGTATTAATGCCGGTAACGTCAGCATCAACTCAAGCGAAGACACCACGCTTAACGGCGTTAACATCAACTCCAGCACAACGACGATCAATGCTGGCGGCGATGTCTCAATGAACGCAGCGAAGACAACCACGGAAACCACCACCTCCAGCACTCAGCATAAGGGCGGCGTCACCGTGGGCGCGGGCGTCTCGCTTTCAGGCGGCAGCAGCGGCGTTTCGGTTGATTACAGCGGCAATAAGGAACACGGCTCCAGCTCGTCCACGTCTCATCGCAATACCATCATCAACGGTGACAATGTCAACGTGAACGCGGGTGGCGATCTGAACATGAACGGTGCGAACGTTGCTGCTCACACCGCTGATGTTAACGTGGCGGGTGACATGAATGTCGTCTCTCAGCAGGATACCGAGCACACGGGAAGCAGCCGTACAAACTGGGGCGCATCTGTGGGTATTGCCGTTTCTGGTGCAGGTGTAGTCCCTACCGTTGCAGGAAACGGTGGCGGCGGCTCCGAAAGCTACGACTCAGCGAAAACCACCACCCAGTCGGGCATCAATACCACCGGCGAGATGAACGTGAAAACCGGCGGCGATCTCAACATGACCGGTGCTAACCTGGTGTCTCAGGATGGTACCGGTTCGGTTGCCGTGGCGGGTGATATCAACGCGAAAACGCTGGAAGATCGCGTTGAACAGGATGGTATTTACGGCGGTGCCGGCCTTGGCTTTGGTGGCACACCGGGTCAAAGTGCCGGTATTCCGTCTGCCAACCTGTATGTCGATACCGTGGATGAAATTCACTATAACGAAACGCAGAAATCGACCATTGCAGTGGGTGAAACCACCAGCGCTGGCGTTAACGGCGACGTGAATAGCAACAAAGACGAAATGTCCGTGGTCACGCGCGACGAAAAAGAGGCCGGAAACAATATCTCCTACACGCTTGCCGATCCAGGCATTCGTAAGAAGAAGAAAGCGGACGCGGATATTGATACCGACACGCCTTCTGTTCCGGATGAGGTTCCGTCCGGTGGCGGTTGCCCGCATACCTGCATTCCGGTAAAACCGGGCAGTTCGTCGCAGACCACCATCAAAAATACGACGAATAATTCGCAGCATGCGACCACGTCAACAACGGTGAAAACAACAGAGACGATCAACGCAACGGCGGCATCATCTTCCTTGCGCGCAGATAGCGTGGCAACGAACACGGTGCGCAGCGAGGCCGTTCCTGCCGTCACGCCTTCCCAGGCGCAGCCGCTTACGCCGAAAGAGAGCACGTCAGCCGCGAAGAAAACGCCTGCAACCACCACGCCGGTGAAAAAATGGGCGGTACCGGATACCCACTATCCAGTGCTCTCTCCTGGCTCCTCTACCGCGAAAACCGGTAAAGACATGCCTAAAACACCGGAACATAAGCAGTGGAATGGCGACATGACCAACGGCGTTGCGCCGTCCAGCGATGCTAAGGGCAGTGACGTTAAGCTCTCTCCGGGCTCTTCCACCGGGCAGACCGGCATGGATATGCCAAAAACGCCTGAACACAAAAAGTGGAACGGCGATATGAGCAAGGGCGCAATGAACGCGCGCCCGCAATGGAAACCGCTGCAGGTTGATCGGCCGATCGACATCTACGCATCCGTGACCATTACCTTCACCGACCAGCAGTACAGCTAAAAACAAAAGGGTCTGACTTTCGTCAGACCCTTTTTTTAGCGGCCATTCCAGGGATTATTCATCTTCCAGATAGGTATATCCGTACAGACCCGCTTCGAACTCTTCCAGGAACTGCTGCTGCAGCGCATCGTCCAGACCGGTGTTTTTCACCTGATCGCGGAACTGGGTGAGCAGCGTTTTCGGATCCAGCTGCACGTATTCCAGCATGTCCGCCACGGTGTCCCCTTCGTCAGACAGCTCCACTTCCACGCTGCCGTCAGGGAACACGAACACGTCAACCGCTTCGGTATCGCCGAACAGGTTATGCATGTTGCCGAGGATCTCCTGATACGCCCCGACCATAAAGAAGCCCAGCATTGGCGGGTTCTCCGGGTCGTACTCCGGCATTGGCATGGTGGTGGCGATACCGTCGCCGTCAACGTAGTGGTCGATGGCGCCGTCGGAGTCACAGGTGATGTCCAGCAGCACGGCACGACGTTCAGGCGCGTGGTTCAGCCCTTCCAGCGGCAGAACCGGGAACAGCTGATCGATACCCCAGGCATCCGGCATAGACTGGAACAGCGAGAAGTTGACGTAAATCTTATCCGCCATACGCTCCTGCAGCTCGTCGATAATCGGACGGTGCGCGCGGTTGCTCGGATCGAGCTGCTTCTGCACCTCATGGCACATGTTCAGATAGAGCTGCTCCGCCCACGCGCGCTCCTGCAGGCTGAAGGTGCCTGACGAGTAGCCGACGTGAATATCGTGCAGATCCATCTGGCTGTCGTGCAGCCACTCGCGCAGGGAACGGCGCGTGCCCGGCTCGTGCATCTCCTGCCAGGTTTCCCACATGCTTTGCAGGGAGCGAGGGGCATCATCTTGCGGAGGCGTCGCTTCGCTGATTTCGCTACGCTCAACGCCAATGATGTTAGACACCAGCACCGTATGGTGAGCGGTAACCGCGCGGCCAGATTCGGTAATCACCGTCGGGTGCGGCAGGCCGTGCTCTTCGCAGGCATCGCCAATCGCCCAGATGATATTGTTGGCGTACTCGTTCAGGCCGTAGTTCACCGAGCAGTCGGACTGCGAGCGGGTCCCTTCGTAGTCCACGCCCAGGCCGCCGCCCACGTCGAAGCACTGAATATTCACGCCAAGCTTGTGCAGCTCAACGTAGAAACGCGCGGATTCACGCACGCCGGTGGCGATGTCGCGAATATTCGCCATCTGCGAGCCGAGGTGGAAGTGCAGCAGCTGAATGCTGTCCAGACGACCGCGCTCGCGCAAAATCTCCACCAGCTGCAGCACCTGGTTTGCCGCGAGGCCGAACTTGGATTTTTCCCCGCCGGAGGACTGCCATTTACCGGAACCCTGCGACGCCAGACGCGCACGCACCCCAAGGCGCGGGATGACGTTCAGACGCTCGGCCTCTTCCAGCACGATGGCAATTTCGGTCATCTTCTCGATAACCAGATAGACCTTGTGGCCCATCTTCTCGCCAATCAGCGCCAGACGAATGTATTCGCGGTCTTTATAGCCGTTACAAACGATCACCGAGCGGGTCATGCCCGCATGGGCCAGGACCGCCATCAGCTCCGCTTTGGAGCCCGCTTCCAGCCCCAGCGGTTCGCCGGAGTGGATCAGGGATTCAATCACGCGGCGGTGCTGGTTCACCTTGATCGGGTAAACCAGGAAGTAGTCGCCTTTATAGCCGTAGGATTCACGCGCGCGCTTGAACGCGGCGTTAATAGAACGCAGGCGATGTTGCAGGATCTGCGGGAAGCAGAACAGTGCAGGCAAACGCTGGCCCTGTGCTTCGCGGGCTTTCACCAGCTTGGCGAGGTCCACGCGCGCTTCAGGGACGTCCGGATCCGGGCAGACGCTGATATGGCCCAGTTCATTGACGTCGTAGTAGTTATTGCCCCACCAGGCAATATTGTAAGTGCGCAGCATCTTGCTGGCTTCCTGGGAGCTCATCGCAACCTCCTGCATAGAACGTAGTACACCCTGTTCGCCCGCTGACGAAGGCGAAAAAGAAGACATGTCGTCAGACATAGCGAACCTCAACTCTTTGTATTAAGTGTAAAACAGTTGACTACTATCGCAGCGTTATACGGCGATAACAACCCATAAACGGCTCCGTTTCCCAGCAGAGTATGCTGAAATCCAGACCGTGCGACCGGTTTCTTATTCATATCATTGTAAAACACGTATCCGAACTCTGTATGACAAGGTTCGGCGAAACCACGAGAAAACTCTTGTATTAACAAGAGCGCCCTTGTTCAGTTTTCACAGAGCGTAACCGGCCCTTGAATCCTGAGAAGCGCCGAGATGGGTATAACATCGGCAGGTTTGCAGACTAGAAATGCGGGTTGCGGGAATCAATGGCGCGCCAGAACGGCAGCGCTGAGTTAGCGGAAAACGATGGTTCATTATCTCGTATCACCTCCACGGCCGCCTCTGCTGAAACGGACCCCAAGCCAAAGCTAAAAGTTCACTGCTCAACCCGGCTGGAAGTGGCGACACGATGAGTTCATCGAGCGCTTTTTTTGTATGAGCCGCGCGCCGCGTTTTATACCGAGAAGGGGGCTAAAAAGCAAAACAAAAATGCGCGCGTTGCCAGCAGCGTCAGGAAAAATTTCCAGCAGCCATTTCAACGCAGTGAGAGATGAATCAAAAAAAACTGGAAATCGGGCGAAGAAGTGACCTAAAATAGCCATCCAGATGTTAATCCATCTATACTGATTAACACTCATACTGCCAGTGTCAAAAACCTGCAGGCCTTGGTAGAATTATCTCCTTTGGCTATTCCACACAGCAGCTTGAGCTAACCAAATTCCTCTTAGGTGAAATAAAACATGGCAAAACACCTGTTTACGTCCGAGTCCGTATCAGAAGGACATCCTGATAAAATTGCTGACCAAATCTCCGATGCGGTGCTGGATGCGATCCTGGCGCAGGATCCTAAAGCGCGCGTAGCGTGCGAAACCTATGTCAAAACCGGCATGGTTCTGGTTGGCGGTGAGATCACCACCAGCGCATGGGTTGATATCGAAGAGATCACCCGTAACACGGTGCGTGAGATCGGTTATGTGCATTCTGATATGGGCTTTGATGCCAACTCCTGCGCGGTGCTGAGCGCGATTGGCAAACAGTCTCCAGACATTAACCAGGGCGTTGACCGTGCCGATCCGCTGGAACAGGGCGCGGGCGACCAGGGCCTGATGTTCGGTTATGCAACCAACGAAACCGACGTGCTGATGCCAGCGCCTGTGACCTACGCACACCGTCTGGTGCAGCGTCAGGCTGAAGTGCGTAAAAACGGCACCCTGCCGTGGCTGCGCCCGGATGCGAAAAGCCAGGTCACCTTCCAGTACGACGACGGTAAAATCGTCGGTATTGATGCGGTGGTGCTCTCTACCCAGCATGCCGAAGATATCGATCAGAAATCCCTGCAGGAAGCAGTGATGGAAGAGATCATCAAGCCGGTTCTGCCGACCGAATGGCTGAGCTCTGCGACCAAATTCTTCATCAACCCAACCGGACGCTTCGTTATCGGCGGCCCAATGGGCGACTGCGGCCTGACCGGTCGTAAAATCATCGTTGATACCTACGGCGGCATGGCGCGTCACGGTGGCGGCGCGTTCTCCGGTAAAGATCCGTCTAAAGTTGACCGTTCTGCCGCGTACGCTGCACGTTATGTGGCGAAAAACATCGTTGCTGCCGGCCTGGCCGACCGCTGTGAGATCCAGGTTTCCTACGCTATCGGCGTGGCTGAGCCAACCTCCATCATGGTGGAAACCTTCGGTACCGAGAAAGTGCCTTCAGAACAGCTGACCCTGCTGGTGCGCGAGTTCTTCGACCTGCGTCCATACGGCCTGATTCAGATGCTGGATCTGCTGCACCCAATCTACCAGGAAACCGCTGCATACGGTCACTTTGGTCGTGAACATTTCCCATGGGAAAAAACCGACAAAGCCGCCCTGCTGCGTGAGGCTGCCGGTCTGAAGTAATCGACTGACCGCGCTAAACAGGCCAGCCTTTGTGCTGGCCTTTTTTGTGCCGGGTGGCGGCCAAAAAGCCGCACAACTGGAAGCGATTACACCGCACCGGATATATCCCGCTTTCAGAATATTCTCTTTGCATGATCGCCTTTCTTCTGCTGTTACATTTCCTTTCAGTTAAGTCTGAAATTCAGACAAACGCGATGCACATCACCTCGTTTACCTCTATATTTTCAAAGCTTTAATATTTTTTACGGTTATACGCTAGTGTAACCGATTACACCATTGTGATTAATCTCACATATTTTTATGGGTCGCTCACCTACCCTTAACATCAATAAAACTGATAACCCAACTGGAGGGCATAATGCCTGACAATAAAAAACAGGGGCGTACGTCCAACAAGGCGATGACTTTCTTCGTCTGCTTCCTCGCCGCCCTGGCAGGATTACTCTTTGGCCTGGATATCGGCGTCATTGCCGGCGCTCTTCCCTTCATCGCAGACGAATTCCAGATTAACGCGCACACCCAGGAATGGGTGGTCAGCTCCATGATGTTCGGTGCGGCCGTTGGGGCCGTCGGCAGCGGCTGGCTCTCCTTCAAGCTCGGACGCAAAAAGAGCCTGATGATCGGTGCGATCCTCTTCGTCGCCGGTTCCCTCTTCTCCGCTGCCGCCCCTAACGTTGAAGTGCTGATCCTCTCCCGCGTGCTGCTGGGCCTTGCGGTGGGCGTGGCGTCTTATACCGCTCCGCTGTACCTCTCTGAAATTGCACCGGAGAAAATCCGCGGCAGCATGATTTCAATGTACCAGCTGATGATCACCATCGGTATTCTCGGCGCTTACCTGTCCGATACCGCGTTCAGCTACAGCGGCGCATGGCGCTGGATGCTCGGCGTGATCATTATCCCGGCCATTCTCCTGCTGATTGGCGTCTTCTTCCTGCCGGACAGCCCGCGCTGGTTTGCCGCAAAGCGCCGCTTCGTTGATGCCGAACGCGTGCTGCTTCGCCTGCGCGATACCAGCGCCGAGGCGAAAAACGAGCTGGAAGAGATCCGCGAAAGCCTGAAGGTAAAGCAGTCCGGCTGGGCGCTGTTTAAAGAGAACAGCAACTTCCGTCGGGCGGTGTTCCTCGGCGTGCTGCTGCAGGTGATGCAGCAGTTCACGGGGATGAACGTCATCATGTACTACGCGCCAAAAATCTTTGAGCTGGCGGGCTACACCAACACCACCGAGCAGATGTGGGGCACCGTTATCGTGGGCCTGACCAACGTGCTGGCGACCTTTATCGCCATCGGCCTGGTGGACCGCTGGGGACGTAAGCCAACCCTGACGCTGGGCTTCCTGGTGATGGCGACGGGTATGGGCGTTCTCGGTACGATGATGCATGTGGGCATCCACTCCCCAACCGCCCAGTACTTCGCGGTGGGCATGCTGCTGATGTTTATCGTCGGGTTTGCGATGAGCGCCGGCCCGCTGATTTGGGTACTGTGCTCTGAGATCCAGCCGCTGAAAGGGCGTGATTTTGGTATCACCTGCTCTACCGCAACCAACTGGATTGCCAACATGATCGTCGGCGCAACGTTCCTGACCATGCTCAACACCCTGGGCAATGCCAACACCTTCTGGGTCTACGCCGGTCTGAATATCTTCTTTATTGTGCTGACCGTCTGGCTGGTTCCAGAAACCAAACACGTTTCACTGGAACACATTGAACGTAACCTGATGAAAGGTCGTCCGCTGCGCGAAATCGGCGCACACGACTAATCCTCTTGCGGGAGGCGCCTCTTGCGCCTCCCCGCTTCCCGCTTTATGCTCTGCCCCTATGAAAGCTCCCCGTCTCCCCATTGCCATTCAGCAAGCCGTTATGCGCAGCCTGCGGGAAAAACTCGCCCAGGCCAACCTGAAGCTCGGCCGCAACTACCCTGAACCGAAGCTGGTCTATCAGCAGCGCGGCACCGCGGCCGGCACCGCCTGGCTGGAATCATACGAGATCCGCCTTAATCCGGTGCTGATGATGGAAAACCAGCAGGCGTTTATTGAAGAAGTGGTGCCGCACGAGCTGGCGCATCTGCTGGTGTGGAAGCACTTTGGCCGCGTCGCGCCGCACGGAAAAGAGTGGAAGTGGATGATGGAGGCGGTGCTCGGCGTTCCGGCGCGCCGCACCCATCAGTTCGAGCTGGAATCGGTGCGCCGCAATACCTTCCCCTACCGCTGCCGGTGCCAGCAGCACCAGCTTACCGTCCGCCGCCATAACCGCGTGGTGCGCGGCGAGGCAACCTACCGCTGCGTCAAATGCGGCGAACCGCTGGTCGCCGAGTAATATCCTGAACTTTCAGGAACTTTCCTGATCTCACTGATTGCATACGGGAACAACATTCGTTACGTTGCGGGCTCGTTTTGACACGGAGTGTAAGATGTCCCGTAATTTCTCTCTCGCGGTCGCTTTTCTGACGACGGCGCTTTCCGGCCAGGCCCTGGCCGACGGTATCAACAGTTTTTCCCAGGCCAAGGCAGCAGGCGTGAAGGTGAACGCCGATGTGCCGGGCGATTTCTACTGCGGCTGCAAAATTAACTGGCAGGGCAAAAAAGGGGTCGTTGACCTCGAATCCTGCGGCTATAAGGTGCGTAAAAACGAAAACCGCGCCAGCCGCATCGAATGGGAGCATGTCGTTCCGGCCTGGCAGTTTGGCCACCAGCGCCAGTGCTGGCAGGACGGCGGACGTAAAAACTGCGCCAAAGATCCGGTATATCGCCAGATGGAAAGCGATATGCACAACCTGCAGCCTGCGGTTGGTGAAGTGAACGGCGACCGCGGCAATTTCATGTACAGCCAGTGGAACGGTGGCGAAGGCCAGTACGGCCAGTGCGGCATGAAGGTGGATTTTAAGGAGAAAGTCGCCGAGCCCCCTGCCCGCGCGCGAGGCAGCATCGCCCGCACCTACTTCTACATGCGTGACCGTTATGACCTCAACCTTTCGCGCCAGCAGACGCAGCTGTTCAATGCCTGGGATAAGCAGTATCCGGTGACGGAATGGGAGTGCCAGCGCGACGAACGCATTGCCAGAGTCCAGGGGAATCATAACCCGTACGTCCAGCGGGCTTGCCAGGCGCAAAAGAGCTAACCTACACTACGGCAATTCGCTTATACCGCATGACATATGGAATTTTTGACTATGCGCATTCCCCGCATTTACCACCCTGAACTGATTACCACAGGCCGTGAGATCGCCCTGTCTGACGACGCAGCTAACCACGTTGGCCGCGTGCTGCGCATGGGAGCTGGCCAGGCAATACAGCTGTTCGACGGCTCTAATCAGGTTTTCGACGCGGAAATCACGCGGGCGGATAAAAAAAGCGTGCATGTTAATGTGCTGCGCGGCGAAGTGGACGACCGTGAATCGCCGCTGCACATCCACCTTGGGCAGGTGATGTCGCGCGGGGAAAAGATGGAGTTCACTATTCAAAAATCCATTGAGCTGGGTGTAAGCCTCATTACGCCACTTTTTTCCGAGCGCTGTGGCGTTAAACTGGATGCTGAACGTCTGAACAAAAAGATCCAGCAGTGGCAGAAAATCGCCATTGCTGCCTGCGAACAGAGCGGCCGCAACCGTATTCCGGAGATCCGCCCGGCGATGGATCTGGAGGACTGGTGTGCGGAAGAGGATAGCGGGCTGAAGCTCAATCTTCATCCGCGCGCCAGCGCCAGCATCAATACGCTGCCGCTGCCCGTCGAGCGCGTACGCCTGCTGATTGGCCCCGAAGGCGGCCTGTCGGCGGACGAAATTGCGATGACGGCGCGCTACCAGTTTACTGATATTCTGTTGGGACCTCGCGTTCTGCGCACTGAGACAACGGCACTCACGGCCATAACCGCGCTACAGGTGCGGTTTGGCGATCTGGGTTGAAGTATTAACGGAGAAGAACATGATAAAGCTCGGCATCGTGATGGATCCCATCGCAAACATTAACATCAAGAAAGATTCCAGCTTCGCTATGCTGCTGGAAGCGCAGCGTCGCGGCTATGAACTCCATTATATGGAGATGAACGATCTTTATCTGATCAACGGTGAAGCCCGCGCGTGCACCCGCATCGTTAACGTCGAGCAGAACTACGACAAATGGTACGAATTCGGCACCGAGCAGGACATTGCCCTGGCCGACCTCAACGTTATCCTGATGCGTAAAGACCCGCCGTTCGACACCGAATATATCTATAGCACCTACATCCTTGAGCGTGCCGAAGAGAAAGGGACGCTGATCGTCAACAAGCCGCAGAGCCTGCGCGACTGCAACGAGAAGCTTTACACCGCCTGGTTCTCTGACCTGACGCCGGAAACGCTGGTGACCCGCAGCAAAGCGCAGCTGAAGGAGTTCTGGCAGAAGCATGGCGACATCATCATGAAGCCGCTGGACGGCATGGGCGGCGCGTCTATTTTCCGCGTGAAAGAGGGCGACCCGAACATCGGCGTGATTGCCGAAACGCTGACCGAGCTGGGCACCCGCTACTGCATGGCGCAGAACTATCTGCCAGCCATTAAAGATGGCGATAAGCGCGTGCTGGTCGTGGACGGTGAGCCGGTGCCTTACTGCCTGGCGCGTATCCCGCAGGGTGGTGAAACGCGCGGTAACCTGGCGGCCGGCGGTCGTGGTGAACCCCGTCCGCTGACCGAAAGCGACTGGGAAATTGCCCGCCGCGTTGGACCTACGCTGAAAGCCAAAGGCCTGATCTTCGTTGGCCTGGATATCATCGGCGATCGCCTGACTGAAGTGAACGTCACCAGCCCAACCTGCATTCGCGAAATTGAGGCGGAGTTCCCGATCTCGATCACCGGAATGCTGATGAACGCCATAGAAAAACGTTTACAGAAATAACCTGTGACAGCGCCTGTGTTTATCCCCATACTGGGCGCTGTCGCTTTTTAAACCAGGAAACAGTACCTCTGACAATGAATTTACAGCATCACTTTCTTATTGCCATGCCTGCTCTCCAGGATCCGATTTTTCGCCGCGCCGTGGTTTATATTTGTGAATACAATGAAGACGGCGCGATGGGTATTATCATCAACAAACCGCTGGAAAACCTGCAGGTTGAAGGGATTCTGGACAAGCTGAAAATCTCGGCTGAAGCGCGCCTGCCGGAAATTCGGCTTGATAAACCGGTGATGCTGGGTGGTCCTCTTGCCGAAGATCGCGGCTTTATCCTCCATACCCCGCCGGTATTCTCTTCCAGCATTCGCATCTCCGACAACACCGTGATCACCACCTCGCGCGACGTGCTTGAAACGCTGGGCACCGCCGAGCAGCCTTCCGAAGTGCTGGTGGCGCTGGGCTATTCGTCGTGGGAGAAAGGCCAGCTTGAGCAAGAGATCCTCGATAACGCCTGGCTTACCGCGCCTGCGGACATGAATATTCTGTTTAAAACCCCGATTGCCGATCGCTGGCGTGACGCGGCAAAGCTGATTGGCATCGATATCCTGACGATGCCTGGCGTAGCGGGGCACGCCTGATGAGCGGAACACTGCTGGCCTTCGATTTTGGCACTAAAAGCATCGGCGTCGCCGTGGGTCAGCGCATCACCGGTACCGCGCGTCCGCTCACGGCCCTGAAGGCCAACGACGGCACGCCAGACTGGAACCTTATCGAGCGCTTGCTCAAAGAGTGGCAGCCGGATGACGTCATCGTTGGGCTGCCGCTGAACATGGACGGCACGGAACAGCCGCTGACCGCCCGGGCGCGTAAGTTCGCCAATAAAATCCATGGCCGCTTTGGCGTCTCCGTGAAGCTTCACGACGAGCGTCTCAGCACCGTCGAAGCGCGTGCAGGCCTGTTTGAGCACGGCGGCTTTCGGGCGCTCAACAAGGGCAGCGTGGACTCCGCCTCAGCCGTCATCATCCTCGAAAGCTATTTCGAACAGGGCTTTTAAACGCAGGGGCCTACAGCCGCCCCTGCGCCCGCCTCTCCGCCAGGCTCTGGTCAAAGTTCTGCATTCCCGCCTGCTGACCGGTTTGAATGATGCCGGGCAGCTGCCACGTCTTCCCCTCACGAATCAGATTCGCCGCCGCCGCGGTGTTTACCAGCAGCTCATACAGCGCGACGCGCCCGCCCTGAAGATCGGGGAGCAGCTTTTGCGCCAGCACCGCCCGCAGGCTGCCGGCCAGCTGGTTACGCACCGGATCTTTCTCCTGCGCCGGGAACGTATCGACCAGCCGTTCAATCGCCTGTGCTGCCCCGCGCGTATGCAGCGTCGCCAGCACCAGATGCCCGGTCTCCGCCGCCGTCAGCGCCAGGCGGATCGTTTCGCTGTCGCGCAGCTCGCCCAGCAAAATAACGTCCGGGTCCTCGCGTAAGGCACTGCGCAGCGCCTCTGCAAATGACGGGCTATGCTGGCCTATCTCCCGCTGCTGAATCAGGCAACGTTCACTCTGGTACATAAACTCCACCGGATCTTCGAGGGTGAGGATATGGCCGTCAGTATGGCGGTTGAGAAAATCGACCATTGCGGCCAGCGTGGTGGATTTGCCGCTGCCGGTCGCGCCCGTAACCAGAATCAACCCGTTGTCGCTGGACAACAGTTCGGGAATGGCTCGCGGCACGCCCAGCGACGAGAGCTGCGGACAGGTGCGCGGCAACAGCCGCAGGGTAACGGAGATGCCCTTCATCTGCTTAAACGCACTGCCGCGCAGACGCTGGTCTCCTGCGACGGTCACGGCAAAATCGACCTGCCCGCTTGCCCACCAGGCTCCCTGCTGCTCGTCGTTGAGCCACGCTTTCAATAACGCCCCGACATCGGGCGGCGGAAACGGCGCCGGCTCAAGGCGGCCTAATCTGCGCCAGCGGGGTGGTGAATCACTGCACAGGTGTAGATCGGAGACGTTATGCTTTACACTAAGGGCCACAATTTCTTCCACATCCATAGACTACTCCTCGGAAAATGAACGACATTGCGCATAACCTGGCACAGGTCCGGAACAAAATCTCAGCCGCTGCAACGCGTTGCGGCCGTGCTTCAGAAGAAATTACGCTACTTGCAGTCAGTAAAACCAAGCCTGCGAGCGCCATCGCAGAAGCCATTGCTGCAGGTCACCGGGCGTTTGGCGAAAACTACGTGCAGGAAGGCGTGGATAAAATTCGCTATTTCCGGGAACAGGGTAAAACCAACCTGCAATGGCACTTTATTGGACCGCTGCAGTCGAACAAAAGCCGTCTGGTGGCAGAGCACTTCGACTGGTGCCATACCGTTGACCGTCTGCGTATTGCTTCCCGTCTGAATGACCAGCGCCCGGCAGAGATGCCCGCGCTTAACGTGCTGATTCAAATCAACATCAGCGATGAAAACAGCAAGTCCGGCATTGCGCTGAGCGAGCTGGATGCGCTGGCCGCAGAGGTGGCCGCCCTGCCGCGCTTAACCCTGCGCGGGCTGATGGCAATCCCGGCACCTGAGTCAAGTTATGAAAGGCAGTTTGCCGTGGCACAGCAAATGGCTGTAGCATTTGAGGCGCTTAAAACGCGCTATGAAACGGTAGACACGCTTTCACTGGGCATGTCGGATGATATGGAAGCCGCCATCGCGGCAGGCAGCACTATGGTGCGCATCGGCACAGCCATTTTCGGTGCGCGCGACTACACCAAATAATAAGGAAACCTGAGGAACGCCATGAAGACGTTGACTTTCCTGCTCTCAACGGTCATTGAGCTGTACACGATGGCGCTTTTGCTGCGCGTCTGGATGCAGTGGGCCCGCTGTGACTTTTACAATCCGTTCTCCCAGTTTGTCGTGAAAATCACGCAACCTGTTGTCGGACCGCTGCGCCGTATTATCCCGGCCATGGGCCCCATCGACAGCGCTTCGCTGCTGGTGGCGTTTATTCTGAGCGTGATCAAAGCCATCGTGCTGTTTATGGTCATCACCTTCCAGCCGATTATCTGGATTGCCGCCGTCCTGATTCTGATCAAAACCGTCGGTTTGCTGATCTTCTGGGTGCTGCTGGTTATGGCGATCATGAGCTGGGTGAGCCAGGGCCGTAGCCCGGTGGAGTACGCCTTAATTCAGCTGGCCGAGCCGCTGCTGCGTCCGATCCGGAACCTGCTTCCGTCCATGGGCGGCATCGACTTCTCCCCGATGATTCTGGTTCTGCTGCTCTATGTAATCAACATGGGGATCGCCGAGCTGCTCCAGTCTACGGGCGATATGCTGCTGCCGGGGCTGTGGATGGCGCTATGAGTGCCGTAAGCACCTGCGCCGACGGGCTGGTTTTACGGCTGTATATTCAGCCAAAAGCCAGCCGTGACTGTATTGTTGGGCTGCATGGCGACGAGCTAAAGGTCGCCATCACCGCCCCGCCGGTCGATGGCCAGGCGAACGCGCATCTGACCAAATATCTGGCAAAACAGTTTCGCGTCGCCAAAAGCCAGGTCATCATTGAAAAAGGTGAACTTGGGCGGCATAAACAGGTAAAAATCCTTAATCCGCAATCTATCCCGACGGAAGTCGCGGCTCTGACAGAACAGGACTAAACCATGCAAAAAGTTGTTCTCGCGACCGGTAACGCCGGTAAAGTGCGCGAGCTGGCCTCGCTGTTAAATGATTTTGGGCTGGACGTGGTGGCTCAGACCGAGCTGGGCGTGGAGTCCGCCGAAGAGACGGGGCTGACGTTTATCGAAAACGCCATCCTGAAAGCGCGCCATGCGGCGCAGGTAACCGGCCTGCCCGCGATTGCCGACGACTCCGGTCTGGCCGTCGATTTCCTCGGCGGCGCGCCGGGAATTTACTCCGCGCGCTATTCCGGCGTGGACGCCACCGACCAGCAGAATCTGGAAAAGCTGCTTGTGGCCCTGAAAGACGTGCCGGACGAACAGCGCACCGCGCAGTTCCACTGCGTGCTGGTCTATATGCGCCACGCGGAGGACCCAACGCCTGTCGTCTGCCACGGCAGCTGGCCGGGCGTGATTACCCGTGAAGCGGCTGGCAGCGGCGGCTTTGGCTACGACCCGATCTTCTTTGTCCCGACCGAGGGCAAAACCGCTGCGGAACTGACCCGCGAAGAGAAAAGCGCGATTTCCCACCGTGGACGCGCGCTGAAACTGTTACTGGAAGCACTGCGTAATGGCTAATTTGCCGCCTCTGAGTCTTTATATTCACATCCCGTGGTGCGTGCAGAAATGCCCGTACTGCGATTTCAACTCGCACGCGCTGAAGGGCGAAGTGCCGCACGATGACTACGTCGCGCATCTGCTGGCCGACCTGGATGCCGATGTACCTTACGCACAGGGACGTGAAGTTAAGACCATTTTCATTGGTGGCGGTACGCCGAGCCTGCTGTCAGGCCCGGCAATGCAGACGCTGCTTGACGGCGTGCGCGCGCGCCTGAACCTGGCGGCGGATGCCGAAATTACAATGGAAGCCAACCCCGGCACCGTTGAGGCCGACCGTTTTGTTGAGTATCAGCGCGCGGGCGTGAACCGCATCTCCATCGGCGTGCAGAGCTTTAGCGAGCCGAAGCTGAAGCGTCTGGGACGTATTCACGGACCGGAAGAGGCGAAGCGAGCGGCCAACCTCGCAACGGGGCTTGGCCTGCGCAGCTTTAACCTTGATTTGATGCATGGCCTGCCGGATCAGTCGCTCGAAGAGGCGCTGGACGACCTGCGCCAGGCAATTGAACTGAACCCGCCGCACCTGTCGTGGTATCAGCTCACCATCGAACCCAACACCCTGTTCGGCTCCCGCCCGCCGGTGCTGCCGGATGACGATGCGCTGTGGGATATCTTCGAGCAGGGCCACAGGCTGTTGACCGCTGCCGGGTATCAGCAGTATGAAACGTCCGCGTACGCAAAGCCGGGCTACCAGTGTCAGCACAACCTGAACTACTGGCGCTTTGGCGACTATCTGGGCATTGGCTGCGGCGCGCACGGCAAGGTGACCTTCCCGGACGGACGCATTCTGCGCACCGCCAAAACCCGCCACCCGCGCGGGTATATGGAAGGCCGCTACCTGGAGCGTCAGCACGACGTTGAGGCGGCGGATAAGCCGTTTGAGTTCTTTATGAACCGCTTCCGCCTTCTGGAAGCCGCACCGCGCAAGGAGTTTGCGCTGTACACCGGGCTGGCGGAGTCGGTGATTCGCCCGCAGATTGACGAGGCGCTGGCGCAGGGGTATCTGACCGAGTGTGATGAGTACTGGCAGATCACCGAGCACGGCAAGCTGTTCTTAAACTCCCTTCTTGAGCTGTTCCTCGCCGAAGATTCCTGAAGCCTGATTCAGGATTTTGCATCCCGTTCTGCCGGCTGAGGGAAAGGCTGGCAGAGTGTGGGGATGGAAAAATCAAAACAACTCCGCAAACAAATGACACCCGAAGAATTACGCCTCTGGTATCTGCTCAGAGGTCGCCGCTTCTTTGGGTATAAGTTTCGCCGACAGATGCCGGTTGGACCGTACATCGTGGATTTTGCCTGCTTTAAAGCGAAGCTGATTGTTGAGCTGGACGGGGGGCAACATCAGGATAAAGAGGCCTATGACTCTCGTCGCACCGAGTTTTTAAATGCGAACGGCTGGGAAGTCGTACGGTTCTGGAATCATGAGTTCAGGACTAATGAGGAGGAGATGCTGATGGAAATTCTGCAAAGATTGCAATGCCTGATGCCCTCACCCTAACCCTCTCCCACAGGGAGAGGGAACTGGTTACTCCCTCTCCCTTGGGGAGAGGGCCGGGGTGAGGGGGGCCCAGCGCGCAGAGGGCTACTTCAACGTCCCCACCAGCGCCTTCCGGCTATCTTCCAGCGACACCACGCGTTTACACACGTCTTTGCCGAACTGCTGGAAATCATCTTCCTGGTTCTTCCACTCGTTCTGAATCGAGGTCTGCAGGCCGCCCAGGCTGCCCAGCACGCCCTGTAGCGGGTTACCGCCGCCTTTCAGCACGGCTTTGGCGCCCATCTCGTTGATGCTGTCCTGCAGGATGCCGCCCATCGCCTGGTTCACCAGCTGCTGGCCGTCAGCGCGAACCTGATCGATCGCCTTGTAGTGGAACGTCATGCCGTCGGAGCGCGTCTCGATAATGCGGTTCATCTGCTCTTTGAGCTGCTTGTCGAGCCTGGTCAGGCGGGAGCGCATGTTGCTGCTCTCCCCCACCTCTTTAGTGATGATTTTGTCCAGCGCGACGCGGCTCTTTTCGACGCGCGTCAGGGCGCCTTCGTTAATCCATGGCAGCGCGGTACGCAAATCGGCCTGATAATCTTTCGCCTGCTCACGCTGTGCGGCAGTCAGGGTGTACTGTTTGCCGTTAAAGGTGACGTTCCCTTCCGGCGTAATCACCAGATTGCCGTTCTCGCCTTTGACCTGCACGGTTTGCGGGCTTAACACCACGTCATCGCGCGGGGTGACGCTACATTGATAATCCGCATGGGCGGTGAATCCGGTTGCCATCAAAGCAACAGCCAGCAACGTTTTGCGCATCTTAAACACTCCCTCAGACAAAATGGGCCAGCTAATGCTGGCCCGCTTACTGCTTTATTAGTCCCACCAAACGTCGAAAAGTTCGCTGATGCGGACATCTTCCAGCTTGTGCTCTTCAAGCCATTTGCGAACCAGCGCCTGATGTTCTTCGGTGCATTTGCCCACTTCCTGGGTGCAGATCAGACCTTCCCACGCGAGGTAGCCGCTACCGTCGAAGGCCAGCTTGTTCGGCTCGATTACCTCGTTGATGAACGCATCCACGTCCCGATCGATCTGTTCTACACTGGTGCCTTCCGGGAAACGCCAGGCAACGGAGAAGCCCACTTCCTGGAATTCTTCGATGTGCATCTTTTTACGCAGACGACGGCTACGATTCTTTGCCATTATTTCACCCTCTCGAACATTAAGTCCCATACGCCGTGACCAAGACGATGGCCACGCTGTTCAAATTTCGTTACCGGACGCGATTCCGGACGCGGTACGTAGTCGTTGCTCTCGGACTGATTTTTATAACCATCCAGCGACGACATCACTTCCAGCATGTGTTCCGCATAAGGTTCCCAGTCGGTCGCCATGTGGAAGACGCCGCCCAGTTTAAGCTTACTTTTCACCAGCTCGGCAAACGGTGCCTGAACGATACGGCGTTTATTATGACGCGCTTTGTGCCACGGGTCAGGGAAAAAGAGCTGAACCATGTTCAAAGAATTGTCAGGAATCATTTTGTGCAGCACTTCCACCGCGTCGTGACACATCACGCGCAGGTTCTCAACGCCCTCTTCATGGGCGGTTGCGAGACAGGCGCCCACGCCCGGCGAGTGTACTTCAATGCCGAGGAAGTTCTGCTCAGGACGCGCCTTCGCCATGGTCACCAGCGATGTGCCCATACCAAAGCCGATCTCCAGCGTGACGGGCGCGTCGCGACCAAACAGCTCAGTAAAGTCGAGTGGCTGCTCGCTAAACTCAACGCCCATCACCGGCCAGTAGTTGTTCAGCGCATGTTGCTGCCCTTTTGTCAGGCGGCCCTGACGACGGACAAAGCTGCGAATACGGCGCAGCGGGCGGCCGTTTTCATCAAATTCCGGTGAAATGACGTCGTTTTTCATAAAAGAGTTGTCTGCTTGTGAGAGTGTTCGGGAAACGGGCATTATCCAAAGTTAAGGCTTCTATGCAAGCATGGGAAAGATCCGGTTTACAGCAGATTGACGCTGTGCTGCAATCTGCGTCCCTGATTATGCGAATCGATGACCATGCAAGCCTCTCAATTTTCAGCCCAGGTGCTGGACTGGTACGACAAATACGGGCGTAAAACCCTGCCCTGGCAAATTGAAAAAACGCCGTACAAAGTATGGCTCTCCGAGGTGATGTTGCAACAAACGCAGGTCGCCACGGTGATCCCTTACTTCGAGCGTTTTATGGCGCGCTTCCCGACGGTGACCGATCTGGCCAACGCCCCGCTGGACGAGGTCCTGCACCTGTGGACCGGTCTTGGCTATTACGCCCGCGCGCGTAACCTGCACAAGGCCGCACAGCAGGTCGCGACGCGCCATAACGGTAAATTCCCGGAAACCTTCGACGAGGTGGCGGACTTACCCGGCGTCGGGCGTTCAACCGCAGGCGCCATTCTCTCCCTGTCTTTGGGCAAACATTTCCCGATCCTCGACGGCAACGTGAAGCGCGTGCTCGCGCGCTGCTATGCCGTCGACGGCTGGCCGGGGAAGAAGGACGTAGAAAAACGGCTGTGGGAGATCGGCGAAGCGGTCACTCCGGCGAAAGGCGTCGAGCGTTTCAACCAGGCGATGATGGATCTTGGCGCAATGGTCTGCACGCGCTCAAAACCAAAGTGCGAACTCTGCCCGGTGAATAACCTCTGCGTGGCCTACGCCAACCATTCATGGGCGCAGTATCCAGGTAAAAAACCCAAACAGACGCTGCCGGAGCGCACCGGCTATATGCTGCTGATGCAGCACGGCAACGAGGTGTTCCTCGCCCAGCGTCCGCCAAGCGGCCTGTGGGGTGGTCTATACTGCTTCCCACAGTTTGAAGATGAAGATTTGCTGCGTGAATGGCTTAAACAGCGCGGCATTGCGGCAGATACCCTGACGCAGCTGAACGCGTTCCGCCATACTTTCAGCCATTTCCATCTGGATATTGTGCCTATGTGGCTTCCCGTGTCCTCATTCACCTCCTGCATGGATGAAGGCACCGCTCTCTGGTATAACTTAGCGCAACCGCCATCAGTCGGGCTGGCGGCTCCCGTGGAGCGCCTGTTACAGCAATTACGTGCCGGTGCAATGGTTTAGCATCGGCTAAAAAAGAGGAATACGTATGGCCAGAACCATTTTTTGTACTTTCCTGCAGCGCGACGCTGAGGGCCAGGATTTCCAGCTTTATCCAGGGGATCTGGGTAAGCGCATCTACAACGAGATCTCCAAAGAAGCCTGGGGACAGTGGCAGAAAAAGCAGACCATGCTGATCAACGAGAAAAAGCTCAGCATGATGAACCCGGAGCACCGCAAGCTGCTGGAGCAGGAGATGGTGAGCTTCCTGTTCGAAGGCAAAGACGTACACATCGAAGGCTATACGCCGCCGGAAAAATAACAGCGTGCGGGTGAAACCCCGCCGTTAAAGCAAACACAACACGCACTCCCGGAATGATGAAAAAACTTTTAGCGCTAGCCCTTGTTGCGCCGTTGCTGGTCTCGTGTTCGTCCAAAAAAGGCGATGAATACAACGAAGCCTGGGTCAAGGACACCAACGGTTTTGACATTTTGATGGGGCAGTTTGCCCATAACATCGAAAACATATGGGGATTTAACGAAGTTCTTATTGCCGGACCGAAGGACTACGTTAAGTACACCGACGCCTATCTGACCCGTAGCCACATCAACTTTGATGAGGGTACGATCACCATTGAAACCATCGCAGGCACCGACCCTGCGGCACGGCTGCGTCAGGCGATCGTCAAAACCCTGTTGATGGGTGACGATCCGGGATCTATCGATCTCTACTCCGATGCGGACGACATCACCATCTCAAAAGAGCCGTTCCTGTACGGTCAGGTAGTTGACCAGACCGGACAGCCGATCCGCTGGGAAGGCCGCGCCACGAAATTTGCCGACTACCTGCTGCAGACGCGCCTGAAAAGCCGCTCTAACGGCCTGAAGATTATCTACAGCGTCACCATTAATCTCGTGCCGAACCACCTCGACAAGCGTGCGCACAAGTACCTCGGCATGGTGCGTCAGGCCTCGCGCAAGTACGGCGTGGATGAGTCGCTGATCCTGGCGATTATGCAGACCGAATCGTCGTTCAACCCATACGCGGTCAGCCGTTCTGACGCGCTGGGGCTGATGCAGGTTGTCCAGCACAGCGCCGGTAAAGACGTCTTCCGCTCGCAGGGCAAATCCGGCACGCCGAGCCGCAGCTACCTGTTCGACCCGCAAAGCAACATTGATACCGGCACGGCCTATCTGGCGATGCTGAACAATGTCTATCTTGGCGGAATTGATAACCCGACCTCACGCCGCTACGCGGTAATCACCGCCTACAACGGCGGCGCGGGCAGCGTGCTGCGCGTGTTCTCGAATGACAAAGTGCAGGCCGCGAACATCATTAACAGCATGGCGCCGGGGGATGTCTACTCAACCCTCACCACCCGCCACCCGTCTGCGGAATCCCGCCGCTATCTGTACAAGGTGAATACGGCGCAGAAGAACTATCGTCGTCGATAATCAACACACCTTCTCCTGCAAGGAGAAGGTGTTCTGCTTTTCCCCACCCATACGAAAATGTTATTTGCATCACAATCCAAACTGCAAATTAATGTGGATTGCATTTTTTTGCGGGAGGTAACAAAACATATCGTTGCCAACTGATAGAATTGCATCAAATAACAACCCTGAATGTTCCCAAAACAACATATCTCCCGCTCACTTGTGAGGAAAGTAACATGAACCTTAAGCTGCAGCTTAAAATATTGTCGTTTCTGCAGTTCTGCCTGTGGGGTAGCTGGCTGACTACACTCGGCTCCTATATGTTTGTGACGCTCAAGTTCGACGGTGCGTCAATCGGTGCCGTATACAGCTCGCTGGGTATTGCGGCTGTCTTTATGCCAACGCTGCTCGGTATCGTGGCGGATAAGTGGTTAAGCGCGAAATGGCTGTACATGCTTTGCCATCTGGTGGGTGCGGGGACGCTGTTTATGGCGGCCGAAGTGACCACGCCGGGGGCGATGTTTATGGTGATCCTGCTTAACTCGCTGGCCTATATGCCAACGCTTGGGCTGATCAACACCATCTCCTACTACCGCCTGAAATCTGCCGGCCTGGATATCGTCACCGATTTCCCGCCAATCCGTATCTGGGGCACCATCGGCTTTATCATGGCGATGTGGGGCGTGAGCTTCGCGGGCTTCGAGCTGAGCCATATGCAGCTGTACATCGGCGCGGCGCTCTCCGTGCTGCTGGCGCTGTTCACCCTGACGCTGCCAACCATTCCGGTGTCTAACCAGCAGAAAAACCAGAGCTGGAGCACCATGCTCGGCCTGGACGCGTTCGCGCTGTTCAAAAACAAACGCATGGCGATCTTCTTTATCTTCTCCATGCTGCTGGGCGCGGAGCTGCAGATCACCAACATGTTCGGCAACACCTTCCTGCACAGCTTCGATAACGATCCGCTGTTTGCCGGCAGCTTTATCGTTGAGCACGCGTCGGTGATGATGTCCATCTCGCAGATCTCCGAGACGCTGTTCATCCTGACCATCCCGTTCTTCCTGAGCCGCTACGGCATCAAGAACGTTATGCTGATCAGTATCGCCGCGTGGATGCTGCGCTTCGGCCTGTTCGCCTACGGCGACCCGAGCGCGTTCGGTACCGTGCTGCTGGTGCTGTCGATGATTGTTTACGGCTGCGCCTTCGACTTCTTCAACATCTCCGGTTCGGTGTTTGTGGAAAAAGAGGTGAAGCCTGAAATCCGCGCCAGCGCGCAGGGTATGTTCCTGATGATGACCAACGGCTTCGGCTGTATTCTGGGCGGCGTGGTGAGCGGAAAAGTGGTTGAGATGTACACCACCAACGGCATCACCAACTGGCAGCCGGTGTGGCTGATCTTCGCGGGGTACTCGCTGGTGCTGTTCTTCGCGTTTATCGTGCTGTTCCAGTACAAGCATGTACGCGAACCGCACGGCGTACAGCCAGTCGCGCATTAATTGTTGTGCCGGGCAGGCGAAGCCACCGCCCGGCTATTTTATTGCAGCAAGTACCCACCCCACCGACAGCAAATCCGCGCTGCCTCCAGGGCTTAAATTCCGTTCGATCAATGCATTATCCATTCTACGCAACGCCTCGCGGTCCCAGCCGTTAGCCAGCAGTTCCCGCGCGTAGCCCTGCACGTAGCGCAACCCTTCAATGCCGCCGCGCGACACGAGATTACTGTCCTGATTGACCGCCATCAGGCGCAACAGCAGGCCGTGAAGCGACCGTCCGTTCCACTGCCTCAGCGCCTTACGCGCCGTCGCAAAGCCGCTCTCCGCCTCGCCGCGCGCCCCGGTTAAGCCGTACTGCTGATACTGCCGCTCGCCCGCCGTCGCCCGTCCGCTGCGCGCGGCCAGCTCCCGCGACACCAGCCCGCGGCAGATGTTACTCACCTCACAGCAGAGACTGTCTGCCGAGACGTTTTTCACACGCCCGGCGGCGAAGCACAGTAAACCCAGAGCAAAAATCCCGCCCTTGTGGGTGTTCACGCCGTTCGTCGCGGCGTACATCGCCTGCTCGCAGGCCATCCCCATCGGGCGGATAATCCGTAGCTGTGCGTCAGCGGGCTTATCCGCATGCGCGTTACCGAGTTCAGCAAAGCGTGAAAACCAGGGCGCAATCGCCGCGATGCTGCGGGAAAACAGCGCGTGGTCCATATCGCGATGGGAACCGCTGTTAAGCGTGTCCACCAGCCCCGGCTTGGGCGTCAGCTCCAGCTCCTGCCACAGCGCCGCTTCGGCAAGCGAGGGCACGTCAGCCGGGCGCGGCTTAGTCGCGAGCAAACCAGTCATCAATCATCTTCTCCACGCGGGAAACCACCGCCTCAACAGGATGCTTTCGTGAACGGGAGCAGGCGTGAGCGGGCTCGTCGCAGATCAGGCAGCGTCTGAGGTTCGCCCCCAGCGACTGGCGCCCGACGTGGCCGTTCTGAGGGCAAATCACGTCCAGATCCCACAGCCTGCCGAGCGCGTGCGTCTGCTCCAGCTCCGCACAGTGCGCTTTGATTTCCACCGCCGGATGCGCCACGCACCAGATGGCCTCAGGCCCGGTGGGCAGCCACAGCACCTGACGATCCAGCACCTGCCAGCGGTTCTCCCACAGCAGCTGGTCGCACGTTTGTAGCGCCACGCCCATGGTATTGCGATAGCGCAGGCTGTCCTTAATTTCCCCCGGCGTGACCAGCGTGAGGGAGATCACCGGCTGTTTATAGTGCTCAAGCACGTCAGCCTGACGGGCTGCGCGGCGCTCTTTCGCCGCCAGCAGTTCGTCCAGGCTGACACCCGCCCGCACGGGTGTCGCTATTGTCATAACTACTCCTTCACCTGTCGCACGGTGTCGATAACGCTGCCGTCGCGGTAGCGGATCACCCCGACGATTTTGTCGGTAAATTCAATCGGTTTCGGTACGCCGGTCAGGGAAATCGCCCGCTCGTAAAGTGCGGTGATGTCCACAACCTTCAGCCCGGCTTCCAGCAGCCGCTCGCGGATCTCCGCGCGCGCCGGATTGACCGCAATGCCGTGGTCGGTGACCAGCACGTCGATGCTTTCGCCCGGCGTGAGGCGCGTGGTAACCCGCTTCACGACCGTCGGAATACGGCTGCGCAGTAGCGGCGCGACCACAATGGTCAGGTTCGCCGCGGCGGCCACGTCGCAGTGTCCGCCGGACGCGCCGCGCATCACGCCGTCGGAGCCGGTAATAACGTTAACGTTGAAATCAACGTCGATTTCGAGGGCGCTGAGGATCACCACGTCGAGCTGGTCGCAGCTTGCCGCCTTGCTGCCGGGGTTGGCGTAAACGTTGGTGGAGATCTCCACGTGGTCCGGGTTGCGCGCCAGCGAGGCCGCCGCCTGGCCGTCAAAGCACTGGGTGTCGAGCAGCTTTTCAATGAGCCCCTTCTCGTGCAGATCCACCAGGCTGCCGGTGATGCCGCCGAGCGCAAAGCGCGCCTTCACGCCGCTGCGCTCCATCTTCTCTTCCATAAAGCGGGTGCAGGCGGTGGCCGCCGCGCCGGAGCCGGTCTGCATCGAGAAGCCCGGTTTGAAGTAGCCGGAGTGTTCAATCACGTCCGCCGCATAGCGGGCAATCATCAGCTCGCGCGGGTTGCTGGTGACGCGCGCCGCGCCGACGCTGATTTTCGCCGGGTCGCCCACGCTCTCCACCTGCACGATGTAGTCCACCTGGTCCTGCACCAGGCTGGCGGGCATATTGGGGAACGGCACCAGCTCTTCGGTCAGCAGTACCACCTTGCGGGCAAAGTGCGCGTCCACCATCGCGTAGCCCAGGGAACCGCAGCACGATTTACCGTGCGTCCCGTTGGCGTTGCCAAACTCATCGCTGCACGGCACGCCGAGAAACGCCACGTCGATATTCAGCTCGCCGTCCTGGAGCAGCTTCACGCGCCCGCCGTGGGAGTGAATCTGCACCGGCTCGTCCATCAGCCCGTGGGAGATGGCGTCCGCCAGCCTGCCGCGCATGCCCGAGGTGTAAATCCGGGTGATGACGCCGCTTTCGATATGCTCGATCAGCGCGTCGTTGCAGGTCATCAGCGAGCTGGAGGCCAGGGTCAGGTTTTTGAATCCCATCCGCGCCAGCAGCGCCACGACGGTGTTGATCACCCGGTCGCCTTCGCGAAACGCGTGGTGGAAGGAAATGGTCATCCCGTCCTGCAGGCCGCAGCGCTTAACCGCCTCTTCAATGGAGGCGCAGAGCTTGCGGCCGTGCTTCGCGTCGCTGTCCGCCAGCCACGGCGTGGCGCTGTGGGCGGTATCAAAGGGTTTGAGATCCCGCAGATGGGGAAAATTCACGTGGAGAAGTTCTGTCTGATTCATCATCTCATCCTTACCGACGCACGCCTGAGGCCGCCGCGCGCTCCAGCACCACCTGCGCGTGGTTAATAATCGGTGCATCCACCATTTTGCCGTTGAGCGACACCACGCCCAGGCCGTTACGCTCGCCCTCTTCTGCCGCCTCAATCACCCTTTTGGCGTGATCCACCTCTTCCTGAGTCGGGGCGTAGGCGTTGTGCAGCAGGTCAATCTGGCGCGGGTTAATCAGCGATTTGCCGTTGAAGCCCATCTTGCGGATCAGATCGACCTCGCGCAGGAACCCGGCCTCGTCGTTAACGTCTGACCACACCACGTCGAACGCGTCGATGCCCGCCGCGCGGGCGGCGTGCAGCACGGCGCAGCGGGCGTAGAACAGCTCGGTGCCGTCGCCGCGCTCGGTCTGCATGTCCATCACGTAGTCAAAGGCGGCCAGCGCAATGCCGATGAGGCGCACAGAGCTGCGGGCAATCGCCACGGCGTTGATGACGCCAACGGCTGACTCAATCGCTGCCATCACGCGGGTGGAGCCAACCTCCCGGCCGCACTCGCGCTCAATGCGCTCGAGGTGGCCTTCCAGCTCGTAGATGTCGTCCGGGGTGTCGGTTTTCGGTAGACGAATAACGTCCACGCCCGCGCGCACGGCGGCCTCCAGATCCAGCAGGCCAAACGGCGTGCTGAGCGGGTTAATGCGCACCACGGTTTCAATATCCTGATACATCGGGTGCTGAAGCGCGTGGAAAACCAGCATGCGCGCGGTATCCTTCTCGCGCAGGGCGACGGCGTCCTCAAGGTCAAACATGATGGAGTCGGGGCGGTAGATAAACGCGGTGGAAAGCATGGCGGCGTTGGCGCCCGGCAGAAACAACATACTGCGGCGGAGTTTGCTCATTTCAGCGCCCCCCAGTTGATGGCCTGCTCATCGGCAGCGCGCAGAAGCGCGCTCTGCAGGCGGGCGCGGATCACACAGTCCAGCGCCCCTTTGTCTTCAATAATGATAAGTCCCTGGCGCACGTTCATGGCGCACAGCGTGTCGTTGACCACCTGGCGAATCTGCTCGCCAAACTGCTTAATCACTTCACTGTGGATGACAATCTCCAGCTCGCCGTGAGCGGGAGCGATTTTCACCATCAGGTCGCTGGACTCCTGCGTTCCGGCCAGCGCCTCCCTTACAATTTTCATGATAAATTCCTGATAGTTATGCGACTTCCGCACTCGCACGATAATGTGCTTCAAGATGCGTGAAGGTGGAGTCCGGGACGATCTCGCGGATCCGGGAAAACTGCTGTGTCTTGAGTAAACGGCGCACTTCGGACGCCGAAATGGCGTTGCCGGTGGCCTTGATGCGCGGCATTTCCACCACTTCGATGTGCGAGGCAAGCAGGTCGTGCAGCGTCTGGTTGTACTGGCGGGTGATATCGCAAAACGGCTCCGAGCCGATGAAGCGGTGGGTGATGCCGAGCGCCGGGGCGATGAAGTCCCGGAAGATCAGCACGTCGATCTCGCTCCACGCCTGCTGCACTTTGCCGGTCTCCTTCAGGAAGTAGGCCGGGAAGGTGGCGCGGGAGATGATGTACTGCGAGCCTTCATGCACCACCACGTTTGGCAGATGCGCCACGCCCGCGCGCACCATCTCAAGACGCGCGCTGAACGGGAAGAACGAGGCGTCTTCACGCACCACGAACAGATGCAGGGTATCGCACCGCTGCGCCGCCTGCTCCACCAGATGGCGGTGCCCGAGGGTGAACGGATTGGCGTTCATCACTATCGCGCCAATGTTCTCCCCGCACCTGCGCTTCGCGCGCAGGGAACGGCAGTAGCGTTCGATCCCCTGCGGGGTGTTCTCCATCAGCACCGCGTTGTTCCCGCTCTGGGCAATCGGCCAGAAGCCGCTGCGGGCAAAGCGCTCCCGGTTGCACGGACGGGTGCAGAGGAAGAGGTGAAAATGGCCGCGCTCCAGCGCCGCATTTTCCACCTCTGCCAGCAGCCGCGCGCTGAGGTTCTCGCCGCGAAGCTGCTCGTTGACCGCCACGCATTTGATGACGTTGGCGGCAAGCCCTGCGCAACCCACCAGCTGCGCGCCGGACCAGGCTTCGACAAACAGCGTGATGTCGTTGTCCAGGCCAAGGCCGCTGTCTGCCAGCAGGTAGCGGATCTGGCTTAAGCGTTCCGGGTGTTTCGCCACGAGGGTGTGGCGAAAATCGATGGGTTGACTGTTCATGCCGCCTTTCTCAGTGAGCCGCCGCAAGCCCGACGGCTGGCGCTTCCACGATCACGTTGCTCAGATGACCGATATGCTCGATCTCCACCTCAATGCGATCCCCCTCCTTCATAAACAGCGGCGGGTTACGCTTTTTACCCACCCCGCCAGGGGAGCCGGTGATTATCACGTCCCCCGGGCTGAGGCGTGTGAAGGTGCTGATGTACTCGATCAGCTCCGCGACCTTGTGGATCATGCTGCTGGTATTGTCTTCCTGCACCATGCGGCCGTTCAGCCAGGTGCGGATCGCCAGCTGGTGCGGGTCAGGAATTTCATCCGCCGTCGCCATCCACGGACCAAACGCCCCGGTCTGGCGCCAGTTTTTTCCGGCGGTGAACCAGGTGTGCTGCCAGTCGCGTGCGGAGCCGTCCATGTAGCAGCTGTAGCCCGCCACGTGGCGCAGGGCGTCGTCGCGGCTGATGTTCTCCCCGCCTTTGCCGATGATCACCGCCAGCTCGCCTTCGTAGTCGAATTCGCTGGAGTGGCGCGGCTTCAGCACCGGCTCGTTGTGGCCGGTCTGTGAATCCGGGAAGCGGACGAACAGCGTCGGGGCCGGGTTGTGCTGGTCAAACTCCTTGCGCTTGTCGGCATAGTTCATGCCCACGCAGAGGATTTTTTCCGGCTGCACAATCACCGGCAAGAAGGTGATGGCGCTCATCGGCACGTCCACCGCGTCGTTCAGGTAACGGGTGGCCAGCGCCAGCCCGTTGCCCTGCAGCAGCGCCTTGAGGTCGCCGTAGCGGTCGCCCAGACGGCGGCCTAAATCAATCACGCCGTCGGCCTGGACGATGCCGTAGCTGCGTTTTCCCTGGTATAAAAAGCTTGCGAGTTTCATTGTTCTTTCCTGAATACTTAAACGAGGAAGTTGCCCAGAATCAGCAGTGAAATAGAGACGTTAATTGCCCCGCCGATTCGGGTTGCAATCTGGGCGAACGGCATCAGGCTCATGCGGTTGCCTGCGGTCAGGATCGCCACGTCGCCGGTACCACCCTGCCCGCTCTGGCAGCAGGAGACGATGGCGACGTCAATCGGGTGCATACCAATCTTTTTGCCGACGAAGAAGCCGGTCGCCACCAGCGCGGAGACGGTGCTGACGATCACCAGCAGGTTGCTGACGGTGAAGGCCGCCACCAGCTCATGCCACGGGGTGATGGCCACGCCAACGGCGAAGAGGATGGGGTAGGTCACGGAGGTCTGGAAGAATTTGTACACCACCTGCGAGCCTTCCAGCAGGCGCGGAGAGGCGCCGTTGCAGAGCTTCACCAGCACCGCCATAAACAGCATGCCGACCGGAGCAGGCAGGCCAATCAGCTTGTGGCCGAGCATGCCGAGCATGTAGAGCAGCACCGCCAGCAGCGCGCCGGAGGCGATGGTGGTGACGTCCGCTTTGCCGGAAAACGCAGGCTGCGAGACGGTGGCATCGGCATTCGCGCGGTTAGGCATCAGTTGGCCTTCACCGGTCAGGTGCGGGTAGCGTTTACCGAGCTGGTTCAGGCAGCCGGAGATGATGATTGCCGTCAGGCCGCCGAGCATCACCATCGGCAGCACGCGGCCGAGCGCCACGCCCTGGTCCATGTGCAGCAGGGTGGCATAGCCGATGGAAAGCGGAATTGCCCCTTCCCCGACGCCGCCCGCCATAATCGGCAGAATGATAAAGAAGAAGATCTGGAACGGCTCAAGGCCCAGCGCCAGGCCGACGCCCATCCCCACCAGCATGCCGACGATTTCACCGCACAGCATCGGGAAGAAGATGCGCAGGAAGCCCTGAATCAGCACGGTGCGGTTCATGCTCATGATGCTGCCGACAATAATGCAGCAGATGTAGAGATAGAGAATGTTGGTGGATTTGTAGAACTTAGTGGTGGACTCGACCACCACGTCCGGCAGCAGGCCGTAATAGACCAGCGCGGAAGGGATAAAGGTGGCGCAAATCGCCGCCGCGCCGAGCTTGCCGACAATCGGCAGACGTTTGCCAAACTCGCCGCAGGCAAAGCCAAAGAAGGCCAGCGTCGCGACCATCACCACGATGTCGCTCGGCAGCTTTCCGCCCAGGCAGTCAATCGCAATCAGCGCGCCCGCCAGAACGAACAGCGGCAGAGGAATAATCCCGATTTTCCAGGTATCCATAATATGCCACCAGCGCTCCTTAAGCGAAGGCCGCTGAATTTCAATCGGGTCGTGGGTAACAGAGAAAGAATCGTCAGTTGTGCTCATAATAAGCCCCTTAGTTATTTTGTGCGTTCAGCTTAGAGTCACAAAGGCTTACTTTATGTGAGGAATGGCATATTAAAAGCGAAGTTTTAATGGCAGCTATGGTTTTAATGGTTTCTTTTATTTAATGTGATTTATGCCTTATTTATTATCGTGGTTTTTATGGTTTCTTTTCTGAAGTGAACAAGCAAATAACATTTAACTTAGCGGCATGAAGAGCCTAAGCCTTCAGGATAAATCATTTACAGCCCTTGCTGTGCAAGGGATCACAAGTTTCCCGCAAAGCGGACATCCGCATGAAAAAAGATGATATATTGACGATCTTTGCCGCTACTTTGCGTGATAGTTATGAAAGTCTCTTTCCAGATTAAGCTGTTTATTTCGCTGGTTGCCTTTTTCTCAGTGCTTTTTGCGCTGCTGGGCGGATATTATTATGCCGATGTCGGAAAACAGCTATATCAGGAAATGAGCGCGCGCGCCAAAATACAGGCGGAAGAGATTGCGCTTATTCCGTCATTGCGTACTGAAGTTGAACAAAAAGATATCAACGCCATTCATGATTTTATGCAGAAAATGGCCGCACACAGCGACGCCAGCTTTATTGTCATTGGCGATAATACGGGACGGCATCTTTTTCACTCCGTCTTTGCCGACAGGGTGGGCACGACGCTGGTCGGCGGCGACAATGAAGCCGTGCTGCATGGAAAGAGCACGACAACCATTCGTAAAGGCGGGCTGGGCATTTCGCTGCGCAGTAAAGCGCCCATTTTCAACGACGCCGGGCAGGTAGTCGGCATTGTTTCGGTGGGCTATCTCACCAGCTACCTGGACACCATTACCGTCAGTAAAGTGGTCAATATCCTTATTGCCGCCGTGCTGCTGCTGGTCGCCCTCTTTGTCTTCTCCTGGTTCTTTACCCGCAGCATCAAGAAGCAGATCTTCTCCCTGGAGCCACGAGAGATCGGCCTGCTGGTGCGCCAGCAAAAGGCGATGATGGAGTCCATCTACGAAGGCGTGATCGCCATTGATAACGAACGGCGCATAGAGGTGATCAACCAGGCGGCGCGCAAGCTGCTGGGCCTGAGCCAGCCGGCCCGGGAACTGCGCGGGCAGCTGATAAGCCAGGTGATCGATCCGGTCCCGTTCTTCGACACCCAGACGATGCTGGCGAAAGATACCCATGACGAGATTTGCCGCTTTAACGATCTCACGGTCATTGCCAGCCGGGTACACATCATGCTTGAGGGGTCGCTGCAGGGCTGGGTGATCACCTTCCGCGATCGCAACGAGATCGACTCGCTGAGCGCCCAGCTCAGCCAGGTAAAACGCTACGTCGATAACCTGCGCATTATGCGCCATGAGCAGTTAAACCGGATGACCACCCTCTCCGGCCTGCTGCATATGGGCCGCTATGAAGAGGCCATTCGCTACATTCAGGCGCAGTCGGAGCATGCTCAGGAGCTGCTGGACTTTATCTCCTCCCGCTTTAGTTCCCCGACACTTTGCGGCCTGCTGCTGGGGAAAGCCGCCCGCGCGCGGGAGAAAGGCGTCGAGTTGAGTTTCGATCCGGCGTGTCGGCTGGACAAACCGTTCCTGCCGCTGGGGGAGCAAGAGCTGATTTCGATTATTGGCAACCTGCTGGATAACGCCATCGAAGCGACACAGCGGTCGCCGCTTCCCCATGCGCCGGTGGAAGTGCTGATAAAACTCAGCGAACAGGAGCTGATTATTGAAGTGGCCGACCAGGGCGTTGGCATTACACCGGCGATCCGTGATCGGATCTTTGAACGCGGCATCACCACCAAAACGCGGGGCGATCACGGGATTGGCCTGTATCTGATCGAAAGCTACGTCACGCAGGCTGGCGGCACAATAGAAGTTGCCGATAACACGCCGCACGGTGCCATTTTCTCACTGTTTATCCCGGCCTCGGGAACCGTCCGGCAACTGGAAGATACCGACTATGCAACATGAACTTATCGACGTACTGATTGTTGAAGACGAGAACGAACTGGCACAGCTGCACGCGGAGCTGATAGGTAAACACCCGCGCCTGCGGCTGGTCGGGATTGCCTCGTCGCTGGCCGACGCGCAGGTTCAGCTTGAGAGTAAACAGCCGCAGCTGATGCTGCTGGATAACTATCTGCCTGACGGCAAAGGCATCACCCTTATCAGCAACCCGATGCTGACCCGCGCCAACTGCTCGGTGATTTTCATCACCGCCGCCAGCGATATGGACACCTGCAGCCAGGCGATTCGCAACGGCGCGTTTGATTATATCCTCAAGCCGGTTTCCTGGAAGCGGCTCAGCCAGTCGCTGGAGCGCTTTGTGCAGTTTGCCGAACAGCAGCGGGTCTGGAAGATTGTCGACCAGCAGAACGTCGATTCGCTCTATCAGCTACAGGCGAAAAACTACCGCCAGGACAGCGGCAGCAAGGGCATTGAGGAGAATACGCTGGCGCGGGTTCAGGCGCTGTTTAACGACAAGGCAACCCACTGCTTTTCGGTAGATGAAGTGGTGAGCGAGACGGGATTGAGTAAAACCACCACCCGGCGCTATCTGGAACACTGCGTGGAAACGGGTTTTCTGAGCGTGGAGATGCTGTACGGCAAGATTGGGCACCCGAGGAGGATGTACAAGCGTAGTGCGGTTTGATGAAATTCTCCCCCTCACCCTAACCCTCTCCCCAAAGGGGAGAGGGGATGGCACGGAGCCGTCTTTTCACCCTCGCCCCTTTGGGGAGAGGGTTAGGGTGAGGGGCAACGTCCCACACTACTTCAACACATACCCATACAGCCGCTTGATCCCGTCGGCATCTTTCTCGCTATACACGCCCTGCAATTCCGGCGAGAAGCCCGGCAGCAGGTTGATGCCCTCCTCCAGCGCCAGGAAGTAGCGCTGTACCGCCCCGCCCCAGACTTCACCCGGCACCACGCACAGCACGCCCGGCGGATAGGGCAGCGCCCCTTCTGCAGCAATGCGCCCTGCGGCATCCCGTATGCGCACCAGCTCCACCTCTCCGCGAATATAGGCCCGGTTCGCATCCTGCGGGTTCATCACCACCGCAGGCAGGCTCTCCTTACGGAACATCGCCTTCTGCAGATCCTTCACGTCAAAGCTGACGTAGAGATCGTGCATCTCCTGGCACAGCTGGCGGAGCGTGTAATCCCGGTAGCGCACCGGGTATTTCTGGAAGATCGTCGGCAGCACGTCCGCCAGCGGCGTGTCGTCTTCAATATGCTGCTCAAACTGCCCCAGCATCGCCACCAGCTGCGCCAGCTTCTCGCTGCTTTCGGCAGGCGTCAGCAGGAACAGGATCGAGTTGAGATCGCACTTCTCCGGCACGATGCCGTTTTCACGCAGGTAGTGCGCCAGAATCGTCGCCGGGATACCGAAATCCGTGTACTCCCCGGTTTCGGCATCAATGCCCGGCGTGGTCAGCAGCAGCTTGCACGGGTCGACAAAGTACTGCTCGCTCGCATAGCCCTCAAATCCGTGCCATTTGGCCCCCGGCTCGAAGCTGAAGAAGCGAAGCTCGCTGGCGATAGCGTGAGTCGGATGATCCTGCCACGGCCGTCCCGCCACCACCGGCGGGATAAACGGTTTGATCATATGGCAGTTGGCAATGATAGCCTTGCGCGCCTCAATGCCCAGCTCGACGCACTCCGCCCACAGCCTGCGCCCGCTCTCCCCTTCGTGGATTTTGGCGTTCACGTCCAGCGCCGCGAACAGCGGATAAAACGGGCTGGTGGAGGCGTGCAGCATAAACGCGTTGTTCAGCCGCTTGTGCGGGCAGAAGCGTGCCTGACCGCGAATGTGGTTATCCTTTTTATGGATCTGCGACGTTTGCGAGAACCCGGCCTGCTGCTTATGCACCGACTGGGTCACGAAAATGCCCGGATCGTTCTCGTTCAGCTCCAGCAACAACGGGGACGTTTCCGCCATCATCGGGATAAACTGCTCATAGCCCACCCAGGCTGAGTCAAAGAGAATGTAGTCACACAGATGGCCGATCTTGTCGATCACCTGACGAGCGTTGTAGATCGTCCCGTCGTAGGTGCCAAGTTGAATGATCGCCAGGCGGAACGGGCGCGCCTCGTCGGCCTTCTCCGGCGCAGCCTCGCGGATCAGATCCCGAAGATACGCGTTATTAAAGCAGTGCTCGTCAATCCCGCCGATAAAGCCAAACGGATTGCGCGCTGCCTCAAGATACACCGGCGTGGCGCCCGCCTGGATCAGCGCCCCGTGGTGGTTAGATTTATGGTTGTTGCGGTCGAACAGCACCAGGTCCCCGCGCGTCAGCAGCGCGTTGGTCACTACCTTGTTGGCCGCTGACGTACCGTTCAGCACAAAGTAGGTTTTGTCCGCGTTGAACACTTTCGCCGCGAACTTTTGCGCGTGCTTGGCGGAGCCTTCGTGGATCAGCAGATCGCCCAGCTTTACGTCGGCGTTGCACATGTCGGCGCGAAACACGTTCTCACCGAAGAAATCATAGAACTGTCGCCCTGCCGGGTGTTTTTTGAAAAACGCCCCGTGCTGGTGGCCCGGACAGGCGAAGGTGCTGTTGCCCATCTCCACGTACTGGCTCAGGGTGTCGAAAAAAGGCGGCAGCAGATCCTCTTCGTAACGGCAGGCGGCGCTCTCCAGTTCCAGAAACTCCTGAGCTTTACCCGAGATAATCGCCGTGACGCCATCAGGCATCTCTCCAGGCTCTTGCGAGAACATAAACACCGGTAGCTGAAAGCCCGTACGCTTCAGCAATGCGAGAATGCCGCTGTAGCTTTCAACAACCGTAATGACGACTGCCGCCACATCGGTGAAATCGGTGTTATCCAGCGTCACCTTTTCACGGTGCGTAGAAACTTTGGATACCAGCTCATGGCTGACGGCAATTTTCATGGTTTTCATAAGCGCAAATACCCTCACCGAACGGTGAGACAGGGAGGAGAAAATTCGCGCAATCATGTCACCTTTTATTTTTAGGCGCAAGAAGGAATCAGTATGCACGAAACCACCCAAAGCTAAGGCCCGCGCAGCCCTGACGTGCCATAATAATGCAATATCAATGAGTAAATAACAGGAGTTAACCGTGGTTATCGGGCCATTTATTAACGCCGGAGCCGTATTGCTGGGCGGCGTACTGGGCGCAGTGTTGAGTCAGCGGCTGCCGGAGCGTATCCGCTCATCCATGCCCTCTATATTCGGCCTGGCATCCTTAGGCATCGGCATCCTTTTAGTGATCAAATGCGCCAACCTGCCCGTCATGGTGCTGGCCACCCTGCTCGGCGCGCTGATTGGCGAGTTTTGCTATCTGGAAAAAGGCATCAATAGCGCGGTAGGCAAAGCCAAAAACCTGATTGCCCGGCCGGGCAAGGCGAAGCACGGCACGCACGAGTCGTTTATTCAGAACTACGTTGCCATCATTATTCTGTTTTGCGCCAGCGGCACCGGGATTTTCGGTTCGATGCAGGAAGGGATGACGGGCGACCCGAGCATATTGATTGCAAAAGCGTTTCTCGACTTCTTCACCGCCACTATTTTCGCCACCACGCTCGGCATTGCCGTAGCGGCGATTTGCGTCCCGATGCTGCTGATCCAGCTGGCGCTTGCCACCTGCGCCACCTTGATTCTTCCGCTGACCACGCCGGCGATGATGGCGGACTTCACCGCCGTCGGCGGCCTGCTGCTGCTGGCGACGGGCCTACGTATTTGCGGGATCAAGATGTTCGCGGTGGTGAATATGCTGCCCGCATTGCTGCTCGCCATGCCGCTCTCCGCGCTCTGGACGCACTTTTTCGCTTAAGGATGCGGCGAAATGGTGAGAGATTGCGCAGTCTGTAACGAAAACAACATTTTTCGTTGACGGCAACGGGCAGATCGGGTTTAATGCGCCCCGTTGCCCGGATAGCTCAGTCGGTAGAGCAGGGGATTGAAAATCCCCGTGTCCTTGGTTCGATTCCGAGTCCGGGCACCACTATTTAAAAAACCCGCCCAAAAGGCGGGTTTTTGCTTTTTGGCTAATTCAGCAACTTGATACGCCCCTGTTTCCGTCCTTAGCTCACAAGGTGCCTTGATGGTGTCGGTGTAATATCCTACCTGTTTGTAGAGCAAATCAGTGTTGACTCTATCTGCTTCAAGTGCCAACAGGTTTATCGCTGAATGCGTGCCCCCCCTTTTACATCAGCTGTTTTTATTAGCTGGAAAGCCAAACAGGTAATGAGCCGTCTGGTAGTCGGTCCGGGTTGAACGCGAGTCAGTCTTCATAGGGCTGGAAACCGCTTACCTATTAGAACTGCAAACGCAAGCGTCGGTAATGAGCTAATACGGATCCAGCGTAAAGCATATAGTTGGTTACATTGCCTGAATCAGCCTGGGGGAGAGTTGATTCGCGGTTCGCTGAGTCTGGATCGAGAACATACTCCCGCCGAGGTTGCTAGGGATCATCAAACGGCGGTGGAAGTTGGATGTTCTTTCTTAAGCCTGACGGATTTGCTGAAATTGCCGATCATCTTCATCATGAGCAAGTTGTAATCAATCGTTTTAAGCATGATTCACGGGAATAACCTGCCCACCCAATTACGCCCCCATATATATGGCATAAACCTTGTGAATGATATGGTTTTTATGCTTGTACTCCAGCCCATTCGCGGTATCATTTTACGATCTCTCTTCCAGTTTTATGCTTACCGTCTTTGCCGATAGTTGAACAATGCCGGAAAGCGTTATCAGCGATTAAGGGCACGGAATGGGTTTTTGGATATTTGTTATTATGCTGGCTGTTATCTGGCTTCTGTTTACAAAAAAGAAAAAGTCGCCGCCCTGCAAAGTAAACAGCAAAACTATCACCAAGATAAATCATTCATCCAAACAGAAATCCCTCAATAATCCAGACAGCAGCGTGATAAATATGCATTCTCAGGTCGACGATGATGATGAACTAGCAACCTTCAGCTTCGTTAATGGACAGGCGGTTGAATACAGCGCCAGCCGCCAGCCATCGCGAGAAAGCGCCGCCCGTAGCAATACCACGCCAGCGCGATGGGTCAAACCGGGAGAAAGCATCACCATTCAAAACGTCGTTATTAATCACGGTCATTTTTATTTCGGCGGGCGGTTAAAAACACATTCATCAGGAGAATATGGCTATCTTTATAACGATGGTTCCGATGCTTCGCTGGTTAACGACGCTTTCCCCATCGAACCCATTTCACGCCATTATTATGATGAATCTCTAGGATATTGGCCCACCTTTGCCACACTCTCCCCTCGCTGCCGTGGTGCCTATCTTGACTGGCTGGCAAGCGATCGCAGCGATGCGAGTTGCCCTGTTGGCTATGTTTTTATCTATTTTTATGGTCTTGAACGCCGCGTACTGGCAGATGGCACACAAGAATCCATTTCTGACAATGAATTCAAAGCATTATTTGAAGAGATATCGCGCCTGAGAACCGTATTTCAGGCAAGCGGCTCCTTCCAGCATTATGCAACGCAGTTGCTGGAAATGATGAGCATTCTCAGACCAAAGCTGCTATCTATGCACAGCGAAAGCGAGTATTTTTCGTCGAGGAGTTCAATACTGTTCAGATTAAATCTGGCGACGGTGGTCGATAAAGGACAACCTGTTTGTGCCGATCTGGCACTGGCATGGATACACTATTTTCCTGATTACACCCTGCGCACGCCTGCCCGTCGATGTCATTCTGAATTTTCCGCGTTATTCAAACAGCGTTATACCCAAAAATACGGTGACGGTATTGTCGTCAAACCCAATAAAACACGGTTGTATTTAAGCTATACCCCCGCCAGTGGTACGCTTCGGGAACTTCAGGTAAAAAAACAGATGGATCTTCCCGATCCCAGCGTTTTAAAAGCCCCTGTTCAGAAATTAATTCCTGTTGCAGAATCCTGTATCAATGCGCTGGATGCCTACAGTCGCTATCTCGGTAAAAAAGATGCCTCACCAAGTGATGTCGCCGCCATCATGCTGCTTCCCGATGAAATACTAACCGAAGATGCAGAACACCTGTTTGCTGAATTTAAACACTGGGCAGATGAGAAAATCCGTGAACATTCAGGACTGGCGACTGTAGCTGATTTCTGGGCCAGACTGGGTATGCCTGTACCGGATAAGATTAATAAGAAAGAAGCCGAGCTGATGCAAAATTTCGCCAGGCGAGCAGGCTACGGCATTGCGCCGGATATGCGCTATCACCTTGTCCGGCCAGAACCAGAAGGACATATTGTTTTGTTTCCCGAAGGACATGCGGAATTCTACGTACCGTCGGCGGAATTTACGTCAGTCTCGGTGGCGCTTCGGTTGGGCGCCATGATTGCACAAATAGACAAGCGCGTGGACGATGCTGAACAGGTCACGCTGGAAAAAACCATTGATCACAATGATGCGTTGTCGCCAACAGAAAAACGCTCGCTGCACGCCTACCTCACCTGGCGGCTCAATACGCCTGCAAATCAGGCCGGCCTGAAAGGTAAAATTGAGCAACTCAGCGATAAAGAAAAATCCACTATTGGCAACGTTATCATCAGCGTCGCCTGCGCAGATGGAAAAATCGATCCGGCTGAAATTAAGCAACTGGAAAAAATCTACACCAGCCTCGGCCTGGACAGCAGTACTGTCACCAGCGATATCCACCGCCTGTCAACCGCAGAAACAACACCGACTGCTACGTTACAAACCCCATCAGCGACGAGCGGCGCGTTTTCTCTTGATGGACGGATCCTTGCCCGTCATGAATCTGATACCACGGACGTACGCCAGTTGCTGAGCACCATCTTCACCGAAGATGAACCCGCTGACGAATCCCCGGCGGAGAGCCCGTCACATACTGGCGCAGGTCTTGATGAAGCACATCACCAGCTTTACCAACGTTTGCTGGAAAAAGAGCGCTGGGCGCGAAACGAAGTCGCTGAGCTATGCCAGCAGTTTAATTTGATGCTGAGCGGCGCGATTGAAGCAATTAATGACTGGTCTTTCGAACAGGTTGACGCCCCGGTGCTTGATGATGACGATGATATTTACGTTGACCTGGAAATTGCACAAGAACTCAAAGGATAATTTATGTCTGGCATTCGTATTCGTCTCAAAGAAAGAGACGCCATTATTCAGTCACTGAAGTCAGGCGTTACGCCTAAAATTGGCATTCAGCATATTCAGGTTGGTCGGGTCAACGAGATAAAAGCGCTGTATCAGGATATTGAGCGTATCGCTGATGGCGGTGCTGGATTCCGGCTGGTTATCGGGGAATACGGTTCCGGTAAGACATTCTTTTTAAGCGTTGTGCGCTCAATCGCACTAGAGAAAAAGCTGGTGACAATCAGTGCCGATTTATCCCCGGATAGGCGTATCCACGCGACGGGTGGACAGGCGCGTAACCTCTATTCTGAGCTAATGAAAAATCTGTCCACGCGCAATAAGCCGGACGGAAATGCATTATTAAGCGTGGTTGAGCGCTTTATTACGGAAGCCAGAAAAGAAGCAGAAAGTACAAACGTGACGGTTCCGACGATTATTCACCAAAAGCTCGCTGACCTGTCTGATATGGTTGGCGGTTACGATTTCGCCAAAGTCATTGAATGTTACTGGCAGGGCCACGAGCAGGATAATGAGACACTGAAATCAAATGCCATCCGCTGGCTAAGAGGTGAATACACCACGAAAACCGACGCCAGTAACGATCTGGGTGTGCGCACCATTATCTCTGATGCCTCTTTCTACGATTCGCTAAAGCTGATGAGCCTGTTTGTACGTCAGGCCGGATACGCGGGTCTGTTGGTTAATCTGGATGAGATGGTCAATCTGTACAAACTAAGCAATACGCAGGCCAGGGTTGCGAACTATGAACAGATACTGCGTATTCTGAATGATTGTCTGCAAGGAACGGCTGAGTATATTGGCTTTTTACTTGGCGGTACGCCAGAGTTCCTGTTCGATCCGCGCAAGGGGCTATACAGCTACGAAGCGCTCCAGTCTCGGCTGGCGGAAAACAGCTTCGCCCAGCGTGCCGGGGTGATTGATTATTCGTCCCCTTCCCTACACTTAGCCAGCTTAACGCCGGAAGAGCTCTATATTCTGTTGAAAAACCTTCGTCACGTTTATTCCGGCGGCGATGCGGATAAGTATCTGGTTCCTGATGATGCGCTGACGGCATTTTTACACCACTGTAGCAACACTATTGGCGATGCCTATTTCCGTACGCCACGAAACACGATTAAAGCCTTCCTGGATATGCTGGCCGTGCTGGAACAAAACCCGTCCATTCAGTGGTCACAGTTAATCGCCGGTGTCGCGATCGCGGAAGAAAAACCCAGCGATATGGATGAAATAACGTCGGCAGAAGATGCCGATGAGGATGGTCTGGCCGACTTCAGATTATGATGAACGAATACCAGCGGCTGGATCCACGGATACAGAAGTGGATATACCGGCAGGGATGGGCCGATCTCCGGGAACTGCAAAAAAAAGCCGTTCCACCGATATTAGCGGGCGATCGGGATGTCCTGATCAGCGCCGCGACTGCCGCGGGTAAAACGGAAGCTTTTTTCCTGCCCGCCTGTTCTGCCATTGCGGATATTCAGGGCGGTTTTGGCATTCTATACATTAGCCCACTTAAGGCTCTGATTAACGATCAGTATCGACGGCTGGAAAGCCTCGGCGATGGGCTGGAGATGCCGGTCACGCCCTGGCATGGTGACGTTGCGCAGAGCAAAAAACTGAAAGCGAAGAAAAACCCTGCCGGTATTTTGCTTATCACCCCGGAGTCGCTGGAAGCGATGCTGATCCGCAATGCGGGATGGTTAAAGCAGGCTTTCGCGCCACTGGCCTATATCGCCATTGATGAATTCCATGCTTTCATCGGTTCTGAGCGGGGTATGCAGCTTCTCTCTCTGTTAAATCGAATCGATCACCTGCTCGGAAGAATCGACAATCCAGTCCCCCGAGTCGCACTCAGCGCAACGCTGGGGGAACTGGAGCGAGTACCGTTATCTCTGCGGCCAAATCAACGTCTGCCCTGCGACATTATTACCGACAGTCAGACTCACGCCACGCTAAAAGTACAGGTGAAAGGTTTTCTGGAACCGCTAACCAACTCGGGCCAACAACCGCCGCCGTCGGCAGAGACGCAAATCTGTCATGATATCTTTCGCCTCTGTCGCGGTGACTCCCATCTGGTGTTCGCTAATAGCCGCAAACGGACCGAAAGCATTGCCGCTACGCTTAGCGATCTGAGTGAAGCTAGCATCGTTCCCAATGAGTTCTTCCCCCATCACGGCTCGCTGTCCAGAGATCTGCGTGAAACGCTGGAACAGAGGCTTCAACAAGGCAACTTACCCACCACCGCCATCTGTACGATGACGTTAGAGCTTGGCATCGACATCGGTAAAGTCAGCTCCGTTGTGCAAGTTACCGCCCCCCATTCCGTAGCCAGCCTGCGCCAGCGAATGGGACGCTCCGGTCGGCGCGACTCGCCTGCCGTATTGAGAATGCTGATTGCCGAACATGAACTGACGCCAACATCAGGCATTGTCGACCAGCTCAGGCTTCAGCTTGTTGTGTCGCTGGCCATGATCCGCTTACTTATCGGCAGCAAATGGTTTGAGCCAGCTGATACCCGGCAGATGCACTATTCCACCCTGTTCCATCAGATCCTGGCGATCGTGGCGCAGTGGGGAGGCGTGCGTACGGATCAGATCTGGTCACAGCTATGTCAACAAGGGCCATTTCAGAAAGTCCGAATCGATGACTTCAAAACGTTATTGAAGCATATGGGAGAGCACCAGTTTCTGACCCAGCTATCAAGCGGCGAACTGGTTCTGGGCGTCGAGGGCGAACGTCAGGTAAATCAATACACCTTCTACGCCGTGTTCAGCACACCGGAAGAATTTCGCATTGTGGCGGGGAGCAAAACACTGGGCTCCATTCCCGTTGATTCCCCACTGATGCCTGACCAACACATTATTTTCGGCGGTCGACGCTGGAAGGTAACCGATATCGATAGTGATAAAAAAGTTATTTATGTCGAAGCGACAAAGGGCGGGCAGCCGCCGTTATTTGGCGGACAAGGGATGTCCATTCATGATGTCGTCCGCCAGGAAATGCTCACCATTTATCGGGAAGGCGACTACCGTATCACCGTTGGCGATCGCAAAGCCGATTTTGCCGATACCACGGCCAGAAACCTGTTTGATGAAGGGCTGCACTGTTTTCGCAACAATAATCTGGCTTCGGAATGTTTTATTCAGCAGGGGCAGCATGTCTACATTCTTCCCTGGCTAGGCGATCAAACCGTAAACACGTTGTCGGCATTACTTATCCAACGCGGTTTCAAGGCGGGCTCATTTGCAGGTGTGGTTGAAGTAGAAAAAACTACGGTCTCGGAGGTTAAACAAGCGTTATTCAGCGCACTTCAGGAAGGGCTACCTTCCGAACCCCTTCTTGCCGAAAGCATCGCTGAAAAGTGCCTCGAAAAATATGATGAGTATTTACCGGAGGCGTTGCTGACGCAGGAGTATGGGTTACGTGCTTTTAATGTTGAGCGCGTGGAGGAGTGGTTGCAGGGGCATTTATATTAAGGGGAAGAAGAATGAGAAAAAACTGGACTATAGAGGAAGATTGTAAGCTGCTAACCTTGGTGCGTCAGCACTTTTCCGCGCTGGTCAGCCATAACCGGCTGAATGCCACAATGCCATTTAGCCAGCAGCTCCACGATGCATTTGACTCACCTGACCGCGATGCCGCAGCATTGCTTTATCGCCTCGAACAGGCAAAAATCTTGGGATTTGCCAGCCGTCCTGGTGGCGATCCCACTAAACAACCGTTTCGCTGCCTGATAAACGATGATTTGGCGCTATACGATTACAGCCTCACCTTTCCCACCCTCAGAAAAGCATTGCATCCAGATACCGTTGCGGCAGCACTAAACCACTTCACGATTAGCAATCCACACGAACCACTGTCCAATACTATAAATGAAATCGCGACAGCCTTGCATCTTGCCCCCATGCAGGTGGAAAAGATTCTGATCGAAAGTGACCAAATAACCATCAATAGTTACCGTGAGTGTGAGCGTGTTGGAGAGAAAACTATCAATAATAATCTGCAAGATCTCATTTCCAGGCAAATTCCTGACATAACGCTGATTAAAGAGATTAACGCCTGTCGCGCCCAAGTCTCTCAACTTTACCACGTACATGAACGTGATGGCGCGGAGGTTATTTTCAGTTCCGACGGCACGGGGTTCGGCAAAAGCTATGGCGTGATTCAAGGGTATGTTGAATATCTGGAACGTTTCGCCAAAACCCAGCAGCCAAATTACCTGTTTCCCGAAGGCGGCTTTACCAACCTGTTGTTCATGTCGCCGCAAAAAACACAAATCGATCTGGACAGCAACCAGAAAGAGAAAATTCTGGCCGCTGGTGGCGAGTTCATTTGCGTTCTCTCCCGTAATGATATTGCCGACCTTGATTTTATGGACTGGGCCTCTGGCCTGAAAAACCGCGACCGCTATACCCGTTGGTATAAAAATGCCAATAACAACTCCCTTATCAGTGTTGCGATGCGTTCACTTAATCACCTGGTTTCGCAGATTGATCGTTGTGAAGAACAACTGGCAACATTTAATAGTCAGCATACGGATTTTGATATAGAAATAATCAAAGACCAGCTAAAGAACTACCGTCATAGTCTTCGCAACACCATTGTATCGGCATGCAAGTCATTATTTGAACGGAGTAATGGTGAAACGTCGATTCAAGAATATATTCGCTGCGGGCTGCTTGCTCGCAGAAAGCGAGAGCTTAACGCAATGCTGGGAAAGCCTGCGTCAAAAATGAGTGTACATGAAGTCTACTTCGAGCTTATCAAGCAGGTATTGCCTTTCGAAGTGTGTCAGTACCGCCCATCGGTGCTGTTAATGACCACCAAAAAATTCGATACATCAACTTATCGCCTGACACCTCGTAAACGAGGCGAAGGTGTGAATTTTGAGCCCGTAGGTTTTGACCTGCTCCTTGGCGGCAAGCGGAGCCCCAAAGATCCACAGATCAGCACCGTTGCGGCAGCCGGTCATATCGGGCAGGTTGCCTATCTTCGCGACGAACACTTCAAACGTAATCTAGACTGCCCTTTTCGCCAGAAAAATATCCGCTTCACGGTGATAATCGATGAACTGCATGAAGCTTACACCCGCCTTGAAGAAACGTGCCATGTAAAGCTAATCACACAGGAAAATAACCTGGCGCACGTTATTTCCGTCGCAGGACGTATTCACAACGCGGTACTCAGCTTAGAGCGCCGAAACAAGCCCAAAGAAGCGCAAACGACCTTTGAGCAAGAGATGGTCAAATTCATCACTACTCTGCGCAATTTACTGGCAGAAAAGTGCGAACTATCCCCAGGTACAACACTGGGATCGATCCTGGAGATGTTTCGCGACCAGTTAGGGGCATTCGAAGTCAATGGCGACGCCGCCGAACGCATCATTTCCATCACCCGCAATGTGTTCAGCTTTAACCCCAAAATGTACGTTAATGAAGAGGGGCTAAAACGCATTCGTATGCGCAACAGCGAAGGCGACATAACGCGCACCGAGCTGTATTACGAAGTCGAAAATGATGCCAATGACACCAACCCCACCCTGCACGATCTGTTCCAGTTGGTCTCCGTCATCCTCTCCGCCTGTTCTGATATTACCAACCGACACTTTAAGCGCTGGGTAAAGAATGGCGGCCAGGATAACTCCAGCAGCCAGAATACGCCTTTGGGCCAGTTTGTTGACGCAGCCAATAACGTAGCCGGCTTGGTGCGCCACATCTTCGATCGCACCACCGATAAAAACTTGTTGATTGATCATTTCTACACTTACCTGCAACCCAAAACCGTATTCACGATGACGCCGATAGCTGAACTCAATTACGTGAACAGGGGAGCCGAGCGCACAATTATTCTGGCGTTCGAAATGGATCTGGTACAAGAGTTGCCCGAAGCCATGCTGCTGCGTTTATTAACCGGTACGCACAATAAAGTAATAGGGCTTAGCGCCACCAGCGGTTTTAGCCACACCAAAAACGGTAACTTCAATCGTCGCTTCCTGGCACGCTATAGCCGCGACCTTGGCTACCGAATCGTTGAACGCGAAAAGGCAGATATCGACACACTTAAAGCATTACGCGGGTTGAGGGCCAGTATCCGCAAAGTCGACTTCAGAGTGTTTGATGATGAACAGATGCAATTGACCGATATCTGCCAGAACAGCGAAACCTTTCGAAAGGTATATAACGATTTATTCAAAGCGCTAAAAGAACCGCTGGAATACGCCCTGAAAAATACCTATAAACGACGCCAGTACTGCCGGGAGCTGGAAGCGTTATTGCTTGCCGCCTACGAGGGTAAAAACAGCCTGATTTTGTCACTTTCAGGGACGTTTAAGTGGGCCTTTATCAGCGCCTGGCGCACGCATAAGACAACCTGGCGCAAGCATTACGGTATGCACTCCCGGTGCGATGAAAAAACGGATAACGATAAGAAACATGACCAGATCCTGACCTTTACCCCATTCAAAGGGCGTCATACCATCCATTTGGTCTTTTTCGATTCACCACTGGCTAATGTCGAAGATATCAGGCAAGAAACCTATCTCCAGAACAGCAATACCGTACTGGTATTTATGAGCAGCTACAAAAGTGCGGGCACCGGCCTCAACTACTTTGTTAAATACCATGACGGCGATATTAATGATATCAATGCATCACGTCTGGATGTCGATTTTGAGCGCTTAGTGCTCATCAACTCCTCGTTTTACAGCGAAGTAAAGGACAACAGCGGTAACCTCAATACATTACCTAACTACGTTACCGTGCTTAAACACTACGCCGATGACGATATTACCGTCCACAAGTTGGCCGATATCAACGTTAATTTCGCCCACGGCGAAAACTATCGCCTGTTAATGGCCGAACATGATATGAGCTTATTCAAAGTCGTCGTGCAGGCCGTAGGGCGAGTCGAGCGTCGCGACACTCTATTGAAAACAGAAATCTTTTTACCCCGCGATGTGTTCCGTAATGTTGCATTCCAGTTCGCCGCCCTCAGTGAAGATGGCGCTAACGAGGTCATATCAGAAAGCATGTCCTTGCTTAACAACCGCCTCATGAAGGAGTGCGAAAAGCTGAGCCAGAGCCAGTCATTTAGTGATGTTGAACAGCGGCATGCGTTTGAGCAGGCTATCTTAGAAAATGGTCGCCGCATCGATGCTGTTCATAAGCGTGTCCTGAAAACCGACTGGATAAATCAGGTACGCGCCGGCAACCTTGAATATCTCGAATTGTGTAATTTATTCCGTGATTCTGACTCCTTTACCGATCCCCTGCGTTGGCTGGAAAAACTTCAGGCTAATTCCTTGTATGTCGCCAATCGGCAAATGCAATCTATCCACCACGCCCTGTTTATCGATCGCCAACAGGGCAACCAAACTATTTTACTTTGCCACAAACGCGACCCGGATGGACTTGTCCACAGAGATTATTCCGCCCTGTCGGATTTCGCTGGCGGCGCAAGAGAGTACCGGCCAGAGCTCACCCTCTTTCCGCAGTATAGAAACGATGTCGATTTTACCCCCGGCAACCTGGTCGGCGAGTTGATTCGTGAATGTGACAACATCCAGGAAACGGCATTCAAAAAATGGGTGCCCAATCCCAGGCTAGTTCCATTGCTCAAAGGCAATGTTGGTGAATATCTCTTCGATAAAGTGCTAAAAAGTTATGGCGTTACCCCACTCTCCGACCAACAGGTGTTTGAACGCCTTGAACCGCTGGTATATGAGTTTTTTGACCGCTTTATTGAAGTGGGTGACGACCTGCTCTGCATCGACGTTAAACGTTGGGCGACACAGTTGGACGATTTAACGCGGGCAGAAGAAACGCTTGAGAAAAGCAACAACAAGATTCGCCAGATCCGTAATATTACCAGCCAAAAGGCAGACACAGAGGGGCAGAAACAGCTTCAGGCTGTGCTGGCAGGCCGTTACGAACGCATTCGATTTGTCTATCTGAACGTCGCCTACAGCCAGAACCCCAATAATCTGATGTGGCAAGATAACGTGGATCACACGATCCACTACCTTAACCTGTTGCAAACCGACTACCAGTACTATCAGCCCAAAAATAGAGAGAACGGGCGAGCTCAGGAAAACTCGAAACTGAGCATGACATTGGACATTAACCCAATGTTACTAACCCTACTGGGTGTAGAAAAGTTGCCGACTAAAGGAAAAGTCTCATGATCCCTAATCTGAATGAACTGACGGATACTCCGATTGCCCGAACCAATTTGATCAAGCTTGAAGAAGATCAGCTGACGACCATCCAGCGTCTATTGGCCCCTGTATCTAATATCTATACGATAGACTTTATGGTTCAGCGCTTTACTAAAGAGCGAAAAGAAAAATCCGCTGATTACTATGCGCGAATTCATCAGGAGGTAAAATCTTGCGTGCGGCAGAAGCTTGGGCTGGAGGCCGGGCAGGAGTTAAAATATGAGCTGCATTGCTTACCAAATTACCATCACGTCTTTTTTTTCCTGGCGCCTGCAACTAACCCGAACAGTCAGGTTCATAGGACGTTGGCAGAACGTATTGAAACGCTTTGTCAGCAACTCGCCGCTGAAAATCATGACCTATCTCGCCTGATTCAGGGATTATTTAGCCTGCATTTGAAAATGGTAATGCTGGAAAAAGCCAGTGAGCGCTTTTCGGTATCGCCAGCTTACTTCAACTCAACGCTTTACCTTAACGCTCGCCTGAGTCAGCCCGTCACACAAAAAAAAGGCACCGGGGTGATGGAAGCCTTTGAGCTCGACATTTATGCCTCAGAATATAATGAACTCGCTTTTACCCTGCGCAAACGAAAATTCCTGGTCGAACCGGCGGATGAGATGCACCTATCCCTGGACGATACCAGCGTGTGGTTTAACATCGATAATCGTCGGCTTAAAGCTCGGCGCAAACTTGATGCCCGTGATAGCAAACTGGATTTTTTTCGTGAGCGCAGCGGTTATGGCGAATGCCAGGCCTATACCTATAACGTGGTCATGAATGCTGCCTGCGAACGGCTCAGTGAACTAGAGATCCCCCATCAACCTATCCCATTTCAGGCTACACACGAGGTCAATCAGTTTGCTACCGACCTCGATCAACAGCTGGCTAATACGCTGTTGGTGGTTAATAACGGAGTCGAATTCAGCGCCACGCAAGAAGCTTATTTCTTTGACACATTGGCTATCCAGTTCCCCGGGTATCAACTTTGGCCTCTGGCATCGCTTAAACATTCCCGACAAACCGGATTTGCTGAGCTGCCTGCCAATACATCTATTCTGGTACTCAATGCGGTAGATGAAGAACGAAGCAACAGCATCCGGCAGCAAGAGAATGAATCTGTTGAGTATGGTGATTTCTATGCTGCCTTTGCCGACTCCCGAAAACAACCTGAACTCAATTGGGATACCTATACCCAACTTAAACTGGATCGTTTGCAAGGGTGGCTAAATCTGAAGCCGCTGCCTGTAGTCTTGCAAGGTATGAACATTGATTGCAAATTACTGGATGCGATCGACCTTATTAATGAGCTATCAGTAAATAATCCCGAACAATACAACATTGATCTTGCAAAGCCTCGTAGTCGTCTCAAGTCGGCAGTTAACTTACTAAACAGCAAGATCCGTCGAACAAAAACCGAGTTGTGGTTCAAAGAGAGCTTACTCAACCAACATCACATCCCACTACCAGACCTAACAGATGGCCACTATACCGCCTATGCGGTACGTAGTACGAAAAGCAATACTTCCTTACTTGGGCATGTTGAACTGAAAGTAGAACATGGTCAGCTTAAAGTGGTCGATACAGGTATCACTGAAGGTAAACTGGACTGGCTATTGGTTGAACATCCACCGCTGGGAAGACTTAAGAAAATATTCGACAAAAGCTTTTATCTTTACGACCATGCCGCAGATGTCCTGCTTACCACCTATAACAGCGTACGTGTGCCCCGCCTGATTGGCCCGACTAAATTTGATGCGGTCGATTGGTACGCCTACCAAGAGAGTGAAAAGGCGCGAACGGAACGTAAAGGAGATAATTTTGATGAGTACACCATCACTCGCTCGGCAAAATCGGAGCAAAATATACTGCCTTATTTAATATCACCAGGCCGTTCGAAACACGACCCGCTAACCAAAGAGCAAAAAATGAGACACCACCATACATACTTGCAACCACATGAGCATGGTGTGTTTGTCCTTATTAGCGACGCTCAACCTACAAATCCTTCAATTGCACGACCTAACCTTGTGGAAAACCTTTTGATATGGGACGCTCAAGGTAATACCGTAGATGTATTTAACCACCCATTAACTGGCGTTTATCTCAATAGCTTCACGCTAGATATGCTCAGGAGCGGCGAAAGCAGTAAGTGTTCGATTTTCACCAAGCTTGCCCGATTGATGGTGGAGAACTAACAGAAAGTGAGTCGGTGTTTTTAGAACACGTTATATGTGGACCTGACTCCACATATAACGAGGTTCCTATTCGCAAAATAACGTTTTTTTTCGTGATAATTCTCACAAAAACAAAGCGATTTTTTATGGGGCCTTCGTGGGGGCGCTGTTTATGACAAACGCCATAAAAAACCAATAACAAACAGTATATTAGTCGTGGATATGATTCCGAGTCCGGGCACCAAATTCATATTAACGGACCTCCACGGAGGTCCGTTTTTGCATTCTGAGCCCACCAGAATCAACACTTCTTCATTCCCTCAACGACACCCGGACCACTGCGTCAGCAGCGCATGCAGTTTAGCCGGCTCCAGAGGCTTGCGCAGCACCAGATACCCTTCCTGCTCCGCCTCCAGCAGAACCGGCGAGTTAAATTCGCCGCTGACCATCGCGCCGCTCATGTCCGGCAGACGTTCAAAAAGCGCTTTCAGGATGTCGAAGCCGCTTTCGCCGGATCGCAGGCGCTGGTCGCACAGCACGGCGAACGGCGTGAAGCCGTCGTCGATGATGGCGAACGCTTCGTCAGCTGAGGCCGCGCAGCGCACGTTGATCCCCCAAACGCTCATCAGGCTCTCCCAGGCAGACGTCACCAGCGGGTCGTCATCGACGACCAGGCAAGAACCGCGAAGCGGCGCATAGCGTACCGGCGAAGAGGTGTTGTTATCGGCGGGCGGGATGTCCGTCGCGATCTCTTCGCCAGCATATTGAGTAAAGCGCATCCAGAAGCGTGAGCCTTTACCTTCAATGGATTGCATTCCGTACTTCACCTTCATCAGCCTGGCACAGCGGGCAACCACGGCCAGGCCCAGCCCGTGTCCGGCGCTATCGATCTTCCAGGCCAGTTCGAGGCGGTAGTAAGGGGAGAATATTTTACCTTTCTCGTCATCGGCGATACCGACACCCGTGTCCCACACCTCCACCAGGCACTCGTCACCGCGCGGTCGGATGGCGACCAGCACGCCGCCCTGCTGCGTGTAGCGGAGGGCGTTTTGGATCAGGTTAATCAGCGATTGTCGCACCAGCAGCGGGTCGCCCATCACGTGGATGCGGCGTTTGGGCCGACGAGTGGACAGCCTAAGTGCGCGGCTGTTGGCCTCTTCGCGAAACAGCGTGATCACCGAATCGAGCAGAGCGCCGATGTCCACTTTGGTAGGGGCAGTGAGCACTTTCCCGGATTCAATCTTGCTGAGGTCGAGCAGAGAATTGAACATCAAATGCACCGAGCGTACGCTCTGCTGCAGGTCAAGCAGCTGGGGCGTCAGGCTGTCGTCCCGGTTTCGGTGGATAATCGCTTCAATCAGAAAGCCCATGGCGTGTACCGGCTGACGCAGGTCGTGGCTGGCCGTTGTCAGGAACTGGTTTTTATCCAGCAGCGCCTGCTCCGCTTCCTCTTTGGCCTGGCGAAACTGTTCAGCAAGGCGTGAGCTTTTTTCCTCAAGCAGCGCTTGCTGAATGAAGTACGCGTGCGACGTTAACGCATGGCGGTAAATGGCGAAGCCGTACAGCAGGTTTAGCATCAGCACAATGAATATCAGATCGTCCAGCCGCCAGATGATGCCGATATTCAATACTCCCCAGGAGGCGAAGAAAAAACACGTAAAGGTGCTGATGACCGGCGTCAGATGCGTCGCATTGGCGGCGACGATGGCGGCAATACTGATATTAAGGAGCAGGAAAAAGTCAAAGTTCTGCGTCTGCGGAGTAATTAAATAGAGAGATGAAATTCCCAGCCCGTGAATAAAAGCGATCTTATTTATGCGCGGAAGCCAGCGGCGCAGGACGTCCTCTTCATCATGCTCTTTCACTTCGCGCTGGTAGCGTCGGTGCAATATTCGGATTGCCACGGCACATAACAGGTAAATAATTATCCAGGTAATGGTTGGGCCAAGTTTATCGCCCAGCAAATAAATCCAGATGGCGAAAGGAATACCAACAAATGGTACCGCGCTAAAGCTGAACACCAGCCGCAAAAAAGTGTTGTTTAGCAAACGGATCTGCGCGGGAGAAGAGATGCCATCTTTCTGTAAGCTCTGGAAAAACCTCATTCTGATGATTCCCGCTTGCCATGCAGAAGCGTGATGGCTTCGACTCGACTGTTAACGCCTATCTTTTTCAATATATTGCTAATGTGTTCTTTGACCGTAGGCTCAGAAATTGAAAGCTGCGCGGCGATTCGTTTATTTGGCAGGCCGCGCATAATCATATTTAATACGTCTATTTGTCGCGGCGTTAAGTTAAATTTACTTAACTTCTCATTATTCGCCTCAGCGGAAAAATCGTTTCTTTCAGGAAACCAGGTCAGATTATCAAGGAGTGCACAAACGGCCCGTGAGAACATTTCAGGTGGCTCGCTTTTCAATACGAAACCGTGTCCCCCGGCGGCGTGAACTTTCTGCCAGATGTCATTATTGTCATCTCCGCTGACCACCAGGAACCGCACCTGTGGGTAAAGTTGTTTTACTTCTTTGAGTAATTTCAATGCCGTTCCGGACGAAAGCCAAAAATCGATTACCAGCAAACGCGGTGGGCCATTATCCCTAATTTGACGGTAGCAATCTTCCTCATTCGTCACCACGCACGCCTGCTTGAACTGGCAATGTGAAATCAGAAAATTGGCGATGCCGCTTGCTACCAATGGATGGTCATCAACGACCAACGCATAATTCTGCCCCAAAGGATCCTCCTTTTACCTTCGCATATCTGAGAGTACAGATGAATTATTATCTACCCACCCTACTTTAGGAGGGTTTTAACGATTAGGAAAGGGAAATATATTATTCGCTGATTTGGGTAATTGAAAACATAAATACAATCAGTGAAATTAACTGATTGGATATCAAGGATAATTTATGAAAAAACCTCTCGTCTTTTTAACCGTTACGTTGATGCTAGCCGGTTGTTCCACGCTAAAAACCGATCAGGCTATTCCACTCCTGCAGGCGGAGACCGCTAAAATGCTGGGGCTGGGCTCATCGGATGAAATAACCGTGACCAATGTTAATGGCGCCCAGCCGGACGCACTGGGAGGGCAAAAACTGTCTTATCGCGCGACGACGGAAAAAGGGCGTATTTTCGATTGCTCATCAATGATGATGCCGGGGATTTTAGGATCCGCCCCGACGCTGAGCGCGCCAACCTGTACCCCTGTTGTCACTCATAAATAATTAACGGCAAATAAAAGGCGTACATAAATAACGCCTTTTATATTTTCTGACGTATCTGAGTTTTCATAAAAACGATTTTCCAGACATCACGCTAATGAGTACGGAGATAGCCCGTGAATAACTCTACATCGCATGCTTTAGCGGTTAAGACGCCGCTTTCCAGACTTTACCTCGCTCTATTTTCCGCGCCGCTGTTACTGCTTTCACCTGCCGATTTCGCACGCGCAGCCGATGCAATTTTTGATGGCGATTCGCGTATTACCGAAACGCTGGGTTACACCGGAGATGTTTACGTTGGGCGTAATCAACCCGGAAACCTGCTAATCGATAATGGCAAAATCACCGCCTATAACATCAACATCGGTCGGCTGTTCGACGGCCAAATTTATGAAAGCGTGGTCACGGTCCGTGGGCCAAACGCCGAGCTTAACGCGGTGAACGATCAGTACGTCCTGCGCGGCGACCTGAATCTTGGCCTCGGCACCCTACGAGTCGAAGAGGGCGCGCTGGCCAGCGCAAAGGAGATCGTTGTCGGCACCACCCGCGGCTACGACAGCCACCTTATCGCCACGGGCGCCGGCTCTCGCGTGACCAGTAATTTTCTCAGCGTAGGCACCGATCTGGGGGCACGCTCCACGCTGGCGATTGAGGACGGCGCGGCGCTCAGCACCGCCTACGATGCGCGCATCGGCAACGGTACCGGGCCGGGTGAAACCGACACGCTGAGCCCGAAAGCCACCGTCACGGGGGGCGGCTCACAGTGGAACGTTGGCCGTACGTTGACGCTTTATGGCGACCTGGACGTGCTGAACGGCGGTGCGGTTAACGTTGGCGGCGTGCAGGTAGCCGGCGTCTCCGGGGCAGGTAAAACCGCCGAGCTGGTTATTGCGGGCAAAGACTCGCGCTTTACCAGCGGCAGCAGCGTGAGCGTGGGCGATTATGGCAATGGCGTGCTGTCGGTGATTGACGGCGGTTCATTTTCCGCTGGCAGCAATACGCTGATCGTGGGGACCTCGGGTTCCGGCTCTAACCGGGGTGCGCTCATCATCGGCAGCCGCGGCAATATGGACACCGGCACCGGTTTAACTGAGCCAACGCTTGGCGCGGCGGGCGGCGCGGGTACTCTCGATGCGAATACGGCAATCAGCCTGCGCGGCGGGCTGTTCGGCAGCTATGTCTACTTCAACCATACCGACGGAAATTACGTCTTCAGCAACACGATGAGCGGCGAAGGTGAGGTGATCAATACCTCCGGGCAGACAACGCTGAACGGCGATCTTTCAGCCCTTCAGGCGAACGTGACCGCGCGCGGTGGCAAAGTGATTATCGCCAGCAACATCAACACCCAGCCAGAAGACGATATTTTTGATATTCAGACCCTTAGCGCCGAGAACGGCGGGACGCTGATCCTCAACGCGACGGCGGGATCCGACGTTAGCAACGGGCTTGGCTACAGCAGCGCCGCGTCAATCAAGGCCGGCGGCACGCTGGGGGGGAACGGCACGCTGGGCCAGACCGAGATCCTGTCCGGCGGGCATATCTCACCCGGGGATGGCGATATCGGCACGCTGACGCTGAAACGTTATCTGAATTTTGTGGGCGAGTCTTTCTATGACGTCGACATCGCCGGTGATGGCCGCAGCGACCAGCTGCTGGTAGCAGGCAAAACGACCATCAGCGATCGGGCTCAGGTACTGGTCACCGCGCTGGATCCGCAAACCAGCTACAAAACGGGCCAAAGCTACCGCATTTTAACCTCCGACGGCGGAATTGACGGTCAGTTCGCAGGGGCGATATCTAAATCCGCCTTCCTGGACGTGGCGCTCAACCAGAGCACCAACGCCGTCGATCTGACCATCGCGCAGAAAGAGACCGGCGGCGAGAATCCGGGAGGCGAAAACCCGGGGGGTGAGAATCCGGGTGGAGGAAACCCAGGCGGTGAGAACCCGGGCGGAGGAAACCCTGGCGGTGAGAACCCGGGCAGCGGCAAGCCGGGGATTTTCCAGACCGTCGCCGAAAGCAGCAACCAGTGGAATACCGCCGGCGCGCTCTCCACGCTGACGCAAAGCGGCCCGTCGCTGGCGCTGTACAACTCGCTGCTGGTGCTGAGCGCGCCGGAAGCGCGCGAGGCGTTCAACCAGCTTTCCGGTGAAGTTTATCCATCAGTACAGTCCAACCTGATCGCCGGCAGCACGCAGGTGTTTAACGTGTTAAACCAGCGCATGCAGCGCGCGTTTGATAACGACAGCCTGCCGATACCACCGTTGGCGATGTCGCTGGTGCAGCAGCCGGAGCCGCAAAACAACGGCGTCTGGGGCCAGACCTTCAGCTCCTGGAGCCGAAACAGCGGCGACGGTAACGTGGGCAAGCTGGACGGCAACACCACCGGCTTCCTGCTGGGGGGCGATCGCAAGCTGGCGGACCATAACGTGCGTGTCGGCGGCTACTTCGGCTACAGCCGCGGTGATTACGACGTCGATAGCCGTCGTTCCTCAACGGATACCGATAACTACCATCTTGGCCTGTATGCGGCGGGTCAACAGGATGCGTTCTCCCTTCGCGGCGCGCTGGGTTACACCTGGCACAAGATTGAAGGCGAGCGCAGCGTTGATTTCAGCGGCTTTTCTGACCGGCTGAAGTCGGATTACGACGCCAACTCGCTGCTGGCGTTCACCGAAGCGGGCTACCGTTTCGGCCAGCCTGATATGAATATCGAGCCGTTCGTCAATTTATCGTACGTTCGACTGCATACCGACAGCTTCAGGGAAGACGGCGGCGCCGCAGCGCTGAGCGTACGTAACGAAACGATGAACACCTTCTACTCCACCCTCGGGGTTCGTGGTGTGACCGAGCTGCCGAAGAACGTTAACCTCTACGGTTCGTTGGGCTGGCAGCACGCCTATGGCGATAAGAATACCTCTTCGCGCATGGCGTTTGCGGGCAGCGACGCGTTCATTACTCAGGGTCAGGCCGTGGATGAGGACGTGATGGTGGGTGATATCGGCGTGAGCGTACAGCTTTCTCGTGCTGCAACGCTGGATGTGGGTTATCAGGGGCAATATGGAGCGGATACCCGCGTCAACTCGGTTAATGCGAATCTGCGCTGGTCATTCTGAATTATGTCCATTTAATGAACCCGCCCTCGTGGCGGGTTTTCGCTTTTGGCTTCTGACTAAGTCAGGGATCGTTCCCATCTGCGTCCAGCAGTTTGTTTTTAAAGATAAATAAACACGCCTCGTTGAAGTTCTCCGCCCCCAGGCGTTCCGACAGTGCCGTACGTTTGCGATAGAGGCTTTTCACCGATGTGTTCAGCTCATCGGCAATCGCTTCCATCGACATACCTGCCCTCAGCAACCGCAGCATGATCGCTTCGTGCGTGCTAAGCCGTAAGTTAAGCAGCCATTTGGTGGTCAGACGCCTGCCCTTCATATTGAGCACCAGGTTAAATAACGACGCCATATCCGGCGCCGTAAGCGACGCGTTCATAAACAACTTCATACTGAGTAGATTCTCCTCGCGATGTCGCATATCCAGCATAACGCAGCAGATCGTTTTTTTTGTTCTGGCCGGATGGCGTATCAGGTAATCATATAAACGGAGCGGAGAACGACTATCAATCAACACAGAATATTCATCTGCGCCGTTATCAAATATGTTTCTGTCAATCGAGTCGAGCAGGATAATATCCGGGAAAAATAGCCTCATCCCCCTGACAAGATAGCGATCCTGGGTCACTAACACTATTGAAGTTGCCACTAACCATCCCTTTTAGATTAAAGCAAGAACGCGCCTTCAGAAAGAAGGCCGCCTTCGTTTTATAGCGCTGTAATATTAACGACAATATGTATTCTGGCGTTGAACATCCCTCAATACTGACATTGATGAGTAAGACTTCCTGTAGACTTTCATTCAATGGCTGGCGTTAATTATAAATAAAAAACAATCGCAGAAAAGTCACTTCGCTGAACATTAAGACTTTTTGTCATGAAACTTCCCAAACATGCACCAGAAAGTACTTTAATTGCTACAATCAAACCACATTTAAAATATAAGCAAACCCAAAAAAATATAAACAAAAAGCATTAATATCATATAGTTGCAAATACCTTCTCAATTCAAAATAATCATCAAAGCCATCTCATTCCAGAATTATCCCAAAACCACCCATCCGCTTTTCACCATATTTATCCGGCAACATATCAGGTGTACATTACCTTCCATTCAGTCCACAACGAGGAGGATCCATAATTACCTTAAAGTAAGTACCCCATAACGCTACTGCATTCAGATTTAACGTTCTCATTTATGGCCTTTAACGCAGAGTTAAAAGGCGGCCGTGTTATGCAATGGATTCATGATAAACAAATGGCAAATAGATATGGAAAGATCGCTTCGCTTCAATACGTTATTCTTTTATCGCGTCCCAGGATTATTGTTTCTGCTATTTCTGTTTCCTGTTCTCGTTCAGGCAACGGAATCCGTTTATGAGCAACAGATTCAACAGGCACGTAACGGCAATTACGCGCCGTTCCTCAATTACCTTCAGCGTTACCAGCAACAGCATGCTCTGACGCCCGAGCAAGTGGCGGACTGGTTACAGGTGGCTGCGTGGGCAGGTCGTGATGACGAGGTGATTCAGGTCTGGCAGCGCTATGGCATTTATATGCCGCTGCCCGCTCGCGGCGTTGCGGCTGTCGCGCAGGCCAGAAGAAATCAAAAAGCGTGGCAGCCTGCCTTATCGCTCTGGAAAGAGGCGCGTAGCCTTGCGCCAAATAATGACGATTATCGTATCGGCTATATCAAAACCCTGGCCGATGCCCGCATGGATACGCTCGCTCTGCATGAAGCCCGTCAGCTGGTAACGGAGGATCCCTCTCCGGCGCATCTTCAGGCGCTGTCGTACGTCTGGTTTCGCCAGGGAAAAAGCTGGGATCGGCTTTTAGCGGACACGCGCGCGCTGGCCCTCGCGCCGGAAAATAAAGCGCTCCTTAGCGAGCAGATTGACGCGCTAACGGATAGCCGGGTGAGCACTCCCGCGCTGATGCTGTCACAAAGGGTAACGCTGACTCCCGCGCAGCGCCGTCGTCTTGAGCTTAATGCCGCCGCCGAATGGGTTCGCCTTGCCGACGTGCCTGGCAGAACGGAAAAAGAGCGCCTTCAGCTGGCGCAAACGGCACTGAATCGTTACGACGCGCTGCTCTCCCGCTGGAAAAACGAACCGCAGGCGGCGGAAGACGTCGTCCTTGCACGTATCGACAGGCTTGGCGCGCTGTACGCCCATGCTGATTACCCACGGGTGATTAGCGAATATCAGGATCTTACGGCAGCCCAGCATCCGGTGCCGGGCTGGGCCATCGGCTGGGTCATCTCCGCGTATCTGCAGGAGAAAAACGCGGCTGCCGCCTTCGCGCTGCTGCAACGCTATCCGCAATACGCCGCCGACCCGCAGGACGAGGAGCACGCGCTTTTCTACGCCTGGCTGGACACGGGACAGTATCAGTCCGCTCGCCAGTACGTAGAGCGCCAGACCCGCAGCGTTCCGTGGACCCGCTACGATTTCGGCTCGCCCACTCCGCAGCCCAACGATCGGTGGCTTACCGGGCAGTCGCTCAAATTTAACTATTTGCTCTCAACCAACGCCCTGCCGGACGCGGATAAGCTGGCGCACCGTCTGGCCACAACGGCGCCGGGCAACCAGGGGTTGCAGATTGACTATGCCACCCTGCTTCAGGCCCGGGGCCTGCCGCGCGCGGCGGAGCAAACGTTAAAAAGGGCGGAGGCGCTGGAGCCATCAAACCTGGAGCTGGAGCAGCAGCAGGCTTACGTCGCCATGGATCTGCAGGAGTGGCGCCAGATGGATTTACTGGCCGACGACGTGCTTGCCCGCGCGCCCACCGCTCGCAGCGCCAGGCGTCTGGACAGGCTCAGAACGGTGCACCACATGTCCGAGCTGCGCCTTAACGCGAGCAAGGGTTTGCACTCCGATAACCCCATCAGCGGGACGCACGACCTGAACGGGGACGCCACGCTCTATGGTCCCCCGGTAGCGGATAGCTGGCGGCTGTTTGCGGGTACCCGCTATGCGCAGGGTAATTTCGATGAAGGCAAAGGCACCAGCCGTCATCTCCTGGGCGGCGTCGAGTGGCGTCCTCGCGACCTTCAGCTCGAAGCCGAGGTATCCAGCAACCGCTATCACGGTGAAAACAAGCCGGGTGCTCGCCTCTCAACCACGTACTTTCTCAATGATAGCTGGCAGGTCAGCGGCAGCCTTGAACGCTTATCCCGCACCACGCCGCTCCGGGCATTACGCAACGGGATTAGCGCCAACCGGGGTGAAGGCGGGATCCGCTGGTATCAAAACGAGCGCCGCGAGTACCAGTTCAGCGCCGCCGTCAGCCGCTTCTCAGACCATAACCGCCGACAGGAATACACCCTTACGGGTAAGGAGCGTCTCTGGCAGACCCCGACCCTGACGCTGGATCTTGAACCAGGGATCGCCGCCAGTAAAAACAGCCTGCGGGACACGCTCTATTACAACCCGGCGCGGGATCTGTCCGTGACGGCCGTCCTGTCCGTTGACCATGAGATGTACCGCCATTACGACACCCTCTGGAGCCAGCAGTTCGTGGCGGGAGGCGGCAGCTACTGGCAGAAAAACCAGTCCGCTGGCGCCATCGCCCTGCTGGGCTACGGGCAACGCGTCCAGTGGAATAACGTCATTGATACCGGCGTGATGTTGAACTGGGACAAACGCCCTTACGACGGCAAACGCGAGAGCAACCTCTCCGTCACGCTTGACGCGACTTTACGCTTTTAAGGATGAATATGCTGAACACACGTTTTTCCGTGAGCCTGATACTCACCGGCTGGCTATGCCTCAGCGCGAGCGTCTGGGCGCAGGCGATCTCGTTCGTTGCGCCCAACGAGCGGCCGCAGCCGGAGGCGAGCAAACCCTGGCCGCAGAACCAGTTTCTGGTGCTGGCCTACCACGACGTCGAAGACGATGCCGCCGATCAGCGCTATCTCTCCGTGCGCACCAGCGCGCTAAACGAGCAGATTAGCTGGCTGCTGCACAACGGCTATCACGCCATCAGCGTGCAGGACATTCTGGACGCGCGTGACGGGAAAAAAACGCTGCCGCCGAAAGCCGTTCTGCTCAGCTTTGACGATGGCTACAGCAGCTTCTACACCCGCGTCTGGCCGCTGCTTAAGGCCTGGAACGTGCCTGCGCTCTGGGCGCCGGTGGGCAGTTGGGTAGATACGCCAGCAAACCAGAAGGTGAACTTTGGCGGCCTGATGACGCCCCGGGATCGCTTCGCGACCTGGGACATGGTGCGCGAGCTCAGCCGGTCTCCGCTGGTTGAGATCGGATCGCATACCTGGGCCTCGCATTACGGGATCGTCGCCAACCCGCAGGGCAGCCGCGAACCGGCTATCGCCAACCGCTTTTATGATAAAGCGACGGGGCGCTATGAAACTGACCAGCAGTTCAGCCAGCGGATCGGCGATGACGTCCGCAAGGTGACAGAGAAAATCGCGCAGGTGACGGGCAAAGCGCCGCGCGCCTGGGTCTGGCCTTACGGTGCCGCCAGCGGTACGTCGCTCGCCATCGCCAGGCAGCAGGGCTACCAGCTGGCTTTTACCCTGGAAGACGGTCTGGGGGACGTTCATCAACTGGGCAACATTCCCCGTCTGCTGATTGCCGGGAATCCCTCACTCAAAGCGTTTGCCAGTACGGTCAGCCGGGTTCAGGAGCGCGATCCCGTGCGCGTGATGCACGTCGATCTCGACTACGTTTACGATCCCGATCCGGCTCAGCAGACCCAAAACATCAACAGGCTGATCCAGCGGGTCTACGACATGAAGATCAGCCACGTCTTCCTGCAGGCGTTTGCCGACCCGCAGGGCGACGGCAGGATCAAGGCGCTCTATTTCCCCAATAGCCGACTTCCGGTCCGGGCCGATCTCTTTAACTTCGTCTCCTGGCAGCTGCAAACCCGGGCGGGGGTGAAGGTCTTCGCGTGGATGCCGGTGCTCTCGTTCGATCTCGATCCTGCCCTGCCGCGCGTTCAGCGCCGGGACGATCGGACAGGACAGCTGCGCGAGGCCAATGAGCCCTACATCAGGCTCTCCCCGTGGGACCCGCAGGTTCGCCAGCAGGTGACGGAAATCTATGAAGATCTGGCCCGCTACGCCAGCTTCAACGGGATCCTGTTCCATGACGATGCGGTGCTGACGGACGTTGACGATGCCGGGCAGGACACGACGCGTCAGAAAAGCCGGAGGCTTATCGGGTTTACCCGTGCCCTGGGCCAGGCGGTGAAGCACATCCGCGGCCCGCAGATAAAAACCGCGCGCAATATGTTCGTCCTGCCCATTCTGCAGCCCGAAAGCGAAGCGTGGTTTGCGCAGAATCTCGATGATTTTCTGGCGGCCTATGACTGGACGGTGCCCATGGCGATGCCGCTGATGGAGTCCGTTCCGGCGAACGAGAGCAACGCGTGGCTGACGCGTTTGATCAAGGCCGTCGCCGCGCGGCCCGGCGCGCTGGATAAAACCATTTTCGAGCTGCAGGCCAGAGACTGGGAGCAGAAGCCGCAGCGCGCCGTTTCCGACAGCCAGCTTGCGGCGTGGATGCGCGTCCTCCAGCTGAACGGCATCAAAAACTACGGCTACTACCCTGACGATTTCATCAACAACCAGCCTGATATTTCGCGCATCAGGCCCGTATTTTCTTCCTACTGGTACCCTGACAATGACTGATCGCATAATCGCCTTTTCAATTTTATGTCTGGTATTCGGGTTGCCGTTAGGGGTAGCAGCCCTCTTTACCGGCGAGCTGATTCTGGATTTTGTCTTCTTCTGGCCGCTGTTTATGTCCGTGCTCTGGGTCACCGGCGGGCTCTATTTCTGGTTTCAGCTTGAACGCCGCTGGTCGTGGGATAAAGACACGCCCGCCCCGACGCTCGCCGGCGAGCCGCTCATCTCTATTCTGATCCCCTGCTTCAATGAGGAAAGAAACGCCAGAGAGACCATCAGCGCCGCGCTGGCTCAGCGGTACGAGAATATTGAAGTGATCGCCATCAACGACGGCTCGTCTGACAACACCGCGCAGGTGCTGCAGCAGCTGGCGCTGGAGCAGCCGCGCCTGCGGGTGATTAACCTCGCGGAGAACCAGGGAAAAGCCGTGGCGCTCAAAGCCGGGGCGGCGGCGGCCCGGGGCGATCTGCTGGTCTGCATTGACGGCGACGCCCTGCTCGACCGCGACACCGCTGCCTATCTGGTCGCGCCGCTGATTCAGTATCCCCACGTCGGGGCGGTTACCGGGAACCCGCGCATTCGCACGCGCTCCACGCTGATTGGCCGCATTCAGGTGGGCGAGTTTTCGTCCATCATTGGGCTCATCAAGCGGACGCAGCGGATCTATGGCCGGGTCTTTACCGTCTCCGGCGTCATCGCCGCCTTTCGTCGGCAGGCGCTGGCGGACGTCGGGTACTGGAGCCCGGACATGATCACCGAAGACATCGACATCAGCTGGAAGCTCCAGCTGCGCCACTGGGATATCTTTTTCGAGCCGCGGGCGCTGTGCTGGATCCTGATGCCGGAGACGCTGAAGGGCCTGTGGAAGCAGCGCCTGCGCTGGGCCCAGGGCGGCGCGGAGGTGTTTCTGGTCAACCTGCGCAAGATGGTGCGCTGGGAGCATCACCGCATGTGGCCTCTGTTTCTGGAGTACGCGCTGTCAACGCTGTGGGCCTTCGCGTATGCGATAACGGTGCTGCTGTACATCATCAGCCACGTCGCGCCCATTCCCGCCAGGCTGACCGTTGAAACCCTGTTTCCCCCGGCGTTTACCGGGCTGCTGCTGGGCGTGATGTGCCTGCTGCAGTTCCTGGTCAGCTTGTACATCGAGCGGCGCTATGAGCGCAAGGTGGCAAGCTCGCTTTTCTGGGTGATTTGGTTCCCGATGGTCTACTGGATGATTGGCCTGTTCACCACCCTCGTCGCATTTCCAAAAGTCATGCTTAAACGTCAGCGTGCCCGCGCGCGCTGGATCAGTCCGGACCGGGGAAAAGGAAGCCTTCAATGAACGAAAATACCTTAATTTTGACTGAACATCGGCTGCTGCCGCGTCTTTTTGATGCCGCGTTAACCGTGGTGGCCTGGGGCGGATTTCTGTTTTTCCTGTATGCCAGGCTGTGGATGCAGTTAACCGAGGAGAGCGACCACCGGTGGAGCGTGATTATTGCCTCCTTTAATACGGTGTTGATCTATTTGCTGTTCGCCGCGCTCAACGGCTGGCTGCTGATTTTGTGGTATCAGTACAACCGCCGCCGCACGCACGCAAGGCGGCGTCAGCCGGGCCTGTTGCCTCATGACGAACTTGCCCGCAGCTTTAACGTCTCACCGCAGCTCATCTCGGAGATGAGCCAGCACAACCTGCTGACGGTTTATCATGACCAGATTGGACGCATTATCGAATTGAAAACCAGCGCGCAGCAGGACGAGGAAGCTCAGTAACAAAAAGCCCCCGCTGGATGCCCGGCGGGGGCTTTTTTACCGCAAATGGACGTTACTTATCCTTAAGTACAATCAGCGGCTCGATATCGCTCTCTTTTTTCACCACCAGCGAATCGTCCCCGCGCAGGCAGGTCCCGCCGTAGTTCCCGCCCACGGTAAAGGTACAAACCTGAATGTACTTGCCGTCGACGTTCGGCAAGCACCACAGCTGCTGGTAGATATTTTTGCGGTCAACAAACTTGCCGCTGGATTTATCCAGCAGTTCGTCCTGGGCGCTGATGAGATCGATATTGCTGCCGCAGCGTCCGGCAATCGGCTTGACGGCGTACCCGGTCTGCTTCAGCAGGTCGTTAACCTCAAAATCGGTGTCGAGCAGGTAGCGGTGGTTCGGGAACAGCTGCCACAGCACCGGGAGAATCGCTTTGTTGCCGGGAATAACGGTCCACAGCGGCTCAAAGACCAGCACTTCCGGGCGCAGCAGGACGTCAATCAGGCGCACCTCGCCCTCGGGATGTCCGGTGCGGATCGGCACGGCGGCGTATTCGGTTTCGCTCACCTCGCGGATCTGCTCTATCGCCGTCTCCCACGCCCAGGTTTTCCACACGCAGTTGACGTGGCGGCCTTCGTCGTCAATCAGCTGCCCGGCGGCATCCCAGCTCAGCGCCTCCAGACCGTGCAGGATTTTGGTCTCGAACCCGGCCTGCATCAGCGAGCGCTGAATAAAGAGGGCGTGGTAGTCCTCTTCGACATCGTTGTCCTGCATGATGTGCACGAAAGGCCGCGCGTGGCTGTGCTTCCATGCGCCGGTCAGCTCTTCCAGCAGCCCTTCCGCCGGGTTATGCCCGTTACCGCGATAGCCGTTTTTCACCCACTCTTCAAGAATGAGCCCGCCTTCAGTGTGACAGGACGCGGAATCGGCGTTGTATTCGTAAACCTTAATGCCGCGCTCATCCATGCAGAAATCCATACGACCGGTGATCATGTGGTGGCGACGCCACTGCCAGGAGAGACGCAGGCGCGGCCAGAGGATTTTCGGGATGTCGAACAGCGCCAGCAGGCTGTCGTCTTTCAGCACTTTGTCGGTGGCGTGGAGGTACATCAGGTGCAGTTCGTTGGTGGCCTTGATCAGCTCCTGCTCGGCGCTTTCGGTGATGGTGAAATACTGGCAGGGATCTTTGTTGATCACATGCCCGTTTGCCCGAATATACGCCTGCTGAAGCGCATCGTCCTCGTTAAGCCATTTCCCGTCGAACTGACGTTTGTTTTTCAGCCGCGCGCCGCGGATTTTCAGCAGTTCACCGTCCGGTTCAGGCTGGGGAATGCTGTGCTCCGTGTCGTCCGTCTGGATCATCCAGCCGAGAATTTCGGTATCGCTGAAGGTGTCATGAAGGGTGTAGCAGCCGTTCTCCACGGTCATGCGCAGCTCGCGCGTCCACTGCTGCCCGAGCGGCAGCGGGGAGTGAATGACGTTCTGCTCCGCAATACGCACCTTATCGTCCAGAAGCTGGGTAATCACCGCCACGTGGCCGGTCTCATGAAACTCGCCGCCCTTCTGCCAGATCAGCAGCGCCCCGGCGCGCGGCGCGCGTTTTGAGCCGTTGGCAAACGCCTGTAGCGGCAGAATGTTATCGTTCACCACCTGGCGTAAAAAGCGCAGGGAGAAGATCTCCCACGCCATGCCGACGTCGGTAAACACGAAGCCATAGTTGAGGAACAGGAAACGGCGGGCAAACTCAACGCACTGCCACTTGTGGCCCATGTATTCGTTGCCAATATAGCTGCGGAAATCCGCGTCTTCCGGGTATTTTCGCGGATCCAGACTGCCGTAATTTGATGAGTAAATCGCCACGCCACCCGGCGCATAGCCTAACAACGTCCCGAATGGCGCATCACTGCTTAACTTTCCTTTACGCATGTATCCAACCTAAAACAGGCAGGCGGCAATTTTTTGAAGGGTTGTCGTCGTCTGCACGTTGTAATTAACCTGACAGAGGTGGGTTTATCATACACCTGCCCTGTCCATTACGCTCACATCGTTAAACGGTTCATTCATCTCCTGCTACACTGCCTCAACACAACACCGAAAAGGCAGGCCAACATGTCAGACAACACGTATCAGCCACCAAAAGTGTGGGAATGGAAAAAGAACGGCGGCGGCGCGTTCGCCAACATCAACCGTCCGATTTCCGGCGCAACGCATGAGAAAGATCTTCCTGTCGGCTCTCACCCGTTGCAGCTCTACTCGCTGGGCACACCGAACGGCCAGAAAGTGACGATTATGCTCGAAGAGCTGCTGGCGCTGGGCGTGACGGGCGCGGAGTATGACGCCTGGTTGATCCGCATCGGCGAGGGCGATCAGTTCTCCAGCGGGTTTGTTGACGTAAACCCGAACTCGAAAATTCCGGCGCTGCGTGACTACTCTACAAACCCGCCAACGCGCGTATTTGAATCCGGCAGCATCCTGCTTTATCTGGCAGAAAAATTTGGTCACTTCCTGCCGAAAGATCCGGCTGGCCGCACCGAGACCCTGAACTGGCTGTTCTGGCTGCAGGGTGCGGCTCCGTTCCTCGGCGGCGGCTTTGGCCACTTCTACAACTACGCGCCAGTAAAAATAGAGTACGCGATTGACCGCTTCACCATGGAAGCCAAGCGCCTGTTTGACGTGCTGGATAAACAGCTGGCGCGCGGCCGCTACGTGGCGGGTGAGGAGTACACCATCGCGGATATGGCGATCTGGCCATGGTTCGGCTGCGTGGCGCTGGGCAGCGTCTATAACGCCGCCGAGTTCCTGGACGCGGAGAAGTACACCAACGTCCAGCGCTGGGCGAAGGACGTGGCGAACCGCCATGCGGTTAAGCGCGGTCGCATCGTTAACCGCACCAGCGGCGAGCTGAACGAGCAGCTCCACGAACGCCACGCGGCGAGCGACTTCGATACCAATACGGAAGACAAGCGTCAGGCGTAACGTTTCGCCGGGCGGAGCCCCGCCCGGCAATCAGGAACCTTGACCAGGGCATGATTAGCCTAAAGGTTGAGTGGCTATTGCTGGCACTATCTGGACGTTTTTCTCGCCTCAGCGTGAGAAATGACGTATCAACTGACAGCAGTCACAAAGGATCTGTTATGAAACTTATTAAAACAACGCTGGTTATCAGCGCCCTCATGTTTTCCACCTCGGGAATGGCCATCGACAAAACCGCTGCCGGCGCGGTAGCAGGCGCCGCTATTGGCGCAGCCACGGGCAAAGATCTGAAATCAACCGTGGGCGGTGCCGTGGTTGGCGCAGGCACGGGGGCAATGTTCAAAAACGGCGAAAAAGGCAAAGACGCGCGTAAGGGCGGTGCCGTGGGTGCCGTCGTTGGCGCGGGCGCGGCTGCGGTGACGGGCAACAGCGTGCTGAAAGGTGCAGCCGTTGGCGCGGGCACGGGCGCGCTGATTGGTGAAGCGACCCACTGATTAACGGCGCCGGGCGGCAGTAAGTTACCCGGCGCTCCCACCTTCGCTATTTCTCTCCGGCTCTGACGCTCGCAAAACGTAGCTTATTTTTCAGCGAATCAATTTTTTGGCAAAGCTCAACGTCACTCCTTGCGCCAAGCTTTTTCATGATCCTGCGCTTATGGCTGCTGATCGTTTTTTCACTGCGAAACAAGCGCTTCGATATTTCTACGCCACTCAATCCATTGCCGAAATATTTCATGACCTGGTATTCAGAAGGCGTAAGCGCAATCTCATCTTCCGGATCGCGTTGCTGCCCGATACGCATCACCAAAGGGCTCAGGTATCGTTTGTTATGCATCGTCATTTCCAGGATGTCCCGCATGTCGAAAGTCATTTCATCGACGCATAGCACAGAGCAGCAATGCGCTTTCTCAAGCTGTTCTATGAGCGTTTTCTGTAACGCGTTAACCAGCATTAACGTGGTTCTTCGCTTTAATAAATTCAACACGGCAACCGGAAAATCATTAATCGTTTCGTGGCACGTGGCATCAATAACCAGAAGGTGTATCTCTTCCTTTTTGTTAAAAACATATGGAGAAAAACAGTACTCCCGGTGCGATTGATTGTGGACAATATTGTCCAGACATCCTCGTATACCTGACAGATAAATACCTGGATGAGCAATATAGCGAATCTGAAATGTAAACATGGAAGCCTCATTCATACCGTGAGATGAGCAGGGAGAGATGCAGCATTAAACGTCTCCATCCGAAGCCGTTCTCTATATTGAGCCGCAGTCGAGCATTACGCTTAAAAGTGAACACCGTTTTGTAGCTACACTTGCGGTGTGCCGCAATCTCCCGGGCCTGCATGCCGCAGGCGTAATCCAGCAGTATATTAAGCTCTGATGCGGTAAGCCGCTCATCGCGACGTTGAGCGGTTACAGGCGCAGCAAGCTGTGCAAGCAGCGAGCTTTCAAGCTCAGCCTCGTCAAGGCATACATCGGCGCCTGCGCCCAACAGCATCTTTGTCAGTAACGCATCCCGGGAGGACAAATAAACAAATGAGGTCAAAAGCATTGCCCGGGGATAATGCAAAGTGCGGATAAAGCCAGGGAGCATCTTTCCAAGGCCGCCGATACCTGCAAGGAGAATTTTTCTGGCATCGGTACGATCGTAAAGCGCTGCGGAAAGTTGTTCCAAAGACCAGCAGTGAACAATTTCACACTGCTGATCGCGTAAAAAGAGACATATCCCTTTTTGTACTAATGCCCGAGGCTCGAAAAGAATGACCCGGTTAACCGGGCGAATGCAGTCCATCGCAAATTTCCTGACTATGTTTTTTCGTACAGGATAATTCTCAGACGGATTTATTCAATTTGGATGAGGTACAATATTGGACATTGCGGTACCCACCAACGTCGACAATAAGGCCGCACGCAGCGGCCTTAGTAGGGAAGATCAGGCCGTCAGGCGGAACTTTTGCACCGAGCGCTGAAGCTCTTCGGTCTGGCGCTCCAGCGCCGCGGCCGCCGCGGAAACCTCTTCAACCAGCGAGGCGTTCTGCTGGGTGACGCCGTCCATCTGCGTAATAGCAATCCCGACCTGCGAAATGCCCTTGCTTTGCTCTTCAGAGGCGGAAGCGATTTGCTTCATAATGGTCGTCACTTCCGTCACGTCGCGCAAAATCGCGTCCATGGTGGTGCCCGTGTCGCTCACCAGCTGCGCCCCCTGCTCGACGCGGGTAACGGAATCAGCGATCAGCCCTTCAATTTCTTTTGCCGCGTTGGCGCTGCGGCTTGCCAGGTTGCGGACTTCACCCGCCACCACGGCGAAACCACGCCCCTGCTCGCCCGCGCGCGCCGCTTCTACGGCCGCATTGAGCGCCAAAATATTGGTCTGGAAGGCAATGCTGTTGATAACGTTGGTAATTTCAGCAATTTTCTTCGAGCTTTCAGAAATACCGCTCATGGTGGTAACCACCTCTTCCACCAGCGAGCCGCCGCGGCTGGCGGTGGTTGAGGCCACATCGGCAAGCTGGCTGGCCTGACGCGCGCTTTCCGCGTTCAGCTTCACGGTCGCGGTCAGCTGTTCCATGCTGGCAGCCGTCTCCTCCAGCGCGGCAGCCTGCTCTTCGGTACGGGAAGAGAGATCGTTATTGCCGCTGGAGATCTCCGTCGCGCCGCGCCAGATATTCTCGCTGCCGGAGCGAATGGTGCTGACCGCTTCACGCAGGCTGTCCTGCATGGCGCTCAGCAGCGGCACCAGCTGTCCCACGCAGTTGCGGCCGAAAGGCGCAATGGGCTGGCTGAGATCGCCCTGGGCAATCTGGCGGAACTGCTGGCGAATACGCTCCAGCGGTTTGACCAGCATCGCCACCAGGTAGCGGTCGGTAAAGAGCAGGATCAGCAGGCCGATAATGGTGGCGACGATAATAACCGTGCGGGTCATGCTGGTCAGGCCGTCCACCACCACGCGGGTGCTGTCGAGCGTCTTCGCGGCGGCATTGTTGAACTCTTCGGCGGCGGCACCGAACGCACGGCTCAGCGGCGGCGTAACGTTGTTGGCCTGCTGGCGGTAGCCGTCCAGGGTCGCCTGCTTCGCCTGTTCCATTTGCGGCGTCACGCCCCGATCGAGCAGCGCCTGCCAGGCCCCTATTACCTGCGCAGAGATCCGCTCATCCATTGGGCCAGGCGAGATCGCCTTCATCTCGGCCAGTTTCTTACCCATGTTGTCCAGCGCCTGTTGGGCAGAGGATAAATCCGGCGTGCCGCCAGCGGCTTTGACCTCCATGGCGCGGCTCAGCCGGGTGACAAAGCGGAAATACTGATCGTTGCCCTGGCTGAGCACCATCATCTGTTTGACCAGCTGGCGATCGACTTCATTACCGTCTGATACCCGTGAAAGGGACCAGGTGCTGTACAGCCCGACGCCCGCCCACATTAAACAAAAAATCCCGAGGATCGTCAGCATGACGAAACGGATCGTGAAATTACGGAGCATATTCATAAGTCTTCCTTGCCGTGAGGGTGAATTCGCCCAGAGGCGAGTGCTACTCTCGTTATCGGCAGGGTGCGGGGAAATTATAACCTTTTGTGATTATTTTTCGTTAGCGTGGCTTCACAGGTAGCACAGCCACGATTAAGCATTCCCTTTCAACATCACAGGGTTTGGGCATGTCGTCGCTTATCCGGATGATTTATGATTTGATAAACACAGAATAAAAACGTTGTTTCGAAAATTCATTAAATAAGAAAGGAGACATCATGTCCTGGTACCCTGACGCTACCCGCTACGAGAATATGCAGTACCGCTACTGTGGCAAGAGCGGCCTGCGCCTGCCCGCGCTGTCGCTGGGCCTGTGGCATAGCTTCGGCCACGTTCAGCCCCTTGATTCCCAGCGCGCGCTGCTGCGTAAAGCCTTCGACCTCGGGATTACCCATTTCGATCTTGCCAACAACTACGGCCCGCCTGCGGGTAGCGCGGAAGAGAACTTTGGCCGCCTGCTGCGTGAGGACTTTGCCGGGTATCGCGACGAGCTGGTTATCTCCACCAAAGCCGGTTACGACATGTGGCCGGGGCCGTACGGTTCGGGCGGCTCACGCAAGTATCTGCTCGCCAGCCTCGACCAGAGTCTGAAGCGCATGGGTCTGGAATACGTGGATATTTTCTACTCTCACCGCGTGGATGAAAATACGCCAATGGAAGAGACGGCCTCCGCGCTGGCTCACGCGGTTCAGAGTGGGAAAGCGCTGTACGTAGGCATTTCCTCCTACTCCACCGAGCGCACACAAAAAATGGCCGCGCTGCTGCACGAGTGGAAGATCCCGCTGCTGATCCACCAGCCGTCCTATAACCTGCTTAACCGCTGGGTCGATAAGACCGGCTTGCTGGATACGCTGGAAGCAAACGGCACGGGGTGTATCGCTTTTACCCCACTGGCGCAGGGTCTGCTGACCGGAAAATACCTGAACGGTATTCCGGAAGGTTCACGCATGCAGCGCGAAGGGAACAAAGTGCGCGGCCTGACGCAGAAAATGCTGACCGAAGCTAACCTGAACAGTCTTCGTCTGCTCAATGAGATGGCGCAGGCGCGCGGGCAGACGATGGCGCAGATGGCACTAAGCTGGCTGCTGAAAGATGCACGCGTTACTTCAGTGTTGATTGGCGCGAGCCGCCCTGAACAGCTTGCTGAGAACGTTCGGGCGCTGGATAACCTGCGCTTTACGGAAGATGAACTGACGCGGATTGACCAGCACGTGGCGGATGGGGAACTGAATTTGTGGCAGGCGTCGTCGGATAAATAGTGCAGTCCGATGCTTTCGCCCCTCACTCTAACCCTCTCCCCTCTGGGGAGAGGGCAGGGTGAGGGGGGATGTGTACCTTATTTCTTACTGATCTTATCCAGATACCCCATCACGAACGCCGACAGCACAAACGTCAGGTGGATAATCACATACCACATCAGCTTATTATCCGGGACGTTTTTCGCGTCCATAAACACGCGTAACAGGTGGATAGAGGAGATCGCCACTATAGATGCCGCAACTTTATTCTTCAGCGATGACGCATCCATTTTCCCGAGCCAGTTGAGCTTTTCTTTATGCTCGGCGATATCAAGCTGAGAGACGAAGTTCTCGTAACCGGAGAACATCACCATCACCAGTAAGCCGCCCACCAGCGTCATATCCACCAGCGACAGCAGAACAAGAATTAAATCGGCTTCCGCCACGGAGAAAATGTTAGGCAATACGTGGAAAATCTCCTGGAAGAACTTGATCGTCAGGGCGACCAGGGCCAGGGAAAGACCGAAATAGACGGGTGCGAGCAGCCAGCGAGAGGCATACATTGCGTTTTCAAAGAAGCGTTCCATAAAATCCTGTCTGCAAACGAAACCAGCGCTCAGTATATCTCAACGGCGCTGACTGTTTGCAAGAACTAACCAGTACGTCACTCAGATGTCGTCCGGGTTAACCTCTGGACGCGCATACTCCGGCCAGACCAGCACCACCAGCTCCGGGTAGGCTTCCAGGCTAAACTCGCGAAAACACTGGCGAAGGTTTAATACGTCCAGGTCGGAATACGAGACCTTCTCACCGTTAAGACAGCGCTTTTTGATGTTGTCGTAATATTTATAAACCGCTGAATTCAGATCGCTACAGCGACGCTGCGCCTCAAACAGACCGGGCGTGTCGTTAATTTCCGACATTTTCATGCGCTTAATTGTCGCGTGTAAGAAATCGATATATTCATGATTCACCCGCCAGTACCAGACAGGCGTAACGGAGTTCATCAAAACAGAGAAATGATCTTCTCCTTCCTCTTTTGTCATCAGTTCAGGCTGTGGCGGTTCACTGGTGTCTTTCGACACTTTCGTTTTATTGAACTCCTGCATCAATAAAAGCACACCAGCGGTCAGTAATAGTAATGTGATGACCGTAAAAAAGATGCTGTTCATGGGTTGGCTCCATTTTTTTTGATTTTAAAATTGCCTCATGATATTGTCAACGAATCTCACGCCTTTACCAACCCCACCCTGTTGAAATTAAAGGAAATTAAAAATGCTGCCCGACTATCTCGTCCCGGCTAAGTACCACATTACGCCTGTGGAACAGCAACCGACGGAAGAAGAAAAAAAGGCCAGTTTCACTCAGGGGAAAAGAAAGCTCTCTGATTTCGAGCCTGATATATTAATTGGCGTTTCCCGCACTGGCAAATCCCGTAATATGCTGCTGGAAGAGCACGATCGCCATATAAAAGACCGCTTATTTCGGGCTATAAAAATTGAAGCTTTTGTCCACCTGCTGAATGACCTGCAGGCAGAAGGCGAAATAGATGCCCAGAAACTAAGTCAAATAATGGCCGAAAAAACGAAAGAAATAAATGAGGCCGGCAATGAAATTTGGCTTAATCTAATTACGCGAGAAAAAAACAACCCTATTTTTTATACCCTGGGGGAAGATTAACGTGAAAGAAGTTAAAGACAATGACGTTTATTTGACTTTAGATGATAAAAAAAGTGATGAATTTATCTTAAAGCAAAATATCGAGGCGCTGAGAAATGCAAAAAATGCCGAGATGACGCGTATTACACAAGACCTGGTATCGATCCCGGCAACGCTGGTGCGTCTGAAATGGCAGAATCGCCGCGAAATTTATCCGCTACAGGTCAAAGAAGAGATTTACGGCACCGTGATGAACGCCATCATTGAACAGCTTCCGGAACTGAAAGAGAAACTGCTGGGACGTCTTGAGGCTAACTATCAGTATCTGCTTGCCAGAGAAGTCGCCACCCTGCGCCTGACGCGCAAACTGTCAGCCGGTGAGTACCGTACGTCCAACGTCACCTGCGTTGCGCTCGATGAAGACGCGCTGGCAGCCCCCTCTTCCGCACCGACGGACAACAAAAGCGCATAAACCAACAGGTATAAAAAAAGCCGGCTTTCGCCAGCTTCTTTATCACTTCGAGGCCGCTTTCTCTTCCCCGACCAGCCCAATCTTCAGATAACCCGCCTGATGCAGCGTGTCCATTACCTTCATCATGGTTTCGTAGTCGACGGTTTTGTCCGCCCGGAAGAAGACGGTAGTGTCCTTCTTGCCGCCGGTAAGCTGATCCAGCGCCGGAATAACGGAAGCATCCGTTACCGGGTCGTTCCCCAGGAACATGGATTTATCCGCTTTCACCGACAAATAAATTGGCTTTTCCGGACGCGGCTGCGGCTGGCTGGAGGAGGCAGGCAGATTCACCTTCACGTCGACCGTCGCCAGGGGGGCTGCCACCATAAAGATAATCAGCAGTACCAGCATGACGTCGATAAACGGCGTCACGTTGATTTCGTGCATTTCGCCGTTATCGTCCAGATTTTCGTTGAGACGCATTGCCATACAATCAACCTACGCGCAGTTTAGACGCCGCATGCACCGGCTTCACGGCGCTGGCATTCAGGTCGAGATCGCGGCTTTGCAGCAGCAGAACCTGAGCGGCAACGTCGCCGAGCGTGGCTTTGTAGTTGCCGATCATACGCGCGAAAATGTTGTAGATAACTACCGCCGGAATTGCCGCGACCAGACCGATTGCCGTCGCCAGCAGCGCTTCCGCGATACCCGGCGCAACTACCGCCAGGTTGGTGGTCTGGGTCTGGGCAATGCCGATAAAGCTGTTCATGATGCCCCAGACCGTACCGAAAAGACCGATGAACGGTGAAATCGCGCCGATGGTCGCCAGATACCCATTGCCGCGTCCCATGTGTCGGCCAACGGCCGCAACGCGACGCTCCAGACGGAAACCGGTACGCTCTTTAATGCCTTCGTTATCTTCACTGCCGGCGGAGAGTTCCAGCTCGTTCTGAGCTTCATTCACTAACAGGGTGGTCAGGCTTTTCGCGTGGAAGGATGAGGTCATCTCAGAAGCCTGATCCAGAGAGCGGGCTTCAGCCAGCTGCTGCTGTTCCCGCTTGAGGCGACGCTTCTGCGAAAGCAGCTCGGCGCTTTTGCTGAAGAAGATAGCCCAGGTGACAACGGACGCCAGAATCAGGCCGATCATCACAATCTTAACCACGATGTCAGCATGATGATACATGCCCCAAACGGAGAGATCCGTCTGCATCAAATTATTACCCACTCTGTATCTCCAGGACGCAAATCACAAAATCTGAACGTAATAATATCAAAAAGTCGTCGAATTGATAGTCGTTCTCATTAGTATTTACATGGTGCCGTAATTTTCGCTCAGTTTCCTTGCGCTTACGCAGTAAAAATTTCTTATGCGCTTTTTTGCTAATATTTTCTGCTTATTCGATAAGCATGCGGGTGCAGTTTTTTACAATCGTGGTAGTCTGGACGTCCAGACGTATAAAAACAGGGTTAGCGAACATGACGAAGAAGCATCTTGATACCACGCTGGTGCAGGCGGGACGCAGCAAGAAATACACTCAGGGATCGGTCAACAGCGTGATTCAACGCGCCTCCTCGCTGGTGTTTGATACCGTTGAGGAGAAGAAAATCGCCACGCGTAACCGCGCAAAAGGCGGGCTGTTCTACGGTCGTCGCGGCACGCTAACCCATTTTTCACTTCAGGAAGCGATGTGCGAGCTGGAAGGCGGCGCGGGCTGCGCGCTGTTCCCGTGCGGGGCGGCAGCGGTTGCCAACACTATTCTGGCGTTTGTGGAACAGGGTGACCATATCCTGATGACCAACACCGCCTATGAACCCAGCCAGGATTTCTGCACCAAAATTCTCAGCAAGCTCGGCGTGACCACCGGCTGGTTTGACCCGCTGATTGGTGAAGGCATTGCTGAACTTATCCAGCCAAACACGCGCATTGTGTTCCTGGAATCTCCCGGCTCCATCACCATGGAAGTGCACGACGTTCCGGCTATCGTGAAGGCCGTGCGCAGCAAAGCGCCAGAGGCGATCATCATGATCGACAACACCTGGGCGGCAGGCGTGCTGTTTAAGGCGCTGGAATTCGATATTGATATCTCGATTCAGGCGGCAACGAAATACCTGATTGGCCACTCTGACGGGATGATTGGCACCGCGGTTTCCAACGCGCGCTGCTGGGACCAGCTGCGGGAAAATGCCTACCTGATGGGCCAGATGGTCGACGCAGACACGGCATACATGACCAGCCGCGGTCTCCGCACGCTGGGGGTTCGCCTGCGTCAGCATCATGAAAGTAGCCTGAAAATTGCTGAATGGCTGGCGCAGCATCCGCAGGTTGAGCGCGTGAACCATCCGGCGCTTCCGGGAAGTAAAGGCCACGAATTCTGGCAACGTGACTTTACGGGCAGCAGCGGGCTGTTCTCGTTTGTGCTTAAAAAACGGCTGAGTAATGACGAGCTGGCAAGCTATCTGGATAATTTTACCCTCTTCAGCATGGCCTACTCCTGGGGCGGTTTTGAATCCCTGATCCTGCCGAATCAGCCGGAGCAGATCGCGGCCCTGCGCCCCGGCGGTGAGGTGGACTTCAGCGGCACGCTGATTAGATTGCATATCGGTTTAGAAAATGTGGACGATTTAATTGCGGATTTATCTGCAGGGTTTGAACGTATCGTGTAGAGTGCGGGCTTAAAATGTACTCCCCGGACGCTTTTGTGAACACTGCAAGCAGAAAAGTCTGCATGAGTTGCGCCTGCGATCAATCCCGACAGGTGAAATTGGGAGTACAATAGCGTTATCTCTGCTGTTCCACAGGAAAGTCCATGGCTGTTATTCAAGATATTATCGCGGCGCTCTGGCAACATGATTTTGCCGCCCTGGCGGATCCCCACGTTGTAGGCGTCGTCTATTTCGTGATGTTCGCGACGCTGTTTCTGGAAAATGGATTACTGCCAGCCTCGTTTTTACCCGGTGACAGTTTGCTTTTGCTTGCCGGGGCGTTGATCGGCAAAGGCGTCATGGACTTTGCGCCCACGATGGTTATCCTCACCTCCGCCGCCAGCCTGGGCTGCTGGCTGAGCTATCTGCAGGGCCGCTGGCTGGGTAACACGCGCGTGGTGAAAGGCTGGCTGGCGCAGTTACCCCATAAATACCATCAGCGCGCGACCTGTATGTTTGACCGACACGGCCTGCTGGCGCTGCTGGCCGGGCGTTTCCTAGCGTTTGTTCGCACCCTTCTGCCCACCATGGCGGGTATTTCCGGGCTGTCTAACCGCCGCTTTCAGTTCTTCAACTGGCTGAGCGGCCTGCTGTGGGTCGGTGTCGTGACCACGTTAGGCTACGCGCTGAATATGATCCCGTTTGTGAAACATCACGAAGATCAGGTGATGACCTTCCTGATGGTGCTGCCGATCTTCCTGCTGGTGGCTGGCCTGGTAGGGACTATTGCGGTGGTGATTAAGAAAAAGTATTGCAGTGCATAACCCCCTCATCCTGACCCTCTCCCCACAGGGGAGAGGGAAAAAAGCCTAAGCTCCCTGCATGGTTCGGATGCGTGATGCATCTTCTCCCGGCGTGACGCCGAAATAGCGCTTAAACTCCCGACTGAACTGCGACGCGCTCTCATACCCGACGCGCATGGCCGCCGCGCTGGCCTTCATGCCGTCGTGGATCATCAGCATCCGCGCCTTATGCAGGCGGTAGGTTTTGAGGTACTGCAGCGGCGAGGTGCTGGTCACCGACTTAAAGTTATGGTGAAACGCCGAAACGCTCATGTTCGCTTCCGCCGCCAGCTGGTCAACGCTGAGGTTCTCCGTGTACTGGCTTTCAATACGCTTGAGCACGCGGCTGATCAGGCTGAAGTGGGTCTGTCGGCTCACCAGCGCCAGCAGCGCCCCGCCGCCCGGCCCCAGCAGCACGTGGTAAAGAATTTCGCGGATAATCTGCTTGCCCAGAATACGCGCGTCCAGCGGCCTTTCCATCACGTCCAGCAGGCGCTCAATGGCGCAGAGGATCTCTTCGGACAGCGTCGCCGAGTTAATCCCGCTGGAGGCCATCGACGGCTGGAAAAGCTCGTCTTCGCCAATCTCCATCAGCAGCTCCTGCAGCTGAAGAATATCGACGTTGACGCGAATACCCGCCAGCGGGACCGCCTCTGTCGCGAAGGTTTCACATTCGAAGGGTAAAGGTACCGTCAGGAGCAAATATTCATTGGTGTCGTAGCGGAACACGCGCTCGTTGATATAGCCAATCTTATGGCCTGAAAAGAGAAAAACGATGCCCGGCTGGTACATCACCGGCGTGCGCGTGCCGGGCTGCGTGCCGTAGAGCAGGCGAATGTCCGGCAGCAGGTCGCTGACGCTATTTTCTTTATCTATCAGTCTTTTAATCTGCGCCGTGAGCTGATGGCAGATTGCTTCGCGGTTCATTTTACGTTACTCCGGGTACGGTTTCCGACCCTCACAGTCTGCGCATTTTTACGAAGTTTCTCCAGCGCTCTGTAGAAATGGGCAAGACATCGGCAGGAATGTGCATTGAGAGCCTGGCCCCGGACGGCCACAATGAGCAGCATCAGGTAGCCATCAGCGCCACCACGGTTTTTCACCCACTAAAGGGAACGAGCAATGAACAACTTTAATCTTCACACCCCAACCCGCATTCTGTTTGGTAAAGACGCCATCGCCGACCTGCGCGCGCAGATCCCTGCTGACGCCCGCGTGCTGATCGCCTACGGCGGCGGCAGCGTGAAAAAAACCGGCGTGCTGGACCAAGTTTACAGCGCCCTGGACGGACTGGACGTGCGTGAGTTCGGCGGCATTGAGCCAAACCCGTCTTACGAAACGCTGATGAACGCGGTGAAAATCGCCCGCGAAGAAAACATCACCTTCCTGCTGGCGGTCGGCGGCGGCTCCGTGCTGGACGGCACTAAGTTCATCGCGGCGGCAGCGCACTACGCTGACGGCGTTGACCCGTGGCATATTCTGGAAACCCGCGGCAGCGACATTAAAAGCGCAATCCCGATGGGCTCCGTGCTGACCCTGCCGGCCACCGGCTCTGAATCCAACAAAGGCGCGGTGATCTCCCGCAAAACCACCGGCGACAAGCAGGCCTTTATGAACGAACACGTTCAGCCTGTGTTCGCTATTCTGGATCCGGTGTACACCTACACCCTGCCCGCGCGCCAGGTCGCGAACGGCGTGGTCGACGCCTTTGTTCATACCGTTGAACAATACGTGACCTACCCGGTAAATGCCAAAATTCAGGATCGCTTCGCGGAAGGCATTCTGCTGACGCTGATTGAAGACGGCCCGAAAGCGCTGAAAGAGCCGGAAAACTACGACGTGCGTGCCAACGTTATGTGGGCCGCGACGCAGGCGCTGAACGGCCTGATCGGCGCTGGCGTGCCGCAGGACTGGGCAACCCATATGCTGGGCCACGAGCTGACGGCGATGCACGGCCTCGATCACGCTCAGACGCTGGCCGTTGTGCTGCCTGCCCTGTGGAACGAAAAACGGGATACCAAGCGCGCTAAACTGCTGCAGTACGCCGAGCGCGTGTGGAACATCACCGAGGGTTCTGACGATGCGCGTATTGATGCCGCCATTGAAGCAACCCGTAACTTCTTTGAAAGCCTGGGCGTGCCAACGCGTCTTTCCGGCTACGGCCTGGACGGCAGCTCCATCCCTGCCCTGCTGGCAAAACTCGAAGAGCACGGCATGACCCAGCTGGGCGAGCACGGCGACATTACGCTTGACGTGAGCCGTCGTATCTACGAAGCGGCACGCTAAGCGTTTTTGTCTCGCGACTTTCGTTTTTTGACATTTCGTCCAGACTTAATGCACACCCCATCGTCGGAGTCCCCCTCCGACGATGCGCACCTGAAGGAGGAAAAATGGCAAACCAAACCGTAATCAAGCTGCAGGACGGCAACGTGATGCCCCAGCTGGGGCTAGGTGTATGGAAAGCCGGTAACGACGAGGTCGTCTCCGCCATTCATAAAGCACTCGAAGTCGGCTATCGGTCGATTGATACCGCCGCCGCGTACAAAAACGAGGACGGCGTGGGGACCGCGCTGGCCAGCGCCGGCGTCCCCCGCGATGAGCTATTCATCACCACCAAACTGTGGAACGACGATCAAAAGCGCCCCCGTGAAGCGTTGCAGGAGAGCCTGGAGAAACTCCAGCTCGATTTCGTCGATCTCTACCTGATGCACTGGCCGGTTCCGGCCATTGACCATTATGTTGACGCCTGGAAAGGGATGATTGACCTGCAGAAAGAGGGGCTGGTGAAAAGCATCGGCGTCTGTAACTTCCAGGTGCATCACCTGCAGCGCCTGATTGACGAAACGGGCGTCGCACCGGTGATTAACCAGATCGAGCTGCACCCGCTGCTGCAACAGCGTCAGCTTCACGCCTGGAACGCCACCCACAAGATCCAGACCGAGTCCTGGAGCCCGCTGGCGCAGGGCGGTGAAGGCGTGTTCGATCAGAAAATCATCCGCGACCTGGCGGATAAATACGGTAAAACCCCGGCGCAGATCGTCATTCGCTGGCATCTGGACAACGGCCTGGTGGTCATTCCGAAATCGGTCACGCCGTCGCGCATCGCCGAGAACTTCGACGTCTGGGATTTCCGACTGGACAAAGACGAGCTGGGTGAGATTGCGAAGCTGGATAAGGGCAAGCGGCTTGGGCCGGACCCGGATCAGTTTGGCGGGTAGTTTTCCCCCTCCCCCTCACCCTGCCCTCTCCCCAAAGAGGAGAGGGCAGGGTGAGGGGCAATGACCTCATCGTTATCCGATCTTACGTTTTCCCGTTTTTTTCGTTCCCGTAGCCCCACCGTTCGAACGCTGATGCACAATCGGCGTGTGCTTGGTCAGCGCCGGGCGCGTATTGCGGTTCTGGCGGCGCGCTTCGCGCATCTCATCCAGCGTTGGTGCCGGCACCAGACAGTCGCGGCGCGAGCCAATCAGATGCTTTTTCCCCATATCTTCCAGCGCCTGGCGGATCAGCGGCCAGTTTTTCGGGTCGTGGTAACGCAGCAGCGCCTTATGCAGACGGCGCTGTTTATCCCCTTTCGGCACCACCACCTCTTCACTCTTGTAGCCAATCTTACTCAGCGGGTTTTTGCCGGTGTAATACATGGTCGTCGAGTTGGCGAGCGGAGAAGGATAGAAGTTCTGCACCTGGTCCAGACGGAAGCGACGCTGCTTCAGCCACAGCGCCAGGTTCACCATGTCTTCATCGCGCGTGCCCGGGTGCGCGGAGATGAAGTACGGGATCAGATACTGCTCTTTACCCGCCTGTTTCGAGTAGGTGTCGAACAGCTGCTTAAAGCGATCGTAGCTGCCCATGCCCGGCTTCATCATCTTCGACAGCGGGCCTTCTTCGGTGTGCTCCGGCGCAATCTTCAGATAGCCGCCGACGTGGTGCGTCGCCAGCTCTTTGATATAGCGCGGATCTTCCACGGCGATGTCGTAACGCACCCCGGAGGCGATGAGGATCTTCTTGATGCCCTTCAGATCGCGCGCGCGGCGGTAGAGGTTGATCGTCGGCTCGTGGTTGGTATCCATGTGCTCGCAAATGCTCGGGTAGACGCAGGAGAGACGACGGCAGGTCTGTTCCGCGCGCGGCGACTTGCAGCGCAGCATATACATGTTCGCGGTTGGGCCGCCGAGATCGGAGATCACGCCGGTAAAGCCCGGCACCGAGTCGCGAATGGCTTCGATCTCATTGATGATCGAATCTTCAGAGCGGCTCTGGATAATGCGCCCCTCGTGTTCGGTAATGGAGCAGAACGAGCACCCGCCGAAGCAGCCGCGCATGATGTTGATCGAGAAGCGGATCATCTCATACGCCGGGATACGGGCGTTGCCGTACGCCGGGTGCGGCACGCGCTTGTACGGCAGCGCAAAGACGCTGTCCATCTCTTCGGTGGAAAGCGGGATCGCCGGCGGGTTGATCCAGATAAAGCGCTCGCCGTGCTTCTGCATCAGCGCGCGGGCGCAGCCCGGGTTGGTTTCATGGTGCAGAATACGGGACGCGTGCGCGTAAAGCACCTTGTCGGCTTTCACCTTCTCGTAGGACGGCAGCAGCACGTAGGTCTTTTCCCACGGCTTCGGGCGCGGAGGCTGCACGACGATAGCCTTCGCTTCCGCTTTCTTCGGCTCAACCGGCTTGTTATCGGCACACGGCAGATCTTCACCGTACGGGTGCGGGATCGGGTCGATTTTGCCCGGCATATCAATGATGCGAGAATCCACCCCGCTCCAGCCCGGCAGCGCCTCTTTCACCATGATCGCAGTATTGCGCACGTCGCGGATGCTGCTCACCGGCTCGCCCTGCGACAGGCGGTGCGCCACTTCCACCAGCGGACGCTCGCCGTTACCGTAAATCAGCATGTCGGCCTTGGAGTCCACCAGCACCGATCGACGCACGGTATCTGACCAGTAGTCGTAGTGCGCGGTGCGGCGCAGGCTCGCCTCGATGCCGCCGAGGATCACCGGCACGTCTTTCCAGGCCTCTTTGCAGCGCTGGGTATAGACCAGGGTCGCGCGGTCCGGACGTTTGCCCGCCACGTTATCCGGCGTGTAGGCATCGTCATGGCGCAGCTTGCGGTCGGCGGTATAGCGGTTGATCATCGAGTCCATGTTGCCTGCGGTCACGCCGAAGAACAGGTTCGGTTTTCCCAGACGCATAAAGTCGTCTTTGCTGTTCCAGTCGGGCTGGGAGATGATCCCCACGCGGAAGCCCTGCGCTTCGAGCATGCGGCCGCAGATGGCCATGCCGAAGCTCGGGTGGTCAACGTAGGCATCGCCCGTGACCAGAATGATGTCGCAGCTGTCCCAGCCCAGCTGGTCCATCTCTTCCCGGGACATCGGCAGGAACGGCGCCGGTCCAAAGCAGGCCGCCCAGTACTGGGGCCAGGAGAAGAGGTCACGATCCGGCTGGATCAGGGAGATTGCGCTCATAATGCTTCCGAAGAAAAAATAGACAAAAGGAGCGGGATTATACGCTGTTCATCCGCCCAATTTGAAGAAAAGGATGCAGGAAGCGGGCAGATATTCGTGGAAGTCGTTAAAATACAGCGCCCTGTTAATTTTGCATCATAATTACCCCTGACTCTCCCGGTCCTCAGCCGCCGGGAGGAATTCTGGCGTGGAGTTGCTTTGTGAAGTTCAACGATTCGTTACATGTGTCTCAGCTGCGGGTTGTGCTCCACCTCTGCGGTTTTCTGGTTCTGCTGTACAGCCTCTCGATGCTGCCGCCGATGGTCATCGCCCTGCTTAATAAAGAGCGGACCTACTTTGCCTTTTTGACCACCTTTTTGACTTTTTTCAGCCTCGGGGGGTTAACCTGGCGGGCAACCCGCTACGCCGGCATACAGCTGCGCACCCGCGACGGTTTCGTGATCATCGTGCTGTTCTGGCTGCTGTTTTCATTGATAAGCGCCATGCCGCTGTGGATGGACGATGGCCTGCACCTCTCCTTTGCGGACGCGCTTTTTGAAGGGGTTTCCGGGATCACCACCACCGGGGCGACGGTGATCGGGGACGTCAGCGCCCTGCCGAAGTCGTACCTTTATTATCGCGCGCAGCTCAATTTCATCGGCGGGCTAGGCGTCATCGTGCTGGCCGTCGCGGTTCTGCCGCTGCTGGGCATTGGTGGCATGAAGCTCTATCAGTCAGAGATGCCGGGCCCGTTCAAGGAGGAGCGCCTGACGCCCCGCCTTGCCGATACCGCGCGCACCCTGTGGATGACCTATTTCGCGCTGGGCGTGGCCTGTACCCTGGCCTACTGGCTGGCGGGGATGTCCTTTTTTGATGCCCTCTGCCACGGGCTTTCGACCGTGTCGCTGGGCGGGTTCTCCACCCGCAGCGAGAGCATTGGGTTTTATGACAGCCACGCGATTGAGCTGGTCGCCGGGGCGTTTTCGCTGCTCTCCGCGTTTAACTTCACCCTCTGGTACGTCGCCATTGTCCGCCGCACCCTGAAGCCGATTCGCCGCAGCCCGGAGGTGAAATTTTTTCTGAGCGCCGCCGCGGTGATCATCATCATCACCGCCTGGCAGGTCTGGCACGCGGGAATGTACAACCCTGTCGATAGCCTGGTGCACGCCTTCTTCCTTGCCAGCTCGATGATGACCGATAACGGCCTTTCGACCGCCGACTACGCCCAGTGGCCCGCGCATACGATCTTCCTGCTATTAAGCGCCAGCTTTTTTGGCGGCTGCGTAGGCTCGACCTGCGGCGGGATCAAAGCCCTGCGTTTTCTCATTATGTTCAAGCAGAGTATTCAGGAGATGAACCAGCTGGCGCATCCGAGAGCGCTGCTGAGCATTAAGGTGGGCAAAAGCGTGGTGAATGAACGCGTCCTGCGCTCGGTATGGAGCTTCTTCTTTCTCTACGTGATGATCACGGGCTTTTTTGTCTGGGCGCTTAATCTGATGGGCTACGACCTGTTTACGTCATTCGCAACGGTTGCCGCCTGTATCAACAACATGGGGCTGGGGTTTGGCGAGACGGCGTCGACGTTTGGCACGTTAACAGAGGGAGCGAAGCTGCTGATGTGCGCGGCGATGATCCTGGGGCGTCTGGAAATTTACCCGGTGCTGATTCTGTTCTCGCGCTTTTTCTGGCGGGCATAAAACATTCCCGGCGAACCGGGAATGTAAGGGGGTTACGGCGCGGGGTTAACCAGCATCTGCCCTACGGAGCCCCTGTCCATCATCTCCAGCGTCTGGCTGTGGAACAGGAACGGGAAGTGCGGCCATGAGGGCTGGCCGTAGTAGACGAGCAGTTCAACCTGGCCGTCCACCCAGACGGTATCTTTCCAGCCGCGATCTTCCGGGAACGGCATTGCGCCGTTGACGTTGCGGATCAGGAATGACACTCCTTCAATATGGAACGACTGCGGCATATCTGAACGCACCGTCCAGCGCTCCCAGGTACCCTGCTGGGCGGTGATATCAATACGGTTCACGTCCCACAGCGCACCGTTGATGCCGGGGTCGTCCCCAAGGCTGATATCGCGGCTGCGCACCGGCGAACCGCTCATGATCTCCTGCGGCAGCAGGCGCATCGGCAGGCTGTCGGTGACCAGCGGCAGCAGGCCGGTTGGACGCAGGGTTAACACCAGCGTGGAGACCAGAATGCTCGACGGCTCAAAGAACCCGCGAATACGGTCAACGATGCTCGCGGCTTCACCACAGGTGACGGAGACTTCATCCCCGTTGGTCATATCCACCAGAATTTCACGGCGCTCTCCCGGCGCCAGCGCCAGCTGTTTAACGGAGACCGGCGCGGGTAAAAAGCCCTGGTCGCCGGAGATCACGTGCAGCGGGCGGCCATCGCTCATCTGCAGCTGATAGCGACGCGAGTTAGAGGCGTTGAGCAGGCGCAGGCGCACCCAGCCGCGAGACACTTCCACGTACGGGCTCTGCGCGCCGTTAACCAGCAGAGTATCGCCGACAAAGCCACCGCTCCCCGGCTCGCTGTACTCCGGCGTGCCGAAGTTATCCAGACGTTTGTCCTGAATGATGACCGGGAAATCATCCACGCCGTAGTGGTTCGGGATCGGCAGCGATTTGCTGACCTCATCTTCCACCAGCCACATGCCGGCCAGGCCGTTATAGACCTGCTGCGCCGTACGGTTAGGGGTATTGGCGTGATACCACAGGGTTGCCGCGCTCTGGCGGATCGGCAGGACGGGCGCCCAGTCGGCATTGGGGGACATCATTCGCGCCGCGCCGCCAATCAGCGGGCCAGGAACCTGCAATCCACTGACGGTCATCGCGACATTTTCAGTCGTCCGGTTGCTGTAAATGAGCTTAACGTCATCGCCGTTCCACACGCGGATGGTCGGCCCGAGGTAGCGTCCGTTAATGCCCCATACCTGCGCGCGCGTGCCCTGGGTAAAGGACCAGTGGCTGCGCTGAAGCGTGAGGAAAAGCGGCTGCCCGCGACGGGATTCAATCAACGGCGGAATGGGCAACGGCTGCTGCTGCCCGGCGGCGCTGGCTGTCAGCGGCATCGCACCCGCACAAAGGGCAATCCCCGAAGCCTGAATAAACTGACGCCGACTGAGTGACATATAAGCTCCATCTGAAACGACTAACAACGCGGGAATTCTTTTTCCCTTTAACGCCGGATTAAACCTTACCGGCGGCTTCTCTTTCTGCGACTTCTTTATCCAGCAGCGCAATATGCTGAGCCATCAGCTCGCGGCAGTGCGCTGCCAGCTCGCGCACCTGGTCTTTACCGTATTTGCTGGTATCGACGGGTGGCAGCATTTCGACAATCACCAGACCATTATTCAGGCGATTAAGATTAATCTTATTAGAAGTATTGGAAACGCACACGGGAATAATTGGAACACCTGCCGCAATTGCGGCATGAAACGCGCCGGTTTTAAACGGCAGCAGGCCGCGACCGCGGCTGCGCGTCCCTTCCGGGAACATCCAGATGGATATTTTGCGCTTTTTAAAATGGTTCACCACTTCCGCAATGGTGCCGTGCGCTTTTGCACGGTTGTTACGGTCGATCAGCAGGTTACCGGTCAGCCAGTACAGCTGGCCAAAAAACGGGATCCACAGCAGGCTTTTTTTCCCCACCGTTACGGTCGGCGGCAGAACGATATTGGAGGCCGTCACCATATCGTAGTTGTTCTGATGGTTAGCGATATAGATGGCGTTACCGAAATTCTCCGCCCCTTCAGGCAGGCGTTTTTCAACCTTCAGGCCAAACAGCGGCGCAAGGCGGCCGAACATATGGCCAAAGGTGGCAACATGCTTCGGATTACGCGGGCTGAACAGGCAGTAAATAGAGCCGAAAATACAGACCAGAATGCAGTAGAAAACGGTAAGAATAAGACGAACAATATATAGCATAGCGACCTCTGAAGCCCCAACAGCTGACAATTATACTTCACCTGTGGCCAGGTAAGGACTTTATTACGAGCGCGTATTGTTAATCGCAACGCACGAATTAACAACGATTTTACGGGAAATTTTATTGAAATCCCCCTCCGGACAGAGGGGGTGTCACGACATTACTCTTCGCTGTCGCCCGCACTGCTGCGCGCAGGCGAATCAATCTCCACGCGGTCGATACGCTGCAGGCCGCGCATCAGCGAACCGCGGCGACCGCGCTCGCCCACCACTTTTTGCAGCTCTTCCGGGCGAAGCTTGATCTTACGCTTGCCGACGTGAATGGTCAGCGTGCTCTGCGGCGGCAGCAGGAAGAGGTGCGCCAGGCCATCTTCACCTTTCGCGGCTTCCGCCGACGGGATGTTGATGATCTTGTTGCCCTTACCTTTCGACAGCTCCGGCAGGTCGCTGACCGGGAACATCAGCATACGCCCGGCAGAGGTGATCGCCAGCAGCATGTCGCTCTCGTTCTCAATCACCAGCGGCGTCATCACGTGGGCGTTGTCCGGCAGGCTGATCAGCGCTTTACCGGCACGGTTGCGCGACACGAGGTCGTTAAAGGTACAGATAAAGCCGTAGCCCGCGTCGGACGCCATCAGCAGCTTCTGGTCGTCGGCCTCCATCAGCATGTGGTCAACCGTTGCGCCCGGCGGCAGCGTCAGCTTACCGGTCAGCGGTTCGCCCTGGCCGCGCGCGGAAGGCAGCGTGATCGGGTCGATGGCGTAGCTGCGACCGGTGGAGTCGATAAACGCCACCGGCTGGTTGCTCTTGCCTTTCACCGCCGCTTTAAAGCTGTCGCCCGCTTTGTAGCTCAGACCCGGCGCGTCGATATCGTGGCCTTTGGCGCTGCGCACCCAGCCGCTCTGCGACAGCACAATGGTCACCGGCTCGGACGGCTGCATGTCGTGCTCGTTCATCGCCTTCGCTTCTTCGCGCTCGTGCAGCGGAGAACGACGGTCGTCGCCAAATGCGTCTGCATCCGCCTGCAGCTCTTTCTTCAGCAAGGTGTTCATCTTGCGTTCGGACGCGAGGATCGCCTGCAGCTGATCGCGCTCTTTTTCCAGCTCGCTTTGCTCGCCGCGGATCTTCATCTCTTCCAGTTTGGCGAGATGGCGCAGCTTCAGTTCGAGGATCGCTTCGGCCTGGGTTTCGCTGATGCCGAAGCGCGACATCAGCGCGGGCTTCGGCTCGTCCTCGGTGCGGATGATCTCAATCACTTCGTCGATATTGAGGAACGCCACCAGCAAACCTTCGAGGATATGCAGGCGCTTAAGCACTTTCTCCAGACGATGGTTCAGACGACGGCGCACCGTATCGCGGCGGAAGGTCAGCCATTCGGAGAGGATCTCCAGCAGGTTTTTCACCGCCGGGCGGCCGTCGAGGCCGATCATGTTCAGGTTGATGCGGTAGCTTTTTTCCAGATCGGTGGTGGCGAACAGGTGGTTCATCACCTGCTCCATGTCCACGCGGTTGGAGCGCGGCACGATCACCAGACGGGTCGGGTTCTCGTGGTCCGATTCGTCGCGCAGGTCGTCCACCATCGGCAGCTTTTTGTTGCGCATCTGGGAGGCGATCTGCTCCAGCACTTTGGCACCGGAAACCTGGTGCGGCAGCGCGGTGATCACCACGGCGCCGTCCTCTTTATTCCACACCGCGCGCATGCGCACGGAGCCGCGACCGTTCTGGTAGATTTTGCGGATTTCCGCACGCGAGGTGATGATCTCGGCTTCGGTCGGGTAGTCCGGCCCCTGCACGATATCCAGCAGCTCGTCCAGCGAGGTTTTTGGCTGCTCGATCAGGGTGATGGCAGCTTTCGCCACTTCACGCAGGTTGTGCGGCGGAATGTCCGTCGCCATGCCGACGGCGATACCGGTGGTGCCGTTCAGCAGGATGTTTGGCAGACGCGCAGGCAGCATCTTCGGCTCCTGCAGCGTACCGTCGAAGTTTGGCACCCAGTCAACGGTTCCCTGACCCAGCTCGCCCAGCAGCACTTCGGCGTATTTGGACAGGCGGGATTCGGTATAACGCATCGCCGCGAAGGATTTCGGATCGTCCGGCGCACCCCAGTTCCCCTGCCCGTCCACCAGCGGGTAGCGGTAGGAGAACGGCTGGGCCATCAATACCATCGCTTCATAGCAGGCGCTGTCGCCGTGCGGATGGTATTTACCCAGTACGTCACCCACGGTACGGGCGGATTTCTTGAACTTGGCGGTGGCGTTCAGCCCCAGTTCGGACATCGCATAGACGATGCGGCGCTGAACGGGCTTCAGGCCATCCCCGATAAACGGCAACGCCCTGTCCATGATGACGTACATGGAGTAGTTCAGGTAGGCGTTTTCCGTGAATTCATGTAGCGCGAGGCGCTCTGCCATATCGCTCATTACGTGTGATTCCTCAACTCAGAAACCGAAGGGTTTCAGGCAATATTGCCGCAGATACTACCTCATCTGGCGAATTGAGTCACAAAGAAAAAGGGCCGCGTATGCGGCCCTTTTTGGGTTATTTGTTCAGCTTGATAACCTGCTTCACGTCGATTTCAAACTCGTTCCAGTCTTTGTCGACTTTACCCTGCAGCTCGACTTTATCCTGCGGGGTGACGGTCACGCCGTTCCAGCGCTTGTTGTCAATCTCGACCACCACCGTGCCGGACTCGTCGCGGAAGGTGTAGCGGTCGTCGGACAGGCGCTCGGTAATGTTACCGCGCAGCTTCACCCAGGCATCGTCCTTCAGATCTTTGACTTTAGCCGCGGTGGTGAGGTTGGCGTTGTTATCGACAAAGCCGCCCTGCTGGGTTTGCGTCTGAGTTTGTGTCGCAGATGGGCCAGTAAAACCGCCCTGTGCAGCAAAGACCGGCGCGGTGGTCATCATCATGATGGCAGCAACTGCAGCGAATTTTTTCATCGTAATCTCTCCCTTTAATGTCGTTTCACAATCCATTAAACAGGGTAAACCTTAACAACTTCTTAAGGGGAAAATTTATTTATTTTTACTGTACAGCAGGCGCTTGCAGAGGGTTTACTGACGGCATCAAGGAGGGAACATGCGCATTTTACTGGTAGAAGACGACGGGTTAATTGGCGATGGCATCAAAGCGGGCTTAAGCAAACTGGGCTTTAGCGTGGACTGGTTTACCGACGGGAAAACCGGGCAGGCCGCGCTCGCCTCTGCGCCCTATGATGCCGTCGTGCTTGACCTGACCCTGCCGGGAATGGACGGTCTGGAGATCCTGCGCGCCTGGCGCGAAAGCGGGCGCAGCGAGCCGGTACTGATCCTGACGGCGCGGGATGCGCTGAACCAGCGCGTTGAAGGGCTGCGCCTCGGTGCGGACGATTATCTCTGCAAGCCGTTCGCGCTGATAGAAGTGGCCGCCCGCCTGGAAGCGCTGGTGCGCCGCAGCCACGGACAGACGCGCAGCGAGTTGCGTCACGGCAAGGTGACGCTCGACCCGGCCAGCCTCGTCGCCACGCTGGAGGGCGAAACGCTGACGCTCAAGCCGAAAGAGTTTGCCCTGCTGGAGCTGTTAATGCGTAACGCGGGCCGGGTGCTGCCGCGCAAGCTGATCGAGGAAAAGCTTTATACCTGGGACGATGACGTCTCAAGCAACGCCGTGGAAGTCCACGTTCATCATTTACGCCGCAAGCTCGGGAGCGAGTTTATCCGCACCGTGCACGGCATCGGCTACACCCTGGGTGACGCATGAAGCTGAGCCTGAAGCTGCGCCTGACGCTCCTCTTTTTAGCGCTGTCCCTGGCGGCCTGGTTTGCCGCCAGCCTGGTGGCGTGGCAGCAGACTACCGACAAGCTCGATAAGCTGTTCGACACGCAGCAGATGCTGTTTGCCAAACGGCTGCTGACGATGGACCTGGACGAGATCCGCGCGCCGGAGCGCATGCGCGAGGTGCCGAAAAAGGCCAAACACGGGCATCTGGACGATGACGCGCTGGCCTTCGCTATTTACGCTGCAGACGGCACGATGATCCTTAACGACGGCGAAAACGGGCGCGATATCCCGTATCACTATCGTCGTGACGGCTTTGATGACGGACGGCTTCAGGATGACAACGACGAATGGCGCTTTTTATGGCTGACGTCGCCAGACGGAAAATACCGCGTGGTGGTCGGCCAGGAGTGGGAGTACCGGCAGGATATGGCGCTGGACGTGGTCAGCTCGCAGCTGACGCCGTGGCTGGTGGCGCTGCCGGTGATGCTGCTGTTGCTGATCGTCCTGCTGAGCCGGGAGCTGAAGCCCCTGAAAAAGCTGGCCCAGACCCTGCGTTCCCGCTCGCCGGATGCCACCGATGCCCTGCCCACGCAGGGCGTGCCGGCGGAAGTGCGCCCCCTGCTCGACTCGCTGAACCATCTCTTTGCCCGTACCCAGGAGATGATGATCCGCGAGCGCCGCTTCACCTCCGACGCCGCCCACGAGCTGCGCAGCCCGCTGGCGGCGCTGAAGGTGCAAACCGACGTGGCGCAGCTTTCTCAGGACGATCCGCAGGCGCAGGAAAAAGCGCTGGCGCAGCTGCACGCGGGTATCGACCGCGCCTCCCGGCTGGTGGATCAGCTCCTTACGCTGTCGCGCCTGGACTCGCTGGATAGCCTGGACGGCGTAGAACAAATAGCGATGGCCGACCTGCTGCAGTCTGCGGTGATGGATATCTACCCTCCGGCGCAGCAGGCGGGTATTGATGTTCGTTTGCACATCAACGCGCCGGAGGTGACCCGCACGGGTCAGCAGCTGCTTCTGAGCCTGCTGGTGCGTAACCTGCTGGATAACGCCACCCGCTATAGCCCGCGCGGCAGCGTGGTAGACGTGACGCTGAACACCCGTAGCTTTACCGTGCGCGACAACGGCCCGGGCATTTCACCCGATGCGCTGGCGCGTCTCGGCGAGCGCTTTTATCGCCCGCCGGGCCAGAACGCCACGGGCAGCGGGCTGGGGTTATCCATTGTGAAACGCATTGCCGCCCTGCACGGCATGCGCGTCTCGCTCGGCAATGCGCCAGAAGGCGGCTTTGAAGTGAAGGTTAGCTGGTAAGGGATTATTGCATTTAGCGCAAAAGACTTTGCACATTTTGCTCATTTTTCCGCTCCGTCCTCGCGCGTAGAATACCCGGCATACTCTCAGCATCGAGGACAAAAAATGAGCAACATTCTGATTATCAACGGCGCGAAAGAGTTCGCGCACTCTAAAGGCCAGCTGAATGACACCCTGACCGAGGTCGCGGACGGTTTCCTGCGCGACGCCGGGCATGATGTTAAGGTCGTGCGCGCGGACAGCAGCTATGACGTGAAGGCCGAAGTGCAGAACTTCCTGTGGGCCGACGTGGTTGTCTGGCAGATGCCGGGCTGGTGGATGGGCGCGCCGTGGACCGTGAAAAAGTACATGGACGACGTCTTCACCGAAGGTCACGGTTCGCTGTATGCCAGCGACGGGCGCACCCGCTCAGACGCCTCTAAAAAATACGGCTCCGGCGGCCTGATTCAGGGCAAAAAATATATGCTTTCCCTGACCTGGAACGCCCCTCTGGAAGCCTTCACCGAAAAAGATCAGTTCTTCGAAGGCGTGGGCGTAGACGGCGCGTATCTGCCGTTCCACAAGGCGAACCAGTTCCTGGGGATGGATCCGCTGCCGACCTTTATCGTCAACGACGTGATTAAAATGCCTGACGTCCCGAGCTATATCGCAGAATATCGCAAGCATCTCGCGAAAATTTTTGCTTAACTGGTAGCCTGGAATTAAAGGAGTAGTAACCATGCTTACAGTAATCGCAGAAATCCGTACTCGTCCAGGTCAACATCACCGCCAGGCGGTGCTGGATCAGTTCGCGAAAATCATCCCAACCGTACTGAAAGAAGAAGGCTGCCACGGCTACGCGCCGATGGTGGACGCCGCTACCGACGCAAGCTTCCAGGCCACTGCGCCAGACTCCATTATCATGGTTGAGCAGTGGGAAACCGTCGCGCACCTTGAAGCACACCTGCAGACCGCTCACATGAAAGCGTGGAGCGATGCGGTGAAGGGTGACGTGCTGGAGACCCACATCCGTATTCTGGAGCAAGGGGTTTAAAACCTGCCTTCCCTCTCCTTCCGGGGAGGGAATTCTCTCTGACCTGCTATGCTTATTCTGACTTCATGATTAACAGGAGGATGGAATGGGTCTTTTTAACTTCGTGAAAGAAGCAGGCGAAAAGCTATGGGATAACCTGACCGACCACAAAGGTCAGAGCGACAAAATCACCGAGCACCTCAAGAAACTCAACATTCCCGGTTCAGACAAAGTTCAGGTTAACGTTACCGACGGCAAGGCCAGCGTGACGGGTGACGGACTGACCCAGGAGCAGAAAGAAAAAATCCAGGTCGCCGTCGGCAACATCGCGGGCGTCAGCGAGGTGGAAAACAACATCACCACGACCGATGCCAAAGATGAAGCCACCTACTACACGGTAAAATCCGGCGATACCCTGAGCGCTATCTCCAAAAACCGTGTACGGCGATGCCAACCAGTACAACAAGATTTTTGAGGCTAACCGCCCGATGCTCTCCAGCCCGGATAAAATCTATCCCGGCCAGACGCTGCGTATTCCTAAATAGCGATCCGCGAGCCGGGGAAATCAGCTGCTCTTCTTCCCCGGCTTTAACCCGCGGTGAAGCTCGTTGATGCGCTTCATCGACTTGATGGTGCGCTGCGGCTCGGTGGAGGCGACGGATAAAACAATCATCTCCAGGCACAGCAGCACCGTGCCGTGGAGCGGAATTTTGCCCTTCTCGCCGCCGCGCGGGACGTGGATCACCACGCTGGCCTCTTTGCTGAATCGCGAGTCGGTGGCATTGGTCAGCAAAATCGTGGGAATACCCAGACGTTTTGCTTCGCGCAGCGTGGTTTGCCCTTCCCGGTGCGCGGATTTTTGCGCCATCATGATCAGCACATCCCCGCGCTGGAGCCCGATCAGCTGCTCGGCCAGCCCTATTCCGGTACGGTTAAGCGGCGTGGCGGGTAGCCCCATTCGGCTGAACAGCCTGGCGGTGTATTCGGCCAGAATGCCGGACGCGCCAATCCCAAATATGGCGACCTGCCTCGCCTGCGCCAGCAGCGAGACCGCCTGTGCCATCGCGAAGCGGTTATGGGGTTCAGACAACACTTCACAGGTGTGCTGATGCCCCTCCAGCACGAAATCAATGCTCGCATTGACGTCGCTGGTCAGCGTATTCACCGTAGTGAACATCTTTTCGCTGGAGGTCACGACCGGGCCAAACCACTGCTCCAGCGTCTGCTTGAGATCGCGCAGCCCGGCGAAACCCAGCGCCTGGATGGCGCGAACGACGGTGGCGTCCGACGTTTTCAGCAGCGTCGCAATCTCCATGGCCGTCTGCTCCATCACCGCTTCCCGATTTTCATTGATATAGCGCGCCACCTGCAGCAGCCGCGGCGTGAGCTGGTGCGACCGGGAGCGCAGGCGGTCGCCGAAGAGATCAACTTTACGGCTCATCGTGACGCCTCCGGCAGCGGACGTCCGGCAATCTGCGACTGGACCTGCGCGACCATCAGCCCTAACGAGGCGAACGAGTTCGAGATGGCCTCTTCACGCGAGATCAGCACGTAGCGTCCGGTCCGACAGGCATTCAGGAACTGGCACCAGCCCGGCATTACCGCATCCATCGCCGCCAGCTCGTCCTGCGGTTTGCCGCCCGTATCCCCGCGCCAGGTGGCGAAAACGAAATCCGCATCCAGCTCCGGCAGCCGCTCGGCGCTGACGTCAATTCGCCCCCCTTCCGGGATAGACTCAATCAGCGGCGGGAAGGTGAACCCGGCATCACGCAGCACGCGGCCCAGCGAGTGGTAGCTGTGCATGGCGTTGATTTTCCCCTGATTGGCCTGAATCACCGATACGCTCACCTTGCGGGTATCAATAGTCGCTTTCAGCGCCTTAATTTGCTCCTGATAGCGCCGCTCCAGAACCTTGAGCCGCGCCTGCGTGCCCGTCAGCTGCGCCAGCTTGCGGTAGATCTCCGGCGCGCCGCCGTCGAGATGATCGATGCTCACCGTCGGGGCAATTTTTTCCAGCTGTTCCACCGGGGTGTTGCGGGTCGGCTCGGTAACGATCAGGTCCGGTTTTGCGGCGGCGATGGCTTCAATGTCGATATCCGCAGTGCCGATAAATTTGATGTCGGAATTATCGAAGTCGACGCCGGTCAACATGCCGCTGGAGCGCAGAAAGTGGCTGCCGTCCGGCCGGGTGCGGCCATGGCTCGCCACCGGCGGTACGCCAAGCTCAATCAGCGGAATGGTAATGTCCAGGTCGTGTAGCGAGACGATCCGTTTCGGATGCACCGGCACCACCACCTTACGGTTCAGATCGTCAGTAAACGTCTGCGTCGGCTCGGCCGCGCTCGCCGTAAGCCCCACCAGCAACAGCATCGAAAACAGTATGCGCATGTTAATCCCCTAAAATCTGTCCCGACGCTGCCAGAGCAGCAGCAGGAAAAACGGTCCGCCAATCAGTGAAATCACAATTCCCGCCGGCAGCTGCAGCGGGAGGAATGCCAGCCGCCCGACGTTATCCGCCAGCAGCACCAGCAGCGCCCCCAGCACGGCGCTTCCCGTCAGGAGCGCCGTTTGCCCGCCGCGAAGCAGCAGGCGTGCCATATGCGGCGCAATCAGCCCGACAAAACCAATGCTGCCCACGCAGGAGACGCAGGCCGCCGTGAGCACTACCGGGGCGAGAACCCTCAGCAGCGCCAGCCGGTTTGTGCGAACGCCAAGGCCCGCTGCGGCATGATTACCGAGCAGCGCCACGTCCGCAGCGCGGGCGGTAAACAGCAGCAGCGCAAACGCCGGAAGCGCCCAGAAAGCGGCAATGCAGACCAGCGTCCAGTTTACCGCGTGCAGGCTGCCCGCCAGCCACAGCATCGCCGTCTGCACGTCGCGCACGTCCGCCGTGGTCATAAAAACACCCATTGCGGCGGCAAAAACCCACGACACGCCAATGCCGATCAGGATGAATCGCGGACGTGAGACATCGCGCTCCAGAGCCACCACCAGCAGCGCGGTAAGCAGCCCACCGACCATGCCAACCAGCGGCCGCCAGGCCAGGCCCAGCGCCGGGAACTGAAATATCAGCAGCAGTACCGCCGCGCTACAGCCCTCTTTCACGCCGATAAGCCCCGGATCGGCCAGGCCATTGCGGGTAATAGACTGCATTGCCGCCCCCGCCATGCCGAGCATCCCACCGCACAGCGCCGCCATCAGCAGGCGCGGCAGGCGGATATCCATCACGATGTAGCGCGTCTCCGCCGTCAGGCTTTCTGGATAAAACAGCGCGCGCCCGATGGCGGAAGTGGGGATGGGCAGAGAGCCGTGCGTCAGGCCAAAAGCCGTCAGCAGGCAGGCGGCCAGCGTCAGGATGACCAGACATACCAGCGCCTTTGGGCGGACCAGCGCCGAGAAGGCGCCAACGCGTAGCGCACGCAGTCCGGCGCGGTTCATTTGAACATCCTCGAGGCCATGAAGATAAAGACCGGGGCGCCAACCAGCGCGGTCATGATGCCGGTTGCCAGCTCCCAGGGCGAAAACAGCGTGCGGGCAGCGATATCCGCCAGCAGCAGAACCAGCGCCCCGCACAGGGCGGACAGCGGCACCATCACGCGCAGATCGACCGACACCAGACGGCGAACGAGCTGCGGCACCACGAGCCCGATAAAGCCGACAGGCCCAGCGAGGGAGACTGCCGCACCGCAGAGCAGCGCGATGGCCAGCAGGGCGAGCAGCCGCGTTTTCAGCAGCGATACGCCAAGCCCCTGCGCCATTCTGTCGCCCAGCGCCAGCATGTTGAGCGAGGGCGACAGCCAGAGCGCCAGCACAAAGCCCACACCCGCCACCCACAGGGCAGCGGCAATCGTGTCACCGCTAACCCCCGCCAAATCCCCCGCCAGCCAGGTGCGCATGGCGAGCAGCGTCTGTTCATCCAGGATGAGCACCGTGGCGGTAATCGACGAGGCAAACGCCGACATCGCCACGCCGCACAGCGTGACCTTCATCGGCGTCAGCCCGGTACGCCCGGACGAGGAGAACGTGAGCACCAGCAGAAACAGCGCCGCGGCACCGGTTGCGGCAATCAGCGGGCGGCCAAATGGCAGCGTTAACCCTAACGCGCTTGTCAGCACTACCGCCAGCGCCGCCCCGGCGTTGAGCCCCAGAATATGCGGTTCGCCGAGCGGGTTGCGGATCGCGGATTGCAGCAGCACGCCCGCCACGCCGAGCGCGGCGCCTGTCACCATCGCGGCGCAGAGGCGCAACAGTCTGAGTTTGATGATGATGTTATGGTCGAAATTGCGCGGATCGAAGTGGAGAAAGGCCTCCACCACCGTTTGCGGGGCGATAAAGCGTGCGCCGATCCCCAGATGGGCAATCGCGCCCGTTGCCAGCAGCAGGGCGAAAATCAGGAAAGCGAGAGAGGTGCGCATCATGGCTGTTTTGTGGCCTGGCGAAACGGCATAAAGAACGGTTTACCGGTCAGCGGATTGATGGACATATGCACGTCGACATCAAACACCGCTTTAATCAGCTCCGGCGTGCAGACATCTCCCTCATGCAGTACGCCCTCGACTTTTCCCTGGCGTAAAAAGACCAGCGAATCCCCGTAGTTCACGGCGAAGTTAAGATCGTGCAGTACCACCACCACGGTACGCCCATGCTCGCGCGTCAGCGTATGCAGCAGTTCGAGGATCTCCACCTGATAGCGGAGATCGAGGAACGTGGTGGGTTCATCCAGCAGGATATAGGGCGTTTGCTGCGCCAGCGCCATGGCGATCCAGCAGCGCTGACGCTGGCCACCGGACAGGCTTTCGACGGGCATGTGGGCAAACTCTGCCGTGCCGGTCAGGCGCAGGGCCTCCTCCACCGCCCGCTCGTCCTCGTCGCTCCACTGGCGCATAAAATTTTGCCAGGGAAAACGCCCGCGCGAGACCAGCTCAAAGACGGTTAACCCTTCCGGCAGCAGCGGAGACTGCGGCAGGATGCCAAGCTGGCGGGCGACGGCTTTCGTCGGCTGCGCGTGGATCGCCTTGCCGTCGAGAACCGCCGCGCCGCCAAGCGGCTGGAGCAAACGCGCGATGGTACTCAGCAGCGTGGATTTTCCGCAGCCGTTCGCCCCCACCAGAACGGTGATTTTCTGCTGGGGGATCGCAAGGGAAATATCATCAACGATGATTTTTTTCTGATAACCGGCAGAAAGATTCTCCAGAACCAGCCCCGGTTTTGTCGTGTTGTGAGCCACGTGCATGCCAACGTAATAAAAAAGGGAAACAAATATAAATAAAAATCATTCTCTTTTGAGAGTTTGAGGCCGCGCCATGTAGTAGTCAAGAGAAGAAACACCCTGAAAAAACCAGGGGTAACGGAGCGTTACTACACCGATCGTAAAAACAATAAAGATTTTATTTTCAATTAGTTAATTGGATTTCACTGCGCTTTTTCGTTACGTTTCTTAGGTGTAGCCGATTTTTGGATTTTTTCATTTACTACTACATTTCCGCATGCTTGAATGATTCTCAATTACATGTTCGATGCCGGTTCTGGCTAACGAGCAGACCATAAAGGGCAATGACTCACATGTTCTTCCGTGAAGGTGCTTCACGGATATTTTGGGATAACAGATGTAATGGCTACGTTCACACCTTCACTCTCTGGGGTAAAAGGGCACGCGCTCTTTTCACTGCTGTTTATGGCGCCGCTGGTGCAGGCAGCAGACACCACGGCTAAAGACGGCGAAACGCTTACCGTCACCGCCGATCCAAATGCTACGGCGGAGGCCACTAACGGCTACCAGCCGCTGAAAACCTCCACCGCCACGCTAACCAACATGCCGATGCTGGATATCCCGCAGGTGGTCAATACCGTCAGCGATAAGGTGCTGGAGGATCAGCACGCCACCACGCTCGATGAAGCGCTGTATAACGTCAGCAACGTGGTGCAGACCAACACCCTGGGCGGCACGCAGGATGCCTTCGTGCGCCGCGGATTCGGCGCAAACCGCGACGGCTCGATCATGACCAACGGCCTGCGCACCGTGCTGCCGCGCAGCTTTAACGCCGCAACCGAACGCGTGGAGGTGCTGAAAGGCCCGGCCTCAACGCTGTACGGCATTCTCGATCCGGGCGGCCTGATTAACGTCGTCACGAAGCGCCCGGAGAAAACCTTCGGCGGCTCGATTTCTGCCACCTCTTCCAGCTTTGGCGGCGGCACCGGACAGGTTGATGTTACCGGTCCGATTGACGGCACGCGCCTGGCGTATCGCCTCACGGGCGAATATCAGGACGAGGATTACTGGCGCAACTTCGGCAACGAACGCAGCACGTTTATCGCCCCATCGCTGACCTGGTTCGGCGACGATGCCACCGTGACCGTGCTCTATTCGCATCGCGACTATAAGACCCCGTTCGATCGCGGAACGATCTTCGATCTCAACACTAAAAAGGCCGTGGACGTCGATCGCAAAACCCGCTTTGACGAGCCGTTTAACGTGACCGACGGGCAGTCCGATCTCGCTCAGCTTAACGCGGAGTATCGCCTCAACAGCCAGTGGACCGCGAAGTTCGACTACAGCTACAGCCAGGATAAATACAGCGACAACCAGGCCCGCGTCATGGCCTACGATTCGAAAACCGGCACCCTGACCCGCCGGGTGGATGCAACCCAGGGCTCAACCCAGCGCATGCACAGCACCCGTGCGGATCTGCAGGGGAACGTGGATATCGCGGGCTTTTATAATGAGATCCTCACCGGCGTGTCGTATGAAAATTACGATCTGCTGCGCACGGACATGATGCGCTGTAAGAACGTCAAAGGTTTTAATATCTATAATCCGGTTTACGGCAAGCTCGACGAGTGTACAACCGTCTCCGCCGCTGACAGCGACCAGACGCTCAAGCAGGAGAGCTACTCGGCCTATGCCCAGGATGCCCTTTACCTGACGGATAAATGGATCGCCGTCGCCGGGCTGCGCTACCAGTATTACACCCAGTACGCAGGCAAAGGCCGCCCGTTTAGCGTCAATACCGACAGCCGCGACGAGCAGTGGACGCCAAAGCTGGGGCTGGTTTACAAACTGACGCCAGCCGTCTCGCTGTTTGCCAACTATTCGCAGACGTTTATGCCGCAGTCGTCCATTGCGAGCTACATTGGCGATCTGCCGCCGGAAACCTCAAACGCGTACGAAGTAGGCGCAAAGTTCGACCTGTTCGACGGAGTTACTGCTAACATCGCGCTGTTTGATATCCACAAGCGCAACGTGCTGTACACCGAAAGCATCGGCGGCGAAACCATCGCCAAAACGGCGGGCCGCGTGCGCTCTCAGGGCGTGGAGGTGGATCTTGCCGGATCGCTGACGGAGAACACCAACATTATCGCCAGCTACGGCTATACCGACGCGAAAGTGCTGGAAGACCCGGACTACGCGGGCAAACCGCTGCCGAACGTACCGCGCCATACCGGCTCCCTGTTCCTCACCTACGATATTCACAATGCGTTTGCCGGGAATACCCTGACGCTCGGCGGCGGCGGGCACGGCGTAAGCCGCCGCTCGGCGACCAACGGCGCGGATTATTATCTGCCGGGCTATTTCGTGGCGGATGCGTTTGCGGCGTATAAGATGAAGCTACAGTATCCGGTGACGCTGCAGGTGAACGTGAAGAACCTGTTTGATAAGACCTACTACACGTCGTCGATTGCGACCAACAACCTGGGCAACCAGATTGGCGATCCGCGCGAAGTGCAGTTTACGGTGAAGATGGAGTTTTGATTTTAGCGCGAGGGTGAAAAGACGGCTCCGTGCAATCCCCTCTCCCCTTTGGGGAGAGGGTTAGGGTGAGGGGACTCATCAGGCCTCAATATCCGCCATATCCCCTTTCTCCTGCAGCCAGTTGCGTCGGTCTTCCGAACGTTTCTTGGCAAGGAGCATATCCATCACGGCGTTGGTTTGCTGTTCGTCTTCGTCGCTGATCGTCAGCTGCACCAGGCGGCGCGTGTTCGGATCCAGCGTCGTTTCGCGCAGCTGCATCGGGTTCATTTCGCCCAGCCCTTTAAAGCGCTGCACGTTTGGTTTGCCCTTCTTACGCTTCAACTGCTCCAGCACGCCCGCTTTCTCTTCTTCCGTCAGCGCGTAGTAAACCTCTTTGCCGAGGTCGATACGGTAGAGCGGCGGCAGCGCCACGTGGACGTGACCGTTTTTCACCAGCGTGCGGAAGTGCTTCACAAACAGCGCGCACAGCAGCGTGGCGATGTGCAGACCATCGGAGTCCGCATCCGCGAGGATACAGATCTTGCCGTAGCGCAGCTGGCTCAGATCCTCGCTGTCAGGATCGATACCGATCGCAACGGAAATATCGTGCACTTCCTGCGATGCCAGCACTTCGTCTGAAGAGACTTCCCAGGTGTTCAGGATCTTACCCTTGAGCGGCATGATCGCCTGATATTCACGATCGCGCGCCTGCTTGGCCGACCCGCCCGCCGAGTCCCCTTCCACGAGGAACAGCTCGGTGCGGTTGAGATCCTGCGCGGTGCAATCCGCCAGCTTGCCCGGCAGCGCAGGGCCGCTGGTCAACTTTTTACGCACCACTTTCTTCGCGGCGCGCAAACGACGCTGGGCGCTGGAGATGGCCATTTCAGCCAGCATCTCAGCCGCCTGAACGTTCTGGTTCAGCCACAGAGTAAAGGCATCTTTCACCACGCCGGAGACGAACGCCGCGCACTGGCGCGATGACAGACGCTCTTTGGTCTGACCGGCAAACTGCGGATCCTGCATCTTCACGGAGAGCACGTAGGCGCAGCGGTCCCAGATGTCTTCCGCCGAGAGCTTCACGCCGCGCGGCAGAATGTTGCGGTATTCGCAGAACTCGCGCATCGCGTCCAGCAGGCCCTGACGCAGGCCGTTGACGTGCGTACCGCCGAGCATGGTCGGGATCAGGTTGACGTAGCTTTCGGTGAGCAGCTCGCCGCCTTCCGGCAGCCACAGCAGCGCCCAGTCCACGGCTTCGGTATCGCCGCTAAAGTTACCGACAAACGGTTTTTCCGGCAGCGTCGGCAGGCCGTTTACCGCTTCGCACAGGTAGTCGTTAAGGCCATCGGCGTAGCACCAGGTCTGCTCGGTGTTGTTGACGTGATCTTTAAAGGTGATTTCTACGCCCGGGCAGAGCACTGCTTTGGCTTTCAGCAGGTGCGTCAGGCGAGAAACGGAAAAGCGCGGGCTGTCGAAGAAGCTTTCGTCAGGCCAGAAATGGACGCTGGTGCCGGTGTTGCGTTTAGCACACGTGCCGACAACCTGCAGATCCTGCACCTTCTCGCCGTTTTCAAACGCGATGTTGTAGACCTGGCCGTCGCGACGGACGTTCACTTCCACGCGTTTGGACAGGGCGTTCACCACGGAAATCCCCACGCCGTGCAGACCGCCAGAGAACTGGTAGTTTTTGTTGGAGAACTTACCGCCCGCGTGCAGACGGCAGAGGATCAGCTCAACGGCAGGCACGCCCTCTTCCGGGTGGATGTCCACCGGCATGCCGCGGCCGTCGTCGATAACTTCCAGCGACTGATCGGCGTGCAGGATGACGTCAACGCGTTTGGCATGGCCCGCCAGCGCTTCGTCCACACTGTTATCAATAACTTCCTGGCCCAGATGGTTTGGGCGCGTCGTATCGGTATACATCCCCGGGCGGCGGCGAACCGGCTCAAGCCCGGTGAGTACCTCAATGGCATCAGCGTTATAGGTTTGCGTCATGATTTAAACTAGCAATTCGCATTGATTGTCAGTGGCTGTGCAGTCCAAGAAAATCGACAATCTGGGTGAAATGATCCTCAAAGCCCGTGAAAGCATGGTTTCCGCCCTCTTCTATAGTCTGGCGGCAGGAGGCGTAATACGCCACTGCCTGGCGGTAATCCAGCACTTCATCACCCGTCTGCTGCAACAGCCAGATGAGATCCGGCGCTTCAAGCGGGTCGACCTGCATAACTTTGAGATCGTAAATATGGCGTGACTCTAGCACATATTGCTGCCCGGTGTAGGGGTTCTCGTTTTCGCCAAGAAAGTCCCTCAGCAGCTCAAATGGCCGTACCGCCGGATTAACCACAACGGCGGGCAGCATAAAGCATTGTGAGAGCCAGGTGGCGTAGTACCCGCCCAGCGATGAGCCGACCACGCCAAATGATTCACCGCCGTGTTCAAGCACGATCGATTCGAGCATTTCCGCCGCCTCCGCCGGGTAAGGCGGCAGCTGCGGGATGAGCATCTCAACGTGGGGGTGATGCTCGCTCAGCCACTGGCGAAACTGCGTCGCTTTTGCGGAGCGCGGCGAGCTGTTGAATCCGTGCAGATAAAGGAGCGTAGACATCAGTAGCCTTCTGAAGCGGTATCCGGGCGGAACTCTGCGCCTGCCAGACGGCAGACTTCCGTGGTCAGCGTGCCGTCGGCATGCAGTTCCAGCCAGCGCCAGCCTGGCGCGATAGTATCCAGCGTAAAGTTGGCGCAGTGCGGCTTAAACTGCACGCAGGTTGACGGCGTCGCCAGCATGCGGCGTCCGTTCCAGTCGAGATCCTGTTCCTGATGGATGTGTCCGCACAGCAGGTGTTTCACCCGCGGGTATTTCACCAGAACGCTATCCAGCGCCGCGGAGTTACGCAGGCTGTGTTGATCCAGCCAGCTGCAGCCAGCCGGCAGCGGATGATGATGGAGCAGCAGCAGCGTATAACGCTCAGGTTCGGCAGCCAGTTTGGTCTCCAGCCAGTCGAGTTGAAACTCGCTTAATTCACCGTGCGGGACGCCAAATACCTGGCTGTCCAGCAGCAGGATCTGCCACTGTTCACCCGCAAATACGCACTTCGCCGGAGAGATCCCCGCATCCTGAAGGGAGCTGTACATTGCGGGCTGGAAATCGTGGTTTCCTGGCAGCCAGACGCAAGGCACGCTAAAGCTCGCGATGCCTTCAGCAAAGTGCTGGTAGGCCGCGGAGGACTGGTCCTGCGCCAGATCGCCCGTTGCGACAATCAGGTCGCAGTCGCGATGTTCAGCGTGAATGGCGCTCAGTACCGCCTGATAACTCTCCCAGGTATTAACCCCCAGTAAAGTTTCATGCTTTTCGGCAAAAAGGTGGGTATCGGTGATTTGTAATATCCTGACTGGCGCCCCACCAGCAACAGTCAGGTTCAACAGGCTTTCCAAATGGTGTCCTTAGGTAGGTTTATGACGCTAACAAACCGGAATCGCCATTGCTCCATGTGCTAAACAATATCTTAGCCAGTCGGCTAAAAACTGGTTAATTTGATGCTTTTCGTCGCGTTGATGCAACTTTTTATTCGGATAATCATACCGCGCCTTGAAGCGAAAGATCTGCTGACTTGAACACACTTCAGCGACCATCGCGTCATGATAGAGGCGCACCGTCATTGACGGCAGGCTCCAGTAGCTGATGCTGGGCGCCGTTTGCTCAATGTCCACCAGCGTAGTGTAGCGCGTTGATTCTGTTATCGTTAACCGATACTGCGCGTTGCTCACCTGATAGCTTACCGTTTCGCCGGGTGCGTCGTTTCTCGGCAGCAGGCGGCGCAGCTGTGCAAAATTGGTTTCGCACAGGCGCATCATTTCTGGGAAGTCAGGCGTATAGCGCTTCATTTTTTCCACTCGTTTCGTAATGTCTGATAATGCAGCTGCAGCCATTGCAGGGCGATGACAGACGCTGCGTTGTCGATTTTCCCCTCTTCTACCCACTGATAAGCCTGTTCCCGGCTTACCACATGAACCCGAATATCTTCGTTTTCATCAGCCAGACCGTGGATCCCTTCCGCCGTCGTGGCGTCCACTTCGCCCACCATAATGGACAAGCGCTCGCTGGTGCCCCCGGGGCTTGCCAGATAGCTCAACACCGGTTTTGTGCGGCCTACCACCAGCCCGGCCTCTTCCAGCGCCTCGCGTCGAGCGACGTCTTCAACCGACTCGCCCTCTTCGATCATCCCGGCCACCATCTCCAGCAGCCACGGGCTTTCACTGGTGTCATACGCGGCAATGCGGATCTGCTCCACCAGCACGACTTCGTCACGCACTGGGTCAAAGGGTAGCAAGACAGCCGCATGCCCGCGCTCAAAAATTTCACGTCTGATTTCGCCGCTCATTTCACCGTTGAACAGGCGATGCCTGAAACGGTAAAGATCCATCGAAAAAAAACCGCTATAAAGCGTTTCTCGTGCAATAATTTCTACATCGTTTTTGGCGAATGTCACGGGCAACTTTTCTGGTTTTTGCATGAGTCGAGTCCTGGTAGCAATGGTGATGAAATTGTGAATTTCAAGGCTGTTTGGCTGCCGTTTGTAAGGCTATATGGTAGATTGGTGCAAATTACCGCCAGATGGCACGTAACGCCAACCTTTTGGTGTGGATGATTCTGTTAGAATCGGCAATTATTTTTTAATTAGATCAGCGCTAATACTGCTTCACAACAAGGAATGCAAATGAAGAAATTGCTCCCCATCCTTATCGGCCTGAGCCTGACGGGCTTCAGTGCAATGAGCCAGGCGGAAAACCTGTTACAGGTCTACCAGCAGGCACGTCTGGGCAACCCTGATTTACGTAAATCAGCGGCCGATCGTGATGCTGCGTTTGAAAAGATTAACGAAGCGCGTAGCCCACTGCTGCCGCAGTTAGGTTTAGGTGCAGATTATACCTACAGCAACGGTTTCCGCGACGCTAACGGCGTTAACTCCAATGCTACCAGCGCCTCACTGCAATTAACACAGACGCTGTTTGATATGTCCAAATGGCGCGCCCTGACCCTGCAGGAAAAGAGCGCGGGCATCCAGGATGTGACCTATCAGACCGACCAGCAAACGCTGATCCTGAACACTGCCACCGCGTACTTCAACGTGCTGAGCGCCATTGACGCGCTCTCCTACACCGAAGCGCAGAAACAGGCGATCTACCGCCAGTTAGATCAAACCACCCAGCGCTTCAACGTGGGTCTGGTGGCGATCACCGACGTGCAGAACGCCCGTTCACAGTACGACACCGTGCTGGCTAACGAAGTGACCGCGCGTAACAACCTCGACAACGCGCTGGAATCCCTGCGTCAGGTGACCGGTAACTACTACCCTGAGCTGGCCTCCCTGAACGTGGACAGCTTCAAAACGGATAAGCCGCAGGCCGTTAACACCCTGCTGAAAGAGGCGGAAAACCGTAACCTGACCTTGCTGCAGGCGCGTCTGAGCCAGGACCTGGCACGCGAGCAAATTCGTCAGGCGCAGGATGGCCACCTGCCAACCCTGAGCCTGAGCGCGTCGACCGGCGTCTCTGATACTACCTATAGCGGCTCTAAGACCAATACTTCCCAGTATGACGACAGCAATATGGGTCAGAACAAAGTGGGCCTGAGCTTCTCCCTGCCGCTGTACCAGGGCGGTCAGGTAAACTCTCAGGTGAAACAGGCGCAGTACAACTTTGTTGGCGCGAGCGAGCAGCTGGAAAGCGCGCACCGCAACGTGGTGCAGACCGTTCGTTCTTCCTTCAACAACGTGAATGCCTCCATCAGCAGCATCAACGCCTATAAACAGGCCGTAGTGTCTGCCCAGAGCTCACTGGACGCGATGGAAGCCGGTTACTCCGTGGGTACCCGCACCATCGTTGACGTGCTGGACGCGACCACCACGCTGTACAACGCGAAGCAGCAGCTCTCCAGCGCACGTTACCAGTACCTGATTAACCAGCTGAACATCAAGCAGGCGCTGGGTACGCTGAACGAGCAGGATCTGCAGATGCTGAACAGCGCGCTGGGCAAACCGGTCTCCACTTCTCCGGACAGCGTTGCGCCGGAGAACCCGGAGCAGGTTGCCGCCGTTGATAACTTCAACGCTAACGGCAGCGCCCCTGCTGCACAGCCAGCGGCCGCGCGTAGCACGGCACCTGCAAGCAGCGGTTCTAACCCGTTCCGTAACTAAGATTGTTATCACGCCCTCTTCCACCGGGAGAGGGCGCATCTGAATTCCCCCCGAACGTAAGCCAACGTAAAGATCCCCCTGATTCCGCCCCTCTTCGCTTCATTTTCAACCACTCATCCACTATCCTGAGCGTTATTACCACTGGGTCCAGGAAGACAAACATGAAACGGACAAAAACGATTAATCACGCGTCGTTCCGCAAAAGCTGGAACGCACGTCATCTCACCCCTGTTGCGCTGGCCGTTACCGCGGTCTTTATGCTGGCAGGCTGTGAGAAAAACGACGAAACGGTTTCGCTGTATCAAAACGCGGACGACTGCTCCGCCGCAACCGGCCAGGCAGCAGAGTGTAAAACCGCCTATACCAACGCGCTGAAAGAAGCGGAACGCACCGCGCCGAAATACGCCTCACGCGAAGACTGCGTGGCGGAATTTGGTGAAGGTCAGTGTCAGCAGACGCCAGCTCAGGCAGGTACTGCGCCGGAAAATCAGGCGCAGGCGCAGGCGCAGTCCAGCGGCAGCTTCTGGATGCCATTAATGGCAGGCTACATGATGGGCCGCCTGATGGGTGGCGGTGCAGGCTATCAGCAGCAACCGCTGTTTAGCTCGAAAAATCCGGCCAGCCCGGCTTATGGTCAATATACCGATGCCAGCGGCAAAGGCTACGGCGCAGCGACCCCGGGCCGCACCGTGACCGTCCCAAAAACCGCGATGGCGCCGAAGCCTGCGACCACCAGCACCATAACCCGCGGTGGGTTCGGTGAGTCTGTGGCGAAACAGACCAGCATGCAGCGTAGTGCGACAGGCACTTCTACTCGCTCAATGGGCGGCTGATCATGGAACGAGTCGGTATTACCGAGCGCCCGGACTGGCGCGAAAAAGCCACTGAATACGGTTTTAACTTTCACACTATGTACGGCGAGCCGTACTGGTGTGAAGATGCTTACTACAAACTGACGCTCGACCAGGTGGAAAAACTGGAAGAGGTGACGGCCGAGCTGCACCAGATGTGCCTGAAGGTTGTGGAAAAGGTCATCGACAGCGACGAGCTGATGACTAAATTCCGTATTCCGAAGCACACCTGGAGTTTCGTCCGTCAGTCATGGAAAACGAATCAGCCGTCGCTTTACTCTCGCCTCGATCTGGCGTGGGACGGCGTGGGTGAGCCGAAGCTTTTAGAAAACAACGCGGATACGCCAACCTCTCTTTACGAAGCGGCATTCTTCCAGTGGATTTGGCTGGAAGATCAGATGAACGCCGGAAACCTGCCGGAAGGCAGCGACCAGTTCAACAGCCTGCAGGAAAAGCTGATTGAGCGTTTCGCCGAACTGCGGGAGCAGTTTGGCTTCAATCTGCTGCATCTTGCCTGCTGCCGCGACACGGAGGAAGACCGTGGTACGGTTCAGTATTTGCAGGACTGTGCGGCCGAAGCAGACGTGGCGACCGAGTTCCTCTATATCGAAGATATTGGCCTGGGGGAAAAAGGTCAGTTTACGGATATGCAGGATCAGGTGATCAGCAACCTGTTCAAGCTCTATCCGTGGGAATACATGCTGCGCGAGATGTTCTCCACCAAGCTGGAAGACGCGGGCGTGCGCTGGCTGGAACCGGCGTGGAAGAGCATTATCTCCAACAAAGCCCTGCTGCCGATGCTGTGGGAGATGTTCCCGAACCACCCGAACCTGTTGCCTGCGTACTTTGCCGAAGATGATTTCCCGCCGATGGAAAAATACGTCGTTAAGCCAATTTTTTCCCGCGAAGGTGCGAACGTCTCAATCATTGAAAACGGTAAAACGCTGGAAGCCGTTGAAGGGCCGTACGGCGAAGAAGGGATGATCGTCCAGGAGTTTTATCAACTGCCGAAGTTTGGCGACAGCTATACGCTGATTGGCAGCTGGCTCATCAACGATCGGCCAGCCGGGATTGGCATTCGCGAAGATCGCGCGCTGATCACGCAGGATCTGTCACGGTTCTATCCGCATATTTTTGTTGAATAAGACTGCGGCCTGATGCCCTCTCCCCGTGGGAGAGGGTGCAAACACTAAAAACGGCAAACTGACGTTGCCGTTTTGCTTTTATTACCCTACCTGCACCGACAGCATACTCAGACTCCCCATCTCAATACCGTCGACCGGGATCGTAACCGGCTCCTGACCGTCCCATGCGCCTAATACATACAGCAGCGGCAGGAAGTGCTCCGGCGTCGGGTTAGAGAGCGAACCGCCTTCGTGATCCAGATAGTTCACCAGCGGATGCTGCTCAACCGGGCCTTGCCAGGTCAGGTTCGCTTTGACGTAGTCGTTAAAAGCGGTGGCCCACGGGTATGGCGTGTTCTCACCGTGCCAGCGCGCCGTACGCAGGTTGTGCACCACGTTGCCGCTTGCCACCAGCATGATGCCCTCATCGCGCAGGGTCGCCAGCTTGCGGCCCATCTCCAGATGCCAGGCAGCCGGTTTAGTGCTGTCGATGCTCAACTGCACCATCGGAATATCCGCATCTGGGTACATCTTGATCAGCACGCCCCACGAGCCGTGGTCAAAGCCCCAGGCTTCTTTATCCAGAGCGACCGGGACAGGTGCCAGCAAATCCACCAGCTTTTGCGCCAGCTCAGGCGAGCCGGGAGCCGGATAATGCGTATCATACAGCGCCTGCGGGAAGCCGCCGAAATCATGAATGGTCTTAGGCGCTTCCATGGCCGTCACGCCGGTGCCTCGGGTAAACCAGTGCGCGGACACCACCACAATCGCCTTCGGACGCGGCAACGTCTCACCCAGATGACGCCAGGCGCGGGTATAGACGTTGTCTTCCAGAACGTTCATTGGGCTGCCGTGGCCTAAAAACAGTGCTGGCATACGAGAAGAAGACATGGTGGTATCCTTAGAGAAGGTGTCAGTTTGATGGTTCTACATTACGCGCATTCAGATGAAGATGAACGCAGATAACCGTGAAGATCATCATCAGGAAATTTGAACGTACGATATTGCTTAAGGAGAGTGCATGTCAGTACCCTTAATTTTGACCGTGCTTGCGGGCGCCGCGACCTTTATCGGCGCGTTCCTCGGCGTGCTCGGGCAAAAACCGTCTAATCGCCTGCTGGCCTTCTCGCTGGGCTTCGCCGCCGGGATCATGCTGCTTATCTCGCTGATGGAGATGTTGCCCGCAGCGCTTCACACCGAGGGAATGTCCCCGGTTCTGGGCTACGGTATGTTCATCGTCGGGCTGCTGGGCTATTTTGCGCTCGACCGTATGCTGCCCCACGCGCACCCTCAGGATTTGATGCAGAAAAGTGTTACTCCGATCCCGGGCAACATCAAGCGCACGGCGATCCTGCTAACGCTGGGTATCAGCCTGCACAACTTCCCGGAAGGTGTCGCCACGTACGTCACGGCCAGCAGCAACCTGGAGATGGGGTTTGGTGTCGCGCTGGCGGTCGCCTTGCACAATATTCCTGAAGGACTTGCGGTGGCCGGGCCGGTTTATGCCGCAACGGGTTCAAAACGTACTGCCGTCTTCTGGGCGGGGATTTCCGGGATGGCCGAAATTCTCGGCGGCGTGCTGGCGTGGCTGATCCTTGGAAGCCTCGTGTCCCCTGTCGTGATGGCGGCGATTATGGCTGCCGTGGCCGGGATTATGGTGGCGCTCTCCGTCGATGAGCTGATGCCGCTGGCAAAAGAGATCGATCCCAATAACAATCCCAGCTATGGCGTACTGTGCGGCATGTCGGTGATGGGGTTAAGTCTGGTACTTTTGCAATCAGCGGGTATTGGTTAAAATTTATCTGCCTCCGTTTACTACGGAGGCAGGATAACTCAATAATATGCTGAAATTAATAATCCACCCTAATACCAACACATAATTTACCCTTCATTGCAATATTTTTATTGACCATTATTCTATAATATAAACTGATGGATTCATTGCAGGCTTACGCCTGAATTATGAGAACAAACGGGCCCTTACAATCAACAAGCGTTATATATTAAAACGATCTTAAAATAGCTTTAAGTTACATTAATCGCATTATGCCTATCTCCTCCCGTATACTCCATTCGCATCCTGAAATTAATATTCAGAGTATGAATTCATTTGAAAAAGGATATTTTCATGTATATGGGTAAAAAAGTACTGTTAGCGGTTGCGATGGCTGCCATTGTATCGGGTTCTGCTTTTGCGGAAGACCAGGGCTCAGGCAAAATCAAATTTAAAGGCGTGGTTATTGATGCGCCATGCAGCATCGCACCTGACAGCGTTGACAAAGAAGTTGACCTGGGTGAAGTAACCACTGCCGTTATCAATGCCAATAAAAAATCTACAGCTGTTCCGGTTGATATCAACCTGGAGAACTGCCAGCTTGACGATCCTGCTGATGAGACCGATACGCCAATTACCAAAGTTGATGTCACGTTCACCAGCGCAGCAACAGACGCGACTGACACCAGCCTCATGACCAACACCTATGCCAGCGGCGCACAGAACGTGGGCGTTCGTTTGCTGGATAACGCCGAATCCAACATTACGCTGGGCGCGGCTAATGAAGTTGACCTTCTGGCTGGTTCCACCACCCAGACGCTGCACTTTAAAGCGTTAATGGAAGTCCCTGCCGGTAAAACCGCGACTGCTGGCCAGGTTGAAGCCACCGCCAACTATGTTCTGATGTACAAATAAGATTACTCTGCAAAATAAACCGACTGGCTAAATAAGCCAGTCGGTTAGCAATATTATTTTGAGTAACAGGATGATGACATATAAATTACAATCAATAATCATCATAGCGTCCCTGTTAATGACGAAATTCACTTTTGCCACTGAGTTTAATATCAATGCTATTGATAAAGACCAGCGAGGCAGCGTCGATCTTTCTCTTTTTAAAGATGAGATAGCCGTCATCCCTGGCAGCTACTTTGTTATTGTTTCCATTAATGACGTCCCACTTGCTAACGGCTGGCAACTTAACTGGAAAGAGATCAATCATTCAGTTCAGGTGTGTATTCCGCCTGAACTGGCTGATTCCTTTGCGCTCAAAGATGATATTCGTAACACCTTACCCGAAAAAGACGGATGCCTTGATTTCGCCTCCAGACCCGATATTACCTTTAAGTTCGAGCAAGCAACCCAAACGCTGAAGGTTACCGTTCCGCAGGCATGGCTACAGTACCGCGCAGCAGACTGGATGCCGCCCTCCACATGGGATAACGGCGTCCCTGGCGTAATGCTGGATTACAACCTGTTCGCCAGCCATTATCAGCCCAATAATGGCTCATCCTCGGATAACGCCAACACCTACGGGACCGCCGGCACCAATTTGGGTGCGTGGCGGCTGCGCAGCGATTATCAGTACACGCAAACGCATACCGACGCCGGTTCTAAAAATGATGGGCGCTTTTCACGCGTTTACATGTTCCGCCCCTTGCCTTCACTCGGGGCGAAATTGACCCTGGGCGAAACGGATTTTCAGTCCGCCATTTTTGATGCGTTTACCTATACCGGCGCCTCCCTGATCAGTGATGAACGCATGCTGCCATGGTCTCTGCGGGGCTACGCGCCACAAATTACCGGGATAGCACAAACCAACGCTACGGTTACGGTCAGCCTGGCCGATCGCGTGATCTATCAAAGTAAAGTTCCGCCTGGGCCGTTTGTTATTCAGGATCTTAACCAGTCGGTACAGGGCACGCTGGACGTCAAAGTGACGGAAGAAGACGGGCGCGTCAGCACCTTCCAGGTCTCTGCAGAATCGGTGCCGTTTTTAACGCGCAAAGGTCAGGTTCGCTATAAGCTGGCGACCGGAAAAGCGCGGAAAGATGCCTCTCATGACGTTGAGGATAACGCCTTTATGAGCGGTGAATTCTCCTGGGGCATGCTGTCACAAACCTCCCTTTATGGCGGCACGCTCGCCGATGGCGATCGTTACCGCTCCGTTGCCGCCGGGATCGGGCAAAACATGGAGTACCTGGGTGCCCTCTCATTTGACGTGACCCAGGCAACCAGCCAGCTGCCTCACCAGGCCAGCCAAACAGGTTACAGCTACCGCTTTAACTACAGTAAGCGTTTCGATACCACCGGCAGCCAGCTTACGCTTGCCAGCTATCGCTACTCCGACCCGCAGTTCCTGAGCTACGCCCGTTTTCTGGATGATGACAACGATGACCGCCAGTCTGAGAAGCAGACGCTCAGCGTGACGGCCAGCCAGTACATTTCGGCGCTATCGCTCAACCTCTATGTCAACATGCTGCGTCAAACCTGGTGGGATGATTCGCCCTCCACAACGGGCAGCGTGACCGCGGGCTATAACTTTGACATCGGTCGCTGGAAAAACCTGGGCGTCACCGTGTCGTGGAGTAAAACGCACTATGAGGACGAAGACGACGATACGCAGTTCTACCTCTCACTGAGCGTCCCGCTCGATCCCGATCATCGTCTGAATTACGACCTGCGCAACAGCGACAGCCTGAGCCAGAACGTTTCGTGGTATGACACATCCGATCGCAATAATACCTGGGGCGTTTCCGCAGGCACCGAGAGCGAGAAGTCAGATGCCGGCGCGCAGGTAAGCGGCAACTATCAGCATTATTCCCCTTATGGCGATCTGAATATCTCCGGGAGTTATAAGGCTAATGAATACAACTCCCTGAGCGCCAGCTGGAATGGATCCTTTACCTCAACGGCCAAAGGCGCTGCTCTGCATCGTCGCAGCTACGGTAACGAGCCGCGCGTGATGGTCAGTACCGACGGCGTAGGCAACATCCCGCTGAACATGTCGCGGGATGAAACCAACCGATTTGGCATCGGCGTTTTACCGTCGATTTCCAGCTATTCGCCCTCCAGCGTGCAGGTCAATATGAACAATCTGCCCGATGGCGTAGACGTGGACACCCGCGTCGTGACCTCAACCTGGACAGAGGGGGCTATCGGGTTCCGTCAGATTGCCACCCGCGCGGGCAACGATATCACAGGCATCTTACGCACCCCGTCCGGCACGCCACCGCTGGGCGCAGTTGTTCGTCTGCTGGAAAACGATCGACAGATTGGAATGGTCGCCGATGATGGCCACGTCTGGCTGGGCGCCGTAGAGCCAGAACAGCAGTTCCGCGTAACGTGGGGGGACAATCAGCAGTGTCGCTTCGCGTTACCTTCACACCTTGAAAACAGTATGCAGTTGATACTGCCATGTCAGTAAGAAACCATGATGAAATTCACCCCACTTAAAAGCCTGTGCCTGATGTTGATCGGCACCGCCTTTGCCAGCCACGCAGCCGTTAACCTGGACCGCACGCGCATAGTTTTTCCGGAAAGCGACAAGGCCAGCAGCCTGAAGATTGAAAACCAGAGCAAAGCGCTGCCCTATCTGGCGCTCTCCTGGATTGAAGATGAGAAAGGCCGTAAGGAAGATACGCACTTTATGGCGCTGCCTCCGATTCAACGCATCGAAGCAGGTTCCGCGTCCCAGGTCAGGATCGTTAAGCAAGCGGCCACCGGCCAGTTGCCGAAAGACAGGGAATCCCTCTTCTATTTCAACCTGCGCGAAGTGCCGCCAAAAAGTACCAGCGCCAGCGAAGAGCGCAGCGTCATGCAGGTGGCGATGCAGAGCAGGATCAAACTGTTCTGGCGTCCTAAAGCGATTACCAAAAAGCCCGGCGAGCAGGCGGAAATGCGGATGGAAATTTCAGCCACCGCGAAAGGGCTGACTATACATAACCCGACGCCGTACTACATCACCCTGGCCTGGCTCAGTAAGAATGCCAAAACCATGCTGCCGGGCTTCGACAGCCTGATGCTTGCCCCCTTCGCGACGGCGACGACCTCCACAGGCGACTACCACGGGAATTATTACAGCATCGGCTATATCGACGACTACGGTGCCCTGAAAAAAGTCGACGTGCAGTGCGCAGGAACGGCGCAGTGCACGCTCAGCGAACGGAAGATCGAAAAAGATGCGAAAGCTCGCTAACGTCCTGTTTATTTTGCTGGTTTCTGCACTGCCGTTAAAAGAGGCGCTGGCCCTCGACTGCTATCTGGGCGGTTCCGGCGGCCCCGTCGAAGAAACCAAAACGATCTCGCCGTTTGCTATCCCCAGCAATGCGCAGGTGGGAGAAAAAATCTGGGAGTCGGATGACATTAAAATCCCGGTAACGTGCGACCACAACGTTGTCGGCGGTTTTGAACAGGAAGATGTTTTCGCCTGGGTGAACCCTTACCCTGCCGCATCGGATCCCTATTATGAGCTCGGCGTGACCTATGAGGGAATGGACTACGATGCAACAGGCCAGCCTAACGGCGTCGATACCCGCCAGTGTCTGGACAACCAAAACATCACAATTTATACCCCGGCGCAGATCCGGCAAATGGGCTGGGAAAACCTTATCTGCTCCGGTAACCCGGACGATATCCATACCTCGCGCACTTTTGTTGCGCGTCTGCGCTTATACGTAAAAATCAAAGCGATGCCGCCCCACGGCTACGTCAGCTCGCTGACCGATTACATCGTCGTTCAGTTTGACGGAAAAGGCGGCGTGAACCAGATGTCGGACGCAAAAAACCTCAAATATCACATCAACGGTCTACAAAACATCACCGTGCTGGACTGTGGGGCGACCTTCAGTATTTTCCCGGAGAATCAGGAGATCGACTTTGGCACCTTCAGCGCCCGCGATATTGTGAATCAGCAGACGCGTAAACGAACGTTTTCGGTGAAAACGACAAAGGTGCAGGATGCTCAATGTTCAGATGGGTTCAAAATGGATTCGTCGTTCTATACTACGGAATCGCTCACCGCTGAGGACACGGCATTACTCATTGGAAATGGCCTGAAGTTGCGGATACTCAATGGCGCTCAGCCTTATACCTTCAACCACTATGAAGAATATGCCGATTTTACGGGCAGCACGCTGCAATATCAGCAGGATTACACCGCAGAGCTATCACCCGTAGAAGGAAAAGCGATCCAGTCCGGCCCGTTTGAAACCGTGGTGCTGTTTAAAATTAACTACCACTAGAGACAAAAAAGCCGGGTTTCCCCGGCTTTTTCACATCAGCAATGTCAGCTGGCTTTGCGCTCGTGCGCCTGGCGATACTCCACCAGATCTTCAATCGTCACCACCGGCATGTTGTGCAGACGGGCAAAGGTGATGCACTCCGGCGCGCGCGCCATGGTGCCGTCATCGTTGGTGAGTTCGCACAGCACGCCAGCCGGTTTGAAGCCAGCCAGCGTCACCAGGTCGATGGTCGCTTCGGTGTGGCCACCACGGGTCAGCACGCCGCCCGGCTGCGCACGCAGCGGGAAAACGTGGCCTGGACGGTGGAGATCGGATGGTTTTGCGTTATCGGCAATCGCTGCACGTACGGTAGTCAGACGGTCAGCCGCCGACACGCCGGTAGTCACGCCGTGCGCCGCTTCAATGGTCACGGTAAAACCGGTTCCGAAGGCGCTGGTGTTGTTTTCAACCATCATCGGCAGATCGAGCTGCTGGCGGCGGTCTTCGTTAATGCACAGGCATACGATGCCGCTGCCGTGACGAATAGTCAGCGCCATCTGCTCAACGGTCATATTTTCGGCGGCAAAAATCATGTCGCCTTCGTTTTCACGATTTTCATCGTCAAGCACCATCACACCGCGGCCTTCGCGCAGTGCATCCAGTGCATGTTCAACACGTTGAATTGAAGTGCCAAAAGAGGAAAGTAGCGTCTGATTCATGGTAAAAAAACCTCATTAACTTTATGGTTACCAGAATCAGGGCAGTCTTAGGAGCGCCGTACAAGCGGCAAAAAAATAACGTGAGCGGGCCATGCCCGACTGGATCGTTACTCTCTCCCATCCGGACTTTAACCGTCGGCCCCGGAATTACACCGGATCTGCTGACCTTTGAGAATTCACCCAAAGCGCTCGCGGGCTTTCAGCGTTAGGCTGATTTACCGCCGGTGGGGAATTTCGCCCCGCCCTGAGAATAAGCGAGATAACTATAACGCTATTGATTAACCTGGGCAATGCATAAGCTTCAAACAAATCTGCTTTATCCTGGGTCATGACGCGCTACAATGTTCATCAACACCGACTTATCAAGGGAAGCCATTATGATTGACCCGAAAAAAATTGAGCAGATCGCGCGTCAGGTTCATGAGTCCATGCCGAAAGGCATTCGTGAATTTGGTGATGACGTTGAGAAGAAAATCCGCCAGACGCTGCAGGCGCAGCTGGTTCGCCTTGATTTAGTCAGCCGCGAAGAGTTTGACGTGCAGACCCAGGTTCTGCTGCGCACCCGCGAGAAGCTGGCGCTGCTGGAACAGCGTCTGAGCGAGCTGGAAAACCGTAATGCGCCGGAAGACGTGAAGCCGGCACCGGCTATTCCACCGGTGGATGACCAGGCATAACTGCGGCCTGATGCCCTCACCCCAGCCCTCTCCCACAGGGAGAGGGAGAAAAACGAACGGGCCAACTGGCCCGTTTTTTACTGACTGTCTTTCTGGATCTTCTTGATGATGTTGGTGGTTGAGCACCCGTCCTCGAAGTTGAGCACCATCACCTCACCGCCGTTGGCCCAGACCTCTTCGCTGCCCGCGATCTGCTCCGGCTTGTAATCCCCGCCCTTCACCAGCAGGTCTGGCAGAATGCCGGCAATCAGGCGCTGCGGGGTATCTTCTTCAAACGACACCACCCAGTCCACCGCTTCCAGCGCGCCAAGCACAATCATACGCTGCTCAAGCGGGTTCACCGGACGCGTTTCGCCCTTCAGGCGTTTGGTCGACGCATCGCTGTTCACTGCCACAATGAGGCGATCGCCCAGCTTGCGCGCGTTCGCCAGATACGACACGTGGCCCGCGTGCAGGATGTCGAACACGCCGTTGGTCATCACCACTTTTTCACCACGCTTGCGCGCGGCGGCGACGGCCACCTTCAGCTCGTCTTCGGTCATCACCCCAAAACCGGTGTCGGCGCGGCCGCGCACCGCGTTTTCCAGCTCGATTGGCGAAACGGTTGAAGTACCCAGTTTACCCACCACCACGCCCGCCGCGGCGTTAGCGAAGTAGCACGCCTCTTCCAGGGAGTTACCCGCCGCCAGCGTCGCCGCCAGCACGCCGATCACCGTATCGCCGGCGCCGGTCACGTCGTACACTTCCTGCGCCTGGGTTGGCATATGCAGCGGCGCTTTGCCCGGCTGCAGCAGCGTCATCCCCTGCTCGGAGCGGGTCACCAGCAGCGCGGACAGCTCGAAATCAGCGATGATTTTCATGCCGCGCTCAACCAGTTCATCTTCGGTTTTGCACTTGCCCGCCACCGCTTCAAACTCGGAGAGGTTTGGCGTCAGCAGCGTCGCGCCGCGATAGCGTTCAAAATCGGTGCCTTTTGGGTCGATCAGCACCGGTACGCTGGCTTTGCGCGCCAGCTGAATCATCGTTTGCACGCTCGCCAGCGCGCCTTTGGCGTAGTCAGACAGCACCAGCGCGCCGATATTACCCAGCGCCTGATTGATGCGCTCGTGCAGCGGCTCAGGATCAACGCCTTCAAAGCCTTCTTCAAAATCGAGGCGGATCAGCTGCTGGTTGCGCGACAGCACGCGCAGTTTCGTAATCGTTGGGTGGGTCGGAACAGAAACGAAGTCGCACTTCACGTTCACGTCCGCCAGCGACTTGCTCAGCGCGCGCGCCGCATCGTCGATACCGGTCAGGCCCACCAGACGCGAGTGCGCGCCCAGAGAGGCAATGTTCATCGCCACGTTTGCCGCGCCGCCGGGACGCTCTTCAATGGTGTCGACCTTAACCACCGGTACCGGCGCTTCCGGGGAGATGCGGCTGGTAGGCCCATACCAGTAGCGATCCAGCATCACATCCCCGACAACCATTACTCCAGCACGTTCAAACTCTGGCAGTGTTACTTTCATTCCTGACTCCAGAAAGATTCACAATTTGCGCGCGATAATATCACACTTGTTTTGTTACGCACGGTTCCACCAGCCACTTCTGCCAGCTTGTGGTGACCTGCGCGCGTTCTTCAGCGAAACACGCCAGCGCCACATGGCCCGGCTGCTCCTGCAACGCCAGGTGATGAAGCTCATCGCGCAGCGTGGTGTAGGCGCGGGTTAAGGCCTGCGCCTCCTGCTCGTCCATAATGTCGTTTTGCGCCAGCAGCTCCAGAATGCGCACGTTATCGGACCAGCGCGTCAGCTTCGGCTTGTCGTGGGCGTGCAGCAGCACCAGGTACTGAGTGATAAATTCAATATCGGTAATTCCGCCTTCATCGGCTTTGATATCAAAGCGATCGCGGTGTTTATTCCCGAGATGGGCACGCATTTTTTCGCGCATCTCCCGCACCTCGGTTTGCAGCGTGCTGCCCTCGCGAAGGGTGGTCATGACGGCCTTGCGAATGGCATCGAACCGGGCGTGAAGCTGCGGATCGCCGTAGACCACGCGAGCGCGCACCAGCGCCTGATGCTCCCACGTCCAGGCTTCATTCTTCTGGTAATCGGCAAACGCGTCCGTTGAGGTCACCAGCATACCCGCCGCGCCGGACGGGCGCAGGCGCGCGTCCACTTCGTACAGAATGCCTGACGAGGTGCGGGTGCTGAACAGGTGCATGATGCGCTGGGCCAGGCGCAGATAGAACTGACGCCCGTCAATCTCGCGCTCGCCGTCGGTCATCACGTCCGCCGGGCAGTCGTGCAGGAAAATTAAATCCAGATCGGAGCTGTAGCCCAGCTCCCAGCCGCCCAGCTTGCCGTAACCGACCACGGCGAACCCTCGCCCCTCACGGTCGGCAAGGTGCTTCGGCTGGCCGTAGCGCGCCACCATCTGCACCCACGCCTGATGGACAACCGCATCGATAATCGCTTCCGCCAGCCAGGTTAAGTGATCGCTCACTTTCATCACCGGCAGCGTACCGGCGATATCCGCTGCCGCCACGCGCAGCATCTGAGCCTGCTTAAACTGACGCAGCGCCTCCAGCTGCTGCTCTTCGTCCTCTTCCGGCACGCGCAGCAGGTACTGACGCAGCTCGTCGCGATAGGCGTCCGTCGCCGTCGGCTGATAGAGCGTGTTCGGGTCGAGCAGTTCGTCCAGCAGCAGCGGGTAGCGCGCCAGCTTGTTGGCCACCATCGGCGACGCGGCGCAGAGGGAAATCAGGTGCTTCAGCGCCCCCGGAAACTCGCTTAGCAGCTCAAGATAGGTAGTACGGGTGATGATCCCGCTCAGCAGCGGCATCATGCGCGACAGCGGCACCGGCGCATCCTCGCGCGAGCAGACCTCGCTCAGCAGGTGCGGCATCAGGTGATCCAGCACCTGACGACCGCGCGGCCCAATGGCGCGCTTGTTCAGTTCGAGACGGAAATCGGCAATTAAAGCCACCACGCGGTGGCGGGCGTCGTCGCTTAGGTGCGCCAGTACCGGCGTGGTGTCATCTTCCTGAAGCGCGTCCTGCCACAGCTCGCGCCAGTGCTCGGAAAGCGCATCGTCCGGCGATTCGCTTTCGTCGTCGCCGATCAAATCGTTAAAGATGCGGCGAACGCCTGCCATATGGGCATCCAGCCGTTCAGTCAACGTTGACCAGCCGTCCACGCGCATGCCCCAGGCCAGGCGCGCCCGGTTAAGGTCATCGCCCGGCAGGGTCTGGGTCTGTTCGTCGTTGATGCTTTGCAGCAGGTTTTCCAGGCGGCGCAGGAACAGATAGGCCTCGCGCAGGGTTTGCGCGTCGCCGTCCGGCAGCAGATGCAGCTGCTCAATGGCGCTCAGCGTCGGCAGCAGCGAGCGGGACTGCAGCGACGGCTCGCGCCCGCCGCGGATCAGCTGGAAGACCTGAACGATAAATTCGATTTCGCGGATGCCGCCCGCGCCAAGCTTGATGTTGTCCTTCAGGCCGCGACGGCGCACCTCGCGGGCGATCATCCCTTTCATATTGCGCAGGGACTGGATCACGCTGAAGTCAATGTAGCGGCGGAACACAAACGGGCGCAGCATGGCGCGCAGCTCGTTGGCGTAAGCGTCGTCGCTGTCGCCCATGATCCGCGCTTTGACCATCGCGTAACGCTCCCAGTCGCGCCCCTGCTCCTGGTAATAATCTTCCAGCGCGGCGAAGCTCAGCACCAGCGGGCCGCTGTCGCCAAACGGACGCAGGCGCATGTCCACGCGGTAAACAAAGCCGTCCTGCGTCGGCTGGTCCAGCGCCTTAATCAGACGCTGCCCGAGCCGGGTAAAGAACTGGGCGTTATCCAGCTCGCGACGACCGCCTCGCGTGGAGCCGTTCTCCGGCCAGGCAAAGATCAGGTCGATATCCGAGGAGAAGTTCAGCTCGCAGCCGCCCAGCTTGCCCATTCCCAGAATCAACAGCGGCTGCGGAACCCCTTCTTCGCTGCACGGCGTGCCCCACTCTTTACAGCAGGCGGCGTAGAGCCAGTCCCGCGCGGCGACAATCAGCGTCTGCGCCAGCTCGCTCAGCTGCTGCAAGGTGCTCGCTTCACTCACCAGCTCCAGCGCCTGCGCCCAGGCAATGCGCACCATCACCCGGCGGCGGAACTGACGCAGAACGCGCATCAGCGTGGCTTCATCCGCCACCTCCGCCAGCGCGGTTTGCAGCCAGCCGGCATAGTGCCGCCACTCGTCAGCCTGCGGCGGCGCGCTTTCCAGCTCGGCCAGCCAGTCCGGATTGGCGCTGACGCTCTCCTGCACAAAATCACTGAACGTAAGCACGCTTTTCGCCTGCTCGCTTAACGATGATGCGGGTAACGACTCGGGCAGACGTTCGCAAACGGTCTGCCAGTGCTGCTGTAACTGCGAAGAAAGCGGCATATCAGGGGTTCCTTGCCAGAATTAACGTTTTCCGCTGTGCAGCCAGTACGGATCCTGCGAAATGGCTTCGTTGCGGAAATGCTCGATCTCAATCTGCTGACGGGTCTCAATGGCATGCTTAAGTCCCTGCCAGTTCTCCAGCCAGGCCTGCGCCTTCACGCCCTCATACGCACCGGACAGCAGCAACATGCTGTCGATGTTACGCGCCAGGCGGGGAAGCTGGTCGCCATACTGGTCGCCCAGCGGATGCGCGAAGGTGGTTCTCAGCTCGGCGGCGTGGCGGGAAAGATGGATATCCGCGAAGCGTTTAAAGTTGTCCGCGATTTTGGTCTGCGCTTTTGCATCGAGGAAGGCGCGCCAGCCGCGCGTCACCAGAAACTCGGTCAGGGCCAGTTTTGCCGCGGCATTTTGCGGGCTGTAAAGCGCGGTTTGCGCCGACACGTCGGAAAGCAGCAGCGTCTCGGTCTGGGTCAGCAGATCGCGTAAGTGAGCGCTAGCTTTACGTGGAACGATACCACCAAACAGCGTCAGGGTATGACGCACCAGACCAATAGCGGCCAGCACCTGTTTCCTGGCATTTTTCACGTTACGCGCCCACAGCTCCTCATGGTACTGCCACTGAGAGAGCGCAAGTTCCAGCGCCGCTTCCATGCCCTGCTCAATGCTGGATTTCGGGACGACGCGAAGAATCGGGGTCTCTCTCAGCGCGCGTGGCGCATTTCCGGCAGCCAGGTGGTAGCCGCGCGCCGCTTTGCTCAGGCTGCCCTGGCGTAAACCCGGCTGGCTTACCAGCTTGCGCGCCAGCTTCAGCACGTCGCTCGCATCCCCTTCCAGCAGTTCCAGCTCCAGCTCGCAGATCGGTTCCTGGAACTCACCCGCCTTCACCTCGCCTAAATCCAGCGCGATTTCAATGCGGCTCTTGCCTTCCGTCACCAGCCATTTCTCGCGAGCGAAATCGGTGCTGAACAGCGGCTGCACCTGCCCTGCCAGCGTGGCGGGCAGTTCGCCTTCCGGCCAGACTTCCGCCGGGAAACGTTCCAGCTCAAGTTCTGGCTTACTGATGTCGATATTGTATTCCGGGCGCTGATGCAAACCGCCGACCACGCGGCCGGCGATTTTCATCGTCATCTCGTAGCGTCCGTTTGCGCCGCGGATGCGTAGCCCCATATCGTGGTTGCGCAGCCAGTTGTCCGGCGTTTCGTAGTAGATGTTGAGCAACTGTACGGGTTCATGGTGCTCGCCGGAGAGGGTATTCAGATGCTGACGGAGCGCGTCAACGCTGTCTTTTTCGACGATAAATTTTAATTCGATTTCCTGAGCCATAGCCTTGTACTTTTGCGGGCGTCACAGACGCGTCAATGAGGGCGAACTTCCTCGCCATTTGTTTGTCAGTACATAGTATTTTGCGCCAAATTGCCATGCAATGAGCAATTTGTCGGGCGTAAATGTGTAGAGTCGTGACACAGATGATTCTGATTGCTGATGAATGCTTTGCGTAGAGACACTGTTGCCACTACTATCGTTCCACTTTTTATGAAAATAACGACTAATGATGCTTAAATTACGCCTGATTGGACTTACTTTACTCGCTTTTAGCGCCGCAACCGCAGTGCACGCTGAAGAGAAGCGTTACGTTTCTGACGAACTGAACACCTGGGTACGCAGTGGCCCCGGAGATAATTATCGCCTCGTGGGCACGGTGAATGCCGGCGAGGAAGTTACCCTGTTACAGACCAACGCGGAGACCAATTACGGTCAGGTTCGCGACAGTTCCGGCCGTACCTCCTGGATCCCGATGAAAGAGCTGAGCACCGTGCCAAGCCTGCGCACCCGCGTGCCGGATCTGGAAAACCAGGTGAAGACCCTGACCGACAAGCTGAACAACATCGACGGGACCTGGAACCAGCGCACCGCCGAAATGCAGCAGAAAGTGGCGCAGAGCGACGGCGTGATCAACGGTCTGAAAGAAGAAAATCAGAAGCTCAAAAACGAGCTGATCGTCGCGCAGAAAAAAGTGAACGCCGCGAACCTGCAGCTTGATGACAAACAGCGCACCATTATCATGCAGTGGTTTATGTATGGCGGCGGCGTGCTGGGCGTTGGTCTGGTGCTGGGCCTGGTCCTGCCGCATCTGATCCCAAGCCGTAAGCGTAAAGATCGCTGGATGAACTAATTCGTCTTCTCTGCCAGACTTACGTATCATTCTGGAAAAGAGAAAACGGGAGAGTTGGGCGTGAAGAGTTATCTGGTCGGTGGTGCGGTACGTGATGCGTTGTTAGGTCTGCCGGTCAAAGATAAAGACTGGGTGGTGGTGGGCGCCACCCCGGAAGAGATGCTCGACGCGGGCTACCAGCAGGTAGGCCGCGATTTTCCCGTGTTTCTGCACCCGAAAAGCCGGGAAGAGTACGCCCTGGCGCGTACCGAGCGGAAATCCGGTTCCGGCTATACGGGCTTCACCTGCTACGCCGCGCCGGATGTGACGCTGGAGCAGGATTTGCTGCGCCGCGATCTCACCATTAACGCCCTGGCCCAGGACGAAAACGGTCATATCATCGACGCCTACGGCGGGCAGGATGACCTGCGCGACCGTCTTTTACGTCACGTCTCCCCGGCATTTTCTGAAGATCCGCTCCGCGTGCTGCGCGTGGCGCGCTTTGCCGCGCGTTACGCCCATCTGAGCTTCCGTATTGCGGATGAGACGATGGCGTTGATGACGGCCATGACCGAGGCGGGCGAACTGGAACACCTGACGCCGGAGCGCGTCTGGAAAGAGACGGAAAACGCCCTCACCACCCGCAACCCGCAGGTCTTTTTCCAGGTCCTGCGCGACTGCGGCGCGCTGAGGGTGCTGTTCCCGGAAATCGACGCGCTGTTTGGCGTCCCCGCGCCGGCGAAATGGCACCCGGAAATTGATACGGGCGTGCACACGCTGATGACCCTGAGCATGGCCGCCATGCTCAGCCCTGAGGTGGACGTACGCTTTTCCACCCTGTGCCACGATCTCGGCAAAGGCTTAACGCCGAAAGAGTTCTGGCCGCGCCATCACGGGCACGGTCCGGCGGGCGTAAAGCTGGTTGACGGGCTCTGCCAGCGTCTGCGCGTGCCGAATGACATCCGCGATCTGGCAAAGCTGGTCGCCGAGTTCCACGACCTGATCCATACCTTCCCGATCCTGAAGCCCGCCACCATCGTGAAGCTGTTCGATAATATCGACGCCTGGCGCAAGCCGCAGCGCGTGGAGCAGATTGCGCTCACCAGCGAAGCCGACGTTCGCGGCCGCACCGGGTTTGAAGCGTCCGATTACCCGCAGGGGTGCTTGCTGCGCGAAGCGTGGGAAGTCGCAAAAGCGGTGCCAACGAAAGACGTGGTTGAGGCAGGATTTAAAGGCCCGGAGATTCGCGAGGAGCTGACCAAACGGCGAATTGACGCGGTTACCGCGTGGAAGGAAAAGCGTTGCCCTCAGCCGAAAGAGTGAGGGCAACCCGTTATCAGAAGAAGACCACGTACACCGCAGCGGCAACGATAAAGCGGTAAATTGCGAACGGAATGAACGAGATACGCTTGATCAGCTGCAGGAAGGTTTTGATGGCAATCAGCGCCACGATAAAGGCGGTGATGAAGCCCACGGCGAACATCGGAATGTCGCCTGTGGTCAGGAAGCCAATGCTTTTGTAAAGGTCCAGCGCGGTGGCGCCCATCATCATCGGCACCGCCAGCAGGAACGAGAACTCAGACGCCGCGTAACGGCTCACGCCCATCAGCATCCCGCCTGAAATGGTCGCACCTGAACGAGAGAAGCCCGGCCACAGCGCCAGACACTGGAAGCAGCCAATGATAAATGCCTGACGGTAGGTCATATCGTCCAGGCCTTCCGCACGCGGGACTTTTGGCTTCAGCACTTCGGCGGCAATCAGCAGGAAGCCCCCCACCACCAGCGCGTACATGACGTTAATCGGGTTAAACAGCGATTTAATCGTGTCGTGGAAGACCAGCCCCAGCACCACCGCCGGGATCATCCCGAGCAGGATGTGGATCAGCGTCAGGCGGCCCTTGCCCTCTCCTTCACGCTGCGGCAGACGGCCAAAATGGATGCCGATCAGGCCAAACAGGCGACGCCAGAACATCACCACCACCGCCAGGATAGAGCCCAGCTGAATCACCACCTCAAACGTCTTTGCGGTATCGCCTTCAAAGCCCAGCAGATGGCCAACGATAATCATATGGCCCGTACTGGAAACCGGCAAAAACTCCGTCAATCCTTCGACCACACCCAGAATTGCCGCCACCAGCAGCGAGTGCATATCGCTCATCTATAAACCCCTAAAAAAAGATATAAAAAACGGTGTCCACGCGGACCACCGTGAAAGATACAGCCTTAAGACCGATATAACCTAAAATGGTTTAGCTATTATGACGTTAAATCTTCCCTTTCAGATTTGTGCCACGCTCGATAATCACGCCCACGTTGGTCGCGCGCGCCACCGCACCCGGCTTGCTCAGCTTGATGCGTACCCACGGTGAGTTGAATTTGGTCAGCAGCAGGTCCGCCACCTCTTCCGCCACGCGTTCCACCAGTGCAAAACGCTGCCCTTCCACGTGGCCGATCACCGCTTCGCTGATGTCGGCATAGCTCAGACAGTCATTCACGTCATCGCTTTTTGCCGATTTGCGGTTATCCCATCCCATTTCGATATCGAACACCAGTTTCTGCTCGATGGTCTGTTCCCAGTCGTAAACACCAATTGTGGTGATTACCGAAAGTTGCTCTATAAATACAATATCCATCACGACCTGCCTGCTTTTTGGCTAAACCGGATACCACTTCCGGCGAATTATGCGTATTATCCACAGATGCTGAGAATACAGATACATTTTCAAAACGGAACAGCGTTATGAGTGCAATCGCGCCTGGAATGATCCTCCTCGCCTATCTTTGCGGCTCAATCTCCAGCGCCATTCTGGTCTGCCGCATTGCCGGGTTACCTGACCCGCGTGAAAGTGGTTCCGGGAATCCGGGAGCGACCAACGTGCTTCGAATTGGCGGCAAGGGAGCAGCCGTAGCGGTTTTGATTTTTGATGTTCTGAAAGGGATGCTGCCCGTCTGGGGCGCCTATGCGCTGGGCGTCACGCCGTTCTGGCTTGGTCTTATCGCCATCGCCGCCTGCGTCGGCCATATCTGGCCCGTATTCTTTGGTTTTAAAGGCGGCAAAGGGGTGGCGACCGCCTTTGGTGCCATTGCGCCCATCGGCTGGGACTTAACCGGCGTCATGGCCGGGACCTGGCTGCTGACCATTCTGCTGAGCGGCTATTCGTCGCTGGGGGCCATCGTCAGCGCGCTGATCGCGCCGTTCTACGTCTGGTGGTTCAAACCCCAGTTCACCTTCCCGGTGTCGATGCTCTCCTGCCTGATCCTGCTGCGTCATCACGACAATATTCAGCGCCTGTGGCGTCGTCAGGAAACCAAGATCTGGACGAAGCTCAAGCGTAAGAAGAAAGACGCTAAATAAAGCGTTCGTTATGCCTTATAACCAAATGTGATTTTGGTCACCTTCTGCCTGTGGTAACTGTTAGAGACACAACACAACCACACAAAAAGAAAAATGACAGAAATCACAGATACAACTCCCCTTTCAACGGCAGGAAGCACCCCGGATGGCGACATCAAGTGGGTGCGCAGCGCATCGGACGTATCCCGTCTCGTAAACGACGGCTCACAGGGCCGGGCCAACGCCCGGATCGTGGTGGGTATCGCGCTGGGCGGGATTTTCCTCGATGCCTACGATCTGGGCGCGCTGGCGTTCGGCATTAAAGACATCACCCGCGAATTTAACCTGACGCCCGCCGGTACCGGCATGGTGGCCTCGGCGATTACCTTTGGAGCCATTGTCGGGGCGCTGCTCGGTGGTTACCTCACGGATAAAATCGGGCGCTACCGCGTGTTTATGGCTGATATGGTGTTCTTCGTGGTGGCCGCTATCGCCTGTGCTCTCGCTCCGAATGAATATGTGCTGGCGGGCGCGCGCTTTGTGATGGGGCTCGGCGTGGGGATCGATCTTCCCGTGGCGATGGCGTTCCTGAGCGAATTTGCCAGGCTCAAAGGGCCCGGAAACAAGGCCTCCAGCGTCGCGATGTGGTGTCCCACCTGGTATGCGGCCATCAGCGTTTCCTACCTGCTGGTGCTGTTCTTCTACGCCGTGCTGCCGGAAAGCCACAGCGACTGGCTGTGGCGTTTGATTCTCGGCTTTGGCGCGGTGCCCGCACTGGTGATTATCGCCATCCGCAGCCGCTACATGAGCGAATCGCCGGTTTGGGCGGCGAATCAGGGCAACCTGAAAGAGGCGGCGTCCATTTTGCGGCAGTCGTACAATATTAACGCCCACGTCCCGCAGGATGCGCTCACCCAGCCAGCGCCTGTCGTGAATAAAGCCAAATGGTCGAACTATCTGAACCTGTTCCGCGGCATATACCTGCGGCGTACCACGCTCGCCACGCTGCTATCCGTCGTCTCCTCGTTCGCCTATAACGCCGTGGCCTTTGGCCTGCCGGTGATTATTTCAAGCTTCTTTGTGCAGTCGATGCTGACCACCATTCTGATCTCGCTGGCGCTTAACCTGCTGTTTGCGTTTGTCGGCGGATTACTGGCGGTGCGCTACGTGCCGCGCTTCGGCGCGTGGCGGATGTCGCTGGCGGGTTACGCCTGCCAGCTTGTGGCGCTGCTAGGGCTGGCGCTGATTGGCCGACCGGAAGGTGCCTCTGAAGGGGTGCTTGCCGTGGCGATGCTGGCGCTGTTCCTGTTCGGTCAGGGATTTGGCCCGGGCGCGCATACCATGACGTTTGCCTCGCTGAGCTACCCGACCTCCCTGCGCGGCGTGGGCGTGGGTCTCAACCAGACGCTGATGCGCAGCAGCTCCACGCTGTCGCTGTTCCTGTTCCCGCTGCTGGTCGCGTCGCTCGACACCGCCGTGTTCTGGGTGATTGCGCTGGCGCCGTTTATCGGCCTGGCGTCATTGCTGGCGATCCGCTGGGAGCCGTCCGGCTATGACGTGGATGCGGAGGACTACCGGTAACGACACATCGCTTCGGTGGGTTCCCCCCCACCGAAGTGCGCTTATAAATCCTCCAGCAGCGTTCGGGAGAGTTTTTTTAGCATTTCCAGCTCATCATCATTCATCCGCATGCTGCAGCGAATCTGGTCCGGCAGCGCCATCACCTGCTTTTTCAGTTCGTTCGCCTTATCGGTCAATACGACATTTTTCATCCTTTCATCCCCCAAAACCGCGATACGGTTGAGAAACCCTTTTGCCTCAAGCTTCTGAACCAGCGGGGTCAACGTGCCTGAATCAAAATAGGTTTTATCGCTGAGATCGCGAAGCGGGATGTTGTCTTTTTCATAAAGCGCCATCAAAACAACAAATTGCGGATAGGTCAGATCCATCTCCTGCAGCAGGGGGCGATACTGGCGCACGAACGCATTGGTGACCGAGTACAGCGAGAAGCACAATAAATCATCTAGCGTTTTGTTTTCTTTCATTTTTCTTTCAACCCTGAATCTGTTGTCTAAAAAAAATTATAAATAATGTTTGACTAAAAGTATCTTGCGCGCAAGTATTATATCAACAACTAAGTAGCGCACTACTTAGTTATCCGATCAAATACGTTAAAAGGGGTACCACCATGAAAACATTAACTGCCATACTGGTTTCTTCCGTCTTCGCGTCAGCCGCGGCATCCGCTCAAACCACCAATACTCCAGCCCCGACAGCAGGCGTACAGGCATTTCTTGATGTCCTGAATGCGGGCAAAGGGAAACCGATGGAACAGATGACCCCGCAGGAGGCCCGCCAGGTACTTATTGGCGCACAGCAAGGTGCAAAACTGCCGCCCGCTCAGGTGACTGAAAAAACGATCCAGGTCAATGGCCAGACGATCGCCCTTAAAATTGTGAAGCCTGAACATGCTGCCGGTACGCTCCCGGTATTTATGTTCTTCCACGGTGGCGGTTGGGTGCTGGGTGATTTTCCAACCCACGAACGTTTAATCCGCGATCTGGTTCGCGCGTCTGGCACCGCAGCGGTTTACGTTGACTACACACCGTCACCTGAGGCCCATTTCCCGGTGGCAATCAATCAGGCCTATGAAGCGACAAAATGGGTCGCCGAGCACGGCCAGGAAATTGGCGTGGACGGTAGCCGTCTGGGCCTGGTTGGTAACAGCGTGGGCGGCAACATGGTGGCCTCCGTGGCGTTGCAGGCCAAACAGTTCAATGGGCCAAAAATTCGCTACAACGTGATGCTCTGGCCAGTGACGGACGCCAGCTTTGATACGGCTTCCTATCACCAGTTCGAAAACGGCTATTTCCTGTCGAAAAACATGATGAAATGGTTCTGGGATAACTACACCACCAGCGCTGCCGACCGCAACAATATCCTTGCCTCTCCGCTTCGCGCCAGCACTGCACAGTTGAAAGGCTTCCCGGAGACGCTGATTCAGACAGCTGAGCTGGACGTTCTGCGGGATGAAGGTGAAGCTTTCGGACGTAAACTGGATGCGGCTGGCGTCCCGGTGACCGTCACGCGCTATAACGGCATGATCCACGATTACGGCCTGCTTAACCCGCTGAGCCAGGAGCCAACGGTTAAAGTCGCCCTTGAGCAGGCAGGTGCAGCATTGCATGACCACCTGAAATAGGATCCTCATGCTTCACGCTGAGCACGGCCCCGGGCCGTGCTTTTTTATTTCCTCTATCCATAAGCGACTCATATGACAGCCTTCATTTCCACCAGGGCATACTGAAACGACCCCGATGATGCGCAGATGGAAGCAGCATGTTAGCAGCTCAGGTCACTGATAATACGTATAAAGGCTGGCAGGCGTCGCTTGCCCTGCAGTTTTGTCACGCCCCTGAGAAAACCCTCCTGCGTTCCGCGCGTCACGTCGGGCCGCTTACCGTTCAGCGGCCGTTTTACCCTGAAGGGGAAACGTGCCACCTTTACCTGCTGCACCCGCCCGGCGGCGTTGTGGGGGGCGATACGCTGGACATTTCCGTTCGGCTCGACGCCAAAAGCCACGCGCTTATCACCATGCCCGGCGCCAGCAAGTTCTACCGCAGCAGCGGCCCGCAGGCGCGTCTGAGCCAGCACTTTTATCTTGATGAAAACGCCACGCTGGAGTGGCTGCCGCAGGACACCATTATCTTTCCCGGCGCGAACGCCGCGCTGCGTTCCGTCTTCCACCTGAAGGCCTCCAGCACGCTGCTGGCGTGGGAGCTGTACTGCCTGGGCCGCCCGGTGATAAACGAAACCTTCAGCCACGGCACGCTGGAGAGCCGCCTTGAGGTGTGGGTGGATGACGAACCGCGCCTGATTGAGCGCCAGCACCTCAGCGACGGCGATCTCACGCCCGTTGCCGGACACCCGTGGATCGGCACCCTGCTGTTCTATCCGGCCCGGGAAGAACATCTCAACACGGCGCGCGCGCTGCTCGCGCCTCTGGGCCATTTTGCGGGGGCAACGCTCACCGACGATCTGCTGTCGGTGCGTTTTCTCGCCCACGACAATCTGATTTGCCAGCGGGCGATGCGCGACATCTGGCAGTCGCTTCGCCCGCTTCTCACTACCAAAACCGCCTGTTCGCCGCGTATCTGGCAGACATAAGAGAACCGTTATGGAACTGACCCCCAGAGAAAAAGACAAGCTGTTGCTGTTCACCGCCGCGCTGGTTGCCGAACGCCGCCTTGCGCGCGGGGTAAAGCTCAACTATCCGGAATCGGTCGCGCTGATCAGCGCCTTTATTATGGAAGGCGCGCGTGATGGCGAAACCGTCGCCTCGCTGATGGAGGCGGGCCGCCACGTCCTGACGCGGGATCAGGTGATGGAGGGCGTGCCGGAGATGATCCCGGATATTCAGGTGGAAGCCACCTTCCCGGACGGCTCCAAGCTCGTCACCGTCCACAACCCGATCGTGTAAGGAGCGCGTGATGATCCCAGGGGAATACCAGATCCAGCCCGGCACTATTGCGATCAACGTCGGGCGTGAAACCCAAAGCGTCGTTGTCGAAAACCACGGCGACAGGCCGATCCAGGTCGGCTCGCACTACCACTTCTACGAGGTCAACCCGGCGCTGAAGTTTAACCGGGAAGCCACCAAAGGCTACCGGCTGAACATCCCGGCGGGCACCGCCGTGCGCTTCGAGCCGGGGCAGAAGCGGGAAGTGACGCTGGTTCAGGTCACGGGCGCGCAGCGCATTTTCGGCTTTCGCGGCGAGGTAATGGGCGAGGTGAAACATGGCTGAGATTTCACGCCGGGCGTATGCCGACATGTTCGGCCCAACCACCGGGGACAAGGTGCGGCTGGCGGACAGCGAGCTGTGGATCGAAGTGGAAGACGATCTCACGGTCTACGGCGAAGAGGTGAAATTCGGCGGCGGGAAGGTGATCCGCGACGGCATGGGTCAGGGGCAGATGACCGCAAAAGACTGTGTGGATCTGGTTCTCACCAACGCGCTGATCGTCGATCACTGGGGGATCGTGAAGGCCGATATCGGCGTGAAGAACGGACGGATCTTCGCCGTCGGCAAAGCCGGGAACCCGGACATTCAGCCCGGCGTCACGATCCCGATCGGCGCCGCGACGGAAGTGATTGCCGCCGAGGGGAAGATCGTCACCGCCGGCGGGATCGACACCCACATCCACTGGATCTGCCCCCAGCAGGCGGAAGAGGCGCTGGTCTCCGGCGTCACCACCATGATCGGCGGCGGTACCGGTCCGGCGGCGGGCACCAACGCCACCACCTGCACGCCGGGGCCGTGGTATATCGCCCGCATGCTGCAGGCCGCCGATACGCTGCCGGTGAATATTGGCCTGCTCGGCAAAGGTAACGGCTCCAACCCGGACGCCCTGCGCGAGCAGATCGCCGCCGGCGCCATCGGGCTGAAGATCCACGAAGACTGGGGCGCGACGCCCGCGGCGATTAACTGCTCGCTGGAGGTGGCCGAAGAGATGGATATTCAGGTGGCGCTGCACAGCGACACGCTGAACGAGTCCGGGTTTGTCGAAGACACGCTGGCGGCTATTGCCGGGCGCACCATCCACACCTTCCACACCGAAGGGGCAGGCGGCGGCCACGCGCCGGATATCATCACCGCCTGCGCGCACCCGAATATACTGCCCTCCTCCACCAACCCGACCCTGCCCTACACGGTGAACACCATCGACGAGCATCTCGACATGCTGATGGTTTGCCATCACCTCGATCCGGATATCGCCGAGGACGTGGCGTTTGCCGAATCCCGCATTCGCCGGGAGACCATCGCCGCGGAAGACGTGCTGCACGATATCGGCGCGTTCTCGCTTACCTCGTCAGATTCACAGGCCATGGGCCGCGTGGGGGAAGTGATAATCCGCACCTGGCAGGTGGCGCACCGCATGAAGGTTCAGCGCGGCGCGCTGCCGGAAGAGACGGGCGAAAACGACAACTTCCGCGTGAAGCGCTATGTCGCCAAATACACCATTAACCCGGCGCTGACCCACGGCATCGCCCATGAGGTCGGTTCGGTTGAGGCGGGCAAGCTGGCGGATCTGGTGGTCTGGTCCCCGGCGTTCTTCGGCGTCAAGCCCGCCACCATCGTCAAGGGCGGGATGATCGCCTGCGCGCCGATGGGCGACATCAACGCCTCGATCCCCACTCCGCAGCCGGTCCATTACCGCCCGATGTTTGGATCGCTGGGCGCCGCCCGCCACGCCACGCGCCTGACGTTTATCTCAAAGGCCGCCAGTGCGAACGGCATCCCGCAGCAGCTCAACCTGCAAAGCGCCACGGCGGTGGTGAAAGGCTGCCGGACGGTGAAAAAGGCGGACATGATCCACAACGGCCTGCAGCCGAATATCACCGTCGATTCGCAAACCTACGAGGTGCGCGTCGACGGCGAACTGATAACCAGCGAACCGGCCGACGTTCTGCCGATGGCGCAACGCTATTTCCTGTTTTAAGGAGTGAAGATGATCTACTTAACCCAACGCCTGGACCACGCGCACCCGATCACCGCCAGCGTCACGCTGCCGATTGACGTGCGGGTAAAAAGCCGCGCCCGCGTGTCGCTGAACGACGGTCGCGAAGCCGGGCTGATGCTGCCGCGCGGCCTGCTGCTGCGCGGGGGCGACCTGCTGACCACCGACGACGGCAGCGAGGTCATAGAAGTGATCGCCGCTCCGGAGTCGGTTTCCGTGGTGCGCTGCGTCGATCCGTTCCTGCTGGCCCGCGCCTGCTATCACCTGGGCAACCGCCACGTGCCGCTGCAGGTCATGCCCGGCGAGCTGCGCTATCACCACGACCACGTTCTCGACGACATGCTGCGCCAGTTCGGGCTGGAGGTAACCTCCGCCAGCCTGCCGTTTGAGCCGGAAGCGGGCGCTTACGCCAGCGATGCCCACAGCCATAGCCATTCTCACGCCCATTCACATTAAGGACTCATCATGCGCAAGTATTTACCGCTGTTACTGCTGGCCGTTTCCGTTCCCGCGCTCGCGCATCCGGGACACGGTACCGACAGCTTCCAGGCCGGCTTTCTCCATCCGCTGACCGGGCTCGATCACCTGCTGATGCTGACGGGGGCAGGCGTTCTCTCGGCGCTGAGCGGCCGCAAGCTCCTGCTGCCGTTTGCCACCCTCGGGATGATGCTCGCTGGCGCCATTGCGGGAAGCCTGCTCGGCGGCTTCAGCGGCATGGAGATGCTGATTATCGCCTCGCTGGCGGTCTGCGGCGTGATGATGTTTAAAACCGAAAACCGCCTGCTGCTGGCGGTGCCTGCCCTGGCGATGTTCCACGGCTGGGCGCACGGCGTGGAGATGTCCGGCCACAGCTTCTGGCTTTTCACCAGCGGGTTTATGTTCGCCAGCGCCACGGTGCTGTGCGCGAGCTTCGCGGCGGGATTGCTGCTGCGCCGTCACGACGGCCTGCGTAAAACCTTCGGCGGCGGGCTGATCGTCTCCGCCCTGCTGGCGCTGATGAGCTGATGGAACTCACCCGCCAGTGGCTGCGCCTGATGCAGCTCTCGAGCAGCAGCCTGCCGGTCGGGTCGTTTACCTGGTCTCAGGGTCTGGAGTGGGCCGTGGAGGCGGGCTGGGTCACGAACGCCGACGCGTTCAGACGCTGGCAGATCCAGCAGATGGAGCAGAGCTTTTTCTGCGTCGATGTGCCGCTGTTTATCCGGCTGTTCCGGGCCTGCGAGCAGCAGGATCTGGCGACGGCCAAACGCTGGACGGCATACCTGCTCGCCTGCCGGGAAACGCGCGAGCTGCGCGAAGAGGAGCGCAACCGTGGGGCGGCCTTTACGCGTCTGATTAAAAGCTGGGAGCCGAACTGCCCGGCAGAGTGGCTGCCGCTGTTTGCGCAGAGCCAGCTCTGCGGCATGGCGTGGCTCGGCGTGCGCTGGGGCATTGCCGCGCGCGAGCTGGCGCTGAGCCTCGGCTACAGCTGGATTGAAAGCGCGGTGATGGCGGGCGTCAAGCTGGTCCCCTTCGGGCAACAGGCCGCGCAGCAGCTGATTATCGAGCTGAGCGACCATTTCGCCGCCGGGCTTGAACAGGCATTTTTGCGCGGAGATGACGAGACAGGCGCGGCGACGCCGCTCTCCGCCATCGCCTCCGCGCGCCACGAAACCCAATATTCACGACTATTCCGTTCCTGAGGAGTCAACATGGCTGATTACAAACATCCCCTGCGCGTGGGCGTGGGCGGCCCGGTAGGGTCGGGCAAAACCGCGCTGCTGGAAGCGCTTTGCAAGGCAATGCGCGACACCTACCATCTGGCGGTGGTGACCAACGATATCTACACCAAAGAGGATCAGCGCATCCTCACCGAAGCGGGCGCGCTGGAGCCGGAGCGCATCGTGGGCGTGGAGACGGGCGGCTGCCCGCATACCGCCATCCGCGAAGATGCCTCGATGAACCTGGCGGCGGTGGAAGCACTCAGCGAGAAGTTCGGCAATCTGGATCTGATCTTCGTGGAAAGCGGCGGGGACAACCTGAGCGCGACGTTCAGCCCGGAGCTGGCGGATCTGACCATTTACGTGATCGACGTGGCCGAAGGGGAAAAAATCCCGCGCAAGGGCGGGCCGGGGATCACTAAATCCGATTTTCTGGTGATCAACAAAACCGATCTCGCGCCGTACGTGGGGGCGTCGCTGGAGGTGATGGAGCGCGATACCAACCGCATGCGCGGCGAGCGTCCGTGGACGTTTACCAATCTTAAAGCGGGTGACGGCCTGGCAACGATTATTGCGTTTCTGGAAGAGAAAGGGATGCTGCGGGTGTAGTCGTAAATGGCCCTCTCCCCGGTGGGGAGAGGGCCAGGATAAGGGGGTTACGCCTCCGGCAGTTCCGCCAGCGGCCAGCGCGGACGCACGGACACGCTCAGGTCGGACGTTGCACCCGCATTGAGGCGCACCATCCCGGCGTAGGCGATCATCGCCCCGTTATCGGTACAGAATTCCGGACGGGCATAGAACACTTCCCCGCGACGCTTTTGCATCATCTCGGCGAGCTTCGCGCGCAGCGTGCGGTTGGCACTCACGCCGCCCGCCATCACCAGGCGCTTAAAGCCGGTCTGATCCAGCGCGCGCTTGCACTTGATCATCAGCGTATCCACCACCGCGTCTTCAAACGCGCGGGCGATATCGGCGCGGGTCTGCTCGCTGTCATCGTTATTGCGGATGGTATTCGCCGCGAAGGTTTTCAGCCCGGAGAAGCTGAAGTCCAGCCCTGGACGGTCGGTCATCGGACGCGGGAAGACAAAGCGCCCTTCCGTTCCCTGCGACGCCATTTTTGACAGCATTGGGCCGCCAGGGTAATCCAGACCCAGCAGCTTGGCGGTTTTGTCGAAAGCTTCACCAGCGGCGTCGTCGATCGACTCGCCCAGCAGCTCGTACTTGCCAATGCCCGTTACGCTAATCAGCTGCGTATGCCCACCCGAGACCAGCAGCGCCACAAACGGGAATTCAGGCGGATTCTCTTCCAGCATCGGCGCCAGAAGATGCCCTTCCATATGGTGAACCGGGATTGCCGGCACATCCCACGCAAACGCCAGAGAACGGCCAACCGTCGCGCCAACCAGCAGCGCGCCGACCAGGCCAGGCCCCGCGGTATAGGCCACGGCGTCAATATCGGTTGAGCTTAATCCGGCCTCTTTCAGCGCCGCCTGAATCAGGGGAACCGTTTTACGCACGTGATCACGAGAGGCCAGTTCAGGTACGACGCCGCCGTAGTCAGCGTGCAATTTCACCTGACTATACAGCTGGTTGGCCAGAAGCCCTTTTTCGTCGTCGTAAATGGCGATGCCGGTTTCATCGCAGGATGTTTCAATACCCAGTACACGCATGACTTGTTTTACCTCGTTTCAATACCGCGCAGTGTAGAGCCTGGGCGGGTTGATGTAAAACTTTGTTCGCCCCAGGAAGAAGGCTCGTGTATACTCCTCACCCTTATTAAAGTCCCTTTCAAAATCGCATCGGTGCTTTACAAAGCAGCAGCATTTGCAGTAAAATTCCGCACCATTTTGAAATAAGCTGGCGTTGATGCCAGCGGCAAACCGAATTTATTAAAGGTGAGAGTTACATGCCGGTAATTAAAGTACGTGAAAACGAGCCGTTCGACGTAGCACTGCGTCGCTTCAAACGTTCATGCGAGAAAGCAGGTGTTCTGGCTGAAGTTCGTCGTCGTGAGTTTTATGAAAAACCAACGACCGAACGTAAGCGCGCTAAAGCTTCCGCTGTGAAACGTCACGCGAAGAAACTGGCTCGCGAAAACGCACGCCGTACTCGTCTGTACTAATCTCTTGAGGGTCAACGCCCTCAATTGACAGACAGAGTAGTAGTCGTAAGGCCGTGCTTCCGGAAGGAATGCGCGGCTTGTTTTCGTTTATAAGTCGCTTAAATTTTTGGGGCATATGGCCGGAAGAATCCCACGCGTTTTCATCAATGACCTGCTCGCCAGAACCGACATCGTCGATCTCATCGACGCGCGGGTAAAGCTGAAAAAGCAGGGCAAGAACTACCATGCGTGCTGTCCGTTCCATAACGAAAAAACCCCCTCCTTCACCGTAAACGGTGAAAAGCAGTTTTACCATTGCTTCGGCTGTGGCGCACACGGTAATGCCGTCGATTTTTTGATGAACTACGACAAGCTCGAGTTCGTTGAAACCGTCGAAGAGCTGGCGGCGATGCATAACCTTGAAGTGCCTTATGAAGCAGGCAGTGGGCCAAGTCAGATCGAGCGCCATCAGCGGCAAACGCTGTATCAACTGATGGATGGCCTGAATTCGTTTTACCAACAGTCTCTTAAGCACTCTGCGGCTGAGCCTGCGCGTCAGTATCTGAACAAGCGCGGACTGAGCGACGATGTAATTGCGCGTTTCGCTATTGGTTACGCCCCGCCCGGCTGGGACAACGTGTTAAAGCGTTTTGGCGGCAATAGCGAAGATCGTAAATCTCTCATCGACGCAGGCATGCTGGTCACCAACGACCAGGGACGAAGCTACGACCGCTTCCGTGAACGGGTGATGTTCCCGATCCGCGACAAGCGTGGCCGGGTAATTGGTTTTGGTGGTCGCGTGCTGGGTGACGCCCTGCCGAAATACCTCAACTCTCCGGAAACCGATATTTTCCATAAGGGCCGCCAGCTTTACGGTCTTTATGAGGCGCAGCAGGACAACGCGGAACCTCCGCGTCTGCTGGTCGTCGAAGGCTATATGGACGTCGTTGCGCTGGCGCAGTACGACATTAACTACGCCGTTGCGTCGCTAGGTACGTCCACCACCGCCGATCATATTCAACTGCTGTTCAGGGTGACCAACAACGTCATCTGCTGTTACGACGGTGACCGGGCCGGACGCGACGCCGCCTGGCGAGCGCTGGAAACCGCGCTGCCGTATATGACCGACGGGCGTCAGCTACGCTTTATGTTCCTGCCCGACGGTGAAGACCCGGATACGCTGGTGCGTAAAGAGGGCAAAGCGGCATTTGAAGCGCGGATGGAGCAGGCACAGCCGCTCTCCACGTTTCTGTTTAACAGCCTGATGCCGCAGGTTGATTTGAGTACCCCTGACGGGCGCGCGCAGCTCAGTACGCTGGCGCTGCCGTTAATCAGCCAGGTGCCTGGCGAAACGCTGCGCATCTACCTGCGTCAGGAGTTAGGCAACAAGCTTGGCATTCTGGATGATAGCCAGCTTGAACGTTTAATGCCTAAACAGGCTGAAAACGGCACGGTTCGCCCCGCGCCTCAGCTAAAACGCACAACCATGCGTATACTGATAGGGTTGCTGGTACAAAACCCCGAGCTTGCTCCGCAAGTGCCGTCGCTGGCGGGTTTGAACCATGAAAAGTTGCCCGGACTTGGCTTATTTTCAGAACTGGTCAACACTTGTTTGTCTCAGCCAGGTCTGACCACCGGACAACTTTTAGAGCATTATCGCGGCACAAAAGAGGCCGCTACCCTTGAAAAACTGTCGATGTGGGACGATATAGCAGATAAGGATATTGCAGAAAAAACGTTCACCGACTCGCTCAACCATATGTTTGATTCGATGCTTGAGCTGCGCCAGGAAGAGTTGATAGCTCGCGAGCGCACGCACGGCTTAAGCAGCGAAGAACGCCGAGAGCTCTGGATGATTAACCAGGAACTGGCGAAGAAATAAAAAATTTAACGGCTTAAGTGCCGAATATCGATCGGGAAGCCCCCGGCAGCCGCACTGAGAGGCAGCGGCAAAAATATAAGTACGCCCTCGCTTTAAAGGTTGGCAGCCCCATCGCCGACACCAATCAAACGAATTAAGTGTGGATACCGTCTTATGGAGCAAAACCCGCAGTCACAGCTGAAACTTCTTGTCCAACGCGGTAAGGAGCAAGGCTATCTGACCTATGCCGAGGTCAATGACCATCTGCCGGAAGATATCGTCGATTCAGATCAAATCGAAGACATCATCCAAATGATCAATGACATGGGCATTCAGGTGATGGAAGAAGCACCGGATGCCGATGATCTGTTGCTGGCTGAAACCTCCAACAACACTGACGAAGATGCGGAAGAAGCTGCTGCACAGGTACTGTCCAGCGTGGAATCTGAAATCGGGCGTACCACTGACCCGGTCCGCATGTACATGCGCGAAATGGGTACCGTTGAACTGTTGACCCGCGAAGGCGAAATTGACATCGCAAAACGCATCGAAGACGGGATCAACCAGGTTCAGTGCTCTGTTGCTGAGTACCCGGAAGCGATCACCTATCTGCTGGAGCAGTACGATCGCGTTGAAGCGGAAGAAGCGCGCCTGTCCGATCTGATCACCGGTTTTGTCGACCCGAACGCTGAAGAAGATATGGCGCCTACCGCCACTCACGTCGGTTCTGAGCTGTCTCAGGAAGAGATGGATGACGACGAAGACGAAGATGAGGAAGAAGACGACGACAGCGCGGATGATGACAACAGCATCGACCCGGAACTGGCGCGTGAGAAGTTTGCCGAGCTGCGCACCCAGTACGAAGTAACGCGTGACACCATCAAAGCGAAAGGCCGCAGCCATGCCGCCGCTCAGGAAGAGATCCTGAAGCTGTCTGAAGTGTTCAAACAGTTCCGCCTGGTGCCAAAACAGTTCGACTACCTGGTTAACAGCATGCGCGTGATGATGGATCGCGTACGCACCCAGGAACGCATCATCATGAAGCTGTGCGTTGAGCAGTGCAAAATGCCGAAGAAGAACTTCATCACCCTCTTCACCGGCAACGAAACCAGCGAAACCTGGTTCAACGCGGCTATCGCGATGAACAAGCCGTGGTCTGAAAAACTTCACGATGTGAAGGACGATGTCTATCGCGGTCTGCAGAAGCTGCAGCAGATTGAAGAAGAGACCGGCCTGACCATCGAGCAGGTCAAAGACATCAACCGTCGTATGTCCATCGGTGAAGCGAAAGCCCGCCGTGCGAAGAAAGAGATGGTTGAAGCGAACTTGCGTCTGGTTATCTCTATCGCCAAGAAATACACCAACCGCGGTCTGCAGTTCCTGGATCTGATTCAGGAAGGCAACATCGGTCTGATGAAAGCGGTAGATAAGTTTGAATACCGTCGTGGTTACAAGTTCTCCACTTACGCAACATGGTGGATCCGTCAGGCGATTACCCGCTCTATCGCAGACCAGGCGCGCACCATCCGTATTCCGGTGCATATGATTGAGACCATCAACAAGCTCAACCGTATCTCCCGCCAGATGCTGCAGGAGATGGGCCGCGAGCCGACGCCGGAAGAGCTGGCCGAGCGCATGCTGATGCCGGAAGACAAGATCCGTAAAGTGCTGAAGATCGCCAAAGAGCCAATCTCCATGGAAACGCCAATCGGTGATGATGAAGATTCGCATCTGGGTGATTTCATCGAGGATACCACCCTCGAGCTGCCGCTGGACTCTGCCACCACCGAGAGCCTGCGTGCTGCCACGCACGACGTCCTGGCTGGCCTGACCGCCCGTGAAGCAAAAGTGCTGCGTATGCGTTTCGGTATCGACATGAATACCGACCACACGCTGGAAGAAGTGGGTAAACAGTTCGACGTGACCCGCGAACGTATCCGTCAGATCGAAGCGAAGGCGCTGCGTAAGCTGCGTCATCCAAGCCGCTCTGAAGTGCTGCGTAGCTTCCTGGACGACTAATCCAGGTAAACAGCAAAAAGCTCCCAATCGGGAGCTTTTTTTTTGTTTATTCCCTATCCCTGTGGGAGAGGGCCAGGGTGAGGGTATCAGGCCGCAGAGGAGCTAAAGCCCCCGCACCATCAGCGCCTCATCAAGCTCCCGATACGCCTCCACCAGCTTATCCAGCGTCGCCCTGTTGAGCCCGCTCGGATTCGGCAGCACCCACACCTGCGTCACGCCGATGCTTATATTCTGCTTACCCCACTTAGCCCCGCGCTGGCTAAACGCCTGCTCGTAGGCCTGCTTACCGAGGATCGCCAGCGCGGCGGGCTGATAGTCTTCAATTTTCTTAACCAGCTCCCGCCCGCCGCTGCGCAGTTCATGCAGGTTGACCTCGCTCGCCTGCACCGTAGGCCGCTCGACCAGCATGGTGATCCCGCAGCGCGTATCCAGCAGATGCTGCTCCTCTTCCGGCTTGAGTAACCTGTCGGTAAACCCGGCCTGGTAGATCACCTTCCAGAAGCGATTTCCCGGATGGGCAAAGTGAAAACCGGTGTGCGCCGAGGACTTGCCCGGGTTGATACCGCAAAACACCACCCGCAGGCCTGGTGCAAGAATATCGTTGATCATCTTTACTCCCGATCGATACATCGTTAGAGAAGTATAAAGGATTGATTATGCGTTGTTTATAAAAACAGCAAGCAGGAGTGAATGGCTGGATTGCTGCGGGGAGTTACTTTATAATTCACCGCCACGGCCCCTTAGCTCAGTGGTTAGAGCAGGCGACTCATAATCGCTTGGTCGCTGGTTCAAGTCCAGCAGGGGCCACCAAATTTTAGCTTTAGAATCATCCATTTAAGCCACTCTCGCGAGTGGCTTTTTTGTTTACGTTATCGCCATTGGCAGCAAAATGGCAGCAGATTTTTTTATAGTGCCATTAAAAAACCCGCCGAAGCGGGTTTCTTTAGAAGTTCATATGTCCTTGGCCGCCAGCTGTTGGATGCGGCGGGGCCTGATTTATTAGGTTTGGAGCGGCGATATAACGTACAACCGTTTCATGCGTTACAAAAGTGGTGCCGCAGTTTATATTCTGGCACTGACAGTAACGTTCCTTTGTCTGTTCAGATACCCGAAAGCTGCTCCGAGTATGTGCCGCGTGTCCACATTTCGGGCAATTCATCATTTCCGTTCTCTCCGCTCCAGCCCCTTTCAATCACACAATGATACACCAACTTCCATTTTGTGAACAAATTCATTCCATTTCTAAATAATCTATTTTCATTTCAAGCTCAAGGCTGGTAACAAAGCCGTTATCCGAGCCGATAGTGTGGGTCAGCGTGGTTAACCGGACCTATGCAAACAGGGCTAACGCTGAGCGTGCTGCAAAAATGCAGTGGGAACGGCTGCAGCGCGGGGTGGCTTCATTCTCGCTGCAGCTCGCAGAAGGCCGGGCCGATCTCTATACGGAAATGCCGGTAAAGGTCAGCGGCTTTAAACAGCCAATAGATGATGCGGAATGGACCATAAGTACCAGCACGTTTTCGTCCGTTCCCACCAGGTAGTCCCCCTGCTTTGCCTCCGGCTCCTTTGGTTTTGCGGTTTTCTTCCGGCGGCGGCGCTTAACTTTCGTCACTTCTTTTTTCTTTGGCTCCCGGGTGTGCAGCCAGCTGGCAATTACCCCGGTATAAGCGCCACGGTCTGCCAGAGTAAAGCGGTGCCCGTCACCGTCCTTTCGGGTGATGGTCACTACCGGCAACGGCTTCTGCCCTGGCTGCGCATAAATCGTGATCGGCGCGTGCGTCTCAAAGTGCATCACTGCGGGTGCGCGGTCAGTCTTCGCGGGCTGGCTCTGTTGATATGCCATGGCGGGAAGGCTGAACGGATGCAGGGGCGCAGCTTCTGCAGGTGCCGCCGCCATGCCCAGGGTTCCGGCCACAACCGAAGCCAGCGCCGCCGTGCGCCGCCTGGCGCGTACCTACCGCGCCGCGGTACATCATAGTTCACCGATTGCGGTGAAGCGCAACATCCTGACCAGTACTTTTATCCCGCATCCACTGCTTAGCCAGCAGGCATTCAGCCGATTTGTGCAAGATTATCTGGTATTCGGTAACGCCTACCTGGAGAAGCGTACTAACCGCCTCGGCGGCATTCTGTCACTGGAGCCATCACTGGCGAAATATACCCGCCGTGGCCTGGATCTTGATACTTACTGGTTTGTGCAGTATGGGATGACAACACAGCCGTATGAGTTCACTAAGGGCAGCATTTTTCACCTGATGGAACCAGATTTAAACCAGGGAATTTATGGCCTACCGGAATACCTGTCCGCCATACCTTCCGCCCTGTTGAATGAGTCCGCGACTTTATTCCGGCGAAAATATTACATCAACGGCAGCCATGCAGGCTTTATCATGTACATGACCGACGCTGCGCAGAACCAAGAGGACGTAAATAACATCCGCCAGGCCATGAAAAGCGCCAAAGGACCAGGTAATTTCCGCAACCTATTTATGTACTCTCCGAACGGGAAAAAAGACGGGATTCAAATTATCCCGCTGTCAGAGGTCGCTGCGAAGGATGAGTTTCTGAATATCAAAAATGTTAGCCGTGATGATATGTTGGCAGCGCACCGGGTTCCGCCACAAATGATGGGTATTATGCCCAACAATATTGGGGGGTTTGGGGATATCGAAAAGGCTAGCCATGTTTTTGTTCGCAACGAATTGATTCCATTACAAAAAAGAATAACTGAGTTTAATGAATGGATAGAGGACGAAATTATCACTTTTTCACCCTATATACTAGATGTGAAAAACTGATAATCAATGCTAACCTATCGAATTATACCCTGAGTAATTTCAGGGTTCATCTTCATCTTTAGGCATCCAACAAAGAAAATCTAATGTAAGTTTTCTTGTTTGAATCTCGTTTTCCATTGAAAATTCATGAGGCATTAATGCATAATCCATCAAAGCCGCATCATGTAGGCAATTCCCTGTGGCCTGCATCATATTTAGCTTTTCATCTTGTTTATTGATATCACTTATAATCAATTCTAGTTCTTTTGAAATTGCCTCTCCTTGATCTTCAGTACAAGTTTGACTTAGTAATGCAGTCAAAGTTACGTCATATTCAGATGCATCTTCTTCGTCCATAGGATAAACGAAAGCATAAACATCTAAAATTTCATTATAATACTTAATCAAAAAATTCTGTAAAGGATGACCTTCAGGATTTTTTATGTACTTATCAAAGAGCGACCGATTAAATCCATCAGGCAGAGGTCTTCTAGCATAGTAGTTTACTAACCATGACAATAGGATGCTTTTATTATTTTCAATGTTGAACTCGTTCAAATAAAGCTGTTCTTTGAGCTTCAACCTTTCCAATTCTGTAATAAAAAATTGTTTTGATAAAAGACTAACCTCTTCTTTCTTTAAGACGTAATCATCGCTATCTTTCAAGAAAATTTTATGGACATTCCTAGCATACTCAATAGATTTTGCCCCGCGACGATCTTTTGATTTGGCCTTTCTGAAAACAAGCACTTCAATATAATCAAAGGAATTGCTAGCTATATCGCAATCTTGGCTGATTATTAAAAGAAAATCCTCTTTCTTGGCAACCTTACCACGAAAAGACTCTGTCGCACGGTGTTGCGACAGAGATGCAATGAAGTCAGCGTCACAAAATTCTAGCGACATAAACTTGAACTGCCTGACCCCTAAATCAATCAAAATGCTCATCATTAACCTCTAATTATTTATTACTTATTATTGATGTTAATTTTTGATCATAAATAGTCGCAGCTCTAGCGGTATTCATGCTTGATAGCTTGGAAGAAACAATTTTACATACTTCGATAAGTTTTTCAAATTCAAAAGGTTCCGTAGTTAAATGTTTCAATAAAGTCTTACCCTCTACAGAAACGGATTTCAATCCTTTTGAAACATTATACCCTCTTTCTTCCACAGCTTTTGCTAAGTGAAAAAGATTCTGGTAATCACTGACATCAACTTTAGATGAACAAGAAATATGGTTATAAATAGTAGCTCTCGAGACACCAACTATAACAGCGACATTTGAAGTTGATAATCCAAAAGTCTTTTTGATTTTTTCAACCATATCTGAAACGACATAACAATCCAAATCGTTAGCAGAATCAACTATAAACGTTTGAATTAGAGAAAAATAGTCGCCATGAAGCATACGCTTTATGTCGCCGGGAGCGTAATTCTCAATAAATGTTAATGCATGCCTGTCGCTATACTGATGACGTAATATTCTATCCAGACTCATGTTTTTGAAAAAACGTTTTCTGCCAACTGGGTTATCATTTTCAGTTGTATATGCGTGTAAATAAAGCTCTTCTCTATTTATATTACCGTGTGCAGCATCAATATTCTTCCCAGCAAACGGACTTAAGTAGCCATTATTAAAATCATTAAAAGAAATTGCTGACATATGCCCTCCTTACTCTTCTGAATATTCCCAAACCATGTTACACACATCTTTATTTATCATTTCTTTAAAAGCATTTCCACAATTTAAGTGAGAATCACTAAACAATTGTTGCGCACTCATTTCTTCAAGAACTTTGCCTACATGTAGCTGAGCCGCCTGAGTGGTCAATATAATATATGGCTCAGAGCTTTCTTTTTTTGGTTCATGTGTTATAGAAATTGGCATCACAAATTTAGATTCAGGCTCCATCATAGCATCAGGAAGGAGGCGTCTTATACGCTGAGGTAACTGTTCTAATGAAACATAGACTCTATGTGTTGCATCAATGATCTCATTTAATTCTGTCTTTGCTACAGCGAATATATTCTTTCTTTGACCGAAAGAAGACATTGGTAAAGCATTTTCTCCGTATTTGAAAAAATCACATAATTGATATTCACCCACGGGAACAATCACATCTACGTAAGCTAAAATAGCTTCATTAATAGCAGCTTTTCCATAAGCAGGAACTGATTTAATGAAGGCTTTCAATACTGAATCAAAATCATCCATAAAATAATCGTATTTTATGTAAGAAGTCGTCCTTAATTCAATTGAATCAGAATCAAAAATAATAACTTTAGTACTATCTATATTTAAAAAAGCGGTCCTCTTTACTTGATTGAAAGGTGCACCGCTATCCAGACTTGGATTTAATGCTGCAAAATCCAATTCATGAACAGTAGATATTTCCTTGTTAATGAAACCAAGCATAGTTAAACTTTGCTGCAGTTCAGCCATCTGTTCTGACTTTAAGTCAGCCAAAGCACTGGTTGTAATTCTCCCTACAACATATGATAGGGGTGCCTGTATGTATCTTCCACTCATTCATCATGCCTCATCTGGTTAGACACTTTTTTAGACATAATATAGCTTATAAGTTCCGTTCGTCCTAAATATTATGTTCATCTTGAAGGTAATACTACATATAGAATTTTTTCTTAAAAAAAACACAACCTATAGATTTTTGCTTGTGCGCGCGCTCGTATCCCCGCCACGCCTGCCCGCTTTATGTAGTGGTTTTCATGCAGGTGCATGACGGGCCGGGAAGCGCGCCAGTTCTGGCGGCTCCGACCAGTTGCGATCCTATTTGGATCATGCGAATCCATGCACCATAGACATGCACAGCACCGTCATGCCGCTTAATGCCGTGCGGGAGGGAGTTTCCCAGGGTGCAACATTACTAATGCGTGCTTTCATCTTGCCTCACTCCATACTCATTCAGCCTGGTAACCAGGTCGCTCGTCAGCTCCGAAAGCCACGAAATCGCAACCTCCTTGTCGTCATCGCTACAATCTGAGCTGGCGACCAACCGGGCCATAAGTTCTATCCGCTGCAGTGCAAGTGACTCCATGAACAAATCGTTCACAACTCCCTCCCAATATTACTGTTTATACATACAGTACATCATATGATTTTAAAGCTGAAATAGTTTTTTACTCAGCTAACTCTTTGATTAATAGATATGCCATTTCTCTGAGCCGTCAGTACCACTGACGCCATTTGTCATCCTCCTGTAGGCGCTGGTTCCGGTAGAACAGGCGCAGCCCGGCTCCAGATGGCAGGCTGCCGCCACGCAGAAGCAAATCCACTTCCGTTTCACTGGCGTCAAAGCCTCTGGACAGCAACTCCGCATCGAGTTGTAGCCGTTGGTGTTCAGTAATTTCTTGTTTGTAGCCTTTTCGGCGCTTCGGTTTAACCAGCCGCAGCCTTGCCGTCAGCTCGCGCAGTTCCTTTTTGCTCATGTTTTCGAAGTCCGGCAGCGCTGCAGGTTCTTCGCTGCCCGGTAGTTGGCCCCCTGTCTGGTACGTTTTTTCAACAGGGGGACAGTTATTGCCACGAGTCCAAGGGGCGCAAGCGCCCTGGTCGGCTTCCGCCTCCTGAACGTCAACGGCCTTGCGAACCTTTTTCCACTTCACCGCGTGCGTGCAAATCTTGCCCTCTGCAATCGGGGACCAGATACCATAGATACGGATACCGTGATCGCCGTAGGCGCTCGGTTCGTCGTTATGCTCATAAGCTGTGCGGACAAGGTGATGTTTGCGGGGAACCAGCACACCGCCCTGCTTCATGATGTAGGTGGCAAAGCAGCCCGCATCAGCTGCCACCAGCACCGCATCCAGACGTGGGTTATCCAGTACTGGTGCGCCCGCTTTGCGTTCACCCTGCACTCTCGCCGCCTGACCAGCCAGCAAGCGCAGCTCTCGGTATGCCTGACGCCCCGGAATACCAAAGAAACGGAACTGCTGGACACGATGCAGTGACGCCCAGGCGCTGACATGCTCGGCGCTGTCGCGCAGTGATCTGCCGGTTTCTTTGCTGATTTCTTTAGCCAGCCCCCGCCCGTCAATGTTCTTGCTGATGTATTTGGCAATGTAGCTGGTCGGCGTGCCCTTGCGCGGGTTGATTAGCTCGGACTTGAAGCGCGGCCCCGTATTGGTGCCCAACTCCTCGCGGTCTTCACGGATGGCAAACTTGCGCAGCATCGCAGTGATGGAACGGCGGTCTTTTTTGCGCATGAAGCACAGAAGATGCCAGTGCACGGTGCCGTCATGGTGCGGCTCTGCCACGCGGACGCCATACCAGCGCAGCCCGGCCTTGTGCATGGCCTTGCGGAAAGCGGCGAATGTATCAACCAGATAGTCACTGCTCTGCCTGACAGTGGCACTGGTCCACTTCGGATTAGGTCTGCCATTGTTAAGGGTTGCGTGGAAGCGTGACGGGCAGGTGATGGTATAAAACACCGCACAGTCTCCGCGCATTTCCGCGATCAGCTCCAGCCCCTTAACACAGGCCATCATTTCATTACGGCGGTGTGCCGGGTTGCTGTTGTTGGCGTTCACCACGTCTTCCATGTCCAGCGTATCGCCGTCTTCATTGATCAGCTCATGCGAGCGGAAGAACTCCAGCGATTTGCGGCGCTGCTCGCGTTTGTGGATCACGGCTTCATAGCTGACATACGGGGACGCTTTTTTGTTGACTAGACAGACAGCGCGCAGCTGTTCTTCCCGCCATTCACACCGCATCTGCCATAGCTTGCGATACCACCAGTTTGCGCAAAGCATACGGGCAAGCGAGCCCGGAATAAGCTCGTATGGGACCGGCTTACGGCGGTGCTTTTTACGGCGCAGCTGCTCGAAAGCAGGCGGGATAACATCAAGGCGCATGGCCTCAGCGGCCACCCTTTCCCATGACCGGCGGATCTCTTCCGGCGTAACGTCTTCATCCGTAAACAGCTCACCGCAGGCAGCATCCAGACACATACTTATGTGTGCCGCCACCAGGGTAGATAACCGCTTGACCTGCTCCTGGTTCATTTCCGGCAGAATCAGCAGGCCCTCCAGCCCGTCGTGGCTCGCCATAAAACGGAATGACGCAGAAATCTGGCTGGTACGCACGCGCTCCAGGCGTTCAAGGCACGGCCTGATGGTTTCACGCAGATAGCGGGAATAAGCCTTCGGCTTGCCCAGGCCCTCGAAATATTTAATCCGTTCAAGCAGCGGCTTACTGATGTGCGCCGGTTGGGCGCTCACGTCAGCAACGATGACCAGATCGGGATTGAATTGCTGCTGCTCGCGGGCCATTTTGGCGCTGCTTATCAGCTGATCCTGCTGCATTTCTCGCTGAACAGGATCACGGGATTCATTGTAGAAATAGCGTTCCCAGACCTCATTACTCAGGGCCTCGCGGCGCAGCTGCTCCTGCTCGTTATCCGCAGCATAGTGAGTAATCAGGTTTGAAAGCGCAGAAACCGGCGCTACTTCCGCCGGGTCCATGTAGGGGTTAATCGCCTTTTTAGGTACATTCCAGGCAAAAGCAGCGGCGGAATCTTCTGCACCGCCGTGCTTTTCAACTTCGTGATGACTCACGCGCGCACCTCATGCACGACCGAGTAATCAGGGCCGCCAGCTGGATCAAAGCCAGCCCATACTTTCGGTTTGAGTACAGCAATCAGTTCGTCTGCGGTTTTCCCTTCGCCTGCAGCAATACCAATGCTGCGTTTTACGTTAATGCGGTTATGAGTGAAATTGCGATACAGGGAACGGGTCAGGAAAGTGTCGCTGTTCGAAACGATGATCAGATGGCCTTCTAATGCACGGCGCTCGAGAATAGAGGCCAGATGATACTGATCGTCCTCAGTAAAACCGGCAGTGTGATAGCCACTGAAAGTACCGTCATAAGGCGGATCGCAATAAATAACATCCCCAGGCACTAACAATGCCAAAGTTTCGTCATAGCTGGCGCAAATGAACGTGGCGCGGGTAGCTTTTTCAGCAAAAGCGCGTATTTCATTTTCAGGGAATACGGTTTTTTATAATTACCGTAAGGGACGTTAAACTCACCCTTTTTGTTATAACGGCAAAGACCACGGTAACAGTGGCGATTTAAGAATAAAACAGCGGCGCGCGCCATTCAGGGTCTTTATCGTGATTGAAAGAATCCCGGCTATCATAATAACCATCTTCATTATTGAATGTTTTAAACAGATGTTTAGCACGCTCAATAAAATCTGATGCGTTTGTTGCTATCTCCCGATATAGATTTATTAAATCAGGGTTAATATCCGCGACAAGATAATTGGGATAGTCTGTCGCCATCATCACAGCGCAGGAACCCGCGAAAGGTTCAACCAGTCGCGGGCCAGCAGGAAGGTGCTTAATCAATTCGGGCATGACATCAGTTTTATTGCCCGCCCATTTCAGGATGGTGCTCATACAGCACCTCCGTTGTAGTGTTTGCCTTTAAGCTCTGCGATTTCCTGACAGGTAACGCAGAGATCACAGCCCGGCACGGCGGCCCGGCGTTCTTCTGGAATGACAATTCCGCAGCTTTCACACTCCAGTGAAGAATCCCCAACCTTTCGGCTGCGGGCATTGTGGATATGGCGCTGCAGCTGTTCTTCAACACGCTGCTGTACGAGGTCCATAGAGTCAGCCATCAGTGCAGCTCCTGAGATTCGTTTTCGTAGCGGGTTGCTTCGCGGCGCAACAGTTCAGCCGCTTCAATACCGTTTAACCCTCTGTAGGTGATATGGGTTGCCAGCGCCTCAAGGCGGATTGAAACAGCGAGTGCGCGGCCTTTGCGCTCCTCACGTTTGGCAATATCGATCACCGCCATAAGCTGGTCGTTTTCTGGCAAAACCATTTTTGGTAATTCTTTCTGCATTTCTCTTTCTCCTGAATTTGGGCAAAAGAATGCCCGGCGGGTTTACGCCATTAATTTCTGTTGTGGGTTAATTCGGCATGGTTAGCCGTTTGGGAAATAAGCTCACCACTGCACGAAAATGATTCATTGCTTTAACCAGTTCCCGCTTTTCGTCAGTAGTCAGATCACTAATATTGACGCCGTGACGTTCTGCCGGAATTTTTGCCATAAAGAATATTGCTGCCAGTGCCCGCTCATTTTGTTTATGGTTTATATCGCGGCGGTCACGCATATCTTTAATAAACCTTTCAAGCTCTGGCTCGATATTCAGACCAAACACATTTGCCCTTAATTCCGCTATTCGGTTCAGCCCTTCCATACGTTGACCCGGGCTTAATGGAACAGTCGCTGCAGCGCCTTCAATAGCCATGGTTTCCCCCGTTTGGTTGTGGTCAGCCCTGCCAGCAGTTCATCCTGAGAGCGGGACGGGTGCCAGCGCTTGCCATCTTTCCCAATAATCCAGCCATGGCCGCAGTGCATACCCTGGCTTTGTTTAACTAAAAGCGATGCGAATGACGGTTTATTAGTCAACATAATCACCTCAGATGATGCCGAACGAAGCGCCAAGGCCCGTTACGGTGTCCACCGCACTTGCCATAGCGGGGTTGGCCTGCAAGCGGGCCTGCATGGAAACGGCAGCTAGTGCCATCAGACGAGTTACTGAATTGATGCTGCTGATCACGTCACGGCGTCCGGCGGTTGTTTTCACATCACCAGTAACGGCACCGGCGGCAACGCGCCCGATCTCAGCGGTGGCGCTCATGACGTAGTGCGGCAATTTCTCTTTTGCCACTTCGTTCAGTGGCACGCATGGCAGGCAATGAATTTGAGCCAGGAAACCATCAACCAGCGTGGAGTCCTCAGTGATATCCGTCAGCAGCCAGATTTCAGGTGGCGTAAGCTGATGCGGTTGCTCCGGGTTCAGCTTGTTGCGCAGTGTCTGGACGTTCATTCCCGCACGCTGTGCCAGCTTCGCCATGTTGTGACGCAAAGCGAAAGCCCTGCAAGCTTGATCAAAATGTGGATGCTGAGAAATGCGATAATCAAACATATTAAATCCTTACAATTCTCACCGTGAATTAAGAACCAATGACAAGTTGAAAACGGGAATGCCCAAGAGCTTTTCTCAGTTGCTCCTCTTTCCAGCGAGCGTAATAAATACGGATTGGCCCTCCGGCTTTTTTGCATCCCTTGCGGATTTTACGTGGCTCGATGGGAACGCAAGGATTGTCCCCTGTTGTCCAGCGATAAGCTGTACGCACAGAAATACCCTCCAGTTCCGCAAAGTGCTGCAAAGTGACTATTGCTGCAGGTATTTTTAAGATGGTGATTTCAGAAGCCATAAAGTTACTTTTCCTTATGCAAACGATTCAGGGTTCATCTGCAGCATGTTTGGAAACGACGTAAACAAACATGTGGTTAATCCCTAACTATCCCAAAATGGAACTATCAGGCTTGTATTGAGATTTCACAGCCTAGAGCTGCTTCCATCGTCAATGCGAACATGTTGATTTCGATAAGGCTGTTGACACCTGATTTTTTGCGTATTGGCAGACGATTTTCACGGATCATTTGGCGCACATATCCGGGCTTGTAACCCGTACGGCGGCAGAATTCATCCAGTGTGATGAAAGGCTCAGATACAACCAGATTGATACTTGGACGCATTGAAAAATTACGATTCATGATGCAAAATCCCAAAGTTTATGAGCTGAACCCACTATTCAGCACTTTTAGACACTATACAAAACATCTTGAATCGAGATGTTAGGATCACAAAAAAAACCATGTCAACACAAAAATTAACGAAACAAGATGATTTTTCTTCGATTCGGGATGCCATCGCTAATAACAGGGGTGGCAGAGAAGTGATAGAGCGCATTTTGAAGGCGTATGGCTTCAGCACGAGGATTTCTCTTTGCAAGCAACTGGGCGTATCACAGAGCACCATGGCAAATAGATATTCACGAGATACATTTCCAGCTGATTGGGTGATCGTTTGTCATCTCGAAACGGGAGCATCTTTGCAGTGGCTCAGTACTGGACAGGGAGCTGTGCATGCAAGTAACGAAGAAAAGCAGACTGTTTCTATAAAACACATCGATATCACAAATGGGATTATTAATCCCAAAAGTGACGTCTTCATAGATAAGGCCTTATTACCCGAAGGACTAAATGCACCATTTTTACTAACGTTGGACAAAACATTCTTTCTTGCAGACTCGTACGACGGAGAACTAGTTGACGGTTACTGGTTCATTGAAATCGATAGAATTTCAAGTGTAAGAGAAGTTTATAGATTTCCCGGCGGACGAGTAAGGATCGAAAATGGAAAAGCATCGTTTGAATGCAATGCTTCGGATGTAAAAGTTTTAGGTAAAATTATTACGAAAACTGAATTCATTATTTAAGGGACTACAATGTCAAAAAAAACAACCGAAAATAAAGAAACAGACAATAATCTGCCAACAGAGCAGGAGAACATCAGTCAACCCAAATGCTTCATAATAATGCCCATTGCTGACATGCCTGGGTATGAAACACGCCACTTTGATCGTGTGTATAATCACATAATTAAACCCGCCTGCATTAAGGCAGGTTTTGAACCAGTAAGGGCCGATGACGTCACAAATTCTAATTTTATCGTTTTAGATATATTACGAAAAATCGTGGAGTATGATATTGCGATATGTGATCTAAGTGGCCGCAACCCTAACGCAATGTATGAGTTAGGACTTAGACAAGCATTTAACAAAAAGACCGTGCTTATCAAGGATGAAAAGACAACTAACCCATTTGATGTGCAGGCTTTTAGACATGTAGAATATGATAGCTCATTACGTATCGATAATGCTTATGCCAATATAAACTCCATTACAAAAGCATTAACTTCAACCTTCCAAGCCGATAATGACGAAGTGAATTCAATTGTGCAACTGTTAAAAATACAACCTGCTAGCGTCGGTGAAAAAACTGTTTTGAGTACACAGGACACTCTGATTTTTGAAGCCATTCAAGAAATTAGCAAAAAAATTGACAGTTCAATGAGGACTGAAAACAGCATTACCAATAATTCCTCTAACAGCGCAAATGGAAGTGAATACGACTGGCGATTCTATAGACAACTACAAAGATACGGCGTTGAACAATTATTAGAATTAGAATATAGAGATCAGAATAATAATAATTTAGGCAAGTTCAAAGGTGAAGCAACAGTTGACGGGAAAAGGGTTTATGTTTTTGTTAATAAAAACAAACACACTCACATCCCCACAGATTCCTCTCAAGTATATGACTTGACGGAAGATATACCTTTCTAGAGATAATTCGTGATGGCAGTTGCTAAATTAAGTAATGGAAAGTGGCAGGCGCAAGTTTTCCCAAACGGCCGCGATGGTAAACGCATCCGGCGCCAGTTTGCCACTAAGGGCGAGGCCATGGCATTCGAGCGCCATGTAAAGGAACAAGCCCAGGATAAGCCTTGGCTGGGTGAGAAGACAGACAAACGCCGTGCTCGGGATTTGGTTACAGCTTGGTATAACGCACATGGTGTAACGCTTGCTGATGGTGAAAAGCGTAAAGGTGCAATGGAGTTTGCCTGTCTCGCTATGGGCGACCCCCTCGCAACTGAATTCAACGCCAAATTATTCTCAACGTATAGAGAACAGCGGTTAAGCGGAAAAATAACCCGCTCAGATCGCGTCAAGTCCGTGACCCCTCGCACGGTAAACCTTGAACTGGCTTACTTTCGGGCTATGTTCAACGAGCTGAAAAGACTTGATGACTGGACAGCACCAAACCCTCTCGAAAACATCAGAGAGTTTAAGATCGCAGAAGTTGAGCTGGCTTGGCTTACAGTTGAGGAAGTGACACGCTTGCTTAAAGAGTGCGAGAAAAGCAAAGCAGAGGATTTAGCCACGATTGTTAAAATCTGCCTTGCGACCGGCGCAAGATGGGGAGAGGCGGAGAACTTAACTGGCAAACAGATAAGTCCTGGCAAAATCACCTACATCAAAACCAAGGGCAAGAAAAACCGCGCCGTACCAATAAGTGATGAGGTTTACGAAATACTCCCCAAAGTAAGATCGTCAAAACCAGTCTTTACTAGGTGCTATTCGGCGTTTCGTGGAGCAGTTAAGCGAGCTGGAATCGAACTACCCGATGGGCAACTGTCACACGTACTACGGCATACATTTGCAAGCCACTTTATGATGCGTGGGGGCAACATTCTTGTACTTCAGCGCATCCTTGGACACACTGATATCAAAGTCAAAGTAACAATGCGCTATGCACATTTTGCTCCCGACCATCTGACAGAAGCAGTTGAGTTGAATCCTTTAAATCTTATTTAATTAAATAAAGGGCGATTCTAACGCCCTTTTTTATCAATCATTCAAAATAAATCTTTTTCAAAGTCGCTACTATTAGAGAATCCCGGCCTTATTTTCTCAATTATCCCTTCACATTCCGCAGGTTCATTCTGAAGAGCTTTCAAAGCCTTACTCTTTATTTCTGGAATATTATTAAACTTACCTTTCATCATTCCTTCCGCCCCATATGCCCCCCAAACCCCTGCATCACACACATGCATAATTAATTCAAAACATTCTGTTTCATTCATTATAACCGCAATGTCTTTATCATAAACACTGGCACTTCTAGCGAAGGAGTTAGCCTCATCAAATGTTGATGACCCTGCTTTTTCAAAAATATTATTAATTAATTCAGCTCTAGCCCATTCTTTGTTTTTAACTATTTTCATTAATAACGGACTAAACTTATATTTATTCAAGACATCATAAACATTATCCTTGAAAAACTTATCCACTACAGCCTTTTCTAATGAAAGAATGCTTCTTACTATTTGGACGGGATGTCTCAAATATGTATGCTGATCTGCCGTTTTTGTAGTTGATATTATACTTTCAAACATTTTATTTATTCTTAAATAAACTATATCATCTAAACATTTTATAAGGTTTCCATTTGTTGAAATACATTCCATTAGCAGTTGGGTTTTAGTTTCATCTGAACTGCACGCTTCTAAAACCTGTTTTTTTATTTGTTCAAGAACATCAGTATTTAATGGATTACTCGACAACCCAAGAAGGTATCGTTTAGCATTAACTTGTATCTGTTCGTTTGGATTATCAAGAGATTCGAGTAGTTTTTTTAATAGATAGGAATAACCATCATGATGAAGATTCTTTACACCTTCATTTACTACCGTAGCATGATCTTGTATATTTGTAGTAGGAAATAAATATATATTTGTTAATTTTGATAAAATTTGATCTGCAACTTGAGTTGTTGAAAGAACTGGTTTTGAAAGGAATCTACTAATTGTTTCTGAAAAGACATATCTTGCTTCTTCAGCTGTTGGTTTATGACCTGAAGGGTGCGCTGCTTTGTTTCTTAGGGTTTTCAGTACTGTTAGGAAGTCGGCATCTATTTCAGTAATAATTCTTTCAGCTTTTAAACGATTTAGTAAATCATTTTCATAAACTTTTTGCTCCTCCCTTTTTTTGTTTATTTCGGTAAATATGGCTCTAGCCGCTTTATTTGTTGATGCCATTCCATCTAGTTTTTTTAATAAATCTTCAAATATGGCAATGAAAGATAATACAACACATGCTCGATGGGCCCCTGTCATGTAACAAGTTAGTGCTTCGCGCATATACTCCTTGAGCTCCACATCAACAATATCACTTATAAGCTCTTCCATGTCCCTCAAACTTGACATACTAACTCCTTATTTGAACCTTACAAAAATTTCATCATATCATACAAAGTACTGTACACTTAATCGGCAAACCTCAATGCAGCCTTGATCCTACGCATAATGTGATCACTGCCTCAGCAAAAAAATTCACCTCTAATATGAACGTTCGACGTTGGCAGCAAAATGGCAGCAGAACTATCCACTATGCTTTCATATTCCCCACTATTCAACACCGCAACGCTTTGAAATTAGAGTAACTTATTGTTTTTAAAGCTTTAAGATTGGGACTCATAATCGCTTGGTCGCTGGTTCAAGTCCAGCAGGGGCCACCAAACACCGCAAGGGCTGACGAGAAATCGTCGGCCCTTTCCTTTTTCTGGGGATACATTCAAACGGTAACCATAGTGATTTATGGTTAATTTATGACCACTCATCTGCGCCATGTTATTTGTGACAAAGACATTCCAGATGGTATGACGGTTTATATACTGAAAAAAATGTTAAAAATAATTCCGCTAAATCACCTACGGCTTGAATGGGTGCTTCAACTTTTCTGTACTTACTTCGCCGGGTTAAGATTTCTATTCCCGCAAAAGCCGAGCTGTAAAAACCCACAAAAAAGCCAACCCCGCACTACCGCGGCGTTGGCCCTGTTTTTAAAGCAGTGAAACTTACAACAGGTTAAAAGACATAACGCATGCCAAGGGTAAATTCATTAGAGACGATGTGTGCCTTCATCTGTTCATCTTTTAAGCCACGCGCGTTAGTGAAGTTGTTATATCCACTTTCGATCTTGCCCATATCGATATAGCGGTAGCCCAGGTCAACGTACAGGCGTTCAACCGGCGTATAGCTCACGCCAGCCCCTAAAGCGTAGGTCAGGTTACTTTGCGTGGTAGAAGCATATTCGCGGCCCGCGTTACCCTGCCAGCCGTTGGCTTTAATCTTGCTCACGCCAAGACCTGCCGTACCGTACAGGGAAACGCCATAACCCAGCTCATAGTCGCGATAAACGTTAACCATCAGCCGCTCGGTTTCAGTTTTCAGGTGGTTATAGCTGTTGGCAAAGGTACTGGAGCCGCTGGTATATTCGCCCTTCTGCTTAAAGGTATATTCACCCTCTGTACGCCAGCCGTTACCAAACTGATAGCCCGCAGCAATCGCCGCGCCGCCGAAGTGCTCTTTCTCTTTACCGCCCACAAACTGCCCTACCCCAGGACGTGCGCTGGTATCCATCTCCTTTGCACGCTGTTCAACCTGAAGATATTTTGCGGAACCGTAATACCCTTCCTCAGTATTTGCTGCCAGAACAGTGACCGGAATCACCGCGATCGGCAGGGCGGCTAAAATAGCTTTCATATTCATCTCTACTCCGTTGAAAAAATATTCCGCACGTCGAACAGTCGTCCGCCGATGTCAGGAAAACAGTCAGTGAGAGGGATAATAAACAGCCCGGCCCAGGCAAACTATTCGGGCGATTACGGGTTTCACCAGGTAATTTTACGTAGGGATTGGTCTTGTTTTAATAATAATTGATCGTTATTTCAATAGACTAAAACGAGCGCTTTCAGCGAGCCTCGCGAAGACCATCACCACCCGCACGTCTTCACAAACTGCAAATCTAAAGAAATCCCCCATCGCGCCGATCATCATCCGTGTGTATTATTTCCTGTAGCTTTTACAACAACTACCCTTAACTCAAATACTTAAGCGCCAAAGCGAAAGGCATCATGAGCACACCGATCAAACGGCTAGAAATCATTAAAAATGCCATTGAACTGGAAGATGACGACATCATCCAGAGCCAGCTGACACGCCTGAAAAATGAAGCGTTTGACGATGAGCTACAGGCAATCGTCGTGGCGCTTGAGGAAAAGAACTACACCGCGGCCATGGCGGCCATAACCGCCTGGCTGCAGGGCCAGCGCGCCGTGACCCAGTGGCGCGATCCGCAGGTAGCCGCCAGCAAGCTGGAGCTGAAGGCGCTGGAAGAGCGTCTGCGCGATCTGATTGACCGCCGCAACGCGCGCGTGCAGCAGCTTGATGAGTTCAACGATCTCTATTTCTCCCGCCTCGGGCCGCTGATGCAGCAGATCCTCGCCCTGCGTAAAACGCTGGCGGAGCTGAACCTGCGTCGTCAGCAGGCGGAAGCGCGTCGTCGGGAAGAAGATTACCGCCGCTGCCAGCGCTATATGGCGCAGGCGGTGGAGGTGCTGGCAACGCTCACCCAGCGCTGGCGCGATCTCCCGGCCGACTCCGTGCAGGCCGCTGAGGCGCGCAAGCATCTGGAGCAGCAAAGCAATCTGATTGCCAACCTGCTGGCCGAGGCGCTCGAACTGGAAAGCGGCTTAACCCGCGAAGAAGAGCCCGCGCGTCAGGCGCGCGACGAGGCCAACGAAGAGTACGAGAAGTATCGCGAGCAGCATCACGATGCCGAAGCGCGGCTGCGCAAGGGTAAGCAGCTCTCGGAAGAAGATCGGAACGAACTCAAGCGGCTCTGGCGGCAGGCGAGCAAGCTCTGCCATCCGGATTTAGTCGCAGACGACCTGAAAGAGGAAGCCAACGCGATGATGGTGCAGCTCAACCAGGCCAAACAGCGCGGCGACGTCAAGACCATTCGCTCGCTGGTGGCCCGTCTGCAGCAGGGGTTCGAGCCATTGATGGCGAGCGACAGGCTGAACGATCTGGAGCGTATCCGCAAAAAAATGGCGCAGGTCCGCGAGCAAATCGACACCTTAGTGAACGAGCTGGCGGAGCTGGAAAAAGAGGAGTCCTGGCTACTGGTGTCGTCGCTGAGCAATATGGAAGCGTACTTTGCCCAGCAGGAGAAAGCGCTGCACGAGGTCCGCGCCTCGCTCGAACATCAGGTGAACGAAGCGCAGATGGATTCAGCAGCCTGATTATTTAGCGTGCCAGTATGCGCTGGCACGCACCAGCTGCTGGTCAATCGCGTCGGTTTCAAACTGGCGGCTCAGGCTTTTTACCACCTTCCCTTCTCCGGTCAGCCAGATAAAGTAATCCTCCGCCGGCACGGCCAGCGCCGCAAGACGGTCAGCCACCGCCTGCTCGCTGTGGCCCACCACCCAGGTGATGTTGAATTTACTCAGGTGCGCCAGATAGTCCTTATAAGATTCGTCACCTACGGTCACTACCGCGTGAATTTCCGGACAAACCGGCAGTTTAGCAATGCCCTCTAAACGTCGACGCAGCGCGGGCATGCCGGACTCGTCGCACACGTACAGCTGCCAGGCGTAATCCTCCGGCACCACCAGCGAACCGCGCGGTCCGCCGATGGTCAGCCTGTCGCCCCCCTTCGCCCCGACAGCCCAACTGCTGGCAATGCCGCCGTCATGAATGAAGAAATCGAGCGCCAGCTCATGATTTGCCTCATCGTACAGCGGCGTATAGTCGCGCGCCTGCGGACGCACGCCGTCACCCCAGTCGATGCCGTCATCGGTAACCTTCGGCGGGACAAACGTGGTGCCAGGCGCCGGGAAAAAGACTTTGGTGTGGTCGTCGAAGCCGCGGGAGCTAAAGCCCTCCAGCGCCTCGCCGCCTAAAACAATGCGCTGAAAGCCTGCGCTAATGCGTTCAACGCGGCGCACCGTCAGCTCGCGAAAGCGCAGGTCATTACGCACGCGCTGTGGGTAACGGGTAGATGCCATTTTTAGCCTCTTCTCTGGTGAATACGATATATCGAAATTGATTTTTAAATGATAATGATTACTAGTCAGTAAAAATGCAAGTTCTTTTAGATTGCATCTGAATATATCTTAGATATAGTTTAGATATATCAAATTGAGAGACATAACATGCGACACGAACACGACGGCGGCGGACGCCGACCGCGCTTTTTCGGCCACGGCGACCTGCGGCTGGTGATTCTGGATATTCTGACCCGCAGCGCGAGCCACGGCTATGAGCTGATCAAAGAGATCGAGAACCTGACCCAGGGGAACTATACCCCGAGCCCCGGCGTGATCTACCCGACGCTGGATTATCTGCAGGATCAGACGTTTATCACCATTACGGAAGAAGAGAGCGGTCGTAAGAAGATTGCGATTACCGCTGAAGGACAACGCTGGCTGGACGAAAACCGGGAACAGCTGGAACAGATCCAGAGGCGTATTAAGGCGCGCAGCGTCGGGTTTCAGCTGCGCAAAAACCCGCAGATGAAGCGGGCGCTGGATAACTTTAAAGCGGTGTTGGACCTGAAGGTGAATCAGGGAGAGCTCAGCGACGCGCAGCTCAGGCAGATTATCGGCGTAATCGACCGCGCGGCGCTGGAGATCTCCCAGCTGGATTAAGCCGGCGCGCGCTCGCTCACGCGGAAGACGCGTACCAGCTCTTTCAGGTGCATCGCCTGTTCGTTAAGGGATGCCGCCGCCGCGACGGACTCCTCCACCAGCGCAGAGTTCTGCTGGGTGGTGGCATCAATCAGGCCAATCGCGCTGTTGATCTGCGAGATCCCCTCCGTCTGCTCGTGGCTGGCCTGGCGGATCTCGCGCAGGATCGCGTCCATCTCCTCCACGTTGCCGACCATGCCGTTGATCAACGCGCTCGCTTTTTCCACCAGATTCATCCCGTCCTGGGTCTGGCTGGTGGAGCTCTCGATCAGTTCGCGGATTTCACTGGCAGACGACGCGCTCTTCTGGGCTAGCTGGCGCACCTCGCCGGCCACCACCGCGAAGCCGCGACCGTGCTCACCGGCACGGGCCGCTTCCACCGCCGCGTTGAGCGCCAGAATGTTGGTCTGGAACGCAATGGCGTCGATCAGGTCGATAATGTCGGACATCCGGTTCGACGTCTCGTTAATCAGGCGCATTTTACTGGTCACCTGCTTCATCATCTCCCCGTTGTTTTTGACCACCGTAGCGGCATCTGCCGAGAGGTTGGTCGCTTCCCCGGTGTGCGAGGCGGTGTTTTTCACCGTCGCGGTGATCTGCTCCATCGAGGCGGCGGTCTGTTCAACGGAACTTGCCTGCTCCTCGGTGCGCGCGGCAAGATCCTGGTTACCGGCGACAATCTGCGCGGCTGCGCTGGAGATGTTCTCCGAGCCGGTTTGCACCTGCTGCACAATGTCCAGCAGGCGGTTTTTCATCTCCATCAGCGCGTGCAGCAGCAGGCCCGTTTCGTCTTTGCCGTGCGGCGTGATGCTGCCCGTCAGGTCGCCCTCCGAAATGGCATTGGCAAAATTCACCGCCTCGCCGAGCGGACGGGTGATAGCGCGCACGATAAACCAGCCAATCAGGCTGCCAGCCGCGACGCTAAAGAGGGTGATCAGGATTAGCAGCAGTCGGCTAGACCTGAAGTCGCCTTCCACCAGCGCCCCGGCGTTCTGCATCTCCTGGTTCTGAATCGCAATCAGCTCCTGCACTTTGGCTTTATAGGCCTGCTGCACGGTGAGGGTATGGGTCATCATCTCCTGGATAGCACCCGCACGGTCGTTATTCTGCACCGCCTGCAAAATGCGATAGCGCGAGTCCAGATACTGCTGACGAACGTCGCGGATCTCGGCAAGAACCTGCTGCGATTTCGGGTCCTGCAACACCGTATTCAGTTCGCCCAAAATCACCGTAATATGCTCGCTGATCGCTTTAAGATGCTGCTGCGACTGTGCCGTGTACGTTCCCTGTTCATCCAGCAGCATGAGCTGCTGAGTGCTAATAAATTCCTGGAAGTTGTCGATTAACTGGTTCGCTTTTACCGTGGTGGGATAATCATGGGTAATGATGGATTGCATCCCGTTGTTAGCCCGGTTCAGGCTCAGTAAGGACATACTGGCGCTGACCACCATCAGGACAATAAAGAATCCAAACGCCAGAAATAATTTCGTGCCGATCTTTACGTCATGTAAGAACATATTTTCTCCATCGATGTGATTATTTCTCAGACGATCGCTGTTATCGGTAACGAATCCGCTAACTTTATGACTTTGATCGTTTTTTTATTTCATAACCATCACAATGGATAGGTAGAGGCTATTAATTACGCCCCATCGATCGTTACCAGACCACCAGAACAGGGTTTTGCAAAATAGCATCGCGGAAAACTGACTTAGGCAGGGATAAATAACTGAGGCACTTTCTTTAGTTATTTAATATCTCATTAACAATAAAAGCCATTAATAGTCACAGCCAGAAATAAAAAAAGCCGTTTATTCCTTACGGTATAAACGACTTTTCCGGAACATTACTGGCTCAATGGAGCACCGTCACCGCATCCTTAAGACGCCCGGCACGGTGTTTCACCATGGCAGAGATGTGCGCGCTCTCCTCGACCAGGTCAGCATTTTTTTGCGTGATGCCGTCCAGCTGCGCCACCGCGCGGGTTAACTCTGACAGTCCGGTGGCCTGTTCGGACGTCGAGTGGCTGATCTGCGCGATAAGCTGCGTCACGTTTTTCACCTGCTCGACAATATCATCCATCGTGCGGCCTGCGGCGTGCACCTGCTCGGAGCCGGACTGCACCCTGCTGGCGCTGGCATCAATCAGCTTACGGATATCGTTCGCCGCATTCGCGCTGCGGCTGGCAAGGTGGCGAACTTCCCCCGCGACCACGGCAAAGCCTTTCCCCTGCTCGCCGGCCCTTGCCGCTTCAACGGCCGCATTCAGCGCCAGAATATTGGTCTGGAAAGCGATGTCGTTAATCAGGGAGGTAATCGAGCCAATTCGCTGCGTGCTGTCGGCAATGTCGTCCATGGTTTTGACGACGGTCTGCATCGCGTTGCCGCCTTTCGTCGCCGCGCTGCTCGCGGCTACGGAGAGTTTGTCCACTTCGGCGGCGGTTTCTGAGTTGCTCTGAACGGATGCGGCCATCTGGTTCATCGTTGCGACGGTCTGCTGCACGTTCGCCACGGTCTGACGCGTACGATCGTTCAGCGCTTCATTCCCCTGCGCCAGCCTGTCGCTGCCGTCGCGGACGCTCATCACCTGGCTTGAGACGTCATTGATTAGCCAGCGGCACATCAGCCCCAGCTGCCCTACCGCGCGCAGGGTCAGCCCCAGCTCGTCGCTGCGGTTCAGATGCTGCACGCTGTTGCGCTCGCCGGTCGCCACCTTTAGCGCCTGATGCGCGACGTTTTCGATCGGGCGGACAATCTGCTGCTCAAACAGCAGCGTTCCCAGCAGCATGACCACGGCGGCCGCTGCGAGCGGTGCCCAGCCTGCGGAGGTGGTCACCAGGGTAGCGGCAAGCGCGGCAAAGAGCACCGCCATCACGCTGCGCACGCGCCAGCGCAGCGGCATGGCAGGAAGTTTACCCAACCAGCCCTTACGCACCACCAGTCCTTTTTGAATGCGTTTTTTACAGCTTCCGTTATTCAGCGCCCGGTAGAGCGGCTCTACGGCGGCAATCTCCTCCTCCGTGGCTTTGGTGCGGATCGACATATAGCCCGTCACCTGCCCGTTTCGCACCATCGGCACCGCATTCGCGCGCACCCAGTAATGATCGCCATTTTTACGTCGGTTTTTGACAATCCCGCTCCAGGGCTCCCCCTGCTGCAGGGTGTACCACATATCGGCAAACGCCGCTTTTGGCATGTCGGGATGGCGCACCAGATTGTGCGGCTGGCCCATCAGCTCATCAAGCTGATAGCCGCTCACCTGCACAAAGGTGTCGTTTGCATGGGTCATATAGCTGTGGACGTCTGTGGTCGACATTAAGGTGGTGTCATCGTCCAGAGGATAGTTATTCTGGGTGACATAGGAAGGAGAAGACATGACGGGCATTCCTTGCAGGTTATTCGAATGTTAATTTTGTGGTTTATTGTTTTTTCGGCGGTAAACAATTTATCTTTAGTTGTTAAACATGATGGAGATCGCAGATTTCGCTTAAACCGCACTTTTTATGAGATTTTATAATTCATTGATTCCAAATACTTTCGTAAAGAAATTACCTATAAAGCACGACCTGTTAACGCCCACTTAAGCCGCAAGCCATGCACTCCTTTAGTGCAGTTGCCCTTATCCGCACCTGAGAATGCGGGTTGCCCTGTACCGCTAAATCCCGTTTCGGTATCTCCGGCATGATTAAATATTGCTCAACATAATGTTAACCTGGCGTTTATCCCGATTTTCGTTAAGTCATCTGAAGTGGCGTAATCCCTGCAATACTTAACTCAGTATCATGTGATACGCGATCCCCGGGAGCATATTTTGAACAGGTTACCTTCCAGCGCCTCGGCTCTTGCCTGTACCGCGCACGCACTGAATCTCATTGAGAAGCGAACGCTCGATCATGAGGAGATGAAACAACTTAACCGAGAGGTCATCGATTACTTTAAAGAGCATGTAAATCCTGGTTTTCTGGAGTATCGCAAATCTGTTACCGCCGGCGGGGATTACGGAGCCGTAGAGTGGCAAGCGGGAAGTCTGAACACGCTTGTCGACACCCAGGGACAGGAGTTTATAGATTGCCTGGGTGGTTTTGGTATCTTCAACGTGGGGCACCGTAATCCAGTAGTGGTTTCCGCCGTACAGAATCAACTTGCGAAACAACCTCTCCATAGCCAGGAACTGCTCGACCCGCTTCGCGCCATGCTCGCGAAAACGCTGGCGGCCTTAACCCCCGGCAAACTGAAATACAGCTTCTTCAGCAACAGCGGCACCGAGTCGGTCGAGGCGGCGATTAAGCTCGCCAAGGCGTACCAGTCGCCGCGCGGGAAATTCACCTTCGTTGCCACCAGCGGCGCGTTCCACGGTAAATCCCTGGGCGCACTGTCTGCTACCGCTAAATCCACCTTCCGCAAACCGTTTATGCCGCTGCTGCCGGGCTTCCGCCACGTGCCGTTTGGCGACATCAACGCCATGCGCACCGTGCTGAGCGAATGCCGTAAAACCGGCGATGACGTGGCGGCGGTGATCCTGGAGCCGATTCAGGGTGAAGGCGGCGTGATCCTGCCTCCACAGGGCTATCTGCCCGCCGTGCGTCAGCTGTGCGATGAGTTTGGCGCGCTGCTGATCCTCGACGAAGTGCAGACCGGGATGGGGCGAACCGGCAAGATGTTTGCCTGCGAGCACGAGAACGTTCAGCCGGACATTCTGTGTCTGGCGAAGGCGCTCGGCGGCGGCGTCATGCCGATTGGCGCGACGGTTGCCACCGAGGAGGTGTTCTCGGTGCTGTTCGACAATCCGTTCCTGCACACCACCACCTTTGGCGGCAACCCGCTGGCCTGTGCGGCGGCGCTGGCCACCATCAACGTGCTGCTGGAGCAAAACCTGCCTGCGCAGGCGGAGCAGAAAGGCGACATGCTGCTGGACGGCTTCCGCCAGCTGGGGCGTGAGTACCCGGATCTGGTGCAGGAGGCGCGCGGCAAAGGGATGCTGATGGCAATAGAGTTTGTCGACAACGAAATCGGCTACAGCTTCGCGAGCGAGATGTTCCGCCAGCGGGTGCTGGTGGCCGGCACGCTCAACAACTCGAAAACCATCCGCATTGAGCCACCGCTGACGCTGACCATTGAGCAGTGTGAGCAGGTGCTGAAGGCGGCGCGTAAAGCACTGGTGGCGCTGCGGGTAAGAGTGGAAGAGGTGTAAAAAATCACCGGGCCTACAGGTGGCTGTAGGCCCGGTTTTTTATTGGTGAAATTCCGCCACCGTCATGGTGAAGCGAAGCACGGTATCGCCTTCGTTCGCATAGCCGTGCGCCGCTTCGGTTTTCGCCACCGCCGATGCGCCAGCGTTAACATGGGTCACCGTCTCATCCACCGTCAGCGTTAAAACGCCCTCGTTTACATGCAGCAGCTCAAAGGTTCCCGCCGGATGCCCTGTCGAGGTGAAATACTCCCCAGGATGCATCACCCACTGCCACAACTCAATCATGTCCGGGCCCGCGGTGCCCGCCAGCAGCCTGGCGTAACCGCCCTGTGCGCCCTGCCACAGCACCGGAATCGCCGTTTCTTCGATAACATGCACCAGCGGCTCGCTGGAGACGTTGACGATATCCGCCACGGAGATGCCGAGCGCGGCGGCCAGCTTGCACAAAATGGCGATGCTGGGATTGGCTGCGCCCTTTTCGATCTCTACCAGCATCCCTTTGCTGACGCTTGCGCGGCGGGACAGTTCGTCCAGCGACAGCTTTTTCTCTTTACGCCAGTTGCGTATGCGGTTTGCCACGGCCAGGCTTACCTGGGCAACATCGGCACCCGAATCAGTCATTATATTGACTTTATCAGTCATTGGTCACTACCATGGTATAAAACAGTCAATACAGGATTATTTATGTCTCTCATAACGCCGTCAATAGATCCGCAACTTGCCGACATTGCGCCCGGCTTTCGGGCATTGAGCATTCTGGTTGAAGCCACGCCGATTAGCCACCCGGAGGTTGCGCCCGCCGCGCTGGCGCAGGCCTGTCAGCAGATGTTGAATGATGATGTGCCCTGGGCTAATGCGCACCTTTCAGACTGGGATGAGGTGTTTAAAGCCTTCGGCGCGAAACCGAAACGCACGCCCTGCTCGGCGGCTGCCCTGCGCAAGCGGGTATTGAAAGACGGTTCGCTGCCATCGCTGGATCCTGTCGTGGATATCTATAACGCGGTGAGTATTCGCTATGCCATTCCGGTGGGTGGGGAAAATCTCTCGGCGTACTCGGGTGCGCCCCGTCTGACCCTGGCCGACGGCAGCGAGCCGTTTGATACTTTCAAAGAGGGACAACCAGTGGTGGAACATCCGGAACCGGGCGAGGTTATCTGGCGCGACGACCTCGGCGTGACCTGCCGCCGCTGGAACTGGCGACAGGGGATACGGACTCGTCTGGACAGCCAGGCGCAATCCATGTGGTTTATTCTTGAAAGCCTGCCGTCTATGCCGCTTGCGGCACTGGAAGAGGCAGGGGAAGAACTGGTCTACAACCTGCAGCGGCTGATGCCGGGAGCCACTGCTCAGGTTCAACTGATGGAGCTGGCCTGAACAACGCCCGGTAAGCGTTAGCGCCACCGGGCAAGGCTGTTACTCCGGCAACAGCCCCACAAAACTGCGTTTCTTACGCGGCTCTGACATCAATTCCTCAAGCTTATCCACGCACGCCAGGTAGTGCGGGGTTTGCTTGTGCGCCAGCACCGCCGCTTCATCTTTGTAGGCCTCATAGATAAAGAACCGGGTTTTCACCCGCGGGTCCTGCAAGACGTCAAAGCGCAGGTTCCCCGGCTCCCTGATTGCCCCCTCGTGGTTGGCGCGAAACACCTCCAGAAACTCGTCCACCCGCTCGGGCTTGATGTTGATCTCCACTAACGTCACGTTCATTTCACTTCTCCCTGTTTCTCTTCCTGCCAGTACTGGAACGCATCGCGGGCGTTCCAGTTCTCATGAACCACTTTCTTCACCGCCTTCAGCATGGCGAGCGGCGCGCTGGACTGGAAGATATTGCGCCCCATGTCCACGCCGGACGCGCCCTGGTCGATCGCGCGCCAGCACATCTCCAGCGCCTCGTGCTCCGGCAGCTTTTTGCCCCCGGCGATCACAATCGGCACCGGGCAGCTGGCGGTCACTTTTTCAAAACCTTCGTCCACGTAGTAGGTTTTGACGAACTGCGCCCCCATTTCGGCGGCGATGCGGCTGGCGAGCGAGAAGTAGCGCGCGTCGCGCGCCATCTCCTTGCCGACGCCCGTCACCGCTAGCACGGGCATCCCGTAGCGTGTCCCCGCATCCACCAGCTTGATGATGTTGTTGATCGACTGATGCTCAAACTCGCTGCCTATGTACACCTGCGCCGCCACCGCGCAGACGTTCAGGCGCAGGGCGTCCTCCATCGCCACCGCCACGCACTCGTTCGACAGCTCACCCAGAATCGAGTTACCGCCGGAGGCGCGCAGCACCACCGGCTTGTTTGTCGCGGCGGGCACCTGGCTCCTGAGAATGCCGCGAGTACACATCAACACGTCGGTTTCGCCAAACAGCGGCGCGATGGAGAGGTCGATACGCTCAAGGCCGGTAGTCGGCCCCTGAAAGTAGCCGTGGTCAAAGGCCAGCATCACCGTGCGGTTGCTCTGCGGGTTGAAGATGCGCGCAAGCCGGGACTGCATGCCCCAGTCCAGCGAGCCGCAGCCCTTCAGGGTGTACGGCGCGTTAACCTGCGGCGTGCCGATGCCAAAATCCTTGCCGTCTTTGATGTCGTCTAAATCAGCCATTTGCTCCCCCGTCAGAAATCGTATTTATTGATGTTCTCTTTGGTGAACACCACGCGCTCCGGCAGCAGCACGATGCCGTTGCCCTTCGCCTCATACTGGTAGCCCTGAACGCTGTTCGGCTCGACCTTCAGCGCACCGATGTCTTTTACATCCACGCTGTCGCCAACGTTAAGATCGCCTTTTTTCAGCAGACGATCGGCGACATTGACCGCAATTTTGCCCTGTTGTACGACATCCCACAGGCCGAAGGCTTTTACCGTGCCGCGCTCAACGTACGGGCGCATGACGTTCGGCGTGCTGAACCCAACGATTGCCACCCCTTCGCGCTTCAGGTTTTCCGCCGCCTGCGCCGCGGCCGGCAAAGCGTTGGCGTCCGGCGCGATGATCGCATCCAGATCCGGATAGGCTTTTAAGATCCCCTCGGCGGTTTGCAGGGATTTGGTGGCGTCGTTATAGCCAAATTGGGTCGTCACGACCTGCCACTGGGGATGATCTTTCTCGATTTTGGCCTTCGCCTCTTTCACCCACTGGTTCTGGTCGGTGACGGTGGGGCTGGAGTAGAAGAACGCCACTTTCGCATTCGGTTTGGTGACCTGCTTGCCCGCCATCTCCACCAGCAGGCCACCGAGCTGCTCCGGCGTCCCCTGGTTGATGTAGATGCTGCGGCACTCCGGTTTGGTGTCGGAGTCCCAGGTCAGAACCTTGACGCCGCGCTGCATCGCGCGCTTGAGCGCCGGGCAGAGGCCGTCCGGCGACACGGCGGAGACGATGATGGCGTTATAGCCCTGGTTGACGAAGTTATTGATGAGCTGCACCTGGCCGGAGACGCTCGGCTCGGTCGGGCCGTCGTAGGTGACGTCCACGCCGAGCGCTTTCCCCGCCTCTTTCGCGCCGTTGCCGCCGCTGGTGAAGAAGCCCACGCCTACCAGCTTCGGGATAAAGGCAATGCGGTCAGCCGCCTGCGCCGAGGCGAAGCTGAGGGCCATTGCCAGGACGAGCAGTTTTGTTTTCATCTTACGCTCCGGATAGTTTTCTAAAGAGAGAACGCACCCATTCGCGGTGCAGACTCAGCGAACGTCCCATCACCACCACAACCAGCAGCGCACCTGAGAGCGCGCTTGATACCTGGTTGGGGATGCCGACCATCTGTAAACCCTGTTGCAGGTAGCCCACCAGCAGCGCCGCCAGCGCCGTACCGACAACCGAACCTGAACCGCCGTAGATATTGGCTCCGCCGAGCACGGCGGCGGTGAGCGCAGGCATGAGCAAATCGCGCCCCAGATCCGAACGCGCGGAGCCGAAATAGGAGACCATCACCAGCGCGGCAATCGCCGAGGCCACGCCCACCAGGCCGTACAGGGCGTAGGGCATGCCGTTCACCGACAGCGCCGCATAGCGCGCCGCGCGCGGGTTCTGGCCGATTAAAAACAGATGACGGCCAAAGCGCCCGCGGTGGGTAATCAGCCAGAAGAAGACGGTAATCACCGCGAACAAAACCAGCGGGATCGGCAGGCCCAGCACCGTGAGGTTAGCGAACGCCGTGAAGCTGTCCGGGAAGCCGCCGATGCCCTCATAGCCCGTCGCGCCCGCCATGCCGGAGAGCAGCAGCGCGCCGCCGCCGTAGAGGTAGAGCGTGCCGAGGGTGATCACCAGCGGGCTGATGCCGGTGTAGTGAATAAGCGCGGCATTAAATAATCCACACAGCAGGCCGAGCAGCAGCGTCAGTGGAATAGCCGCCGCCATCGGCCACCCCGCCTGCATCATCACCCCCAGCGCGATGGCGCAGAGGCCGATGGTCGAACCGAGGGAGATGTCGATCCCGCCGCTGATGATGACCAGCGTGAGCGGCAGCGCCACGATGCCGATGCAGATGAAGTCGCTGGTGCTGAACAGCAGCATGTTGATGTCGAGCATGCGCGGGTTGATGGCGCCAAAGAGCAGGATCTCCAGCACCAGTAAAATGAGCAGCGCGCTTTCCCAGTTAAGCCTCATTTACGCCACCTCTTTTTTGCGTTCTGGAAACGGGGTAACGTGCTTTCCCCCTCTGTTACCCGGCTGGAAGCGGCCGTACTTCAGCGCCCGCTGATGGCGCGCCAGCGCCTGACGCAGGCGCCCGTCGAGCACCAGCACGCCCAGCAGCACCAGCCCGGCGATAAAGTCGTTCCACCACGCCGGGAGCCTGAACAGCACCAGCACGGTGTCGATTTGGGTCAGGAAGAAGGCGCCGAGCAGCGCGCCAATCAGCGTGCCCGTGCCGCCCAGCAGCGAAATCCCCCCGAGCACGCAGGCGGCGATGGCCTTCATCTCCAGCCCGCTGCCGGTCTGATTGGGCACAAAGCCAATCTGCGCGGCAAAGACGATCCCGGCGCAGGCCGCCAGCATGCCGTTCAGGGTAAAGGCAATCATGCGGGTGCGGTTGACCGCCACGCCCAGCTGGCGCGCGGCAGCGAGATTATCCCCCACCGCGTAGAAATCACGCCCAAACGCGGTGCGCGACAGCGCCCAGGCGCCTGTGGCCGCGATAATCAACACCAGCATGCCGAGCGGCGAAATGCCGACGGCGGCAGGCTCAGAGAGGGATTTCAGCCCCGGCGGCAGCCCCTCAATCCACTTCCCGCCGGTCCAGAGCAGCATCGCCCCGCGGTACAGCCCCAGCGTCCCGAGGGTGGCGACAATCGCCGGAATGCGCAGCCCCACCACCAGAAAACCGTTGAACGCCCCGGCCAGCGCGCCAATCGACAGCGCGAAGAGAATGGAAACCGGCAGGCTGTAGCCGCTATTCAGCGCCACGCCCACGGCAATGGCGGACAGCCCGACGGTGGAACCCACGGACACGTCGATATTGCGGGTCAGCATCACCAGCGCAGCGCCGATGGCCAGCAGGATCAGGATCTGCGAGCTGGCGAAGATCATCCCCAGCGTCTGTAAACTCAGGTAGGACGGATTCAGCGCCACCAGCACGGCGAACAGCGCCAGAATGGCGAGAAACGCGCTCAGCTCGCGGTTTTTGAGTAAGGTCTTCATGATTGCCCTCCAAACGCCAGCGCCATCATCTTGTCGAGGCTGACCGCGTGGCGCGGCAGCTCGCCGCTGAGTACGCCCTGATGCATCACCAGCACGCGATCCGCGAGGCCGGGAAATTCATCAAGATCGCTTGAGATCATCAGCACCGCCACGTTCTGCGCCGCCACGCTTTTAATGAGCTGATAGATGTCGGCGCGCGCCGAGACGTCCACCCCGCGCGTCGGTTCATCGACGATCAGCAATAGCGGGTTGGCCTCCAGGCAGCGCGCCAGCAGCACCTTCTGCTGGTTGCCGCCGGAGAGCGTGCGCACGGTTTGATCCGCGTGGTTGAGCTTGATCCCGAGCGCCCTATGATAGCGCTCCACTAACGCAGACTCCCGCCCGCGCTGCTGCCAGATAGACGGTTCGTTCAGCGCCACGGTGTTCCAGCGGACAGGCGCGTCGAGGAACAGGCCGGACACCTGCCTGTCTTCCGGCAGGTAGACCAGCCCTTTCTCCAGACGGGAACTGGCCGGCTCGTTGGCGATCTCCTGATTCTCCAGCCAGATCCGCCCACCGCGCACCGGACGCAGGCCGTAGAGCGTTTCCGCAAATTCAGTGCGCCCGGATCCCACCAGCCCGGCCAGGCCGACGATCTCTCCGGCGTAGATCTCAAGGCTGAGATCGATAAACCCCTCCCCGGTAAGATCCTCCACCCGCAGCACCGGAAAATCCTGCGCCTGGGTGCGGCGGTTGCCCGGCAGCGCCAGCCACAGCTTTTGCGTATCGCTCAGGGACTTCTCCCGGCTCACCGGCGTCATGGCGGCGATCAGGGCGCTGTCGTCAAACTGTGCGGTTTCGCCGCTCAACACTACCGCGCCGTCGCGCATGACCGAGACGTGGCTGGAAAGCATTCGGATTTCAGGGAGCTTGTGCGAGATAAAAACAATTCCGACGCCAAGATCCTGCAGGGCGCGGATCTGGCGAAACAGCCGCTCGGTTTCGCCGGGCGTGAGGGAGGCCGTGGGCTCGTCGAGGATCAGGATCCTGGCGTTGCGCATCAGCCCGCGGAGGATTTCCACCATCTGCTGATCCGCCACTTCCAGGGTGCTGGCGGTGGCGTCGAGGTTAAGCTGGCACTGGAGCTGCTGGAGTTTCTCCGCCAGCCGCGTTTCCAGATCGCGCTCGCGCGGCAGGCGGAATAGGATGTTTTCCCGCACCGTCAGGTTGGGGAACAGCAGCGGCTCCTGCGGCACCAGGTAAATGCCGAGCTTATGCGCCTGCGCGGGCGTGAGCCGCGCAAAAGACTCCCCCGCAACCGAAAGTTCACCGCCATCCGGCGTCTCCACCCCGGCGATGATCTTCATCAGCGTCGATTTCCCCGCGCCGTTCCCGCCCATCAGGGCGTGCACCTGGCCCGCAAGCAGCGTGAAATCAATGCCTTTCAGAACCGGCACGCCCGAGAACTGCTTGCTGATATTCCGCGCGTCGAGAAGTGGTGTCATCATCGCTCCGCTATTGAACAAATGATTTTTAGATTTAATAATGTTCAAAAGCGTAGACGGTGAACTATATTTACAACCGTGCAGGGATCACAGTTTTACCGATTGAGATTCAGATAAACCAGAAACGATCTAAAAGATCCGTTTTGTCGCGTGGCTCACATTTTCCCTCCGCGCCATCACGAACATATGATCTAAATTTTTATAAGAGTTCAACTATGAGCGATAAACGCACTGCGGAAGAAGGACGATTTGCCGGGCTGGCGCTGGCGGAAGAGGAGCTGGTAGCGCGCGTGGCCTGGTGCTACTACCACGACGGGCTGACCCAGAACGACATCGGCGAGCGACTCGGGCTGCCGCGCCTGAAGATCTCCCGCCTGCTGGAGAAGGGCCGTCAGTCCGGGGTGATCCGCGTGCAGATCAACTCCCGCTACGAGGGCTGCCTGTCGCTGGAAACCGAGCTACAGCAGCGCTTTGGGCTGAAGCTGGTGCGCGTGATGCCCGCCCTCAATACGCCGCCGATGAACGTGCGGCTTGGCATTGGTGCGGCGCAGTCGCTGATGGGCGTGCTGGAGCCCGGCCAGCTGTTAGCGGTGGGCTTCGGTGAAACCACCATGAGCAGCCTGCAGCACCTGAGCGGCTTTATCAGCTCGCAGCAGATCCGCCTGGTGACGCTCTCCGGCGGCGTCGGGCCGTATATGACCGGCATCGGCCAGCTCGACGCGGCCTGCAGCGTCAGCATGATCCCCGCCCCGCTTCGCGTCTCATCCGCCGAGGTGGCCGGGATCTTAAAACGCGAGACCAGCGTGCGGGATGTGATCCTCGCCGCGACTGCCGCCGACGTGGCGGTGGTCGGCATTGGTTCGGTGAACCAGCGCCGTGACGCCACGATACTGCGCTCCGGCTATATCAGCGAAGGTGAACAGCTGATGTACGCCCGCAAAGGGGCGGTCGGCGACATTCTCGGCTATTTCCTCAATGCGGAGGGCGAGTGCGTTGAGGAGCTGGAGATCCATAAAGAATTGCTGGGCGTCACGCTCGATGAACTGGCGCAGCTGCCCACCATCGTTGGCGTGGCCGGAGGGGAAGAGAAAGCCGATGCGATTTATGCCGCACTGAAGGGTCGCCGTATTAATGGCCTGGTGACGGAAGAGACGACAGCCCGCGCGGTGCTGGCTCTGGCCGAATAAGAGTCGCCCTGCGCTAACAACGAGGCAAGCTCATGAGTTACCTTTTAGCGTTAGATGCAGGGACAGGCAGCGTTCGCGCCGTGATTTTCGATTTACAGGGCAACCAGGTTGCCGTCGGCCAGGCCGAGTGGAAGCACCTGAGCGTGGAGAACGTGCCGGGGTCGATGGAGTTCGACCTCGACACCAACTGGCAGCTGGCCTGCCGGTGTATTCATCAGGCGCTGGAACGCGCGCGCCTGAGCGCGGCGGATATTCAGTCCGTTGCCTGCTGCTCGATGCGCGAAGGGATCGTGCTGTATGACCGCAACGGCGAGGCCATCTGGGCCTGCGCCAACGTCGATGCCCGCGCCAGCCGCGAGGTGGCCGAACTCAAAGAGATCCACGACTATCGTTTTGAATCCGAGGTGTATGACGTTTCCGGCCAGACGCTGGCGCTGAGCGCCATGCCGCGCCTGCTGTGGCTGGCGCACCACCGTCCGGACATCTACCGCAAGGCTGCGACCATCACCATGATCAGCGACTGGCTGGCGGCGAAGCTCTCCGGCGAGCTGGCGGTCGACCCGTCTAACGCGGGCACCACCGGCATGCTCGATCTCTTCTCCCGCGACTGGCGTCCGGCGCTGCTCGACATGGCCGGGCTGCGCGCCGATATCCTCTCCCCGGTGAAAGAGACCGGCACCGTGCTGGGGGCAATTACCAGAGAGGCCGCGCAGCAGAGCGGCCTGCGCGAAGGCACGCCGGTTGTGATGGGCGGCGGCGACGTGCAGCTGGGCTGTCTGGGGCTGGGGGTGGTCCGCGCCGGGCAAACGGCGGTGCTGGGCGGCACCTTCTGGCAGCAGGTGGTGAACCTGCCGCAGGTGCGCACCGACCCCGAGATGAACATCCGCGTGAACCCGCACGTCATTCCCGGCATGGCGCAGGCGGAGTCGATCAGCTTCTTTACCGGGCTGACCATGCGCTGGTTCCGCGATGCCTTCTGCGCGGAGGAGAAGCTGATTGCCGAGCGTATGGGGATGGACACCTACTCCCTGCTGGAAGAGATGGCGAGCCGCGTGCCGGCGGGCTCCCACGGGGTGATGCCGATATTCTCCGACGCGATGCATTTCAAGCAGTGGTACCACGCCGCGCCGTCGTTTATTAACCTCTCCATCGACCCGGAAAAGTGCAACAAAGCGACGCTGTTTCGCGCGCTGGAGGAGAACGCGGCGATTGTCTCGGCCTGCAACCTGGCGCAGATCTCGCGCTTCTCCGGCGTTAACTTCGAAAGCCTGGTGTTTGCCGGAGGCGGTTCGAAAGGGGCGCTGTGGAGCCAGATATTAAGCGACGTCACCGGGCTGCCGGTGCGCGTGCCGGAAGTGAAGGAGGCGACGGCGCTGGGGTGCGCCATTGCGGCAGGTGCTGGCGCGGGGCTGTTTGCGGATATGGCCTCGACGGGCGAGCGGCTGGTGAAGTGGAGCCATGAGTTCACGCCAAACCCGCAGCACCGCGAGCTGTACGACGGCATGATGCAGAAATGGCAGGCGGTGTACGCCGACCAGCTCGGGCTGGTGGACAGCGGGCTGACGACGTCGATGTGGCAGGCACCGGGGTTAGTGCGGGCATCCCCCTCACCCCGGCCCTCTCCCTAAGGGAGAGGGAGATTACGTCCCCTCTCCCTGTGGGAGAGGGTTAGGGTGAGGGCATCAGGCCGCACCAATATTTGAATCCCATCACAATCACCGCATTCCCCTTTTCCCTTTTACTCTCCGCTGGCTAAATTAGTAACTCATCCGACCACATAACAATAATTTTACACTGGAAGAGACTATGAGCCGCTACCCGTCGTTATTCGCCCCCCTCGATCTGGGGTTTACCACCCTTAAAAACCGCGTGCTGATGGGCTCGATGCACACCGGGCTGGAGGAACATCCGGATGGGGCCGAGCGTCTGGCGGCCTTCTACGCCGAGCGCGCCCGCCACGGGGTGGCGCTGATTGTCACCGGCGGCGTGGCCCCTGCGCCTTCCGGCGTGGGCATGGAGGGCGGCGCGGTGCTGAACGATGCCTCACAGCTGCCGCACCACCGCACTGTGACCGACGCGGTACACCGCGAGGGCGGCAAAATCGCCCTGCAAATCCTGCATACCGGACGCTACAGCTACCAGCCAAACCTGGTCGCACCGTCGGCCCTCCAGGCGCCGATTAACCGCTTCAAGCCCCATGCCCTCAGCCACGACGAGATCCTGACGCTGATAAACGATTTCGCCCGTTGTGCCGCGCTGGCGCGTGAGGCGGGCTACGACGGCGTCGAGGTGATGGGCTCCGAAGGCTATCTGATTAACGAATTCCTCGCCGCCCGCACCAACCAGCGCGACGACGAATGGGGAGGCGACTATGCCCGCCGGATGCGCTTTGCCGTGGAGGTGGTGCGCGCGGTGCGCGAACGTGCGGGCGCGGATTTTATTATCATCTTCCGCCTGTCGATGCTCGACCTGGTAGAGGGCGGCGGCACGTTCGACGAAACCGTGCAGCTGGCGCAGGCGATTGAAGCCGCAGGCGCCACGATTATCAACACCGGCATCGGCTGGCACGAGGCGCGCATTCCGACCATTGCCACGCCGGTGCCGCGCGCGGCGTTCAGCTGGGTGACGCGCAAGCTGAAGGGCAAAGTTTCCGTTCCGCTGGTCACCACTAACCGCATTAACGACCCGCAGGTGGCGGACGATGTGATCTCACGCGGCGATGCCGATATGGTGTCGATGGCGCGTCCGTTCCTCGCGGATGCGGAACTGCTCTCCAAAGCGCAAAGCGGCCGCGCGGATGAGATCAACACCTGCATCGGCTGTAACCAGGCCTGTCTGGATCGGATCTTCGTCGGGAAGGTCACCTCTTGCCTGGTTAACCCGCGCGCCTGCCATGAAACCAAAATGCCGGTGGTTCCGGCGGTCAATAAAAAACGCCTGGCCGTGGTGGGCGCTGGCCCCGCAGGGCTGGCGTTTGCGGTGAATGCCGCCTCGCGCGGGCACAGCGTGACGCTGTTTGATGCGCTGGCGGAGATTGGCGGGCAGTTTAATATCGCCAAACAGATCCCCGGCAAAGAGGAGTTTTATGAAACGCTGCGCTACTACCGCCGGATGATCGAGCTAACGGGCGTCGAGCTACGGCTTAACCAGCTTGTCAGCGCGGCGGATCTGATCGGTTTCGATGAGACGATCCTGGCGAGCGGGATCGTACCGCGCACGCCTGCGATCGAGGGCATCGATCATCCGAAAGTCTTGAGCTATCTCGACGTGCTGCGTGACAAAGCGCCCGTTGGCGAGAAGGTGGCGATTATCGGCTGCGGCGGGATCGGATTTGATACCGCGATGTACTTAAGCCAGCCGGGCGAAGCCACCAGCCAGAACATTGCCGAGTTCTGCGTAGAATGGGGCATTGATACCAGCCTGAGCCAGTCCGGCGGATTACGGCCGGAAGGGCCGCAGCTGCCGAAAAGCCCGCGCCAGATCGTGATGCTCCAGCGTAAGGCCAGCAAGCCGGGCGAAGGGCTGGGCAAAACCACGGGCTGGATCCACCGCGCCACCCTGCTCTCGCGCGGGGTGAAGATGATCCCGGCAGTGAGCTATCAGAAGATCGACGACGAGGGTCTGCACGTCACGATCGGCGGCGAGCCGCAGCTGCTGCGCGTGGATCATGTGATTCTATGTGCCGGACAGGAGCCAAAGCGGGATCTGGCCGATCCGCTGCGCGAGGCGGGTAAAACGGTGCATTTGATCGGCGGGTGTGACGTAGCGATGGAGCTGGATGCGCGGCGGGCAATTGCGCAGGGGACGACATTAGCTTTGAGTATTTAACGGCACTGCCCGGTAATGCTTAATTTATCGGGCAATTTAATTTTAAGTTGTATACCCCTTTCATTTAATATTAGGCCTTTATTATTTAAAATGATATTTAGATCTCATTTTTAAAATTTTCTGGATTTTAATAGCATATCTAATTAAATACATATTGCTAAATACAATACAAACAGTAAGTATATAGAATGATTCAAAAATCATTCCATCAACTACTTTTAAAAAGGATTTCACATGTCAACAGTACCCAAAATATGCAGACTGGAAGTTTCAAACTTTGGTTGTATTGGTAGTGAGAAAATTGCTCTAGATATTGATAAAATTGTCATTTTGGTAGGACCAAACAACGCTGGTAAAAGTACTATTCTCAGAGCATATGAAGCCGTTACAGATGGATTAAAACTCTCAATTGAAGATTTTCATAATAAAACTGTGGATGTTAATCACCTACCTGAAATTATCGTGCATTCAATCGTTACAAATGAAAACAAGCCCGGTGATAAATGGTGTCATCCAATAGATGGAAGTGATAATTTCATGGTTAAAGAAAAATGGAAATGGATGAATATAAACTCGGATCCAATTAGAGTTGGTTATAATATAAATGCAAATCGCTGGGCTGAACCAAGCGATGAAGAAACTATGCCTTGGGGTGTTAACAACGTTGCAAAATCCCGCAGACCGAAACCACATAGAGTTAACACATTTGATGATCCTGATGTTCAAACGAAGGCAATAACCTCTTTGTTGAAAAACTTACTTGAAGATGGGATAAAAACTATAAAACAACATGATGAGGATGAATTTAGTAAATATGAAAAACTTGTAGATGAATTAAGAGAACTTCGAAACTCCTCTAAACAATTACAAAGTGAAAACATTAATGCATTAGAACAAGAAGCGAATCAAATAATTGGACAAATATTCCCTAGCCATTCATTGAAGATTTACTCACCAGAAAGCACAGCCCCGATTAAAATTGATTTATTAGGAGATGAGTTTTTATTAGAAATGGGTCCAACTGATGGTACTACTTTCCCATTAGAGAAACAAGGGAGTGGAAGTAGAAGAACAGCTCTGTGGACGATATTGAAGCTGCTGGCCGATAAAGGAGTAGCTGCTAAGCCTGCGTCATCAAAAGCTAAAACATATCACGAAAAATTAGGTCCCAACATAGCCCATGTTTTATTACTAGATGAACCAGAAGTAAGTTTACATCCACAAGCAACTGCTCTTGCGAGAGATGTTCTTTATAGTTTACCTGATAATGAAAACTGGCAAATAATGATCGCCACACATTCACCGAGCTTTATAGACCTTACAAAAGATCATACAACAATTATTAGAGTTGATAAAAATTCAGACAATAACATAAAAACAACAACCTTGTTTAGACCCGACAAAGCGCAACTTGATAATAATGATAAAGAAAATCTTAAATTAATTAATCTATTCGATTCTCACATATCGGAAGCTTTTTTCGGCGGAAGGATTATGATTGTTGAGGGAGACACTGAATACTCAGCATTTAATTACATCAAACAAACTGAAAAATCTAGGAACAACTTTGAATATCAGGACCTAAACATTATCAGAGCCAGAGGTAAAGTTACTGTTGCTTCGATGATGAAAGTTCTCAATCATTTTGGAGTAAAATACTATGTTTTGCACGACACTGACACACCATTAATAATTTCCAAAAGAAAGAATAAAAAATTGAGCACTCCAGATTTGATTGTTTACGAGACATTCGAAAGTGTAAATCCTGCATGGACTAATAATAATAAAATATTAGCTAATCAAAGCGAGAATTCACGAGTAATCGCATCAATCATAAATTTCGAAGAGGCATATTTTGATGAAACGATTGGTAGTGAAAAACCTGATAATTGTATAAAACATATGAAAGAAGAGGATGATTTGTACAATAAAATAAAAGATCTTTTGGATGGCATTCTCGAAATAGAAGGCAGCTGTCTTCCTCCTGGGGCACTAGTTTGGTCAAAACTAGAAGATATTGCTGAGGCAGTCACAGCTCGCTTAACGGCAGTGCAGATTACTAACTCGGTTACTCCAATAGAAATTGAAACTAATGCTATGACTCAGGAAACTGCATCATAAGTTTGTTAAAAGAATGAAAAAGCCCGGTAAGCGAAGCGCTACCGGGCAAACAATCTTAGCGACGGCGACCCAGCTTCACCGATTTCAGCACCACAAACTTGTTATTGGTGGCAATGGTGACGCAGTTGCCGAAAATCTTCTTCAGCTTGTGGAAGTAGTCCAGGTGGCGGTTCGCCACGATGTACAGCTCGCCGTTGATTTTCAGGCAGCGGCGCGCGTGGTGGAACATCTCCCACGCGACGTTATCCGTCAGGGCGTGCTTCTGGTGGAACGGCGGGTTGCAGAACACGGCGTTGAAGCGGAATGGCTCTACGCCGGAGAGCGCGTTGTTGATCATAAACTCGCAGCGATCCACCGCTTCCGGCATGTTGGTTTCCGCGTTCAGACGGCTGGAGGCCACCGCCATCGGCGATTCGTCGCTGAACACCACGCTGGCTTCCGGGTTCTTCGCCAGCAGCGTCAGGCCAATCACGCCGTTGCCGCAGCCCAGATCGACGATTTCCCCTTCCAGATTTTCCGGCAGGTGCTCCATAAAGAAACGCGCCCCGATGTCCAGCCCGGTGCGGGAGAAAACGTTCGCATGGTTGTGGATGGTCCAGTCGGTGCCTTCCAGCTTCCAGCTCAGCGTCTCCGGCGCGTCGGCCAGCTCCGGTGCGCTAAAGGTGCAGTTGATCAGGCGCGCTTTTTTCCAGGCCAGCGTCGTGGTGGTCGGGCCGAGCACTTTCTCGAACAGCTCCAGCGTTGAGGTATGGATATCGCGCGCTTTAGCACCCGCGATAATGCGGGTTTCCGGCGTCACGACCTTACGCAGCGCGCGCAGCTGCTGCTCCAGCAGCGCCATGGTTTTTGGTACCTTGATCAATACCACGCCCGGCGCATGCGGGTAGTCCGCGGTGCTGTCGAGGAACTTCACGCTGGACTCGTCGATGTCGTTATGGCGCAGGTTTTCACGCGTCGCCAGCTCGCTCAGGTAGGAATCGCCGATGCTGTAAGGCGCGTGCTCCGCCAGGGCGCAGCCGAGCGCGCCAAACGCGTCATTCAGGATCAAAACCGGGCCGCGGATTTCAGTCTCATCCAACTGCTGCAGCAGATATTCATCCGCCGCTTCCCACGCCTGAAGCGGGTTAACGTCGTCCGTTTCCGGGAAACGTTTAAGGTTGAGTGAACGGAAACCGTTGTCTAAGTGGCTCATCGGCCCTCCTGAATGGTAAAATTTGGCGTATCCCTGAAAAGGGTGCGTGAGTATACCCGTTTTCGCATTAATTTGGGCTTTTGATGAACCAACTTACTTATCTCCAGGGCTATCCGGAGCATTTACTTTCCCAGGTTCGAAGCCTGATTGCCGAGCAGAAGCTCGGCGCGGTGCTGGAAAAACGCTACCCCGGCACGCACGATTTCGCGACCGATAAGGCCCTCTGGCAGTATACGCAGGATCTAAAAAGCCGGTATCTGAAGAGCGCGCCGCCGATAAACAAGGTGATGTACGACAACAAGATCCACGTGCTTAAAAACGCGCTCGGCCTGCACACCGCTATCTCCCGCGTGCAGGGCGGCAAGCTGAAAGCGAAGGCCGAGATCCGCGTGGCGACCGTGTTTCGTCACGCGCCGGAAGCGTTTCTGCGGATGATCGTGGTCCATGAGCTGGCGCACCTGAAGGAGAAAGAGCACGACAAAGCGTTCTATTCCCTGTGCTGCCACATGGAGCCGCAGTACCACCAGCTGGAGTTTGACACCCGCCTGTGGCTTACGCATTTATCGTTAAATGGTAATGCGGAATAGCGCACTGGTTTTGCAATAATCCCGTGCTACAGTGGCTAAAGGTTCCCTGCTACGGAGTACGTAAACGTTTATGATACGTTTCGCAGTCATTGGAACGAACTGGATCACGCGCCAGTTCGTCGACGCCGCCCACGAAACCGGCAAACTTAAGCTCACCGCAGTCTATTCCCGCAGCCTTGAGCAGGCGCAGAGCTTTGCTAACGACTACCTTGTCGAGCATCTCTTCACCTCCCTGGATGAAATGGCGCAAAGCGACGCCATTGACGCGGTCTATATCGCCAGCCCGAACTCCCTGCACTTCCCGCAAACGGCGCTGTTTCTCGGCCACAAAAAGCATGTGATCTGCGAGAAGCCGCTGGCCTCCAATATTGAGGAAGTGGAAGCGGCCATTGCGCTTGCTCGCGAAAACCAGGTGGTGCTGTTCGAAGCGTTCAAAACCGCCAGCCTGCCGAACTTCCTGCTGCTGCAGCAGTCCCTGCCGAAAATTGGCAAAGTGCGTAAAGCCTTTATCAACTACTGCCAGTACTCGTCGCGCTATCAGCGCTATCTGGACGGTGAAAACCCGAATACCTTTAACCCGGCCTTCTCGAACGGCTCGATCATGGACATCGGTTTCTACTGCCTGGCCTCTGCGGTTGCCCTGTGGGGCGAGCCGCACGGCGTCACGGCCACCGCCAGCCTGCTGGAGAGCGGCGTGGATGCGCACGGTTTGGTGGTGCTGGACTACGGTGATTTTAGCGTCACGCTACAGCACTCCAAGGTGAGCGATTCCGTGTTGCCGAGCGAAATTCAGGGCGAAGCCGGGTCGCTGGTCATCGAAAAAATCTCCGAATGCCAGAAGGTGAGTTTTGTGCCGCGCGGCGGAAAAGCGCAGGAGCTGACGCAGCCTCAGCATATTAACACTATGCTCTATGAGGCAGAGGTCTTCGCCCGTCTGGTGGAAGATAATGAAGTGAATCACCCTGGCCTTGCGGTAAGCCGCACCACGGCGAAGCTGCAGACCGAGATCCGCCGCCAGACCGGCGTGGTGTTCCCGGCAGACGGCGTCGGCGCAGAAGCTATCGCGTAAAGCTGTGTAATGAAACGGCGCAGACCATTGACGAAACCGATGGTCTGACATATTTTGTTACCTGCAAAGGGGAGTAACTTCTTCGCCGGTGGATCGTCATTACGATGCGTGCAAAACCGCATCCGGTCGCCGGGCAACCTTTATGGTTGTAAGTGAGACCTTGCCGGGAGGCGAGGTCTATGCATAAAAAGCTAACGGCTATCGTCTTCTGACCATAGCCGTTTTTGTTTTTTATGTGTAAGGAAAATAGTATGCATTCTGTCGGCACTCCAATGCTGTGGGGCGGATTCGCGGTTGTCGTGCTCATCATGCTGGCGATCGACCTCTTTTTGCAGGGTCGTCGCGGCGAGCACGGCATGAGCGTCAAGCAGGCCGCCGTCTGGTCACTGGTGTGGGTTAGCCTCTCACTCCTTTTCTGCGCCGCCTTCTGGTGGTATCTGGCCTCGACCGAAGGCCGTGCGGTGGCCGATCCTCAGGCGCTCGCTTTCCTCACCGGCTATTTGATTGAAAAAGCCCTTGCGGTTGATAACGTCTTCGTCTGGCTGATGCTGTTCAGCTACTTTGCCGTGCCTGCTGCCCTGCAGCGCCGCGTGCTGGTATACGGCGTATTGGGTGCCATTGTCCTGCGTACCATCATGATCTTCGCCGGCAGCTGGCTGATTGCCCAGTTCGAATGGCTGCTGTACGTGTTCGGCGCGTTCCTGCTGTTCACCGGGGTCAAGATGGCGCTGGCGAAAGAAGACGATACCGGTATCGGCGATAAGCCGCTGGTGAAGTGGATCCGCGGCCATCTGCGCATGACGGACAAGATCGAGAGCGAACACTTCTTCGTGCGTAAGAACGGCCTGCTGTTCGCCACCCCGCTGCTGCTGGTGCTGATTCTGGTCGAGCTGAGCGACGTGATTTTCGCCGTAGACAGCATCCCGGCGATCTTCGCGGTGACGACCGACCCGTTCATCGTGCTGACCTCTAACCTGTTTGCGATCCTTGGTCTGCGTGCCATGTACTTCCTGCTGGCAGGCGCGGCTGAGCGCTTCTCGATGCTGAAGTACGGCCTGTCGGTGATCCTGGTGTTTATCGGTATCAAGATGCTGATCGTCGATTTCTACCATATCCCGATCGCTATCTCGCTTGGCGTGGTGTTCGGCATTCTGCTGGTGACGCTGCTTATCAATACCTGGGTTAACCGCCAGCACGATAAGAAGCAGCAGGTGGAGTAATCCCCTCACCCCGGCCCTCTCCCTCAGGGAGAGGGTGGACACACTTTTGTGACGCAATAGTTAAAAAATATGATGTGACACGTAAAATCCAGCATTTTACTCTTCCGCCTTTCGCTGCTTTCCCTGATACTCAACCAGGCAAACAAAAACTTACATCCGGACACAAATGTGACTTAGAGCACATCCAGGATGGAACGCAATTTCACTCAGGAATAACGTATGAGCACACAATCACGCGGTCTGTTCGCGCGCCTGGCGCAGGGCAGCCTTGTAAAACAAATTCTGGTCGGGTTGGTACTGGGTATTCTGCTGGCGATGGTGTCAAAACCTGCCGCGGAAGCCACGGGGCTGCTCGGCACCCTTTTCGTTGGCGCGCTGAAGGCCGTCGCACCGGTACTGGTGCTGATGCTGGTGATGGCGTCGATTGCCAACCACCAGCACGGACAAAAAACCAACATTCGCCCTATTCTGTTCCTGTATCTTCTGGGAACCTTCTCTGCTGCCTTAACGGCCGTTGTGTTCAGCTTCCTGTTCCCGTCCACGCTGCACCTGACCAGCGCCGCCGGTGATGTCACGCCGCCGTCCGGGATTGTAGAAGTGCTGCGCGGTCTGCTGATGAGCATGGTTTCTAACCCCATCACCGCGCTGATGAATGCAAACTACATTGGTATTCTGGTCTGGGCGATTGGTCTGGGCTTCGCGCTGCGTCACGGCAACGAAACCACGAAAAACCTGGTGAACGATATGTCGAACGCCGTCACCTTTATGGTGAAACTGGTGATTCGCTTTGCGCCAATCGGGATCTTCGGTCTGGTCTCCTCCACGCTGGCAACCACCGGTTTTGACGCGCTGTGGGGCTACGCCCAGCTGCTGGTGGTTCTGGTCGGCTGTATGCTGCTGGTGGCGCTGGTGATCAACCCGCTGCTGGTGTTCTGGCAGATCCGCCGTAACCCTTATCCACTGGTGCTGACCTGCCTGCGCGAAAGCGGCGTGTACGCCTTCTTCACCCGCAGCTCGGCGGCGAACATTCCGGTGAACATGGCGCTGGCGGAGAAGCTGAACCTGGACCGCGATACCTATTCCGTGTCGATCCCGCTGGGTGCAACCGTGAACATGGCGGGTGCGGCTATTACCATCACCGTGCTGACCCTGGCGGCAGTGCATACGCTGGGCGTTCCGGTGGATCTGCCTACGGCGCTGCTGCTGAGCGTGGTGGCGTCGCTGTGTGCCTGTGGCGCATCCGGCGTGGCGGGCGGTTCGCTGCTGCTGATCCCGCTTGCGTGCAATATGTTCGGCATCCCGAACGAGATTGCGATGCAGGTTGTGGCCGTCGGCTTCATCATCGGCGTGCTGCAGGACTCCTGCGAAACCGCGCTGAACTCCTCTACCGACGTGCTGTTCACCGCAGCGGCCTGTCAGGCGGAAGACGCGCGTTTAGCGAAGAACGCATTGCGAGGTTAACAGCAAAACGGCAACCCTGAGGTTGCCGTTTTTAGTGTTTGTACCCTCTCCTCGTGGGAGAGGGCATCAGGCCGCACCGATTAAAGCGTCACACCACTCTTAAAGATCGCCAGCTCGCGGAAGTCGTTCTTCTCGTTGCAGGTCTGCCTGCCGTTAGCAAACTCCACGATAGTGTCCACGAACTCCGTCAGCAGCTGCGGCATCGCTTTGCCGTGGATCAGCTGGCCCGCGTCGAAATCAATCCAGTGCTTTTTCTTCGCCGCCAGCTCGCTGTTGGTGGCGATTTTGACCGTCGGGACAAAACCGCCGTACGGCGTACCGCGACCGGTGCTGAACAACACCATGTGACAGCCCGCCCCCGCCAGCGCGCTGGTGGCGACCGCATCGTTGCCCGGAGCGCTCAGCAGGTTCAGACCGTGGGTTTTCAGGCGTTCGCCGTAGCGCAGAACGTCCACCACCTGGCTGGCGCCCGCTTTCTGGGTGCAGCCGAGAGATTTCTCCTCCAGCGTGGTGATCCCGCCCGCTTTGTTACCCGGCGACGGGTTTTCATAAATCGGCTGATTATGGGCAATGAAGTACTGTTTGAAGTCGTTCACCATGGTGACGGTCTTCTCGAACGTCTCTTCGTCGCGGCAGTGGCTCATCAGAATGCGCTCCGCGCCGAACATTTCCGGCACTTCGGTCAGCACCGTCGTGCCGCCGTTGGCAATCACGTAATCCGAGAAGCGGCCCAGCATCGGGTTGGCGGTAATGCCGGAAAGACCGTCAGACCCGCCGCACTCCAGCCCAAACTTCAGCTCGCTCAGCCTGCCCGGCTCGCGCCTGTCGTGGCGCATCGCCTCGTACAGCTGGTGCAGCTGCTCAACGCCCGCTTCCACCTCGTCGTCCTGATGCTGGCACACCATGAAGTGAACGCGCTCAGGGTCGAATTCACCCAGCGTCTCGCGGAAGGCGTCGACCTGGTTGTTCTCGCAGCCGAGGCCGATCACCAGCACCGCACCCGCGTTCGGGTGGCGCACCATGTTTTGCAGCATGGTGCGGGTGTTGATGTGGTCGTCACCCAACTGGGAGCAGCCGTAGGTGTGGCTGAACAGATGCACGCCGTCGGTGCCCTCGGCATCGTGGGTCTCTTTCAGGAAACGCGTCTGAATTTGACGCGCGATGCCGTTCACGCAGCCGACGGTCGGGAGGATCCACAGCTCGTTGCGGATCCCCACCTCACCGTTCGCGCGACGGTAGATTTGCACCTCGCGATCCCCCGCCTGCACTTCTTCTTTCGGTAGAACAGGTTGATAGCTGTACTCGTCCAGATCGCTGAGATTGGTGCGGGTGTTGTGGGAATGAATATATTCACCCGGCGCAATATCCGCCAGCGCATGGCCGATGGGCAAACCGTACTTCACCACGTTCTCCCCTTTTGCAATGGGGATCAGGGCAAACTTGTGTCCACGTCCAATGGCCTGGCGCAGCGTGACCGACTGGTTGTCGAAGGTCACTTCCGTGCCTTCGGTTAAATCTGCCAGCGCGACGGCCACGTTATCCAGCGAATGGATTTTGATGTATTGCATATCAACCTCAGACGGCCTTAGTTCAGTTCAATGGCGAAGTAGTCGCGCGCATTGTTAAAGCAGATGTTTCTCACCATTTCGCCCAGCAGCTGGAGATCCGCTGGCGCTTCGCCCGCATGCACCCAGCGGCCAATCATCTGGCACAGAATGCGGCGGAAATATTCATGGCGAGTGTAGGAGAGGAAGCTGCGGCTGTCGGTCAGCATGCCGATAAAGCGGCTCAGCAGGCCAAGCTGCGCCAGCTGCGTCATCTGTCGCTCCATGCCGTCTTTCTGATCGTTGAACCACCAGCCGGATCCGAACTGCATCTTGCCCGGCATCCCCTCGCCCTGGAAGTTGCCAACCATAGTGCCCAGCACTTCGTTATCGCGCGGGTTCAGGCAGTAAAGAATGGTTTTCGGCAGCAGGTTTTGTTCGTTCTGTTTGCTCAGCAGTCTGGACAGCTCTTCCGCCAGCGGGCGGTCGTTGATGGAGTCAAATCCCACGTCCGCGCCCAGCAGCTTGAACTGGCGCTGGTTGTTATTGCGCAGCGCACCGATGTGGTACTGCTGTACCCAGCCGCGACGGGCGTATTCCGCACCGAGGAACACCAGCACCGCGGTTTTGAACTGCGCCACTTCATGCTGGCTAAGCGATTCACCGGACAGGCGACGCGCCAGGATGCTGTCCAGTTCCGCTTCGTTTGATTCCGCAAACATCACCACGTCCAGCGCGTGGTCGGAGACTTTACAGCCGTGCGCCGCGAAGTGATCCAGTCGTTTGGTCAGCGCGGTTTGCAGGTCCGCGAAACGACGGATGTCGGTATCGGACACTTCCGCCAGCTTCGCCATATAGTCGTTGAAGGTGGCCTGTTCGATGTTGAAGGCTTTGTCCGGGCGCCAGCTTGGCAGCACTTTGATGTCAAAAGAGGTGTCTTTGGCGACGATTGCATGATGCTCCAGGGAGTCAATCGGATCGTCGGTGGTGCCCACCATCTTCACGTTCATCTGCTTCATGATGCCGCGCGCGGAGAAGTTATCCTGCGCCAGCAGCGCATTGCACTGGTCCCAGATCTCATCCGCCGTCGCGGGAGAAAGCAGCTTGCCGGTGATGCCAAACGGACGGCGCAGTTCGAGGTGCGTCCAGTGGTAAAGCGGGTTGCCGATAGTGTGCGGAACGGTCGCCGCCCAGGCGTCAAACTTCTCGCGATCGCTCGCGTCGCCGGTACACAGGCGCTCGGCCACGCCGTTGGTGCGCATCGCACGCCATTTGTAGTGGTCACCCTTTAGCCAGATATCATACAGGTTTTTGAAACGATAATTTTCGGCAACCTGCTGCGGCGGTAAATGGCAGTGGTAGTCGAAAATCGGCTGGTCTTTTGCGTAGTCGTGGTACAGGCGGCGGGCAAATTCGGTATCTAACAGAAAATCGTCGGTCATAAACGGCGTCATTATCGTCTTCCTCATTACGGGAGCGTCAGAAAGCGTATGTTCATATGCTGCAAAGTTATCACACCAATTTCCACCAGCCGACGTTTTTTTCGTGAGTCAGATCAATAAACGTCGACAAATAAATTACCCAAATTGGGGTAAACCACTCTACAGACCGCGTCGGTACTGGCTTCAGCCGCAACGAATAATGCCCCTACAAAGGATCATACATTTGTGATGTCACTCACCTTTTAAAGTTGTATGACAAGTTATCTTTTCGCCGTCGCAAACACTAAGCCGACGGAATGCATTACCGGTGTGAGAAACATCGGATTTAACGGTACGGATGCCGACTTATGCACGCTTACTTATGGCAAGGTTCGGGCCGTTCCGGGACATTCTCCCGGCTACGCCCCTCCCGTTACACAACTGCTCCCGGCAACGGTTGAGAGGTTGCCGTGCTCTGGCGCGGAAATAACATAACGATGAGGTTTTAGATGCGTAAAATTAAAGGGTTACGTTGGTATATGATCGCGCTGGTGACGCTGGGCACCGTGCTGGGCTACCTGACACGTAACACCGTGGCAGCCGCGGCGCCGACGTTGATGGAAGAGCTGCATATCTCCACGCAGCAATACTCTTATATCATCGCGGCGTATTCTGCCGCTTACACCGTAATGCAGCCTGTTGCTGGGTATGTTCTCGATATTCTGGGTACAAAAATCGGCTATGCCTTCTTCGCCATCGCCTGGGCGGTATTCTGCGGCGCAACCGCACTGGCAGGCAGCTGGGGCGGTCTGGCGCTGGCGCGTGGCGCGGTCGGTGCGGCAGAAGCCGCAATGATCCCGGCGGGGCTGAAAGCCAGCTCCGAGTGGTTCCCGGCAAAAGAGCGTTCCATTGCGGTAGGTTACTTCAACGTGGGCTCGTCCATCGGCGCGATGATTGCGCCGCCGCTGGTGGTGTGGGCCATCGTGATGCACAGCTGGCAGATGGCGTTCATTATCTCTGGCGTGCTGAGCTTTGCCTGGGCAATGGCGTGGCTGGTTTTCTATAAGCACCCGCGCGATCAGAAGAAACTCTCCGAGGAAGAACGCGAATACATTATTGGTGGTCAGGAAGCGCAGCATCAGACCAACAATGGCAAGAAGATGTCCGTCTGGCAGATCCTGGGCACCCGTCAGTTCTGGGGTATCGCCCTGCCGCGCTTCCTGGCTGAACCGGCCTGGGGCACCTTCAACGCGTGGATCCCACTGTTTATGTTTAAAGTCTACGGTTTTAACCTGAAAGAGATCGCGATGTTCGCCTGGATGCCGATGCTGTTCGCTGACCTGGGCTGCATCGTGGGCGGCTACCTGCCGCCGCTGTTCCAGCGCTGGTTTGGGGTAAACCTGATCGTTTCCCGTAAGATGGTGGTGACCATGGGCGCGCTGCTGATGATTGGCCCGGGCATGATCGGCCTGTTCACCAGCCCCTACGTCGCTATCGCGCTGCTGTGCATCGGTGGTTTTGCGCACCAGTCGCTCTCCGGCGCGCTGATTACACTCTCCTCTGACGTCTTCGGCCGTAACGAAGTGGCAACCGCCAACGGCCTGACCGGTATGGCCGCGTGGACCGCAAGTACGATGTTCGCGCTGGTCGTCGGCGCGCTGGCGGATACCATCGGCTTCAGCCCGCTGTTCGCGGTGCTGGCAATCTTCGACCTGATGGGTGCGGTGGTTATCTGGACGGTGCTGAAAAGCAAATCCGCAGACGAGCTGGCGAAAGAGTCTCTTGGGCGACCGGCCACGCAGAGTTAGCGAAAATGCGTTTCACCGAAGCCGCCTCCGGGCGGCTTTTTTAATGGCAAAATCTGGAGAGTATTCCGTGAAAGTGGTATAACAAATCATCTGCCGTACCCTGCCTGGAGCGCATATGGAAATCACCGAACCACGTCGTTTATATCAACAACTTGCTGCCGAGCTGAAAGATCGCATCGAGCAAGGGGTCTATCTTGTCGGTGATAAACTTCCCGCCGAGCGCTTTATCGCGGATGAAAAAAGCGTGAGCCGCACCGTGGTGCGCGAAGCGATTATCATGCTGGAAGTGGAAGGCTACGTCGAGGTACGCAAAGGTTCCGGCATTCACGTTATTTCTAATCAGCCGAAACATTCTCCGGTGGCGGATGAAAGTCTGGAATTCGCCAGCTACGGTCCGTTTGAGCTGCTCCAGGCTCGCCAGCTGATCGAAAGCAATATTGCCGAATTTGCCGCCACGCAGGTGACCAAGCAAGACATCATGAAGCTGATGGAGATTCAGGAGAACGCCCGCAAGGAAAAATGTTTCCGTGACTCCGAGTGGGACCTGCAGTTTCACGTTCAGGTTGCCCTGGCCACCCAGAATACGGCGCTGGCGGCAATCGTTGAGAAAATGTGGACTCAGCGCGTTCACAACCCCTACTGGAAAAAACTGCACGATCACATCGATTCCCGCACGGTCGACAACTGGTGTGACGATCACGACCAAATCCTTAAGGCGCTGATTCGTAAAGATCCCCACGCCGCAAAACTGGCCATGTGGCAACATCTGGAAAACACCAAACAGATGCTGTTCAATGAAACCAGTGACGACTTTGAATTTAACGCTGACCGCTATCTTTTTGCCGATAATCCTGTCGTTCATCTCGATACGGCCCCGAGCGGCGCAAAATAGGCGACCTTTCTTCCGGCAGGCGCTTCGCTGCGCCTTCCCGTCTGAGTGGGTAAGCAAAACATATATAGTGTCAGCCTTTGTAAAATCCCTCGCTCACTTTCTGGGCTTACGCCAAAATCACCTCACCCTGCAAATTCTGTGACGCAGAACGTCGGGCTTTGTTACAATTGGATTCACTTCGTTATTTTGAAAGTTAGTGCTTGCTAACCAGCCAATTAACAGGGAACAGTGTTGGCCACACCGCAATGTGTCCGCGAGCGACCATAATGAAATCACAACAATGTCGCCGTGCTGTTTGTCCCGGATAACAGGCGAGACGTTAACCGATTTCCAGGAACACTGAATGGAACTTTTGACCCAACTGCTGCATGCCCTTTGGGCGCAGGATTTTGAAACGCTGGCCAACCCTTCCATGATTGGCATGCTCTATTTCGTCTTGTTTATGATTCTGTTCCTCGAGAATGGTTTGCTGCCTGCGGCCTTCTTACCGGGTGACAGTTTGCTGGTGCTTGTCGGCGTGCTGTGTGCCAAAGGCGCAATGGCGTTCCCACAGACCATTTTATTACTGACCGTCGCGGCCAGCCTTGGCTGCTGGGTGAGTTATATTCAGGGAAGATGGCTGGGCAATACCCGAATAGTACAGAACTGGCTTTCCCATCTGCCTGCGCACTATCACCAGCGGGCGCACCACCTGTTCCATAAGCATGGGCTTTCCGCGCTGCTGATTGGCCGCTTTATCGCCTTTGTACGCACCCTGCTGCCCACCATTGCCGGGCTGTCCGGGTTGAGCAGCGCACGCTTCCAGTTCTTCAACTGGATGAGCGGCCTGTTATGGGTGCTGATCCTGACGACGCTGGGCTATGCGCTGGGTAAAACGCCGGTCTTCATGAAATATGAAGATCAGCTGATGTCATGCCTGATGCTGCTGCCTGTTGTTCTGCTGATCTTCGGCCTGATTGGCTCGCTGGTTGTCCTGTGGAAGAAAAAATACGGAGCGCGAGGTTAACGATGGTTATCTCACCGCTCGCCATGCGCCGCTTTGCCTGTGCCTTTATTGCACTGGTGATGCTCAGCGCCGTACTGCTGGCCTGGAACACGCTTTCACACCAGGACGCTACGCTGGCCATTCGCCCGGTAAACCAGGGGGGCGGTGTGCCTGACGGTTTTTCTGTCTGGCATCATCTGGATGCAAACGGCATCCGCTTTAAGAGCATCACCCCGCAGGACGATGTTTTACTGATTAAGTTTGATTCCCGTGCGCAGAGCGCTGCCGCGAAAGCGGTTCTTGACCGAACGCTGCCGCACGGATATATCATTGCCCAGCAGGAAGATGACAACCCGCCAGCCGCGTGGTTATCATTGATTCGCGATACGTCGCATCGGTTTGGATAACTTCCTGGATTCCGAATCTTTTCACTCACTTTGGTGAATCCCCCGTTTACTTACTATGCTTAAGTACGCGGAGCACCCCTCGAATGTACTCCGCATAATTTTGGATAGCGGCTAACCCCGCAACACAATGGAAGGTTTCGATAATGAAATTCCGCATGACCCTGGCTCTGGCCCTTTTTTCTTTAAGCACGGCGACCTTCGCAAACTCTCTCTGTCAGGAGAAAGAACAGGATATTCAGCGTGAGATCGGTTATGCCGAAAAGCATAACAACCAGCACCGTGTTGATGGTCTCAAAAAAGCGCTGAGCGAAGTGAAAGCAAACTGTTCAGACAGCAAGCTACGTGCCGATCACCAGAAGAAAATCGCTGAACAGAAGGACGAGATAGCCGAGCGCCGTCAAGACCTGCAGGAAGCGAAAGAGAAAGGGGATGCGGAAAAAATTGCTAAGCGCGAGAAGAAGTTGAAAGAGGCGCAGGACGACCTGAAAGCGCTGGAAGCTCGCGATTATTGAGTTAACGGAAATCTCAACAGGAGAGAATCATGTCAAAAGATACGACGTCTGAACATCTGCGCGCTGAACTGAAATCCCTGGCCGATACCCTTGAAGAGGTGCTGAACTCCTCTGCCGATAAGTCGAAAGAAGAAGTGAGCAAGCTGCGCAGCAAAGCGGAGCAGGCGCTGAAAGAGAGCCGCTACCGCCTGGGTGAAACCGGTGATGCGCTGGCGAAACAGACCCGTGAAGCGGCTGCCCGTGCAGATGAATATGTGCGCGACAATCCATGGACGGGTGTTGGTATTGGTGCCGCAGTGGGTGTGGTGCTGGGTGTCCTGCTGACGCGTCGTTGATATGGAAGATCCTCGTCACGCACAAGGGCCTGCTAATAACGTCCTCGGCATCGGCCAGCGTATTTTGACGACGCTGGTTGGGATTGCCGAAACGCGCGTCCGGCTGGCAGTGGTCGAACTGGAAGAGGAGAAAGCGAACCTCTTCCAGATGCTGCTGATGCTCGGGCTGACCATGCTCTTCGCCGCGTTTGGTCTGATGAGCCTGATGGTGTTAATCATCTGGGCCATTGACCCGCAGTATCGACTCAACGCGATGATTGCCACGACCGTCGTTCTGCTGGTCGCGGCGTTGATTGGCGGCATATGGACGATGCGTAAAGCGCGCAAGTCCACTTTCCTGCGCCACACGCGCCAGGAACTGGCTAACGATCGCGCCCTGCTGGAGGATGACAAGCCGTGAGCGATAAAGCGGAACGTCAGAAGCGAAAAGCGTACCTGTTAAGTCAGATCCAGCAGCAGCGGCTGGATCTGTCTGCCAGCCGCCGTGACTGGATCGACGCGACGCGACGGTTTGACCGTGGCTGGAATACCTTCCTGAGCCTGCGTTCGTGGGCGCTGGTCGGCAGCAGCGTGATGGCTATCTGGACGGTTCGTCATCCGAATATGCTCATCCGCTGGGCCCGACGCGGTTTTGGTGCCTGGAGCGCCTGGCGTCTGGTGAAGGCGACGTTGCGACAACAGCAGCTGCGGTGATAAACGCAAAACGGTAACTCAGGTTACCGTTTTTTATTTTTGCGCACACTCCTTTGCTCAATATCTTTGAAGAAGATTGACAGTTTTCCTTGCTAACAATTGCTACCCGCCCCGTTTATTATCCTCTCCATCGACAGCAGAGCCGCGGTATCTACCCGGAATTGCACAAAAATAATGTTCAGCCACGCATGTGGTTTCCTGGAGAGTAAAATGAAAAAATTAGAAGATGTTGGTGTACTGGCTGCGCGTATTCTGATGCCAATTCTGTTTATCGTGGCAGGCTGGGGCAAAATCACCGGATATGCGGGTACCCAGCAGTATATGGAAGCCATGGGCGTTCCGGGGTTCCTGCTGCCGCTGACTATTCTGCTTGAGTTCGGCGGCGGCCTGGCGGTTCTGTTCGGCTTCCTGACCCGCACCACCGCGCTGTTTACCGCGGGCTTTACCCTGCTGACCGCGTTCCTGTTCCACAGCAACTTTGCTGAAGGCGTGAACTCACTGATGTTCATGAAAAACCTGACCATCGCGGGTGGCTTCCTGCTGCTGGCTATCACAGGTCCAGGCGCATACAGCATCGACCGCCTTCTGAATAAGAAGTGGTAAGCACGCTATACTGATTGAACCCAAAGCGAGGAGATATCTCCTCGCTTTTGCTATCTGACGGAGGACAAAAAATGGGACAACTCGTAGACGGCGTCTGGCAGGATGTCTGGTATGACACTAAATCCACCGGAGGACGCTTCAAGCGCTCTGTTTCGGCCTTCCGTAACTGGCTGACGGCAGACGGCGCGGCTGGCCCGAGCGGCGAAGGCGGCTTCGCGGCGGAGAAAGATCGTTATCATCTGTACGTTTCTCTTGCCTGCCCGTGGGCGCACCGCACGCTGATTGTGCGCAAGCTTAAAGGTCTCGAATCTTTGATTCCGGTTTCGGTGGTAAACCCGCTGATGCTGGAAAACGGCTGGACGTTCGACAGTGATTTCCCCGCCGCGACCGGTGACGACCTGTATCACCACGATTTCCTCTACCAGCTCTACCTGCGTGCCGATCCGCACTACACCGGACGCGTTACGGTGCCGGTACTCTGGGATAAGAAAAACCAGACGATCGTCAGCAATGAGTCCGCGGAAATCATCCGCATGTTTAACACCGCGTTTGACGCGCACGGTGCCCGCGCCGGAGATTATTACCCGGTCGAGCTGCGGGATAAAATTGACGAGCTGAACGGCTGGATTTACGACAACGTGAACAACGGGGTCTATAAGGCCGGTTTTGCTACCAGCCAGGAAGCCTACGACGAAGCGGTCGGAAAAGTCTTTGAATCCCTGGAACGGCTGGAGCAAATCCTCGGCCAGCACCGCTATTTAACGGGCGATCGGCTGACGGAAGCGGACATTCGCCTGTGGACCACGCTTATCCGCTTCGACCCCGTTTACGTCACCCACTTCAAGTGCGATAAGCACCGCATCAGCGACTACATGAACCTGCACGGTTTCCTGCGCGACATCTACCAGATGCCAGGGATCGCGGAGACGGTCGATTTTGACCATATTCGCACCCACTATTTCCGCAGCCACAAAACCATTAACCCGACGGGCATTATCTCCATCGGCCCGTGGCAGGACCTGGATGAACCGCACGGGCGCGACGTTCGTTTTGGATAAATACGAAGGGCATCAGCAGATGCCCTTTTTTAATTCACAATCTCCATCTATCCTTATCTCGATCGCTTAAAAAACAAGTGATTGACCGATTATTGAGGCAAGGAAAAAATGGACTGGTATTTAAAAGTACTGCGCAACTACATTGGATTTGGTGGCCGCGCCCGCCGCAAAGAGTACTGGATGTTCGTTCTGGTGAACTTCGTCCTGATTATGGTGCTGGGCATCGTGGATAAAATCCTCGGCTGGGAACGCGCCGGCGGTGAAGGCGTACTCACTACGATTTATGGCTTGCTGGTATTGCTGCCTTCATGGGCCGTGCTGTTTCGTCGTCTCCACGATACCGATCGTTCGGCGTGGTGGCTGCTGTTGCTGTTGATCCCGCTCGTCGGCTGGATCGTGATTTTGATTTTCAACTGTCAGAGCGGCACGCCGGGCGAAAACCGCTTTGGTCCGGATCCTAAAATCGACGCGTAAATTCCTGCCCGGTAGCGCTTACGCTTACCGGGCCTGCACGCTTATTTGTTGTGATGCGCAAAGAGCTTTGGAATTTCGCGCAGGCACCACGATTTGGCTTCGCCCATGCTGTCGCGGCGCCACGCCATAATAATGTCCACTTCGCTGGTGTACTCCGGGCTCACCACCCGCAGTCGCCCTTCCGCAATATCTTTTTCCACAAATGGGTAGGGCATCGTCGCTACGCCCAAACCGGCCAGCAGCGCCTGCCGCTTGTCTTCCAGTGACGTGACCGTCAGACGAGGCTGTTTATCCAGCAGCTGAACCGTCAGCACCGGACGCTCGCGCGCGGTATCCGCCACCGCCACGCCGCGATACTTCACGCGCGTGACCTCAGAAAGCGGTTCCGGCTCCTGGTGAATCGGGTGATCCGGCGCGGCAACGTAGACGTTCATGACGCTGTAAAGCTTGCGGGAGTTGATTTCCGAGGATGAGCGGAAGTGCATGTCTGGCGCAATGACGATATCCGCCCTGCCCGTCTCCAGACGCTCCCACGCCCCGGCCAGCACCTCGGTGATGATCGACAGCTGCGTGTTGGCCTTTGCCGCCAGGCGGTCCACCAGCGGGAACAGCGCTTCAGTTGGCACCAGCGCTTCGGTGACTAACGTCAGGTGGGTTTCCCAGCCTCGTGCCAGCGCTTCGGCGTCCGTGGTGAGCTTGTCCGCCGCTTCCAGCAGCACGCGACCGCGCTCCAGCAGCATCCGCCCCACGTTGGTGAATTTTGTTCGATGACCGGAGCGATCGAAAAGCACCACGTCCAGCTCTTCCTCCAGTTTCTGCATGGTGTAGCTCAGCGCAGACGGAACGCGCCCCAGTTCATCTGCCGCCGCGGCAAAGCTGCCGCGCCGGTCAATCGCGTCCATGACGCGCAGCGCCTCAAGCGTCAATGCTCTCTCTTTAGCCATCTCGTTCTCATTCAGGAAATTTGAACATACCGGGCAGAATATCTGGCTAACAATGCAGCGTCCATACCTTTACCATTGTTTTAGTGTAAAGAGAGGTCAAGTTTATGATTACGACAAGAACAGCTAAACAGTGCGGACAAGCCGATTTCGGTTGGCTGCAGGCCCGCTACACCTTTTCCTTTGGACACTACTTTGACCCTAAACTCCTCGGTTACGCTTCACTGCGCGTGTTGAATCAGGAAGTGCTCGCCCCGGGCGCCTCCTTCCAGCCGCGTACGTACCCGAAAGTCGATATCCTGAACCTGATCCTGGAAGGCGAGGCAGAATACCGCGATAGCGAGGGCAATCATGTCCAGGCAAAGGCTGGCGAAGCGTTGTTAATTTCCACGCAGCCAGGCATCAGCTACAGCGAGCATAACCTCAGCAAAGACAAAACGCTGACCCGCATGCAGCTGTGGCTGGACGCCTGCCCTGAGCGGGAAAATCCGCTGGTGCAGAAATTAGATCTGAAAGGTGATAAACAGCAGCTGATTGCCTCGCCTGACGGCAGCAGAGGCAGTTTGCAGCTGCGTCAGCAGGTATGGCTGCACCATATCGAACTGAAGAAAGGCGAACAGGCAAGCTTCCAGCTGCACGGTCCGCGCGCCTATTTGCAGTCCATTCACGGTACGGTGCATGCGGTGACGCATACGGAAGAGAAAGAAGCGCTCACCTGCGGCGACGGGGCGTTTATTCGTGATGAAGCGAATATTACCCTGGTGGCGGATACGCCGCTGCGCGCGCTGCTGATTGATTTGCCGGTTTAAAGACCCACTCGCCCTTACCCCTCACCCTAGCCCTCTCCCCTTTGGGGAGAGGGCTAGGGTGAGGGGTGAAGGTCAATCGCTACACCTTACTCGCCATAATCTCAATGATCTGCCGGTCCGTAGCCTGCATCGAACGGCACGCCAGCGCGCACAGGTTGGCGATCGACTGCTCCACGTCGTGCGCCACTATGCCCTCGTTGCCCGTCACGGCAGTATTATCCAGCGCCATCATCACCGCTTTCCAGGCGCTGCTGACGCTGGTTGAGACCTTCATGGCGCAGCTGTTAGACGCCCCATCGCAGATCGTCCCGCTGACGTCACCGATCATACTGCCGATCGCCATAGAAATGGTCTGGTAAGAACCGCCCATCAGCCACGCCATCCCCGCCGCAGCACCCATCGCCGCCGTTGTCGCCGCACACAGCGCGGACAGGCGCGGAAGCTGGTAATGAATATAGATCGCCGACAGATGCGAAAGCATCAGCGCCCGCGCCAGCCGTTCATCATCGGCCTGAACGTGCCCGGCGACCACGACAACCGGCATGGTGGCCGTGATCCCCTGATTCCCGGAGCCAGAGTTGCTCATCGCCGGCAGCGTCGCGCCGCCCATGCGGGCATCCGAGGCCGCGCTGGTGCGGATAACGATGTCTGAACCCAGATCCTGCCCCATCCATCCGCGTGCGCGCTGCTTATTGAGGGTCGCGCCAATGTGCAGCCCCCACTTCCCGCTGAGCCCTTCACGAGAGAGCGCGTCGTTCAATTGCCCTGCTTCCAGGATAAAGCGGATCGCCTCGAACGGTACCTGCTCCACAAACTCAAGGATCTGCGAGAGCGTGGTGTTTGACAGTACCGCCAGCGGATCGTTACATACCTCAGCCTGCCGATCGCCAAGCCTGAAGCGCGTTTCGCCCTGACAAACCACCTCCACCACGCGGGTATGTCCGCCCGCAATGGTCACCATGGCCGAGGACTCACCGGCGTAAACGCAGGCACGCGAGTAGAGGATCTCCTCGCAGGGCTCCTGCAATTTCACCTGCACCAGACCGGCGCTAAGCATTGCTTTGGCCCGCGCCAGCGCATCGGCGGTGACATCTTTCAGCACCTCCAGCCCCGCCTGCGCATTGCCACCGATGGCGCCCAGCGCCGCCGCAATGGGCAACCCGACCATGCCGGTACCCGGCACCGTTACGCCAAGCCCGTTCTTCATCAGATTCGGCGATACCCACGTCTCAATCTGCGTGACGTCGCCAGTCAACTGCTCTGCGGCAATCGCACAGGCAAGGGCCAGAGAAACGGGCTCGGTGCACCCCAGCGCAGGCTTAACTTCTTCCTGCACTACGCGAATAAATTGATTCCATAAAGGATGAGTTTGCTCAGACATCGTTACGACCTTATTTGCCCTCAGGAAAATGCGAGGAAAGGAGAAACACAAAGCAGCAGCCCGGTGATGACGATAATCACCAGCGAGACGCCTTTATATTTATGCAGCGCCGGTACCTTATAGACCAGCCATGCAGGGATCAGGCAGCCCACCATGCCGAAGATGGGGCTACAGATAGAGGTGAAGCTCAGTACCGGCGCGTTTAAGACGATCGCGCTCCAGGCCAGCAGGATAGCGAACAGCATGATCCCGCGCTGGACGGTGCTTTCATTAATACGTTCAGCCGGCATTTTGCGGCGCAGGATATTCATCACGATCCCCTGCGTGGCCTCGCGAAAGCCGAGGTAAACGCCGAAGAAGGCGGTCATCACGGCAAAAATATTGAGGATCACGCTGACGATTTTGACCCAGCCCGCGCCGTCGCCGCTGATAAACTGCGCCGCAATCGCCAGGGCTGAAATGTTCTGCTCGTAGGCTTTCACCGCCTCGTCGTGTCCCATCGCCAGGGTGAAAGAGACGGCGTAGAAGAAGACCGTGACAAACAGTATGCCAAAGGCGATATTCATCGCCCGCAGCGCTTTATGGCGCGCTACCTCAACGGATTTTTCCCGTGAACGATATGAAATCACCATCGGGCTTAAGGTCTGAATAAACAGAATGGAGGTTAAGGTAAAGGGCAGCGTAATAATGGCATTTTTTATCAGCAGCCCCATCGGCGGCAGCATGCCCACGTTGGCTAAATGCCAGAGACCAATCATTGAAAGACCCAGCGCGGCAACCACAAATAATTTAGTCAGCACCATCAGGCTGGAGACTTTAAACAGCAGCTTTTCACCGCGCGACGAAATGGCGACCAGGATGCAGATCAGGAATAAGCCGTAGAACGGATTCTCCGAGAGCAAACCGTCGGTCACACCGAAGGTATGCAAATACGAGGCGCTGTCGTTGGTGATGGCAGTGGAATAGACAAACATCCAGATCACCAGCATCACGAAATAGAGCGCACCTAATAAGATGCCCCAGTTTTTACCTAAATAACCGCTGATCACGCTCGGGTAGTCTTTGCATTCCGGCGATTCCGCCAGCGTATTTATAAACAGCCGCTGGAACAGGTACATGGCCGGATAACCAATAATCGACGAGAGCAAAAAGACCCACAGCCCCATTAATCCCACCTGAACCGGGAGAAAAACAATCCCCGCGCCGATGGCCATCCCGATACTCATGATGACCCAGCCCGTGTCGGTGCTGTCGAATTTAATTGCCTCTCGCCATTCGCTTTCGCTCATTCCCGCCCGCCTTGCCGCAGGGGAATCCTTCACAATCACACTGCTGTTTGTTGCCGTATTCATTGGGCACTCGCTTATTTTGTAGGGTAAACAGTTGTTTTTATTAGGTTCAGATCGCCAGCGATTGCGATTCAGAGAGCAGCAGGTGTTTATAGTTGATGTGAGAAAATCATAGCCGGAGCGAGGGAGAAAAAAGTCACAAGTTTTATAAGGATTTTCTGACGCTGTAGGAAAACTTGCTACTGGATGTGTAAGTGAGAAAGCTATTTTCTAAATGTGACGATATTCACGAAATTAAAAGCCTCCTCACACGAGGAGGCACAATGGCAATTTGAATTACATAGCCTGCGTAAACGTCCGCGAAATCACGTCCTGCTGCTGCTCCCGCGTCAGGGCGTTAAACCGCACCGCGTAGCCGGATACGCGGATCGTCAGGTTCGGGTAGTTCTCCGGGTGCACGATCGCATCCAGGAGCATCTCCCGGTTCATGACGTTGACGTTCAGGTGCTGCCCGCCCTCAATGGACGCTTCATGATGGAAGTACCCGTCCAGCAGTCCCACCAGGTTGGTTTTGCGCACCAGTTCGTCCTTACCCAGGGCCTGCGGCACGATGGAGAAGGTGTAGGAGATCCCGTCCTTCGCATAGGTGAACGGCAGCTTGGCGACCGACGTTAGCGAAGCCACCGCACCTTTTCTGTCGCGCCCGTGCATCGGGTTCGCGCCAGGCGCAAACGGCGTGCCGCCGCGGCGTCCGTCCGGCGTGTTGCCGGTCTTCTGGCCGTAAACCACGTTGGAGGTGATGGTCAGGATCGACTGGGTCGGCACCGCGTTGCGGTAGGTTGGCAGCGCCTGAATTTTCTTCATAAAACGCTCCACCAGATCGCAGGCAATGCTGTCCACGCGATCGTCGTTGTTGCCGTACTGCGGGTAGTCCCCTTCTATTACGAAATCGACTGCCAGACCGGTATGGTCGCGCACCGGCTTCACCGTCGCGTATTTAATGGCCGAGAGGGAATCCGCCGCCACCGACAGCCCGGCGATGCCGCAGGCCATGGTACGATAGACGTCCCGGTCATGCAGCGCCATCAGCGAGGCTTCGTAGCTGTACTTATCGTGCATGTAGTGAATGAGATTCAGCGCGCTGATGTACTGCACCGCCAGCCAGTCCATAAAGTGGTCGAGGCTCGCCATCACGGTGTCGTAATCCAGCACCTCATCAAGCAGCGGCTCGGTTTTCGGGCCGACCTGGATCTTCAGCTTCTCATCCACCCCGCCGTTGATCGCGTACAGCAGCGTTTTGGCGAGGTTAGCGCGCGCGCCGAAGAACTGCATCTGCTTGCCGATCACCATCGGGCTGACGCAGCAGGCGATGGCGTAGTCGTCGCTGTTGAAGTCCGCGCGCATAAGATCGTCGTTCTCATACTGCAGCGACGAGGTGACGATCGACACCTGCGCGGCGTATTTCTTGAACGCGATCGGCAGCTGTTCAGACCAGAGGATCGTCAGGTTCGGCTCCGGCGCGGGCCCCATGGTGTGCAGGGTGTGCAGATAGCGGAAGCTATTTTTGGTCACCAGCGTGCGCCCGTCCAGCCCCATGCCGCCGATCACTTCCGTGGCCCAGATCGGATCGCCGGAGAAGAGCGTGTCGAACTCCGGCGTGCGCAGGAAGCGCACCATGCGGATCTTCATAATGAAGTGGTCGATCAGCTCCTGGGCCTGGACTTCGTCCAGCCTTCCTGCCTGCATGTCGCGTTCGATGTAGATATCGAGGAACGACGCCGTGCGCCCCAGCGACATCGCTCCGCCGTTCTGGGATTTTACAGCGGCAAGGTAGGCAAAATAGACCCACTGCACCGCTTCCCGGGCATTCATCGCCGGGCGGGAGATATCAAAGCCGTAGCTTGCCGCCATCTGCTGGATCTGGAGCAGCGCGCGCCTATGCTCCGCCAGCTCCTCGCGCAGGCGGATCGTCGCTTCAAGATCTTCACCGCGCTCCAGCCTGCCCTGCAGATCGGCAAACTGCAGTTCGCGCTCGCGCACCAGATAGCTGATGCCGTACAGCGCCACGCGGCGATAGTCGCCGATGATGCGCCCGCGCCCATAGCCGTCCGGCAGGCCGGTGAGCACGCCGGATTTGCGGCAGCGCATCATCTCCGGTGAATAGACGTCAAACACCCCCTGGTTGTGGGTTTTGCGCAGGTCGGTAAACAGGTATTCGAACTGCGGATCCATCTCCCGGCCGTAGGCTTCGAACGAACTGCGGATCATGTTGATCCCGCCGTATGGATGCAGAGCGCGCTTGAGCGGCTTGTCGGTTTGCAGGCCGACGATCGTCTCCAGATCCTGGTCGATATAGCCCGGTCCGTGGGCGGTAATGGTGGTGGCAATGTTGGTGTCGAAATCCACCGGGGCGTGGGTGGCATTCTCCTGGCGAATGCCGACCATCACCTTCTGCCACAGCGCCGTCGTTGCTGGCGTCGCCTGCGCGAGGAAAGCTTCATCGCCTTCATAAGGGGTGTAGTTATGCTGAATAAAATCGCGGACGTTGACGGCGTTTTTCCATTCTTTACCGCGAAACCCGGCCCATGCGTCGCTGTAGGGCACGACGCCCGTATCGATTATTACTTTCATGTGATTCTCGCTTTATCAGGCGTAAGCCGCAGCCGGAGTGACCTTTCCAAGACGGAGGGCGTCCAGCGCGATCATTTTTTCTTCGTTGGTAGGGACAACCGCGCAGGCCACGCGGGACGACTCGGTGGAGATGACGCGCTCACCCGCGCTGCCCGGCAGGGCGTTTTTAGCGTCGTCGAGGATGATGCCGAACACTTTCAGATGTTCGGCCACCAGCGCGCGGACAAGCGTCGAGTTTTCGCCAATGCCGCCGGTAAAGACCACCCCATCCAGACGGTGCAGCGACGCGGCGTGACCGGCAATATGCCGCGCAATGCGGTGAACAAAGGTGTGTATTGCCAGCTGTGCCCGCTCATTACCTTCGTGCCAGGCATTTTCTAATGTCCGCAGGTCTGAAGAAATGCCGGAGATCCCCAGCAACCCGGACTCTTTATTCACCACGCGCTCCAGATCTTCAAACGACTGGCCGGTCTGCTGGGCAATCCACGCCATCGCGCCAAAATCCACGTCGCCGCAGCGCGTGCCCATCACCAGCCCTTCCAGCGGCGTCATCCCCATGGAGGTGTCTACGCTCTCGCCGTTGCGCACCGCGCAGATGGACGCCCCGTTGCCGAGATGGGCAATCACCAGGCCGCTGTCATCGGGGGACAGCCCGAGAAGCGCGTGCGCCTGCCCGGCCACGTAGCGGTGAGAGGTGCCGTGGAAGCCGTAGCGGCGCACGCCCAGCTCTTCAAAATAGCGGTACGGCAGACCGTACAGATAGGCCTGCGGCGGCAGCGTCTGGTGGAAGCTGGTATCAAACACCGCCACCTGCTGCACGCCCGGGAAGAGACGCTCTGCCGCTTCCACGCCGCTCAGGTTGGCGTAGTTATGCAGCGGCGCCAGCGGGGAGACCTGGCGGATCTGCTCAATCACCTCTTCCGTGATCGGGGTCGACTCGCTGAAAAGGTCGCCACCGTGGGCAATGCGGTGGCCAATCAGGGCCACGCTGCTCATTAGGTTACGCTTCTCCAGCTCGAGGGCGATGGCGGCCAGCGCCCCTTCGTAGTCCTGGTGAGCCAGTCTGACCGGCTCACCCCCGTTCACGGAAATAAAGGCCTTCTCGGTGTTGATACCGTCCGCAATGCCCGTCATCAGGGCATCGCAGCCTGCTGCATCCAGCACCGAAAACTTAACAGAGGACGATCCGCAGTTAATAACCAGTACAACCGGAAACTCAATCATCATATGGCTCCGCTCTTCCTGAGCTTTGGGTTAGAACAGTTTGTAAACGATATTCAGAATGGTCAGCAGGCCGACCACGGTAACGAAGATGTTCTCGGTGCGGCCTTTGTATTTCGCCAGCGCCGGTGCCTTGCGGATGGCGTACATCGGCAGCAGGCACAGCAGAGAGGCGATGATTGGCGCGCCCATGGCTTCAATAAGGTCCAGAATGTTCGGGTTGGCGTAGGCCACAACCCAGGTGGAGCCCATGATGAACACCATGCTGATGGTATTCAGTTTGCCAACAGAGACTTTCTTCTTGTCGCCCTTGTAGCCGAACTTAAGGATCAGGCCGTTCAGCCCTTCCAGCGTGCCCAGGTAGTGGCCGAAGAAGGATTTGAAGATAGCCACCAGCGCGATGATGGAGGCGCCGTATTCGAGCACCGTCGCGAACGTCGATTTGCTTCCGGACATCGACGCGAAGTGGTTTGCAAGGTAAGAGAGCACCGGAATGTTCTGCGCCTTGGCGTCCGCCATGTTCTGCGGAGAGAGCGTAAACAGGCAGCTGAAGGCGAAGAACATCACCACGGCAACCATCAGCATGCTGGCGCGACCGATGATTTTGGAACATTTCTGCTCGGTAAACTCTTTCCCGAACTCCGGCTCGTACTCTTCACGCTTGGAAACCACAAACGAGGAGACGATAGGCGAGAAGTTGAAGGAGAAGACCATGATGGAGATCCCCAGCCACACCGTAACCAGAATGCCGTCATGACCGGTGAAGGCGATATCGCTCAGGTTGACCTGGTCGATTACCGCCGAGTTCCAGTACGGGATCAGAGACAGGGAAATCAGCACCAGGCTGGCAATGAACGGGAACACCAGGTAGCTCATCACTTTTACCATCAGGTCCTTACCGAACCAGATAACAAAGGCCATCAGCAGCAGCAGGAACAGCGCCACCACGCCGCGGTTCAGCGCTGGCATCTGGAGTTGGTTTTCCCAGAAGGTCATAAAGGTGTTGGTAATGGTGACGCCGTAAATCCACAGCAGCGGGCAAATGGCGAAGAAGTAGAGGAACGTAATTACCACCCCACCGGTTTTCCCGAAGTGCTCTTCCACCGTTTCGGTGATGTTGCCGGAGACGTTGCTGCCGGACAAACAGAGGCGCGCCAGCGCCCGGTGGCAGTAAAAGGCAATCGGGAAGGCGAGTACCAGCATCAGCAGGATGGGGATCAGTCCGCCAAAGCCTGCGCGAATGGGGAAGAACAGCACGCCTGCGCCAATGGCGGTACCAAACAGGCCGAGCGTCCATGTGGTGTCAGACTTACGCCAGGAGGACGTTTTTGTCTGGCCAACGATAATGCTTTCTGTGTTGCTCATAGGTCACCTTTATGCGTCAACGAAGCCGGTAATTTGGGAAACACGGGAGAGATCGATATTGCCGCCGGAAATAATGCAGACGGTTTTACGGCCCTGAATATAGTGGTCTAGCTTGCCGCTTAATAACGCCGCGCAGGCCAGTGCGCCCGCGCCTTCCGTCACCACTTTATTTCGCTGAATAAGGGCAATCATGCTGTTGCGAATATCGTCTTCGCTCACCAGCACAATGTCGTCAACTAATTCGCGGACAATTTCGAAGGTTAATTTACCCGGACGAGACACGTCGCAGCCGTCGGCTAACGTGCCGGTAACGCGATGATTGGTTATTTCTCCGGCCTGATAAGAGGCCGCCATGCCGTGAACGTTTTCAGATTGTACGCCGATAATATTAATGGTCGGGTTGATGGATTTAATCGCCGTTGCAATCCCGGCAATTAATCCGCCGCCGCCGATAGGGACAATCACGTTATCCACGTCGTATAAATCCTCGAGGATTTCCAGGCCGATGGTGCCCTGCCCGGCGATCACTTTCGGGTCATCATAAGGCGGGATAAATATGCGCCCTTCCAACTCAACGATTTCGCTCACTTTGGCGATGGTGTCGTTAAAGTTCTCGCCGTGCAGCACCACTTCGGCGGAATAGTCGCGCGTCGCGGCCACCTTGGATTTTGGCGCGCCTATTGGCATCACCACTTTGCCGTCGATACCGAGCATCGCACAGGAGAGCGACACGCCCTGCGCGTGGTTTCCTGCGGAACAGGCGACGACGCCTTTGCGTTTTTCCGCATCGGTCAGCGAGCTTAATTTATTAAACGCACCGCGAATTTTAAACGAGCCGGTACGCTGCATATTTTCAAACTTCAGGAATATCTCACCTTTACACCGTTCGCTGAGATAATTTGAGCGCGGCATGCCGGTTTTATAGATTTTTCCTGCCAGCCGCTTTCTGGCATCCTGTATATCTTCAATGGTAACCGGGAGATCGTAAGTAATGTGCATAATATCCTCGTTATAATAATTCATTCTTTTCAGGCAAAGTCAGGGTATCAGAGCGTTAAAAATCAGCGCCCCGGGTGTTTTAAAGCGTGATTATTTTTATCGTCGTCTTTCGATATTCATCGAAGAATATTGTTTTGCCAGCTCAACTAATACAGACGCCGATTTTTTAATTCTGTAATTTTTCGACCACACGGCGGCATAGCGCGCCACGGGCAATTCGTCTTCCACGGGCAGCACAATAAACTGGTCCGAGCCGAACGGCGCAATCATGTCGCGGGGAATCACCGTCAGATAATCGGCATTCAGGACAAGGTTATAAATGGTGACGACGGAATCGGTCTGGACGATGTTTTCAATGCTGATGTGGTTGTCTTGCAGGGTGGTCAGGAGTTCTTTGTAGTAGCCCATATCGGTTTGCGGCATCACCCACTGCTCGTGCGTGAGCGATGCCAGTGCCGTCGGGCCGGTGCACGTTCGTGATTTACTGGCGACCAGCACAAACTCTGACTCAAACAGCGGCTCGACGTGAAGATCCTGCAGCAGCATTTCGTCGCTCAGCGTGCCGATGGCAAAATCCAGCCGACCGTCGCGAATGGCCGGAAGGAAAGAGGAGAGCTGGGCTTCATACATGGATACGCGCGCTTTCGGGAACACTTCCCTGAATTTTTTGATCATCTCAGACAGGAAGGTGAAGCCAATCAGCGACGGATAGCCAAAGGAGACGTCCATGACGGTGCTGAAACTGAGGCTGTTAATCTCGCTCACCATGTTTTTCATCTCGCGGGTGATCGACTCAGAGTATGAAAGCAGCACCTGCCCCGCAGCAGTCAGTTTGACGCCGGTGTTTTTACGCACCATCACTTCCACGCCGAAGTAAGATTCGATGTCGCTGATGATTTTGCTGACGGCGGGTTGCGTCAGGCCCAGTTGTCTTGCAGCAGAACCTATGGAGCCACTTTTAATGACTTCCTGAAATACCACGAGGTGCTGTGTTTTCGGTAGAATAATAGTGTTCATAATATTCTGCGCTTATTTCCCTATGACGCAGCGGATTCTACCTAATATTGTTTAAGGGGTTATGTGCTGTTACTCACAATTTGCTTTCCCGCGCATTTCACGGGAACAACATCAACCTAAAAAACATCATGTAATCAATACCATAGAAAAATAAAAGCACACCATTACGCTGATATCGATCAATAAAAGCAGCAGTAATAAAATTATTTTATGGCGATAACCTTGATAAATTTTTCTGGGTTAAATAAATCAATAAAGACGATCTTTCAGGCAATTAAAGGCCAATAAATAACCGTTATTCCTTTGAAACATTCTTTCAAATTATCAAATTTTGCAGAGGATTTTTGGACAGCTTTTTATAAATAGTGGAATACGTCACACATTCACAGCCTGAATGTTTTTAATTTCAATATGTTTATATCAAATAAGAAAATATTTGCGATCGTTCAGTTAACATTCGCAACAAATTAACAATACTGTAAATTCGCTCTTTTTTAGCGCGAAATTTTGTGATGGCGATCGTCTGCGGGATGCATATCGACGATGGAAAGGGTAATGCAGTGAAATGTGCTTAATGTCGCAAATATGAGAATTGATGTCGTTTGTGAGAGTTGCCGGGTGGCGATGCGCTTATCTGGCTACGACCCCCTAAAAGCAAAAACCCCGCCGAAGCGGGGTTCTGGAAGAAGTTGAAGCTGACCGATAAGCCGGGTTCTGTCGTGGACAGTCATTCATCTAGGCCAGCAATCGCTCACTGGCTCAAGCAGCCTACCCGGGTTCAGTACGGGCCGTACCATGTGAACCCCTATTTGGCCTTGCTCCGGGTGGAGTTTACCGTGCCACGGACTGTTACCAGCCGCGCGGTGCGCTCTTACCGCACCCTTTCACCCTTACCTGATCCCGCTTGCGCGGGCCATCGGCGGTTTGCTCTCTGTTGCACTGGTCGTGGGTTTCCCCCCCAGGCGTTACCTGGCACCCTGCCCTATGGAGCCCGGACTTTCCTCCCCTCCGCCCGTCTCCCCCGAAAGGGACGACAACGAAGCGGCGACTGTCTGGTCAGCTTCGGCGCGCAGTATAGAGGGTTTGCGCGCCGCTGTCACCCTCAGGCGCAGGCAAGATGCTATTAACGCGCCACTTCCACCTTCGCCAGTTTTTCGTAGTAGCACGCAATCGCGCTGTGATCGGCCGTGCCCAGGCCATCCGCACGCAGCGCCTGCATCATCTCCATGACCGCAGCGGTCAGCGGCAGCTGCGCCCCCACGCCGTGAGACGTATCCAGCGCGTTCGCCAGATCTTTGATATGCAGGTCAATGCGGAAACCGGGTTTGAAATTACGATCCATCACCATCGGCGCTTTGGCATCCAGCACCGTACTGCCCGCCAGGCCGCCGCGAATAGCCTGATAAACCAGGTCCGGATTGACGCCCGCCTTGGTTGCCAGCGTCAGCGCTTCAGACATGGCGGCAATGTTCAGCGCCACAATCACCTGGTTCGCGAGCTTGGTGACGTTGCCCGCGCCAATGTCTCCGGTATGCACTACGGAGCCCGCCATCGCTTTCATCAGGTCATAGTATTTATCGAACACGGCCTTATCGCCGCCCACCATCACCGACAGCGTGCCGTCGATGGCTTTCGGCTCGCCGCCGCTGACGGGTGCATCCAGCATCTCTACGCCCTTCGCTTTTAACGCCTCGCTGATTTCACGGCTCGCGAGCGGGGCGATAGAGCTCATATCAATCAGCACCAGGCCCGGCTTCGCCCCCTCGATGATGCCGTTCTCCCCAAGCGCGACTTCTTTAACGTGCGGGGAATTGGGCAACATGGTGATGATGACGTCGCACTGCTCAGCAATGGCTTTAGGGGTGGTGGCCGTTTCCGCGCCCGCCGCCATCACCTCAGCCACAGACTGCGGATTATGATCGGATACCACCAGTGAGTAACCCGCTTTAATCAGGTTCTTACTCATTGGTTTACCCATGATCCCAAGACCAATAAACCCCACTTTCAGCGTCATAATCTGTTTCCTCAATGATGGTTATTTTTTAAAAGCGTCCGCTAATTTCTGCGTCGCTGAGCGGAACACGCCGAGGTCGCTGCCGACGGCAACGAACGTGGCTCCCCACTCCAGATAGCGACGAGCATCAGCTTCAATCGGTGCCAGAATGCCGCACGGCTTGCCGTGCGCTTTGGCGCGGGCAAAGATGTGCTGGATAGCGCGCTGCACGTCCGGGTGGCTGGCGTTGCCCAGATGGCCAAACGCGGCAGCCAGATCGCTTGGGCCAACGAAGATACCGTCCACGCCGTTTGTGGCTGCAATCGCATCGACGTTATCAACGCCCTGCTGGCTCTCGATCTGAACCAGAATGGTGATATTGCTATTGGACTGGGCGAAGTAGTCCGGCACGGTGCCAAACATGTTGGCGCGGTGTGACACCGAGACGCCGCGGATCCCCTCCGGCGGATAGCGCGTTGAGGCCACGGCCAGCGCCGCCTGTTCTTCCGTTTCCACAAACGGGATCAGGAAATTGTAGAAACCAATATCCAGCAGACGCTTGATAATCACCGGCTCGTTAGTTGGCACGCGCACCACCGGAGCGCTGGGGCTGCCTTTCAGCGCCATCAGCTGCGGAATAAAGGTGCTGATATCGTTCGGCGCATGTTCGCCGTCCAGCACCAGCCAGTCGAACCCGGCTAGGCCTAACACTTCGGTGCTAATAGGGTTTGCCAGCGCGGACCAACAGCCAATCTGAATCTGGTGCGCCGCGAGGGCAGCTTTAAACTTATTCGGGAAGATATCGTTATTCATCACTTAACCCTTTTTAATTCCGCAGTTTTAGCCAGTATTATTTTTCCAGAACAGATTCTTTATATTTATTTCTCTGACTGAATATTGGCGTTATAAAATCGTCATTCAGTATAATCGGCTCTGCACGGCAGCACATTGTTTTGATGCTCAAGTATCACGCTACATCTCAACGCTATTTTGAGCATATGCACAAAGCAGTGGGCGCTAATGCACAGAATCAAGGATTAGTCCGCCCGAAACGATCGCGATCACATTTTCACTTTTCTTCTCCTGACATGCTTTATTTCTGCGTTAAGAAAACGATTATCCAACGAGTTATTTTTCATAGCTGAAACTTTGCCGGAGAAGAGTGAATAATGGCCGATATTGCAATCAGAGAGGCATCGCCGACGGCGTTTTATATTAAAGTTCACGATACGGATAACGTGGCGATTATTGTCAACGACAATGGCTTAAAAGCAGGCACCCGCTTCCCGGACGGGCTGGAGCTGATTGAGCATATTCCGCAGGGGCACAAAGTCGCGCTGGTCGATATTCCCGCCCACGGTGAAATCGTCCGTTACGGTGAAGTCATCGGCTATGCGGTAAGCGCTATCCCGCAGGGTAGCTGGATTGAGGAGTCTCTGGTGGCGCTGCCAGAAGCACCGCCGCTGAATACGCTCCCGCTGGCGACCCGCGTCCCTGAACCTTTGCCGCCACTGGAGGGCTATACCTTTGAAGGCTACCGCAACGCGGACGGTAGCGTCGGCACCAAAAACCTGCTCGGCATTACCACCAGCGTGCACTGCGTGGCGGGCGTGGTGGATTACGTGGTGAAAATCATTGAGCGCGATCTGCTGCCGAAGTATCCGAACGTCGACGGCGTGGTGGGTCTTAACCACCTGTACGGCTGCGGCGTGGCGATCAACGCCCCGGCGGCGGTCGTGCCGATCCGTACTATCCACAATATCGCCCTTAACCCGAACTTTGGCGGCGAGGTGATGGTAATCGGTCTCGGCTGTGAAAAATTGCAGCCAGAGCGCCTGCTGCAGGGCACCGAAGATGTCAAAGCCATCCCGGCTGACGGGGCCAGCATCGTGCGCCTGCAGGACGAACGCCACGTTGGTTTCCGGTCAATGGTCGACGATATTCTGCAGGTGGCAGAGCGTCATCTGGATAAACTCAACCGCCGCCAGCGCGAAACGTGCCCGGCGTCGGAACTGGTGGTGGGCACCCAGTGTGGCGGCAGCGATGCGTTTTCCGGCGTGACGGCTAACCCGGCGGTGGGCTATGCGTCCGATCTGCTGGTTCGCTGCGGCGCCACGGTGATGTTCTCCGAAGTCACTGAAGTGCGTGACGCAATCCACCTGCTCACGCCACGCGCCGTTAATGAAGAGGTGGGCAAACGCCTGCTTGAGGAGATGGCCTGGTACGATAACTATCTCGATATGGGCAAAACCGACCGCAGCGCCAATCCTTCGCCGGGCAACAAGAAAGGCGGCCTGGCGAACGTGGTGGAAAAAGCCCTCGGTTCGATTGCCAAATCCGGCCAGAGCGCGATTGTGGAAGTGCTCTCTCCGGGCCAGCGCCCGACGAAGCGCGGCCTGATTTATGCGGCTACGCCTGCCAGCGACTTTGTTTGCGGCACCCAGCAGGTGGCCTCCGGCATTACGGTACAGGTCTTTACCACCGGGCGCGGCACGCCATACGGCCTGATGGCGGTCCCGGTGATCAAGATGGCGACCCGCACCGAGCTGGCCAACCGCTGGTACGACTTAATGGATATCAACGCGGGCACCATTGCCACCGGGGAAGAGAGTATTGAAGACGTGGGCTGGAAGCTGTTCCATTTTATTCTGGACGTGGCGAGCGGTCGGAAGAAAACGTTCTCGGACCAGTGGGGGCTGCACAATCAGCTGGCGGTGTTTAACCCGGCACCGGTGACGTGAGTTTGCTGTAAACCTCGCTCAGCATGGCTTCGGCCATGCTTTTTTTTCTTTCATTTCTTTCGCATCCTTACCTTTCATTTCGATTCTTTCATTTTTAAGATACCAATCACAAAATAACATTCCGAAACCCTATATTGTCTTTCGCATAAACAAAACGAAAGGTTTCGGAGGAAAGATGTTCATCATCTCGTCGAAAGCAATGCTGCAAAAAGCACAGCGCGAAGGTTACGCCGTACCGGCATTCAATATTCATAATCTTGAAACGCTGCAGGTGGTCGTTGAAACGGCCTCTGAGATGCGATCTCCGCTGATCGTGGCGGGTACGCCCGGCACATTCAGTTATGCCGGAACCGGGAACGTGGTCGCCATTGCCAGCGATCTGGCCAAAACGTATAACCAACCACTGGCGATCCACCTCGATCATCACGAAAATTTCGACGATATCGCGCAAAAAGTACAGAGTGGAATCCGCTCTGCAATGATCGACGGCTCTCATCATCCGTTCACTGAAAACGTGGCGCTGGTGAAGAGAGTGACAGACTACTGCCACCGTTACGATGTTAGCGTGGAGGCTGAACTTGGCCGTCTTGGCGGGCAGGAGGATGACCTTGTGGTCGACAGCAAAGATGCGCTTTACACCAACCCGCTACAGGCACGCGAGTTTGTTGAATTAACGGGTATCGACTCATTGGCCGTCGCCATCGGTACCGCGCATGGCCTCTACACTGCCACGCCGAAACTTGATTTTGAACGTCTGGCAGAGATCCGCAATCAGGTCGATATCCCACTGGTGCTGCACGGCGCTTCCGGTTTATCTACGGCCGATATCCTTCAGGCCATTCGCCTCGGTATCTGCAAGGTCAACGTTGCCACAGAACTCAAAATCGCCTTCTCGAATGCCCTGAAAACCTATCTCGATTCACATCCCGAAACCAGTGACCCGCGACATTACATGGTACCCGCCAAACGCGCCATGAAAGAGGTGGTGCGTAAAGTAATCAACGATTGTGGTTGTGAAGGAAAGCTCTAAATACGAAAGCCTGAAGTCCTGACCCGGAGGAAACGTGAAAGATATTATTACCCGCCATAAGGCGGGAGAAGATCTCGGTATTTGCTCAGTTTGCTCAGCGCACCCGCTGGTTATTGAAGCCGCATTGCGGTTCGATCTGCATACCGACAACAAGGTACTGATTGAAGCCACCTCAAATCAGGTGAACCAGTTCGGCGGTTACACCGGTATGAAACCCGCTGATTTCCGTGATTTTGTTTTGAAGATCGCTGAAGAGGTGGGCTTTCCGCATGAACGTTTGATCCTGGGCGGCGATCATCTGGGGCCAAACTGCTGGCAAAACGAACCGGCAGACGCGGCGATGGAGAAATCCATAGCATTGATCAAAGCCTATGTTGCGGCAGGGTTTAGAAAGATCCACCTGGACGCCTCAATGTCCTGTGCCGACGATCCTGTCCCACTCCCGCCAGGGGTGGTGGCACAGCGTGCTGCCCGACTGTGCAAAGCGGCAGAAGAGACGGCCACTGAAGAACAAAAAGCGGCGCTAACCTACGTGATTGGTACTGAGGTTCCCGTTCCAGGCGGTGAAGCCAGCAGCATTAACAGCGTGCATGTTACCCGTGTGGAAGATGCCGCGCAGACGCTGGAAACGCATCGTGAGGCCTTTGCCGCGCTCGGTCTGGATGAGGCTATGACGCGCGTGATAGCTATCGTGGTGCAACCGGGCGTGGAGTTCGATCATACGCAAATTATTCACTACCAGCCGTACGCGGCAGAGGCGCTTTCCGGCTGGATCCGCCAGACACCCATGGTCTATGAGGCGCATTCAACGGACTACCAGACTCGTCAGGCCTATCGCGCTTTGGTTCGCGATCACTTCGCGATCCTGAAAGTCGGCCCGGCGCTTACCTTTGCCCTGCGAGAAGCCATTTTTGCCCTCGCACAAATGGAGAAGGCTCTCATCGCCCCTGAGCAACGCAGCCACGTGCTGGAGGTGATTGACGAAGTGATGCTGAACGAACCGGATTACTGGAAGAAGTACTACCGCCCCACCTGGAGCCAGGCAATGGTGGATATTCACTTTAGCCTGTCCGATCGCATTCGCTACTACTGGCCGCATCCGCGCATTCGCCAGAGCGTTGAGAAGTTAATCGCTAATCTGAGCGCAACCTCCTTGCCTTTGGGGCTGATCAGCCAGTTTATGCCCGTCCAGTTCGAACGATTGTCGATGAATGAGATCGCCGCAACACCGCAAAATCTCATCATCGACAAAATACAGGATGTATTACGCGCCTATCGATTTGGCTGCACCCCTGAACCCTTCTGATGCCGGAGAGTGTATGAGTCACATTTTTGTCCGTACCGGAATTGAGTTTGAAACCTGCCAGCAGGCGCTGGCGCATATTGGCGAGGAGATGCTGGCTAACGGTGTTGTTCACGCCACCTACCCCGCCGCCCTTCTGGAAAGGGAGGTGAACTATCCCACCGGCATTGCTCTTGAACGCCATGCGGTCGCTATTCCGCACTGCGAAGCCATACATGCGAAACGCCCCGCAATCTACCTGATTAGCCCGGCCAAACCGGTGCATTTTCAGCAGGCTGACGATGATGGCGAGGTCGCCGTCTCACTCATCATCGCGTTAATCGTTGAAAACCCTGCGGCGCAAATGAAATTGCTGCGCCGCCTTTTCAGTGAGCTACAAAACCCGGACACGCTGGACATGCTGCTGGCGGTGCCCGCAGAGCGCCTGGCCGATCGTTTCCGGGAGACGATCCTTGAGCCTGTCGCCTGTGCCAAGGCTTCATAACATACTGATAATAAAAAAAGGAGTGCCCTATGAAACGCAAAATTATTGTTGCCTGCGGCGGCGCTGTCGCCACCTCAACCATGGCAGCAGAAGAGATCAAAGAGCTGTGTGAAACCCACCACATTGAACTGGATCTGGTCCAGTGTCGGGTGACTGAAATCGAAACCTATATGGACGGCGCAGACCTAATTTGTACCACGGCGAAAGTTGACAGAGCCTTTGGCGACATCCCGGTGGTGCACGGCATGCCGTTTGTATCCGGCGTCGGTATCGAAGCCCTGCAGCAAAAAATTCTGACCATCCTCGAGGGGTAAGATCATGTTTACCGAAATCATGCGGTACATCCTCGATCTGGGGCCAACCGTAATGCTGCCAATCGTCATCATTATCTTCTCGAAGCTTCTGGGGATGAAGCTGGGCGATTGCTTTAAATCCGGCCTTCATATCGGCATTGGCTTCGTCGGGATCGGGCTGGTTATCGGCCTGATGCTTGACTCCATCGGCCCGGCGGCCAAAGCGATGGCTGAGCAGTTCCAGATTAACCTGCACGTGGTAGATGTCGGCTGGCCGGGTTCATCCCCAATGACCTGGGCATCACAGATTGCACTTATCGCAATCCCTGTTGCGATTGTCGTCAACGTTGTCATGTTGGTGACCCGGATGACGTGGGTGGTAAACGTCGATATCTGGAACATCTGGCACATGACCTTCACCGGTGCGATGCTGCACCTGGCAACCGGCTCTTACTGGCTGGGGATCCTGGGCGTTGTGGTGCACGCAGCCTTTGTTTACAAGCTTGGAGACTGGTTTGCCAAAGACACCCGGGACTTCTTCGGTCTGGAAGGGATTGCCATCCCTCACGGCTCGTCAGCTTACCTCGGCCCAATCGCCGTTCTGGTCGATACGATTATCGATAAAATCCCAGGCCTGAAGCGTATTCATTTTAGCGCTGACGATGTGCAAAAACGCTTTGGCCCGTTTGGCGAACCGGTCACGGTTGGGTTTGTTATGGGGCTGGCTATTGGCATGCTGGCAGGCTACGATGCCAAATCCGTTCTCCAGCTGGCCGTAAAAACCGCGGCCGTGATGCTGCTGATGCCACGCGTTATCAAACCGATCATGGATGGCCTGACGCCGATTGCTAAACATGCCCGTAAACGTCTGCAGGCGAAGTTTGGTGGGCAGGAGTTTTTGATCGGTCTCGATCCGGCACTCCTGCTGGGCCATACGTCCGTCGTCTCCGCCAGCCTGATTTTCATTCCGCTCACTATCCTGATTGCTGTTCTAGTGCCTGGCAACCAGGTGCTGCCGTTCGGTGACCTTGCCACCATCGGCTTCTTTGTGGCGATGGCGGTTGCGGTGCATCAGGGCAACCTGTTCCGCACGCTTATCTCTGGCGTCATCATCATGGGCATTACGCTGTGGATTGCGACCCAGACCATCGGCCTGCATACCCAGCTTGCGCAAAATGCTGGCGCGTTGAAAGCAGGCGGACTGGTGGCCTCCATGGACCAGGGCGGTTCACCCGTCACCTGGCTGCTCATCCAATTGTTCACCTGGCAAAACGTGGTGGGGTTCATCGTGATTGGCGCGATTTACTTCACCGGCGTCCTGCTCACCTGGCGACGCGCCCGCGTATTTAACGCGGCAGAAAAGAACGTCGCTAACCCACAAAGCCAGACGGTGTCTTGATATCCGGGGAGCCAAGCTCCCCCTCTTTTTCTGGAGTGAATATGAAATCAGTGGTAATTCACGCTGAGGGCAACGTGCGCGTTGAAGAACGCCCAATCCCTCACATTCAGGCTGCGGATGATGTGCAGGTGCGCATTGCCTGCTCAGGACTGTGTGGCTCCGATATCCCGCGAATTTTTGCCGGAGGAGCACATTATTATCCCATCACCCTGGGACATGAATTTAGCGGTTATGTCGAAGCTTGTGGTACCGAAGTGCACGATCTCAAGGCAGGCGATCCAGTTGCTTGCGTGCCATTACTGCCCTGCTTTTCCTGTTCGGCGTGTGAAAAAGGCTACTACTCGCTCTGCAAGCAGTATCAGTTTGTCGGATCTCGCAGCGAAGGCGGCAACGTGGAATATATCGTGGTGAAGCGCGCAAACCTGTTCCGCCTTCCTGCAGAGATGGCAATTGAAGATGGTGCATTTATTGAGCCCATAACCGTAGGGCTACACGCGTTTCATCTCGCTTCCGGCTGCGAGGGTAAGAACGTCATCATTGTCGGCGCAGGAACTATCGGCCTGCTGGCGATGCAATGTGCGCTGGCATTGGGCGCCAACAGCGTTACCGCGATCGATATCAATGACGATAAGCTCGCGCTGGCAACAGCGCTGGGAGCAACTCAGGTGTTTAATAGCCGCGCTCTGGCCGCAGACGACATCCTCAACGCCTTGAGCGACAACCCGTTTGATCAGTTGGTTCTGGAGACTGCTGGCACACCGCAAACCGTCACGCTCGCCATTGATATCGCCGGGCCGCGCGCCCAGGTCGCTCTGGTGGGTACGCTGCATCACGACCTGAACTTACCGGCGGCGACATTTGGCAAGATACTGCGTAAGGAGTTGACGCTTCTGGGAAGCTGGATGAATTATTCGGCCCCGTGGCCGGGGGAAGAATGGGAAACCGCGGCCCGTCTGCTCACAGAGAAAAAACTGCAGCTTAAGCCCCTTATTGCTCATATCGGCGATAGCGACAGCTTTGCTCAGGCCGTGCAGGAACTAAACGGTGCGCCAATGCAGGGCAAAATTATGCTGCGCTTCGCGTAGTGCTTCGAGCCAGCAACCTGAGCTGGCTCACATTTACTTTCGAATATTACCATACATCTTTCGCATACCTTCGATTAGAATAGAGGCAGTTAATAATCAGGCAATTCAATATGAACTCATTTGAGCGTCGCAACAAAATCGTTGATCTGGTCAACGATCAGGGCAGCGTCATGGTGCTGGATCTTTCGAATAAGTTTGGCATTTCGGAAGTCACCATCCGAACGGACCTGCGCCTTCTGGAAGAAAAGGGGTTGGTCACCCGCTTTCACGGTGGCGCCGCAAGGCCCGGTAGCAGCCTGGCAGAAAGCGAAAATCAGGAAGTGGTGCTGGAAGATCGTTATCAGCTGGCGAGCGACCCGAAAAAGCGCATCGCGCAGGCTGCCGCGGCCATGATCGAAGAGGGAATGACGATCATTCTGGACAGCGGGAGCACCACCATGCTCATCGCCGAAGCGCTGACCAAACGCGCCAATATCACCGTCATCACCAATAGCCTGCCTGCCGCGTTTGCCCTCTCGGAAAACAAAGACATTACGCTAGTGGTCTGTGGCGGTACCGTGCGCCATAAAACCCACTCTATGCATGGCACCATCGCCGAGCGCTCTCTGACCGGGATAACCGCGGATCTGATGTTTGTCGGCGCGGACGGTATTGATGCCACCAACGGCATTACAACGTTCAATGAAGGCTATTCGATTAGCAGCGTGATGGCTGCAGCCGCGCATAAGGTGATTGCCGTGCTGGACGCCAGCAAGTTCAACCGCCGCGGGTTCAACCAGGTGTTGCCGATGGAAAAAATCGACTGTGTGATTACGGATGATGGGATCGGAAAGCACGAAAAAGAACTGTTGGGTAAAACGGGCACCGAGATCATTACGGTTTAGCGAAAGACGCAGATCGGCGGATGACCTGCGCAATTTTCTTTTCCGACATTTATTACGACATTTATTCCGACACTCTAGATTTTGTAGGCCGGGCAAGCGCAGCGCCTCCCGGCAAAAAAAGCGGAGTATGGATCACTCCCCCTGCTGCTCCAGCGCATACTTATACAGCGCATTTTTCTTCACGCCGTGTATTTCCGCCGCCAGCGCCGCAGCTTTCTTCAGCGGCAGTTCCGCCTGCAGCAGCGCCAGCGTGCGCAGCGCATCGGCAGGCAGGGCATCTTCTTCCGCCTTATGCCCTTCGACAATCAGCACCATTTCGCCTTTACGGCGGTTTTCATCTTCCTTCACCCACGCCAGCAGTTCTCCTACCGGCGCGCCGTGAATGGTTTCCCAGGTTTTGGTCAGCTCGCGCGCCAGCACCACGTAGCGGGATTCGCCCCAGACGGTGACCATATCTTCCAGGCTTTCCAGCAGACGGTGAGTGGATTCGTAGAAGATCAGGGTACGCGGCTCGGCTTCCAGTTCCTTTAACACATCGCGACGGCCTTTGGATTTGGCGGGCAGGAAACCTTCGTAGCAGAAACGATCGGACGGCAGACCCGCCGCGCTCAATGCAGCAATGGCGGCGCACGGCCCCGGCAGCGGCACAACGCGAATACCGGCTTCGCGACAGGTGCGCACCAGATGGTAGCCAGGATCGTTAATCAGCGGCGTCCCGGCATCGGAGACCAGCGCGATGCTCTGCCCCTCTTTGAGCTTCGCCACCAGCGTTTCGGCTTTTTGTTGCTCATTGTGATCGTGCAGAGCAAACAAACGGGCGTTAATCGCGAAATGTTGCAGCAGTAAACCGGTGTGTCGGGTGTCTTCAGCCGCAATTAAATCAACAGCTTGCAATACGGTCAGCGCACGTTGGGTAATATCAGACAAATTCCCGATAGGAGTAGGTACAATATAAAGCTGGCCTTGAGAATTATCTGCCGTTTCGTGTTGTTTCATTGTTTCGTCCGTATTGCCGATTTAATATTGAGCATTGCGTAAAAAAATCACTGGATACAGTATGGTACCGTTAACGTTTCTTCGAAAAAAAGCCACGCGCAGCGTGCCGCTGCTGCTCGCAGCCCTGATTTTTGCAGGCTGTGGCACCCAGGCACCTGACCAGAGCACCGCCCATCTTCAGGGCTCCGCTCAGGCTGATTCTGGCTTTTATCTGCAACAAATGTCGCAGAGTACAAATGATACCAGGATCAACTGGCAATTACTCGCCATTCGTGCACTGCTGAAAGAGGGCAAAACCCAGCAGGCTGCCGAGCTGTTCGGCCAACTGCCGAAAGAGCTTAACGATACCCAGCATCTTGAGCAGAGCCTGCTCTCTGCCGAGCTGAAGGTCGCGCAGAAAGATTATGATGGCGCGAAAAAGATCCTGGGGAGCATCGACCTGAGCGCGCTGGATAAAAACCAGCAGGCGCGCTTCTGGCAGGCTGGCATCACCGCTGAACAGGGTCGCCCTTCCCTGACCCTGCTGCGCGCCTTGATTGCCCAGGAGCCGCTGCTCGCCGGTGCCGACAAGCAGAAAAACATTGATGCCACCTGGCAGGCGCTTGCCTCGATGACCCAGGATCAGGCAAAGGCGCTGGTCATTAACGCGGACGAAAACGTGCTTCAGGGCTGGCTCGATCTGCAGCAGATGTGGTTTAACAACCGCAACGATCCTAAGATGCTGAAAGCCGGTATTACCGACTGGCAGACCCGTTACCCGCAGAACCCGGGGGCGAAAATGCTGCCAACCCAGTTGGTAAACGTGCAGAACTTTAAACCTGCGTCGACAAGCAAAATTGCGCTGCTTCTGCCGCTAAACGGCCAGGCGGCCGTGTTTGGCCGTACGATTCAACAGGGCTTTGAAGCGGCGAAAAACGGCACCACGCCTGTAACGGGCAGTGCGGTACCGGTGCAGGCAGCGCAGGCGGCCAACGTAAACGACGTTGTCAGCCCCTCCGCGGCCGAGACCAGTGACCTGACCACCGCGCAAACCCCGGCGCAGGGCACAATGCAAAACCCGGTTACCGCACCGACTACCCCTCCAGCGACTGCCGCACCGGCAACACAGGCCCCGGCGGAGACACAAGCGACACCTGCCCCAGAGGCAACGGCAGAACAGGCTCAACAGCAGCCTGCACAACCAGCGTCTCAGCCTGCCGCTCAGCCGCAGGCCGTGGCGACCACCAGCGCGAACCCTGGCGCTGAGCTGAAAATCTACGACACCAGTTCGAAGCCGCTTGACCAGGTGCTGGCGCAGGTTCAGCAGGACGGGGCAAGCATCGTTGTCGGCCCGCTGCTTAAGAACAACGTGGAAGAGCTGATGAAGAGCAACACCACGCTGAACGTGCTGGCGCTCAACCAGCCGGAACAGGTTCAGAACCGGGCCAATATTTGCTACTTCGCACTCTCTCCGGAAGATGAAGCCCGCGATGCGGCGCGTCATATCCACGAGCAGGGTAAACAGGCTCCGCTGCTGCTGATCCCGCGCAGTACGCTGGGCGATCGCGTGGCTAATGCCTTTGCCGACGAGTGGCAGAAGCTGGGCGGCGGCATTGTGCTGCAGCAGAAATTCGGTTCCGTCTCAGAACTGCGTGCGGGCGTTAACGGTGGAGCGGGTATCGCGCTCAGCGGCAGCCCGGTTTCCGCCAGCCTGCCGCAGCAGCAGAGCGTGACCATTGGCGGCCTGACCATCCCTGCCCCGCCTACCGACGCGCAGATAAGCGGCGGTGGTAAAGTGGATGCGGCCTATATCGTTGCCACGCCGCAGGAGATCGCCTTTATCAAACCGATGATTGCGATGCGTAACGGCAGCCAGAGCGGCGCAACGCTCTACGCCAGCTCCCGCAGCGCACAGGGCACCGCAGGCCCGGATTTCCGTCTGGAAATGGACGGCCTGCAGTACAGCGAAATCCCGATGCTGGCGGGCAGCAACCCGGCGCTGATGCAGCAGGCGCTAAGCTCGGTGCGTAACGACTATTCTCTGGCGCGTCTGTATGCGATGGGTGTAGATGCGTGGGCGCTGGCGAACCACTTTACTCAGATGCGTCAGGTGCCGGGCTTTGAGCTTAACGGCAACACCGGCGATCTGACCGCCACTCAGGACTGTGTGATTAACAGGAAGTTATCATGGCTCAAATACCAGCAGGGGCAAATCGTCCCGGCCAGCTAAGCCGTAAAGAGACCGGCGATGCGTGGGAGTTAAAAGCGCGTCGCTGGCTTGAAGGCAAAGGACTGCGCTTTATCGCCGCTAACGTCCGCGGGCGCGGCGGCGAAATTGATCTGATCATGAAAGACGGTCAGGTGATTGTGTTTGTAGAAGTCCGCTTTCGACAGTCTTCCCGTTTTGGCGGTGCTGCCGCCAGCGTGACGCTCGCCAAACAACATAAATTATTACAGACTGCCCACTTGTGGCTTGCCCGCCATAATGGGAGCTTTGATACTGTGGATTGCCGTTTCGATGTGATAGCCTTCACCGGAAATGAGATCGAATGGCTTAAAAACGCTTTTGGCGAAGACGCATAATTAAGATTTAAAAGGGATAACGTGCTCGAAAGAATTAAAGTGTGCTTCACAGAAAGCATCCAGACTCAGATTGCCGCGGCGGAAGCCCTTCCGGACGCGATCTCTCGCGCTGCAATGACGCTGGTGCAATCCCTGCTTAACGGCAACAAAATCCTCTGTTGTGGCAACGGAACCTCAGCCGCCAACGCACAGCATTTTGCTGCCAGCATGATTAACCGTTTTGAAACCGAACGCCCAAGTTTACCTGCCATTGCACTTAATACCGATAATGTGGTCTTAACAGCGATTGCTAACGATCGTCTGCATGACGAAATTTACGCAAAGCAGGTGCGCGCCCTTGGGCATGCCGGCGATGTGCTGCTGGCCATCTCCACGCGCGGCAACAGCCGGGACATCGTCAAAGCCGTTGAAGCCGCCGTTACCCGCGATATGACCATCGTCGCCTTAACCGGCTACGACGGCGGTGAGCTGGCGGGTCTGCTCGGGCCGCAGGATGTGGAAATCCGCATTCCGTCTCACCGTAGCGCACGTATTCAGGAGATGCATATGCTAACGGTAAACTGCTTATGCGATTTGATCGATAACACGCTTTTCCCTCACCAGGATGATTAAGGAGTTTTTATGAAGGCTTTATCGACCCTCGCAGTCCTTATGTCTGCACTACTGCTTCAGGGATGTATCGCTGCGGCCGTTGTGGGTACTGCCGCAGTGGGCACCAAAGCGGCGACCGATCCGCGCTCTGTGGGAACGCAGGTGGATGACGGTACGCTGGAGCTGCGGGTCAACAGCGCGCTGTCGAAAGACGAACAAATCAAGAAAGAAGCGCGTATCAACGTGACGGCCTATCAGGGCAAAGTCCTGCTGACGGGTCAGGCACCGAATACCGAGCTCTCCAGCCGCGCGAAACAGATCGCGATGGGCGTTGAGGGCACCACGGAAGTCTTCAATGAAATCCGTCAGGGTCAGCCAATCAGCCTGGGCACCGCGTCATCTGACACCTGGATCACCACCAAAGTCCGCTCCCAGCTGCTGGGTTCAGACCAAGTGAAATCCTCCAACGTGAAGGTAACGACCGAAAACGGTGAAGTGTTCCTGCTGGGTCTGGTGACCGACCGTGAAGGGAAAGCGGCGGCGGATATCGCCAGCCGGGTGAGCGGCGTGAAGCACGTCACCACCGCGTTTACCTACATTAAGTAATCCACACCTGACTGAAGGCCCGGTGAGCGCGAGCGCCACCGGGCTTTTTTTTACATCAACGCAATACTTCCCACCATCACCCCGCTCAACGCCACCAGCCCCGCCGTCAGCCACAGCGCTTTCGCCGGGAAAGACTTACGCAGCATGATGAGCGACGGCAGACTGATTGCCGGCAAGGTGATAAGCAGCGCCAGCGCCGGTGCGGTCCCCATACCGGCCAGCATCATGGTCTGAACAATCGGAATTTCTGCCGCCGTGGGGATCACAAACAGGCAGCCTGCAACGGCCATCGCAATCACCCACATCAGCGTGTTGTCGATAGCGCCATCCGCATGCGGGAAGAGCCAGACGCGCGCCGCGCCCAGAACCAGTACCGCCAGGATATAGACCGGAATGGTGCTCCAGAAAAGCTGCCACAGCGCCTTACCCCAGCGAGTGAAGAAACCGCCCTGCGGTTCGCTGACGTCCAGTTCAACGACTGCAGGTTCGACGGCAGTATCCTTCACCAGTTTTTGTACCAGCGTCGCCACCACCAGCACCGTCAGCAGTCCGGCAACCAGACGGATAGCGGCAAAATGCCAGCCGAGCACAAAGCCCATAAATACCAGCGTCGCCGGGTTGAGCAGCGGGTTCCCCATCCAGAACGCCAGCGCGCCGCCCATGGATACGCGCTGGCGGCGCATGCCCGCCGCAACCGGTGCGGCGCAGCAGGAGCACATCATGCCCGGCAGAGAGAAAATCGTCCCCAGCAGCGTGCCCTGAAAGCGCGGCTGCCCGAGTGTTTTCACCAGCCAGTTTCGCGGAATAAGCACTTGAATCAGCGAACCCAGGATCACCCCTAAGACGGCAGCTTTCCACACCGCCAGGAAGTAGACCATGGCGTAATCCCACGCCGCCTTCAGCGGGCTGGCATCAGCCTGAGCGAGAATAGATTTACCGATGCTGTGCGTTTCGGCAGCGGTGAAGGCTTTGCCGTAGTACGGCTGCCATTTCACATACCAGAGGCCAATGATGACCACGAGAAAGAAGAGTGCGGGCTTCCACCATTGGACAGGTGTTGCCGCCTGAGATGAAGACTGACCAGTCATACCATTCCCCGGAGAGTGTTATTTAATAAGCCGGAGAAGTTTACGCCTCGCCCTGCGCGATTTCACGCAGTTTTGCCGAAGGGATAATATTGACGCCCTCCTGCGACGGTGCCAGCGCCTCTTTCAGCATCGCCTGCGCAACGTCCCGCGCCTCAATGGACTTCCAGTTACCCGGCAGGATGCGAAACAGCGGGGCGAAGAAGGATTCGTTAAAACGCCGTTCGTCGCGGTGCCCCATCAGCATGGAAGGCCGCACGATTGTCAGACGCTCCCACTTCTGGGCAATCAGCGCCTCTTCCATTTTGCCCTTCACCTGATTGTAAAAAAACGGTGAGCCGGTGCTGGCGTCGTGCGAGCTGACCACCAGGAAATGTTTTGCCCCCAGCTTTTTCGCCGTCAGGGCGGTATCCACCACCAGCGTGTAGTCCGCATGAACAAAGGCTTCTTTACTGCCCGCCTCACGCCGCGTCGTGCCCAGACAGCAAAAGGCGATATCTATCGGGTCCTGCACCTGCGCCAGCGCGTCGGTGAGCTGTGGATCGTGCGGGTTAAAGACGCCGGAGATGTCCAACAGCGGGCGACGCGTCGGTGCGGCGATGAAGTTAATATGGCGATCCTGGATCAGCAGCCGCAGCAGATGCCCGCCCACCAGCCCGGTTGCGCCTGTAATCAATACCTGACTCATCTTATCCCCTTTACAGAATTGTCCGTTTGCGAACTCAGCGTGGTCGACCACACTTAGAAGTCTGTTACAGGTAAGTATTTACCACAAGCGGAGAAAAATCAGTCTGAAGCCAAAACAACGGAGGAAGCATGGGCAAGAAAATCGCAGTCTTGATTACCGACGAGTTTGAAGATTCAGAATTCACCTCTCCTGCAGAGGCGTTCCGCAAGGCGGGACACGAGGTTATCACCATTGAGAAAGAAGCGGGCAAAACGGTGAAAGGCCATAAGGGCGAAGCCAGCGTGACCATCGACGAAACCATCGATAACGTTAGCCCGTCTGATTTCGACGCCCTGCTGCTGCCAGGCGGCCATTCACCGGATTCCCTGCGCGGGGACGAGCGCTTCGTGACCTTTACCCGTGACTTTGTCGGCACCGGCAAGCCGGTCTTTGCCATCTGCCACGGCCCGCAGCTGCTGATCAGCGCCGAAGTGGTCCGCGGGCGTAAGCTTACGGCGGTGAAACCGATCGTTATCGATCTGAAAAACGCAGGCGCCGAGTTTTACGATCAGGAGGTGGTCAACGACAACGACCAGCTGATCACCAGCCGGACCCCGGACGATCTCCCGGCGTTTAACCGCGAGGCGCTACGCCTGCTCGGCGCGTAGCCAGTGAAGCTTCTTGCCGAAGCCCAGGGTGTTGTCGGTAAATTTCAGCTCATCGAGGCGGATTTCCCACACCGGGGCTTTTAGCGCAGCGGCAACCGGGAAGCGGCGCGTGTAGCGTTTACGCTGCGCGTCGCTTTCCTCCCCTTCCAGACGACGAATCTCACCTTTGAACTGCACGCCGCGGATCAGCGCGACCGTTTTCGGCTGGCCGTTCACCGTGCCCGCCACCTTTGCCTGCTGGCCGGTCATCTGTGCATGCCGCGTTTTGTCCTCGCTCATCACATAAAAAGCGACGCGCTCAGGGTCGTAGTAGTAAAAGGCGTTGGCGCACCACATTTCGCCCTCGCGATATACGCACCAGGTCACGACATGCTGCTTCGCCAGCCAGCGGTTAATGGCGGCCAGTGTTTCCATTTTCGTTCTCTCTCATGCTATGGTGCGTTCACCTTAACATACTGAATCTGTTTACCGTGTGCTGGTTTCTCTATCTTGTCCGAACCGCTGATAACGCACTCTACACCGGGATCACCACTGATGTGGCGCGGCGTTTTTTACAACATCAAACGGGGAAAGGGGCAAAAGCGCTGCGGGGGAAAGGCGAACTGCAGCTGGCTTTTTCTGCCGCCGTGGGGGACAGATCGCTGGCGCTCAGGCTGGAGTATCGCATCAAGCAGCTGACGAAGCGCCAGAAAGAGCGCCTCGTGACCGGTGACGGCTCCTTTGAGGCGCTACGCGAGAGCCTGATTAAAAGCGATTGAAATGATCGTGGTAGTCCACCAGACCATTTACGCCGTTCAGGGCATCATCCGCCAGGCGGTGCACCTGGAAGGCGGATTCGGTACCCGGCCAGCGGCAGCGCAGATCGTAATGGGCGGCCTGCTCGAAGCCTAAACGGCCATAGAACGCCGGGTCGCCCAGCGTGACCACGGCGGCATAGCCAAACTCATTCAGCGAGTCCAGTCCTTCATAGACCAGCTGGCGCGCCAGGCCCTGCCCGCGGTAGTTTTCATCCACCGCCAGCGGTGCCATGCCCACCCACTGAAGATCTTCACCCTGAACGATCACCGGGCTGAAGGCGACATAGCCGACAACCTGACCTTCGTCATCGGTGGCAACCAGCCCCAGCGTGATCAGGCCGTCTTCACGGAGATCGTGGACCAGTTGGGCTTCCGCGTCGCTCTCAAAAGAGCGGCGTAATAACGCATCGATACCCGGTGCATCAATCCCTATTTCGACTCGAATCAGCATGGCTCACCTACTGAAGTGTGTTTACTGTCCGGCGGGGATTTCAGCCCCGCCTCAACGAAATCTGCCATTTGCATTAACATCACGCGCAGCGCTTTCGGCATCTGCTCCAGCTCAATGGCATCCATTAAATTCTTAACGTACAGGCCAAGCTCCGTGTCGCCCTCAATCACCAGACGTCGCTGGAAGAAGAGCGTATCCGGATCCTGCTTGCGCGCGGCAATCATCAGCAGGTCGCTGGCGCTGGCGCTAAAGCTCACGTCCGCCTCGGCGGACTCCCGAACGATCAGCTGGTCGTTCTCAACCGAAGTAAACCAGCGCAGCCCGATGTCACGTACCTCAATGCTTAACCAGCGGCCTTCAAGAAACTCCAGTTCACCGTCCTGCAGCGCCTGACGGAACTGCCAGCTCAGGACCTGCTCCAGCACCTGGCGTTTAAGCGCGAACGGCGCCAGCCTGACCGGCACGCTCAGCATTGATGGACCGAATTGTACGAGACGTGAACGCAGTTTATCCAGCACGAGCTTTACTCCCTGATAGCTATAGTCCCGCTATTTTGCCACATCCATTCCAGAACATAGCGGCGTAAATCAACAAACCGTCGTCCGATGTACCTCATTATTGGTGCCATCAATACGCCATTAGCTGCCTTAAATCAAAAATTGTCGCGTATGGGTTAATTAAAATCCCAGCTCGTTAACAATTTTGCTATCGACTACATCAGGATAATTTATGGAGCTGCTCTGCCCTGCCGGAAACCTTCCGGCGCTTAAGGCGGCCATCGAAAATGGGGCCGATGCGGTCTATATCGGGCTGAAAGATGACACTAACGCCCGCCATTTCGCTGGCCTCAACTTTACGGAGAAAAAGCTTCAGGAAGCCGTTAACTTCGTTCATCAGCACCGCCGCAAGCTGCATATTGCCATCAACACGTTTGCCCATCCTGACGGTTACGCCCGCTGGCAGCGCGCGGTAGATATGGCAGCACAGCTGGGTGCCGATGCGTTAATCCTGGCCGACCTCGCCATGCTTGAGTATGCGGCAGAACGCTATCCGCATATTGAGCGCCATGTCTCTGTTCAGGCATCTGCCACCAACGAAGAGGCGGTGCGTTTTTACCATCAACACTTTGACGTCGCCCGCGTGGTGTTGCCGCGCGTGCTCTCTATTCATCAGGTTAAGCAACTCGCGCGCGTCACGCCAGTACCGCTGGAGGTTTTTGCCTTTGGTAGCCTGTGCATCATGGCCGAAGGCCGTTGCTATCTTTCTTCTTACTTAACCGGTGAATCGCCGAATACCGTCGGGGCCTGCTCCCCTGCCCGCTTCGTCCGCTGGCAGCAAACCCCGCAGGGGCTGGAGTCTCGTCTGAATGAAGTGCTGATTGACCGCTATCAGGACGGTGAAAACGCGGGTTATCCGACGCTGTGCAAAGGCCGCTACCTGGTCGACGGCGAGCGCTACCACGCGCTGGAAGAGCCCACCAGCCTTAACACGCTGGAGCTGCTGCCGGAGCTGCTGGCCGCCAATATTGCCTCGGTGAAAATTGAAGGTCGTCAGCGCAGCCCGGCCTACGTGAGCCAGGTGGCGAAAGTGTGGCGTCAGGCCATCGACCGCTGCATGGCGGACCCGCAGAACTATGCCCCGCAAGCGGCGTGGATGGAGACGCTCGGATCGATGTCCGAAGGTACGCAAACCACGCTTGGCGCGTATCACCGTAAATGGCAGTGAGATAACCATGAAATATTCATTAGGGCCGGTGCTCTACTACTGGCCAAAAGAGACGCTGGAAGATTTTTACCAACAGGCCGCCACCAGCAGCGCCGATGTGATTTACCTCGGTGAAGCGGTATGCAGCAAACGCCGCGCTACCAAAGTGGGCGACTGGCTGGACATGGCGAAAAGCCTGGCCAGCAGCGGCAAACAGGTTGTGCTGTCAACGCTCGCGCTGGTGCAGGCCTCGTCCGAACTGGGCGAGCTGAAGCGCTACGTCGAAAACGGTGAGTTTCTGCTGGAAGCGAGCGATCTGGGCGTGGTGAACATGTGCGCCGAACGCAGGCTGCCGTTTGTCGCGGGCCATGCGCTGAACTGCTATAACGCCGTCACCCTGCGCCTGCTGCTCAAACAGGGAATGACGCGCTGGTGCATGCCGGTGGAGCTCTCCCGCGACTGGCTGGCAAACCTGCTGAACCAGTGCGACGAGCTGGGCATTCGCCATCAGTTCGAAGTGGAAGTGCTGAGCTATGGCCATCTGCCGCTGGCCTACTCCGCCCGCTGCTTCACCGCGCGCTCGGAGGATCGCCCGAAAGACGAATGCGAAACCTGCTGCATTAAATACCCGAACGGGCGCAGCATGCTGTCGCAGGAAAATCAGCAGGTATTTGTTCTGAACGGTATTCAGACCATGAGCGGCTATGTCTATAACCTCGGTAACGAGCTGGCGTCGATGGACGGGCTGGTGGACATGGTGCGCCTTTCGCCGCTGGATACCAGCGTGTTCGCGATGCTGGACGCCTTCCGCGCCAACGAAAACGGCGCGTCGCCGCTGCCGCTGACGGCAAACAGCGACTGCAACGGTTACTGGAAACGTCTGGCCGGGCTGGAACTTCAGGCCTAAAAAAGGCTCACTTTGTTAACAACGGTTATCATTTTTTAATGCAGTATTAAAGATTGACCGTCGACAAAGTGAGCTGTTATGACTGACAAAACCATTCCGTTTTCAGTGCTGGATCTGGCGCCGATCCCACAAGGCTCCTCCGCGCGAGAAGCCTTTTCGCACTCTCTCGATCTGGCTCAACTGGCCGAAAAGCGTGGCTATCACCGCTACTGGCTGGCCGAACACCACAATATGGTGGGCATCGCCAGCGCTGCGACCTCGGTACTGATTGGCTATCTGGCAGCAAATACCACCACCCTGCACCTGGGCTCCGGTGGCGTAATGCTGCCGAACCACGCCCCGCTGGTGATTGCCGAGCAGTTTGGCACGCTGAATACTCTCTTTCCGGGCCGTATTGACCTGGGGCTTGGTCGTGCGCCGGGCAGCGATCAGCCGACCATGCGCGCCCTGCGCCGCCATATGAGCGGCGATATCGACAACTTCCCGCGCGACGTGGCGGAGCTGGTGGACTGGTTCGACGCGCGCGATCCGAACCCGCACGTGCGCCCGGTGCCGGGCTACGGCGAGAAAATTCCGGTGTGGCTTTTAGGCTCAAGCCTTTATAGTGCGCAGCTTGCCGCGCAGCTGGGGCTGCCGTTCGCGTTCGCCTCCCACTTCGCGCCGGATATGCTGCATCAGGCGCTGCACCTCTACCGCACGAACTTCAAACCGTCCGAGCGTCTGGAGAAGCCGTACGCGATGGTGTGTATCAACATCATTGCCGCCGACAGCAACCGCGACGCGGAATTCCTCTTCACCTCCATGCAGCAGGCGTTTGTGAAGCTGCGTCGCGGCGAGACGGGACAGCTTCCGCCGCCGGTAGAGAATATGCATCAGCTGTGGTCCGCCTCCGAGCAGTATGGCGTACAGCAGGCGCTGAGCATGTCGCTGGTGGGCGATAAGGCGAAAGTGCGTCACGGGCTGGAAGCGGTGCTGCGTGAAACGCAGGCGGATGAGATTATGGTCAACGGCCAGATTTTCGATCACCAGGCGCGCTTGCACTCGTTTGATTTGGCGATGCAGGTGAAAGAAGAAATGTAGTGCGTTTTGTTGCCCTCACCCCAGCCCTCTCCCACAGGGAGAGGGTGAAAAGAGGTATTTATTGATACACAGGTAATAGATTAAAGCTCGACAGCACGTGAACCACCGCGTTACCCACCCCAAACACCAGGATCAGGGCAATCATCGGCTTTCCGCCCCAGACGCGGAATTTTGGACTGCCGAAGCGTTGACGTGATTTGCGCGCCAGCAGCGCCGGCACAATCGCCGCCCAGATGGTTGCCGCCAGCCCTGCATAGCCGATGGCGTACAGGAAGCCGTTCGGCCACAGCAGGCCACCGACAATCGGCGGCAGGAAAGTAAGCAGCGCCGTCTTGAAGCGCCCCATCGCGGAGTCATCAAAGCCGAACAGATCCGCCAGGTAGTCAAACAGGCCCAGCGTCACGCCGAGGAATGAACTCGCCACCGCAAAGTTCGAGAAGACCACCAGCAGCAGATCCAGACTGCGGCTGTTCAGCACGCCGCTCAGGGCCTGCACCAGCACGTCGATGTTACCGCCCTTCTGCGCAATGCCGATAAATTCCGGACGCGGGATGTTGCCCATCGTCCCCAGCAGCCAAATCACATACAGCCCCAGCGCCAGCAGCGTGCCGTAGACCAGGCATTTCACGATGGTGCGCGGATCCTTGCCGTAGTACTTCATCAGGCTCGGCACGTTGCCGTGGTAGCCGAACGACGCCAGGCAGAAAGGCAGGGTCATCAGCAGGTACGGCGTGTAGGAGGTATTTACTTCCGCGACGTTAAACAGCGTGGCGGGGGTCACGTGCCCCAGCAGGCTACCGAAGGTCAGGAAGAAGGTGATGACCTTCGCGCCCAGCACAATCGCCGTCATGCGGCTCACCGCTTTGGTACTCATCCAGACGATAAACGCCACGCCCAGGGCAAAGCACAGCCCCGCCAGACGCGCCGGAACGTTCAGCGACATCTCAGCAAAGGTATGATGCAGAATCGAGCCGCTCGCCGAGATATACGCGTAGGTCAGAATGTAGAGCACAAACGCGATGGAAAGGCCGTTCACCAGGTTCCAGCCTTTGCCCAGCAGATCTTTGGTGATGGTGTCGAAGCTGGAGCCAATGCGGTAGTTCAGGTTCGCTTCAAGGATCATCAGCCCGGAATGGAGCATACAGAACCAGGTAAAGACCAGCGCCGCCAGCGACCAGAAGAACCACGCACCGGACATGACCACGGGCAGGGAGAACATCCCGGCACCTATAATGGTTCCGCCGATGATCACCACGCCGCCAAGCAGCGAAGGTGACGTTTGGGTGGTGGTTAGTGTCGCCATACAGCCTTGTCTCCAGTTAATCATGCGGTTCTGCATTTTAGTGTGACGCACTGTACCAGTACAAGAGTACAAAGGGAATAAAAAAAGCCCCGATAGCGTGTATCGGGGCTGTATATTTTACTTTACGTCAGAAGCGTAATGCTTACGCGTCACCGAAACGACGGCGGCTGGTGCCTTCTTCACGACGTGGGCCACGGCTTTCGCGGCGCTCGCCGGAGAAACGACGACCTTCACCACCGCGACCTTCGCTGCGACCGCCTTCACGACGCTCGCCGCCGAAACCGCGACCACCGCCACGACGTTCACCGCCGCGGTCAGGACGTGGCTGTGCATCGCCCAGCAGCTGCATGTTCATCGGCTTGTTCAGGATGCGGGTGCGAGTAAAGTGCTGCAGTACTTCGCCCGGCATGCCTTTTGGCAGCTCGATGGTAGAGTGGGATGCGAACAGCTTGATGTTACCGATGTAACGGCTGCTGATGTCGCCTTCGTTAGCAATCGCGCCAACGATGTGACGAACTTCAACACCATCATCACGGCCCACTTCAATGCGGTACAGTTCCATATCACCCGCGTCACGACGTTCACGACGTGGGCGGTCTTCACCACCACGCTCTGGACGATCGCCGCGTGGACCACGATCGTTGCGGTCGCCACGACGTTCGAAACGATCGTCACGGTCACGGAACTCGCGCTTAGGACGCATCGGTGCATCTGGTGGCACGATCAGGCTACGTTCGCCCTGAGCCATTTTCAGCAGTGCTGCAGCCAGGGTTTCCATGTCCAGCTCTTCGCCTTCAGCGACAGGCTGAATCTGCGACAGCAGTGCACGGTACTGATCCAGATCGCTGCTTTCCAACTGCTGCTGTACTTTTGCGGCGAATTTCTCCAGACGGCGTTTGCCCAGCAGGTCTGCGTTTGGCAGGTCCGCTTCTGGAATGGTCAGCTTCATGGTGCGTTCGATGTTGCGCAGCAGACGACGCTCGCGGTTCTCAACGAACAGCAGCGCACGGCCAGCACGACCCGCACGACCGGTACGACCGATACGGTGAACGTAAGACTCGGAGTCCATCGGGATATCGTAGTTTACAACCAGGCTGATACGCTCAACGTCCAGACCACGTGCTGCCACGTCGGTTGCAATCAGGATATCCAGACGACCGTCTTTCAGACGCTCCAGCGTCTGCTCACGCAGAGCCTGGTTCATGTCGCCGTTCAGCGCTGCGCTGTTGTAGCCGTTACGCTCCAGCGCTTCAGCCACTTCCAGGGTCGCGTTTTTGGTACGCACGAAGATAATCGCCGCATCAAAATCTTCCGCTTCCAGGAAACGGACCAGCGCTTCGTTTTTGCGCATGCCGTACACGGACCAGTAGCTCTGGCTGATGTCCGGGCGAGTGGTCACGCTGGACTGAATACGCACTTCCTGCGGCTCTTTCATGAAGCGGCGGGTAATGCGACGGATCGCTTCTGGCATGGTGGCAGAGAACAGAGCGGTCTGGTGACCTTCCGGGATCTGCGCCATGATGGTTTCTACGTCTTCGATGAAGCCCATACGCAGCATTTCATCTGCTTCATCCAGTACCAGGCCGCTCAGTTTAGAGAGGTCCAGAGTACCGCGCTTCAGGTGATCCAGCAGACGGCCCGGCGTACCGACGACAATCTGTGGGCCCTGGCGCAGGGCGCGTAACTGCACGTCATAACGCTGGCCGCCGTAGAGGGCTACCACGTTTACGCCGCGCATATGTTTAGAGAATTCCGTCATTGCTTCAGCAACCTGAACAGCCAGTTCACGGGTTGGAGCCAGGACGAGGATCTGCGGTGCACGCAGGTCCGGATCGATGTTGTTCAGCAGCGGCAGCGAGAACGCTGCAGTTTTACCGCTACCAGTCTGGGCCATGCCCAGCACGTCACGACCAGAGAGCAGATGCGGGATACATTCTGCCTGGATCGGAGATGGTTTTTCGTAACCCAGATCGTTAAGGGCTTCAAGGATAGGAGCCTTCAGGCCCAGATCTGCAAAAGTGGTTTCGAATTCAGCCATGTAGTACGAGTGCCTCAATGTCAATGGCGGCCAGTCTACTTAGCTCATCGTGAAAATGATTAGCAATTTTCATTGAAAAGTGTGAACCGGCTCAAAGTAGGTGTATTGACGAACAACAACGCCCTCACCAGTGAAGGTGATGGCAATCAAAAGATTACGGGCTGATGTTTATGTCGTCAGCTATTGCTGGTCCGATTCTGCCAGGTCGTCTTGCTCCTGGCCCAAGAGCGATAATTCCAACAATGCATAACGGTGCTCAACGAAGTTATGTACGTTGTTAGCAACCGCTAATTTGAACAGTGCCGTAGCGCTGTCCATATCCCCCAGACTTAGGTAGTACTTACCTAAATAGAAGTTGGTTTCACTGAGATGCTCAGCGAGCGAGGTGTTATCCGTTGCGTCCGCCTTGAGGCGTTCCATCAGCGTTGCTTCGCTAATGTTGCCCAGGTAGAACTCGACAATGTTCCATCCCCACTGTTCCTTGTCCGATTTATCGAAGCGCTGTTTCAGGGCTTCTTTTGCCTGCTTCTCATCGAGCTTCCGCTCAACGATGTAAAGCCACAGGCTACGGAAAGGATCATTAGGATCGTCTTGATAAAACGCCAGCAGATCATCTTGCGCTAACTTATCGCGACCGCCGTAATACAATGCGATACCGCGATTCAAGTGCGCGTAGTTGTAAGTTGGATCAAGCTCAAGTACAGAATCAAACGCTTCATAGGCAGCATCAAAATTGCCTGCCTGCGTTAAATAAATGCCTAAGTAATTGAATACTTCAGGCATATCAGGTCGGATAGCCAGCGCTTGTGAAAAATCATTTCGCGCTAATGCCCTCAGACCGAGACTATCATACAACACTCCGCGCTCATATAAAAGCTGTGCGCGTTCGTCATCGGTTAAAGCCCGACTGGCAAGTATTTGTTCCATGCGTGCCAGAATCACTTCCTGCTGCAAAGTCGGTTGCAATGGCACTGCGAGGACTTCGCTCTTACGCCAGGCAGAGTTGCTGCATCCTGCCAGCGTTAAAGCTGTCGCAACGAAACACCAGCGCAAAAAAGGCTTCATTTCCCACTCCCGAAGACAACTATTGGATGAACGTCCTGTCCCCCGGCGGCTTAACAAGGCGTCCTGCCTGATAATAAACCCTCCGCCGAAGCGGAGGGCAAATGCTACCTTACTCGCCTTGTTCTGCGGCTGGCGCTTCTGGCGCAGCGGCAGGAGACTGCTCGGTTGCTTCTTTAATGCTCAGACGGATACGGCCCTGGCGATCAACTTCCAGAACTTTAACCGGCACTTCCTGACCCATCTGCAGGTAATCGGTCACTTTCTCAACGCGCTTGTCAGCGATCTGAGAGATGTGAACCAAACCTTCTTTACCGCCACCGATGGCAACGAACGCGCCAAAGTCAACGATACGGGTCACTTTACCCGCATAGACGCGGCCCACTTCGATTTCAGCAGTGATTTCTTCGATGCGACGGATTGCGAATTTCGCTTTCTCGCCGTCGGTAGCTGCAATCTTCACAGTACCGTCATCTTCGATTTCAATGGTGGTGCCAGTCTCTTCGGTCAGCGCACGGATTACGGAACCGCCCTTGCCGATAACATCTTTGATCTTGTCTGGATTGATCTTGATGGTGTGAATACGCGGAGCGAATTCAGAGATATCACCGCGTGGCGCGTTGATAGCCTGTTCCATCACGCCCAGAATGTGCAGACGCGCACCTTTAGCCTGGTTCAGAGCAACCTGCATGATCTCTTTGGTGATACCTTCAATTTTGATATCCATCTGCAGGGCAGAGATACCGTCGCGGGAACCCGCTACTTTGAAGTCCATATCGCCCAGGTGGTCTTCGTCACCCAGAATGTCAGACAGAACAACGAAGTTGTCGCCTTCTTTCACCAGACCCATTGCGATACCCGCAACAGCGGCTTTGATCGGCACGCCTGCATCCATCAGCGCCAGAGAGGCACCACATACGGAAGCCATGGAAGAAGAACCGTTAGATTCGGTGATTTCAGAAACCACGCGAACGGTGTACGGGAATTTGTCAGCTTCTGGCATCACTGCCAGCACGCCGCGCTTCGCCAGACGACCGTGACCAATTTCACGACGCTTCGGTGAGCCAACCATACCGGTTTCGCCCACAGAGTACGGAGGGAAGTTGTAGTGGAACAGGAAGTTGTCAGTACGCTCGCCCATCAGTTCGTCGATGATCTGCGCGTCACGTGCGGTACCCAGGGTTGCGGTAACCAGCGCCTGCGTTTCACCACGGGTGAACAGCGCGGAACCGTGAGTACGTGGCAGTACGCCAGTACGCACGTCCAGACCACGGATCATGTCTTTTTCACGGCCATCGATGCGTGGCTCGCCTGCCAGTACGCGGCTACGAACAACGTTTTTCTCGATAGCGTGCAGAATTTCGCTCAGCTCGTTAGCGTCCAGCGTTTCGTCTTCAGCGACCAGGGTGGCGATGGTTTCGTCTTTGATCGCGTCAACCTGAGCGTAACGCTCCTGTTTGTCGGTGATGCGGTATGCATCGCTCAGACGAGATTCTGCCAGTGCCGCAACGCGTGCGTTCAGCGCGTCGTTTGCCGCTTCTGGCTGCCAGTCCCAACGTGGCTTACCGGCTTCTTTCACCAGGTCGTTGATGTTCTGGATAACAATCTGCTGCTGCTCGTGACCGAACACCACAGCGCCCAGCATCTGGTCTTCGCTCAGCAGTTCAGCTTCGGATTCAACCATCAGCACAGCCGCTTCAGTACCGGCTACAACCAGGTCCAGCTTACTCTCTTTCAGCTCTTCCTGAGTTGGGTTCAGCACGTACTGGTCGTTGATGTAACCGACGCGCGCGGCACCGATTGGGCCATTGAATGGAATACCAGACAGTGACAGGGCAGCGGAAGCACCGATCATCGCAACGATGTCCGGGTTAACCTGTGGGTTAACGGAAACAACGGTCGCAATAACCTGAACTTCGTTAACGAAGCCTTCCGGGAACAGCGGACGAACCGGGCGGTCAATCAGACGCGCGATCAGGGTTTCGCCTTCGCTTGGACGGCCTTCACGACGGAAGAAGCCACCCGGGATTTTACCGGCAGCGTAGGTACGCTCCTGGTAGTTTACGGTCAGCGGGAAGAAGTCCTGACCTGGTTTAGCTTTTTTCTGGCCAACTACGGTAACGAATACCGCGGTGTCATCCATGCTTACCATAACGGCAGCAGTCGCCTGACGTGCCATCATGCCGGTTTCCAGCGTGACGGTATGTTGACCATACTGGAATTTACGAACGATCGGATTCAGCAAAATTCTGTCCTTTCTTAAATGTATGACAGCACACCGCCGGCGTGCTGTCGATTTAACCCGACCTTCTTCGCATCCTCGCGACTAATGACAACCGACACCCCCATGGGTGAAGCCTCTCATTAGCCGCGCGAACCTCTGCAATGAAGATCATTTATAGCAACAATACAATAGTTTCCATTGAATTGCTGCCGTCTGGTTGAAAAAAGGGGCCATCAGGCCCCCTTTTCTGAAACTCGCAAGACTTAGCGACGCAGACCCAGACGCTCGATCAGCGCGGTGTAGCGTGCAACATCTTTACGCTTCAGGTAGTCGAGCAGTTTACGACGCTGAGAAACCATGCGCAGCAGACCACGACGGCTGTGGTGATCTTTTTTGTGCTCTGCAAAGTGACCCTGCAGGTGGTTAATCTGTGCAGTCAGCAGTGCAACCTGAACTTCGGTAGAACCGCTGTCGTTAGTACCACGACCAAACTCAGAAACGATTTTAGCTTTAGCTTCAACGCTTAGAGACATTTTCAAACTCCAAAGTATAAAGAATGTAAGGGTGCCGATCTCTAATTCAGCGACCCCATGTACGCCCCGCAGATTGTTAAACAATTTACCGGGCGTTAAGCGGCGATATTCTACTCGTCTCCCCTGCTTATCGCAAGGTGAGCCGTTATCGCCGTCACGCGTCGACCGGATATTCGACGACCAGACGACGCGGCGCAACGCGCCCTTCACCGTCCATTTCGCCCATACCGATGAATTTCCCTTCGTCACCTTCCGTCACGCGTACCAGTCCATCCAGCGGCGCATCCGCCGTACGAACCGGGTTTCCGTTCTTAAAGTAAACGGACGATGTTAAAGGAAGATTAACGATTGGGAAGTCCGCTGCCGGACTGTCCATTGGCATCAGCAGTGGATCCAGCAAATCTGCTGGTTCCACTCCCTGCGCTTGTGCCTGCTCAGCCAACGCGCGCAGCTGCTCAAGCGTCACCATGCGTTCCACCGGATATTTACTGACCGCCAGACGACGCAGGTAGATCACATGCGCGCCGCAGCCCAGCTTTTCACCCAGATCGTCAATGATGGTGCGAATATAGGTCCCTTTCGAACAGTGGACTTCCAGCTCCAGCTCATCGCCTTCATGGCGAATGAAGAGTAGCTCATACACGGTAATCGGGCGGGCTTCGCGCGGGACCTCAATTCCCTGTCGCGCATATTCGTAGAGCTTCTTGCCCTGATATTTCAGCGCCGAATACATCGACGGCACCTGCATTGTGTCCCCGCGGAAGCTCTCCAGGGCCGCATCAAGCTGTTCGGCGCTGAAGGTCACCGGGCGCTCTTCTACTACCTGACCATCCGCGTCGGAGGTATCCGTACGCTGGCCTAGTTTAGCGATAACGCGGTAGCGTTTATCGGAATCGAGCAGGTACTGGGAAAACTTTGTCGCTTCACCCAGGCAAATCGGCAGCATGCCGGTCGCCAGCGGATCCAGCGCGCCGGTGTGGCCCGCACGGTTAGCGTTATAAATACGCTTCACTTTTTGCAGCACGTCGTTGCTGGATGCACCCTGCGGTTTATCCAGCAGCAGCACGCCATGCACGTCGCGACCGCGACGACGAGGACGACTCATCAGTCCTCCTTGCTGTCGTCCGTCGGGTTAACACGACGTTCGTCGTCATGTTTCACCACGCTGGTCACCAGGTTGGACATGCGCATACCTTCGACCAGCGAGTTGTCGTAGAAGAAGGTCAGCTCTGGCACGATACGCAGGCGCATCGCTTTGCCGAGCAGAGAGCGGATGAAACCAGAGGCTTCCTGCAGTGCTTTAATGCCGTTTTTAACCGCCGCTTCGTCCTGATCGTTCAGGAAGGTTACGAACACTTTGGCATAGGCCAGGTCACGAGACATTTCCACGCCAGATACGGTGGTCATCATACCGATACGCGGGTCTTTAATTTCGCGTTGCAGGATGAGTGCGATCTCTTTCTGCATCTCCTGCGCCACGCGCTGTGGGCGACCAAATTCTTTCGCCATAATAAATTCTCCAGACAAAAAAGGGGCTAAAAGCCCCTTTTAAAATTATTGCCGGGTGGCACGAGGCGATCCCGGCCTACATATGGACTTATCCCTGAAGGATTAGTCGATGCTGCGTTGGATCTCGATGATTTCGAACACTTCGATCATATCGCCAACGCGAACGTCGTTGTAGTTCTTCACGCCGATACCACATTCCATGCCGTTACGGACTTCGTTAACGTCATCTTTGAAGCGGCGCAGGGATTCCAGCTCGCCTTCGTAGATAACCACGTTGTCACGCAGTACGCGGATTGGGTTGTGACGCTTGATGGTACCTTCGGTAACCATACAGCCCGCGATAGCACCGAATTTCGGTGATTTGAACACGTCACGCACTTCAGCCAGACCGATGATCTGCTGTTTCAGCTCAGGAGACAGCATACCGCTCATCGCAGCTTTCACTTCGTCGATCAGGTTATAGATGACGGAGTAGTAGCGCAGATCCAGGCTTTCCGCTTCGATCACGCGGCGAGCAGATGCATCAGCACGCACGTTGAAGCCAACCAGGATAGCGTTGGATGCCGCAGCCAGGGTTGCGTCGGTTTCGGTGATACCACCTACGCCAGAACCGATGATCTTCACTTTCACTTCGTCGGTAGACAGTTTCAGCAAGGAGTCGGAGATCGCTTCCACAGAACCCTGAACGTCCGCTTTCAGAACGACGTTCACTTCGTGAACTTCGCCTTCAGCCATGTTCGCAAACATGTTCTCAAGTTTAGATTTCTGCTGACGCGCCAGCTTAACTTCACGGAATTTGCCCTGACGATACAGTGCCACTTCACGCGCTTTCTTCTCGTCACGCACAACGGTCACTTCATCACCGGCAGCCGGAACGCCGGACAGACCCAGGATTTCCACTGGAATGGACGGACCTGCTTCCAGCACTTCCTGACCCAGTTCGTTACGCATCGCACGAACGCGACCGTATTCGAAGCCACACAGAACGATGTCGCCCTTGTTCAGCGTACCTTCGCGAACCAGAACCGTTGCAACCGGACCACGACCTTTATCCAGGAAGGATTCGATTACCGCACCGCTCGCCATACCTTTACGAACAGCTTTCAGCTCCAGAACTTCAGCCTGAAGCAGGATAGCGTTCAGCAGGTCGTCGATACCGGTACCCGCTTTTGCAGATACAGGGATGAACTGCGCTTCGCCGCCCCACTCTTCCGGCATAACGCCGTACTGAGACAGTTCGTTCTTCACGCGGTCCAGATCGGCTTCTGGCTTATCAATTTTGTTGACCGCAACAACCAGAGGCACCTGCGCCGCTTTCGCGTGCTGGATAGCTTCAATGGTCTGTGGCATAACGCCATCGTCTGCTGCAACAACCAGTACAACGATATCCGTAGCCTGGGCACCACGAGCACGCATTGAGGTGAACGCTGCGTGGCCTGGGGTATCCAGGAAGGTGATCATGCCGTTTTCGGTTTCTACGTGGTAAGCACCGATGTGCTGGGTAATACCACCCGCTTCGCCGGAGGCAACCTTCGTAGAACGAATGTAGTCAAGCAGAGAGGTTTTACCGTGGTCAACGTGACCCATGATGGTCACAACCGGTGCACGCGGTTCAGCCGCAGCGCCAGTGTCGCGGTCGCTCATTACTGCTTCTTCCAGCTCGTTTTCACGACGCAGGATAACTTTGTGGCCCATCTCTTCGGCAACCAGCTGTGCGGTTTCCTGGTCGATGACCTGGTTGATGGTTGCCATTGCGCCCAGCTTCATCATCGCTTTGATGACCTGAGAGCCTTTAACCGCCATCTTGTTCGCCAGGTCGCCAACGGTGATGGTTTCGCCAATCACGACGTCACGGTTAACCGCCTGAGCTGGCTTCTGGAAGCCCTGCTGCAGAGAAGAACCTTTACGCTTACCGCCTTTACCACCGCGAACCGCTGCACGTGCTTCTTCACGGTCAGCTTTAGATTCAGCGTGTTTGTTACCTTTCTTCGCCGGACGCGCGGCTTTTGCATTACGACCACGGCCACGGCCGCCTTCTACTTCACGGTCGTTATCATCTTCAGCCTGACGCGCATGCTGAGAAGTGGTCACGTGATAGTCGCTGGTATCTTCAGTCGGTTCAGCGGTATTCACGCCATTCTTCTCGTTTTCTTCTGCCATACGGCGCGCTTCTTCAGCGACGCGGCGAGCTTCTTCTTCCAGCTTACGGCGGGCTTCTTCTTCCGCTTTACGCTTCAGCTCGGCAGCTTCATTTTCACGGCGGGCTTTTTCAGCCTGGGCGGTTTTGGTCATTTCGTCTGTCTGTTGATTGCTCACTTTGTCTTTTTCCGCAGCGTCACGCTTCACTTTATCACTGGCGTCGCGTTTCGCTTTTTCTGCGGCCTCACGTTCAGCTTTTAATTCTGCTTCACGTTTGGCGGCTGCTTCCGCCTCACGCTGAGCTTGTTCTTCCGCTTCACGCTGTGCCTGCTCTTCCGCGGCAAGGCGTTCTGCCTCTTGCGGATCACGTTTTACAAAGGTGCGCGTCTTGCGGACTTCAATTTGTACCGATTTGCTTTTGCCACCGGTACCAGGAATGTTTAACGTGCTGCGCGTTTTGCGCTGCAGCGTTAACTTGTCAGGCGTAGAACCGTGTTCGCGGTTCAGGTGCGTTAACAAGGTTTGTTTTTCTTGCGCGGTCACCGAGTCATCAGCGGACTTCGGGATCCCTGCATCAGCAAATTGCTGTACCAGGCGGTCCACGGAGGTCTGAATCTCAGCAGCCAGCGATTTTACAGTTACATCAGTCATGCTGTTCCTTCCTGCTACAGTTTATTACGCTTCGTCGCCGAACCAGCAAATATTACGTGCGGCCATGATGAGTTCGCCGGCTTTCTCGTCGGTTAAACCTTCGATATCTGCCAGGTCATCAACGCCTTGCTCAGCGAGATCTTCCAGCGTACAAACACCACGGGCAGCCAGCTTGAACGCAATCGCACGATCAAGACCTTCCAGATTCAGCAGGTCATCAGCCGGCTTCTTATCGCCAAGGCTTTCTTCCTGAGCCAGTGCCAGGGTGGTCAGTGCGTTTTTAGCGCGTTCACGCAGGGCTTCAACGGTTGGCTCATCCAGACCGTCAATTTCCAGCAGCTCTTTCATTGGCACATAGGCCAGTTCTTCCAGCGTAGAGAAACCTTCTTCTACCAGAACGGTGGCGAAGTCTTCGTCAATGTCGAGATATTTGGTGAAGGTATCGATCGCCGCATGGGCTTCAGCCTGATGCTTAGCCTGCAGGTCATCAACGGTCATGACGTTGAGTTCCCAGCCGCTCAGCTGTGACGCCAGGCGTACGTTCTGACCGTTACGGCCAATCGCCTGCGCCAGGTTGCCCGCTTCAACAGCGATATCCATGGTGTGTTTGTCTTCGTCAACAACGATAGACGCAACATCAGCCGGAGCCATTGCGTTGATTACGAACTGCGCCGGGTTGTCGTCCCACAGAACGATATCAATACGCTCGCCGCCCAGTTCGGTAGAAACCGCCTGAACGCGCGCGCCGCGCATACCGACGCAAGCACCGACCGGGTCGATACGCTTGTCGTTGGTTTTCACCGCAATTTTCGCACGAGAGCCTGGATCGCGAGCTGCTGCTTTGATCTCAATAACTTCTTCGCCGATTTCAGGCACTTCGATGCGGAACAGTTCAACCAGCATTTCTGGTTTAGAACGAGTCACGAACAGCTGCGCACCACGCGCTTCAGGGCGCACGGCGTACAGAACACCACGAATACGGTCGCCCGGGCGGAAGTTTTCACGCGGCAGCATGTCTTCACGCAGGATCACGGCTTCAGCGTTGCCCGGCATCCCTTCGGATTTAATTTCCAGAGAGATGTTGTCGCGGTTCACTTTCTTCACCACGCCGGTGATGATTTCGCCTTCCTGATCGCGGAACTGATCGACAACCAGCGCGCGCTCGGCTTCGCGCACTTTCTGCACGATAACCTGCTTAGCGGTCTGGGTGGTGATACGGTCGAAGGTGACAGATTCAATCTGATCTTCAACGTAGTCACCCACGTTCAGACTTTCGTCTTCGAAACGTGCGGCTTCCAGGGTGATCTCTTTGGTCGGCTGGGTCACTTCTTCTACGATTACCCAACGACGGAATGTATCGAAGTCACCGCTTTTACGATCGATTTCTACGCGAACATCGATCTCTTGTTCGTATTTTTTCTTGGTTGCTGTAGCCAGTGCACTTTCCAGCGCTTCGAAAATCTTCTCACGCGGCAGTGATTTCTCGTTGGAGACGGCTTCAACAACAGCCAAAATTTCTTTGTTCATCGCGGGCTTTTCACCTCAATCCAGACTGTTAAAAGTGGGGAACCAGGTTCGCCTTCTGGATATTACTCAGCGCGAACACTTCATCTTTGCCTTCGACTGTCACCGTGATCATTTCACCATCAACGGCTTTGATAATTCCCTGCCATTTACGGCGGTTCTGTACGGCCATACGCAGAACGAGAGCCACTTCTTCACCGGTAAAGCGCACATAGTGCTCGGCCGTGAACATCGGGCGATCCAGGCCAGGTGAGGAAACTTCCAGGTTGTACGCAACGGTAATTGGGTCTTCAACATCAAGAACCGCACTCACCTGGTGGCTGACATCAGCACAATCATCAACATTGATGCCATCTTCACTATCAATATAGATGCGCAGCGTCGATGTACGGCCGCGAACGAATTCGATGCCGACCAGTTCGTAGCCCAGTGCTTCGACCGGTGCAGTAATCATCTCTGTTAATTTTTGCTCTAATGTGGACAAGCCCACCCCCAAGACATAAAAAAAGGGCGTAAAGCCCAGTTATTCTGTAGTCAGATAACAAAAAACCCCGATAAATCGGGGCTTTAGATAACTGAACCCTATAGCCACAACTGTGGCCTGGAGCACTCTCCGAAAGAATTTTTTCAAATCCAGCTACGAAGGCTCTAAGTCTTCACAGTATATTTGAAAAAGAACTTTATGGGAAAGTGGTTGCGGGGGCCGGATTTGAACCGACGACCTTCGGGTTATGAGCCCGACGAGCTACCAGGCTGCTCCACCCCGCGCCTGAAACGTGGCAAATTCTACGCGTTTTGGACAGAATTTGCAAATAATGCTGGGATTTGGTACCGAAGACGGGACGTAAAATCGGCGTTTAGTATATTGATAGTTGACCCCACCTGTCAACCCAGCTTCCGCCAGACAGAACAGACCAAATTTTTTACAAAAAACGCACGAGTCTCTTCCGGTATTCGATAAAAGATGATTAAATGAATACTCACTTATTTTGCATAAAAATGCACAAGAGAGCGAAAGCGGTCTCTAATCAGTCAATCAAGCAGGGTTTTATTCTATGACGACGATTCTCAAGCATCTTCCGGTAGGACAACGTATTGGCATCGCTTTCTCAGGCGGCCTGGATACCAGCGCTGCACTGCTGTGGATGCGCCAGAAGGGAGCGGTTCCGTATGCATATACTGCGAACCTGGGTCAGCCGGATGAGGACGACTATGATGCTATTCCTCGTCGCGCTAAAGAGTATGGCGCAGAAAACGCGCGACTGATTGACTGCCGTAAGCAACTGGTTGCTGAAGGTATTGCCGCTATTCAGTGCGGTGCGTTCCATAACACCACGGGCGGCCTGACCTATTTCAACACCACCCCGCTGGGTCGTGCCGTTACCGGCACCATGCTGGTTGCCGCCATGAAAGAAGATGGCGTGAACATCTGGGGTGACGGCAGCACCTATAAAGGTAACGATATCGAACGTTTCTATCGTTATGGCCTGCTGACCAACGCGGAGCTGCAGATTTACAAGCCGTGGCTGGACACCGACTTCATCGACGAGCTGGGTGGCCGTCATGAGATGTCTGAATTCATGATTGCCTGCGGTTTTGACTATAAGATGTCCGTCGAGAAAGCCTATTCTACCGACTCCAACATGCTGGGCGCGACGCACGAAGCCAAGGACCTGGAATTCCTGAACTCCAGCGTGAAGATCGTTAACCCGATCATGGGCGTGAAGTTCTGGGACGAGAGCGTGAAGATCCCGGCGGAAGAAGTGACCGTGCGTTTTGAACGTGGCCATCCGGTTGCCCTGAACGGCAAGACCTTCTCTGACGACGTTGAACTGATGCTGGAAGCAAACCGCATCGGCGGTCGCCACGGTCTGGGCATGAGCGATCAGATTGAAAACCGTATCATCGAGGCGAAAAGCCGCGGTATCTATGAAGCTCCGGGGATGGCGCTGCTGCACATCGCTTACGAGCGTCTGCTGACCGGTATTCACAACGAAGACACCATCGAGCAGTATCACTCTCATGGTCGTCAGCTGGGCAAACTGCTGTATCAGGGTCGCTGGTTCGATCCGCAGGCGCTGATGCTGCGTGACGCGCTGCAGCGTTGGGTAGCGAGCGCAATCACCGGTGAAGTGACGCTGGAACTGCGTCGCGGTAACGACTACTCCATCCTGAACACCGTGTCGGACAACCTGACCTATAAAGCAGAGCGTCTGACCATGGAGAAAGGTGAGTCTGTGTTTTCTCCAGACGACCGTATTGGCCAGTTGACCATGCGTAACCTGGATATCACCGATACCCGTGAGAAGCTGTTCAACTACGTTGAGAATGGTCTGCTCTCCGCGAATTCCGGTAACGGCCTGCCGCAGGTTGAGAACCTGGAACACAGCGATAAGAAATAATCGACAGCAAGACATGCAAAAGGCGCCCCACGGGCGCCTTTTTTATTGGGCATTTGTAGGGCGGGCAAGCGTAGCTCCACCCGCCATTTTGCCAGCCACCACAATATACAGACGAAAAAAAAGACGTCTTTCGACGTCTTTCTTCTGGAATATTGGTACCGAGGATGGGACTCGAACCCACAAGCCCGTTAGGGCACTACCACCTCAAGGTAGCGTGTCTACCAATTCCACCACCTCGGTACGGAATACTTACTGCGGGATATCGCTGGTTGGCTTAGCCGGTGCAGCTGGCTGAGTCTGCTCAGTTTTTGCTGGCGCGCTCAGATTTTCCCACTCGCTTCCTTTGCTGGTCTTGTTGCTGTTGATATTGCCAAGTACCAGACTGATGATGAAGAACAGCGTAGCCAAAATCGCCGTTGTGCGGGTCATGAAGTTCGCAGAACCACTTGAACCGAACAGCGTACCGGAAGCGCCTGCTCCGAAGGAGGCTCCCATATCAGCGCCTTTACCTTGCTGCAGCATGATCAACGCTACGAGAGCGATGGCTACAATAAGGAAAACAACTAAAAGAGCTTCGTACATAATCAACCTGTTCCTTGCGGATTTGCCGCATACCAATGCTTCGACCAATTAGCAGGATTTTTGTTTCCCACTGAAGCGGGTGTGAATACTAACCAAAGCGAATCACCTTCGCAAGGGCATTTTCGACGCATTGTATCAACTGCGGAAAAAAACAGCAAAAAGCCATTAATTGCTTAAAACAAAGGCGACAAGCGCCGCCTTTTTAAACACTTACTGTGAAGGATTATGCAGCTTTTACGGCATCCGCAATACGGTGCGCAAATTCGGCGACCTGCGCTTCGTCTTCACCTTCCACCATCACGCGGATCAGTGGCTCGGTACCGGACTTACGCAGCAGCACGCGTCCGCGGCTGCCCAGAGCCGCTTCAACGTCAGCCATTACCGCTTTCACGTTGTCATTTTCCAGCGGATCGCCTTTACCGGCAGTGAAGCGCACGTTCACCAGGATCTGCGGGAACATTTTCATCCCGCTGCACAGATCGTGCAGGCTCATATGGTTGCGCGCCATCGCGGCAACCACCTGCAGCGCGGCCACGATACCGTCACCGGTAGTGGTTTTGTCGAGCAGGATAACGTGACCGGAGTTCTCGGCACCAATACGCCAGCCTTTCTCCTGCAGCTTTTCCAGCACGTAGCGGTCGCCCACTTTCGCGCGAACAAAAGGAATACCGAGCTGTTTCAGCGCCAGTTCCAGACCCATGTTGCTCATCAGCGTCCCAACCGCGCCGCCGCGCAGCTGACCCTGACGCAGGCCTTCACGGGCAATGATGTACAGGATCTGATCGCCGTCGACTTTATTGCCTTCGTGGTCAACCATGATCACGCGGTCACCGTCGCCGTCAAGGGCAATGCCCAGATCGGCTTTTTCCGCCAGCACGCGCGCCTGCAGGGCGCGCACGTCCGTCGCCCCGACTTCTTCGTTAATGTTCAGACCATCCGGCTCGCAGCCGATGGCGATCACCTTCGCACCCAGCTCGCGGAAGACATTCGGCGCAATGTGATAGGTCGCACCGTTCGCACAGTCCACCACAATTTTAAGATGCGCCAGACTCAGCTCGTTCGGGAAGGTTCCTTTGCAGAATTCGATATAACGGCCCGCCGCATCGACGATACGGTTCGCTTTACCCAGTTCTGCGGAATCAACACAGGTGATCTCTTTTTCCATTTCGGCTTCAATGGCCTCTTCCACTTCGTCCGGCAGCTTGGTGCCGTCAATGGAGAAGAACTTGATGCCGTTGTCGTAGAACGGGTTATGAGACGCCGAGATCACAATTCCCGCTTCTGCGCGGAAGGTGCGCGTAAGATAGGCAACCGCAGGCGTTGGCATTGGGCCAGTAAAAGAGGCTGAAAGCCCTGCAGCCGCCAGACCCGCTTCCAGCGCAGATTCCAGCATATAGCCCGAAATACGGGTATCTTTACCAATAATGATCTTACGTGAGCCATGACGCGCCAGTACCTTACCAGCAGCCCAGCCGAGCTTCAGAACAAAATCAGGGGTGATTGGAGCATCGCCTACGCGCCCACGGATACCATCGGTACCAAAATATTTACGATTACTCATAGCGTTTGTTTTCCTTCGCTGCCAGTGTGGCTTCTACCACACGCATGGCTTCTACTGTTTCTTTGACGTCATGGACACGGATAATGTGCGCGCCTTGCATCGCCGCAATTACCGCGCAGGCCAGGCTGCCACTCAGGCGTTCGCTCGGTCCCACATTCAGCAATTGGCCAATCATCGATTTTCTCGACATCCCCACCAGCAGCGGCAGGCCAAAGTGATGAAATTCCGATAAGCGCGCAAGCAACGCATAATTGTGTGAGAGATTTTTACCGAAACCGAACCCCGGGTCGAGCAGCAATTTCTCTTTTGGGATGCCTGCACGCTCACAGCGTTCAATATGCTCAATAAAGAAGCGATTCACGTCGACAAAGACATCATCATACTTCGGCGCTTCCTGCATGGTTTTCGGTTGCCCCTGCATATGCATCAGGCATACCGGCAGGCCGGTTTCTGCAGCGGCCTCGATCGCGCCCGGTTCGGTCAGCGAGCGGATATCATTAATAATGTGAGCACCCACTCTCGCCACTTCACGGATCACTTCTGGTTTGGACGTGTCGACGGAGATCCATACCTCGAAACGTTGCGCGATGGCCTCAACCACCGGCACCACGCGCGCCAGCTCTTCTTCCACCGAAACATCTGCCGCGCCGGGACGCGTCGATTCACCGCCAACGTCAATGATGGTGGCACCCGCGTTGATCATTAAATTTGCGTGCTTAACCGCGTCGATAAGCGTGTTGTGCGTGCCGCCGTCAGAGAAGGAGTCAGGGGTAACATTCAGGATCCCCATCACATGCGGATGTGAAAGATCGAGATGCGAGTCCTGGGCGAAGAGTTTCATGGTTAAATCCCTGCCTTTAGTATGGTTTAACGGAAAAGAAAAACCCCGGAGCAAGCTCCAGGGTTTGAGGTACAGACAAACGCTTCAACAGCAGTGACTTACTTGTCGCCCAACTGTTCTGACATGGTGTTGCCCGGGTTTGGCGTACGCGGTTCATCAACCGGACGCGGCGCGCGCGGGGTGCCATTGTTGTCAGAATTGTTGGAAGCGCCAGGGTCTTCCCAGCCTGCTGGCGGACGCACTTCGCGGCGAGCCATCAGGTCGTCAATCTGCGGTGCATCGATGGTCTCATATTTCATGAGCGCATCTTTCATCGAATGCAGGATGTCCATATTGTCGTTCAGGATCTGACGAGCGCGACCATAGTTACGTTCAATCAGCGCTTTCACTTCCTGGTCGATGATACGTGCCGTCTCATCGGACATATGTTTCGCTTTCGCCACGGAGCGGCCCAGGAATACTTCACCCTCTTCCTCTGCATACAGCAGCGGACCGAGTTTGTCGGAGAAGCCCCACTGAGTCACCATGTTACGCGCCAGGTTTGTCGCCACTTTAATATCGTTCGACGCACCGGTAGAAACGTGTTCTGGCCCGTAGATGATCTCTTCCGCCAGACGACCGCCGTACAGGGTTGAAATCTGGCTTTCCAGCTTCTGACGGCTGGCGCTGATCGCATCGCCCTCAGGCAGGAAGAAGGTCACACCCAGCGCACGGCCGCGCGGAATAATCGTCACTTTGTGCACCGGATCGTGTTCCGGTACCAGGCGGCCGATAATCGCATGGCCCGCTTCGTGGTATGCGGTGGACTCTTTCTGCGCTTCCGTCATCACCATGGAGCGACGTTCCGCACCCATCATGATTTTGTCTTTCGCTTTCTCGAACTCCACCATGGAGACTACGCGCTTGTTGCCGCGTGCGGCAAACAGTGCAGCTTCGTTGACCAGGTTAGCCAGATCCGCACCGGAGAAGCCCGGGGTACCACGCGCAATGATTGCCGCGTCGATATCCGGCGCCAGCGGTACGCGACGCATATGCACTTTCAGAATCTGTTCACGACCGCGAACATCCGGCAGACCGACCACAACCTGACGGTCGAAACGTCCTGGACGCAGCAGCGCAGGGTCAAGTACGTCCGGACGGTTAGTTGCCGCGATAACGATGATACCTTCGTTACCTTCGAAGCCGTCCATCTCAACCAGCATCTGGTTCAGGGTCTGCTCACGCTCGTCGTGACCACCGCCCAGACCTGCGCCACGCTGGCGGCCTACGGCGTCGATTTCATCGATGAAGATGATGCACGGTGCTGCCTTCTTGGCCTGCTCGAACATGTCACGCACACGAGATGCACCGACACCCACGAACATTTCCACGAAGTCAGAACCTGAAATAGTAAAGAACGGCACCTTCGCTTCACCCGCGATGGCTTTCGCCAGCAGGGTTTTACCGGTACCCGGAGGGCCGACCATCAGAACGCCTTTCGGGATCTTACCGCCCAGTTTCTGGAAACGGCTCGGCTCGCGCAGGTATTCAACCAGTTCACCCACCTCTTCTTTTGCTTCGTCACAACCGGCGACGTCAGCAAACGTGGTCTTGATCTGGTCTTCCGTCAGCATACGCGCCTTGCTCTTACCGAACGACATGGCACCTTTGCCACCGCCGCCCTGCATCTGACGCATAAAGAAGATCCAGACGCCGATAAGAAGCAGCATCGGGAACCAGGAAATGAAGATTGAAGCCAGCAGGCTTGGTTCTTCTGGCGGCTCGCCTACCACTTTGACGTTTTTGGTCAGAAGGTTATCAAGCAGCTTAGGATCGTTCACCGGGATGTAAGTCGTGTAACGGTTACTATCTTTCTTGGTAACGTTGATCTCACGTCCGTTGATACGCGCTTCGCGAACCTGGTCCTGATTGACCTCTTGCAGGAAGGTAGAATAATCCACCTTGCGGCCATTCGACTCGCTGGGCCCAAAGCTCTGGAATACTGACATCAGCACAACGGCAATGACCAGCCAGAGTATTAGGTTTTTCGCCATGTCACTCAAGGGATTAACCTCATATTACAACTGTGTTAAAAACAGCGTCAGGATACTCTATATCCAGTTTCATTCAAACTTTCGCCTGAAATCTACCGGTTATCATTTTCGCCCGGTCGCTACAATATACACTTCTCGGGAACGGGCCCGGGAAGAGTCCGGCTTACGAACTTTGACCTTCGCAAACAGGGAGCGAATTTCCTTAAGATACTCCTCGAAACCTTCGCCCTGAAACACCTTCACAACAAAACTACCACCAGGCGCTAGTACATCACGACACATTTCTAACGCTAGCTCCACCAGATACATGGCGCGGGGGATATCCACCGCCGGTGTTCCGCACATATTTGGTGCCATATCCGACATGACAACCTGGACCTTACTATCACCAACACGATCAAGTAACGCTTTCAGCACTAATTCATCACGAAAGTCGCCCTGAAGGAAGTCGACACCGACGATGGGATCCATTGGTAAAAGATCGCACGCGATGATTCGGCCCGTTCCGCCGATCTGCGTTACCGCATACTGAGACCATCCGCCAGGTGCCGCACCGAGGTCAACAACCGTCATCCCCGGCTTAAAAAGTTTGTCACTTTGCTGTATTTCATCAAGTTTAAACCAGGCACGGGAACGTAACCCCTTTTTCTGTGCCTGTTGAACATATTTATCGCTAAAGTGTTCCTGAAGCCAGCGGCTGGAACTGGCAGAACGCTTTTTACCTGTCATTTAACATTTCCGTCCTGGTTCATCGTTGCTTGCCTGTGACGTAAATTTCTACGCAGCTATTTGGCGATATAAGGGAGATGGCGGTAGAATGAACCGTTTTCAATCCCAACGTAAGCAAAAATATACGATGAATCTGAGTACTAAACAAAAACAGCACCTTAAAGGTCTGGCACATCCGCTCAAGCCTGTAGTGATGCTTGGCAACAATGGTTTGACCGAAGGGGTGCTTGCCGAGATTGAACAAGCGCTGGAACACCACGAGCTGATCAAGGTGAAAATCGCCTCTGAAGACAGAGACACTAAAAACCTGATCGTGGAAGCCATCGTGCGCGAAACCGGCGCCTGTAATGTACAGGTCATCGGTAAAACGCTGGTGCTCTATCGCCCATCTAAAGAGCGTAAAATCTCGCTGCCACGCTAAGGATATCCTGAATCAATCACATTTTCTGTGTGAAACGAGGGATTTCTTTCAGCAGGCGAGCAAAATGCCATGCTCCTTGAGTTGATAAAAGGCCGCTACGCGGCCTTTTTCTTTTCTTTACAATGTATCAACATCTTAGTGGAGAAGCGAATTACAGGTATTCAACCTTAATAATTTCGTATTCCACTTCACCGCCAGGGGTACGGATGGTGACAACATCGTCCTGCTCTTTGCCAATCAGGCCGCGAGCAATCGGTGAGTTCACCGAAATCAGGTTCTGTTTGAAGTCGGCTTCATCATCGCCCACGATGCGATAGGTCTGCTCTTCGTCGTTGTCCAGGTTCAGAACGCTGACGGTAGAACCAAAAATCACGCGGCCATTGTTAGGCATTTTGGTGATATCGATAACCTGCGCATTAGACAGCTTCGCTTCGATATCTTTAATGCGCCCTTCACAGAAACCCTGCTGTTCGCGCGCCGCATGGTATTCAGCATTCTCTTTCAGATCGCCATGCTCACGGGCTTCCGCGATAGCGGCGATGATTTCAGGGCGACGCACGGATTTCAGGAAATCCAGCTCTTCGCGCAGTTTTTCGGCACCACGTAAGGTCATCGGAATAGCTTGCATTTGTTATACCTCTTAAACATTCCTGTTGGGAGCAGTGTTCCCTGCTCCTGCCCCCCGAAGCGGGCAAGAAGCAAAAAGAAAACCGACCCGGGAGCGACGCCCCAGGTCAGCAGCAATTTTTCAATTTGATACGCATTTTACCGCGAAGTTCACTATGGGTCATCGTTTACTTTGCAGTGCCATGCACCGTAGTATGACGGTTTGTTTTCGGGTTGTTAGCGCGAGATTATGCGATTTTCCAGTTTTATCATCGGATTGACTACCAGTATAACGTTCACCGCCCAGGCCGCGAATGTTGATGAATACATTAATCAGCTCCCCGCAGGCGCGAACCTTGCCCTGATGGTGCAGAAGGTTGGCGCACAGGCTCCCGAGATTGACTATCACAGTCAACAGATGGCGCTGCCTGCCAGTACCCAGAAGGTGATCACTGCCCTCGCCGCCCTGCTCCAGCTCGGGCCTGACTTCCGTTTTACTACCACGCTTGAAACCAAAGGTAACATCGAGGGTGGCGAACTTAAAGGCGATCTTATCGCCCGTTTCGGCGGCGATCCCACCTTTAAGCGCCAGGATATCCGCAACATGGTGGCGGTGTTAAAAAAATCCGGCGTGACAAAAATCGATGGCAACGTGCTGATCGATACCTCCATTTTTGCTAGCCACGATAAAGCGCCAGGCTGGCCGTGGAACGACATGACGCAGTGCTTTAGCGCCCCGCCAGCCGCCGCGATTGTTGACCGCAACTGCTTCTCGATCTCCCTTTACAGTGCGCCCAAGCCGGATGATTTAGCGTTTATTCGCGTGGCATCTTACTATCCGGTGACGATGTTTAGCCAGGTGCGTACGCTGGCAAAAGGCTCCCCGGATGCCCAGTACTGCGAACTGGACGTGGTGCCTGGCGATCTTAACCGCTACACCCTCACCGGCTGCCTGACGCAGCGCGCCGATCCCCTGCCGCTGGCCTTCGCGATTCAGGATGGCGCAAGCTATGCGGGTGCGATTCTCAAGGATGAGCTGAAGCAGGCGGGAATAACCTACTCCGGCACGCTGCTACGCCAGACGCAGGTCAACCAGCCGGGTACGGTCATTGCCAGCAAACAGTCGCCACCGCTGCACGATTTGCTGCGAATTATGCTGAAAAAGTCTGACAACATGATTGCCGACACCGTGTTCCGCATGATTGGTCACGCGCGCTTCGGCGTGCCGGGAACCTGGCGCGCGGGCTCAGACGCTGTTCGTCAGATCCTGCGCCAGCAGGCGGGGATCGATCTGGGCAACACTATCGCCGTCGACGGATCCGGATTATCGCGTCATAACCTGATTGCCCCGGCCACCATGATGCAGGTGCTTCAGTACATTGCACAGCATGACGCTGAGCTAAACTTTATCTCAATGCTGCCGCTTGCCGGACACGACGGTTCGCTGCAGTACCGCGCCGGGCTTCACGCGGCGGGTGTGGACGGCAAAGTCTCCGCTAAAACAGGTTCACTGCAGGGGGTGTATAACCTTGCAGGTTTCATCACGACCGCCAGCGGACAGCGCATGGCATTCGTGCAGTATCTTTCCGGCTATGCCGTCGAACCGACCGACCAGCGCAACCGCCGTATACCGCTGGTTCGCTTCGAAAGCAGGCTTTATAAAGACATCTACCAGAATAACTAGCGATGAAACTCCTTATAGTTGAAGACGATCTGTTATTACAGGAAGGACTGGCTCTGGGACTCGCCAATGAAGGCTATGCCCTGGACTGTGCCGGCACCGCGGCAGAAGCCGATGCCCTGATCCAGAGCGGCGAATACAGCCTGGTGATCCTTGACCTGGGCTTGCCGGACAAAGACGGCGCGACGCTGCTCACCCAGTGGCGTCGCCGCGGCATCGCTAATCCGGTGTTGATCCTGACGGCACGCGACGCCATTGAAGATCGTATTACCGGCCTTGATGCTGGCGCTGATGATTACCTGGTGAAGCCCTTTGCGCTTGCAGAGCTTCAGGCTCGGGTGCGAGCGTTAATACGCCGCTATCAGGGCCATAGTGATAACTTACTAACCGACGGGGATATTACCCTGAATCTGCAAACCCAGCAGGTACTGCGCCAGTCCCAGCCCGTTGAAGTCACACCAAAAGAGTTCGCCTTGCTGACGCGTCTGATCATGCGAAGCGGACAAACGGTACACAGAGAAACCCTTCAGCAGGATATCTACTCCTGGCAGGACGATCCGGGGTCAAATACCCTGGAAGTCCACATCCACAACCTGCGTCGTAAGCTTGGCAAAGATCGAATTAAAACCGTCCGCGGCGTTGGCTACCGCCTGGAGAGCCAGAAATGAACAGCATGCGTCGGCGATTAATGGTGTTGCTGGCGGTCATTCTGTTATTTTTCCAGCTGATAAGCGTGATTTGGTTATGGCACGAAAGCCGCGAGCAGATTGGCTTTTTGGTGAACGAAACGCTGTCGGCAAAATCACGTAACAACCACGTCGAGAAAGAGATCCGTGAAGCGATTGCCTCGCTGCTGGTTCCATCTCTGGTGATGGTTGGCTTTACGCTATTTTTCTCGTTCTGGGCGGTCACCTGGATAACCCGACCACTGAACAAACTGCGCGTGAGCCTGGCTAACCGTTCGGCGGATAACTTAACCCCGCTTCCTATGTATTCCGACATGGAAGAAATCGGCGCCGTGACCACCTCGCTCAATCAGCTACTCGCCAGGCTGGACAGTACCATTCAGCAGGAGCGTCTCTTTACGGCTGACGCCGCCCACGAACTGCGAACGCCCCTTGCCGGAATCAGGCTCCATCTGGAGCTCATGGCCCAGTCAGGCTCTCCGCAGGCTACGACGCTCATCAGTCGTATCGACCAGCTAATGCATACCGTTGAGCAACTGCTGATGCTGGCCCGTGCCGGCCAGGCGATGGCGAGCGGCCACTATGAAACCATCAACTGGATGGAGACTATCATCACGCCTCTTGGTCTTGAGCATGAAGCCAAAGCGCACACGGTGATATGGCCGGACAAAAGTCCGCTCACGGTACAGGGAGACGCGGTACTGCTGCGGCTGATGCTGCGCAACCTGCTGGAGAATGCCGGGCGCTACAGCCCAACGGGCACCACGATTACCGTGACGCTCACCGAGGTCGAAGGCGGTACGCAGCTCAGCGTAATCGATCAGGGGCCTGGTATTGACGAAGCGCACCGACAGTCGATCACGGAGCCGTTCCGTCGTCTTGATCAGCGTTTCGGCGGCAGCGGCCTGGGCCTGAGTATCGTACAGCGCATCCTGCAGCTTCATCACGGTAGGCTGATGCTGGAGAACGGTGCTGAAGGCGGGCTGATAGCAAGCTGCTGGCTGCCCTCAACGCTGGAATAAAAAAAGCCCCCTGATGGGGGCTTTGGGCAGATATTAGTGCTTGTAGATGAACTCGACGCCTTCTTCGTCGTCTTCATCCCAGTCATCGTCCCAGTCGTCTTCCTCTTCCGCTTCCAGCTCTTCGAGCTGCTGGCGGTGGTAGTCATCCCACATGAATTCGACTTTCTCTGGCTGTTTCGCTTCTTCAGCCTGAACGACCGGGTTCTCGATGATGAAGGTCATCACATCCCAGCAGAGATCTTTCACGCCAACCTGACTTGCCGCGGAGATAAGGTAGTATTTATCTTCCCAGCCCATCGCTTCGGCAATCGCTTTGGCTTTCGCTTCGGCTTCCGCTTTATCCATCAGGTCGATCTTGTTGAAGACCAGCCAGCGTGGTTTACTCGCCAGTTTTTCGCTGTATTTTTCCAGCTCGCCGATGATAATGCGGGCGTTCTCAACCGGATCGGAACCGTCGATTGGATCGATATCAATGAGGTGCAGCAAGACGCGGCAGCGCTCAAGGTGCTTCAGGAAGCGAATACCCAGGCCAGCCCCTTCCGCAGCGCCTTCAATCAGGCCAGGGATATCAGCCACGACGAAGCTCTTTTCGTTATCCATGCGGACAACGCCGAGGCTTGGCACCAGCGTGGTAAACGGATAGTCCGCCACTTTGGGTTTCGCCGCAGAGACAGCGCGAATAAACGTCGATTTACCGGCGTTTGGCATACCCAGCATGCCAACGTCTGCCAGAAGCATCAGCTCCAGCTGCAAATCGCGCTTATCGCCCGGCGTACCCATCGTTTTCTGGCGCGGGGTACGGTTAACGGAAGATTTGAAACGGCTGTTGCCCAGACCGTGCCAGCCACCTTTTGCGACCATCAGGCGCTGACCGTGCTTAGTCATATCGCCCATGGTTTCACCGGTGCCCTGATCGATAACGCGCGTACCGACCGGAACCTTAATGGTCACGTCTTTACCGCGTTTACCGGTGCAGTCACGGCTCTGGCCGTTCTGGCCGCGCTCAGCGCGGAAGGATTTTTCAAAGCGGTAGTCGATCAGCGTGTTGAGGTTTTCATCCGCCTCCAGCCACACGTCACCACCATCGCCACCGTCACCGCCGTCAGGGCCGCCACGAGGAATATATTTTTCACGGCGGAAGCTTACACAACCGTTACCGCCATCACCTGCCACGACCAGAATCGTCGCTTCATCAACAAACTTCATTTTACTCTCCGTAACTCATTCGCCTGAGCGGGGGACTACTACGACCGCTTCATTTTTGCGCCAACGTCCCCAAAGACGATGACCAATGGCGGAATACATCGCGCCCGCAACCACGACAAACGCACCGAGATAGCCCAACAGGTTGAGCATCGGTCTGACGAAGACATCGGGCCAGGCCATTGATAACAAATCTGAAAATAACAGCGTAAACAGCGGGGTAAGCGTGATCAATGCGCTCACCTGTGCTGCCTGCCAGCGCGCCATCGCTTCCGCCAGCGCGCCATAACCGACCAGCGTGTTAAGCCCACAAAAAATGAGGCACGCCAGCTGCCAGTCGCTCAGCTGGGTAATGACGCCCGGCTTCGCTAACGGCAATAATGCCACTGTACACAAAGTGTACAGCAAAAAAAGGATCTGCTGTGAGGCCAGGCGACGCAATAACACCTTTTGCGCGACGCCATAGCTCACCCAGACCGTTGCTGCACCCACGCCGAAAATCACGCCCCAGGTGTAATCCGTAAGCCGGGTAAAAATCTCGATCAGGCTGGTGTTGAAGAACATCACCAGGCCGCATAGCAGCATGCTTGCCCCGATAACCTGCGTCCCGCGCATCTTCTCCTTGAGGATGAATACGCTCGCGACCATCATGCCCACGGGCGAAAGCTGACCAATCACCTGAGACGCCGTAGGGCTCAAATACTGCAGGGAAGAGCTGAACAGGATGAAGTTACCGAACAGACCGCCCGTCGCAATGGCCAGTAGCACCAGCCAGCGAGGTTTGCGGAAGAGTCGCAGCGGTGGAAGCTTACCTTTAATTGCAAGGATGGTCCCGAGACCAATGCTTGCCATCAGAAAGCGATAAAAGACCACCGTAGGCGGCTCCATCACTTCCAGTACCTGCTTCATTGCAATTGGCAGCGCACCCCAGCACATTGCGGTCGTGAGCGCCAAAAGAATACCAATGCCGGCCTGCTGCTTCATGCCCGTTTTCCCTACAGAAAATTTTCCGGGTTTCCAATGTAAAAAGCCCCGCAACACGTTGCGGGGCTTTAATCCGTTACCGGACCGAGAAAACCTTACTCAGCAACGATGCTGATGTATTTACGGTTGTTCGGGCCTTTAACTTCAAATTTCACTTTACCGTCTGCTTTAGCAAACAGAGTGTGGTCACGACCGCAACCTACGTTGTTGCCAGCGTGGAATTTGGTACCACGTTGACGAACGATGATGCTACCCGCCAGAACGGATTCGCCACCGAAACGCTTAACGCCCAGGCGTTTAGCTTCTGAATCGCGACCGTTACGTGTGGAGCCGCCAGCCTTTTTATGTGCCATTTAAATCTCTCCTCAGGTCTTAGGCGCTGATGCCAGTAATTTTCACATCAGTGAACCACTGACGGTGGCCCTGCTGCTTACGGTAGTGTTTACGACGACGAAACTTAACGATTTTAACTTTCTCGCCACGACCGTGTGCAACAACTTCAGCTTTGATAACGCCGCCATCAACGAAAGGAACGCCGATTTTGACTTCTTCACCGTTTGCGATCATCAGAACTTCTGCGAACTCAACAGATTCGCCAGTTGCGATGTCCAGCTTTTCCAGGCGAACGGTCTGACCTTCGCTTACTCGGTGTTGTTTACCACCACTTTGGAAAACCGCGTACATATAAACTCCGCTTCCGCGCACGTCCTCGTATGAATCAGAGTGCGCTATAAATATTCACAATAGGGCGCGAATATTACGCAAAACGCGAGCCTTTGACAAGTGCTACCGTCAATACATGAAGAAAAAAAACACAACACGTACGGTAACGTTTATCTGAGCCGTTTTTTCAGTACAATCAGCACTACTATTGATAAACCGAAACCCTTCGTTACCCCATTGAAGATGGGATCAACAGGATAAAAAGCCCGGCTTTTGCGATGAATTTAGAAAAAATCAACGAGTTAACCGCGCAAGATATGGCGGGTGTAAATGCAGCAATCCTGGAGCAACTCAACTCTGACGTTCAGCTGATCAATCAGTTGGGCTATTACATTGTCAGCGGCGGCGGTAAACGCATTCGCCCGATGATTGCCATTCTGGCTGCCAGAGCCGTTGGCTATCAGGGAAATGCCCACGTGACGATCGCCGCGCTGATCGAATTTATTCACACCGCGACGCTTCTGCATGACGATGTTGTGGATGAATCCGATATGCGTCGTGGCAAAGCCACGGCAAACGCTGCCTTCGGGAACGCCGCCAGCGTTCTGGTGGGGGATTTTATCTATACCCGCGCCTTCCAGATGATGACCAGCCTGGGCTCTCTGAAAGTGCTGGAGGTGATGTCCGAAGCCGTCAACGTCATCGCTGAAGGCGAAGTGCTGCAGCTGATGAACGTCAATGACCCCGATATCACCGAAGAAAACTACATGCGCGTTATTTACAGCAAAACAGCGCGCCTGTTTGAAGCGGCCGCCCAGTGCTCCGGCATTCTGGCCGGCTGTTCTGAGGCACAGGAAAAAGGATTGCAGGACTATGGACGCTATCTGGGTACCGCCTTCCAGCTGATTGATGATTTGCTGGACTACAGCGCGGACGGCGAAACGCTCGGCAAAAACGTTGGCGATGACCTGAACGAAGGCAAACCGACCCTGCCGCTGCTGCACGCTATGCGCAACGGAACGGCCGACCAGGCGAAAATGATCCGTGAGGCGATCGAACAGGGAAATGGTCGCCATCTTCTTGAACCTGTACTGGAAACCATGGCCATCTGCGGCTCGCTGGAATGGACCCGTCAGCGTGCTGAAGAAGAGGCTGACAAAGCCATCGAAGCTCTCCAGGTTATTCCAGACAGCCCGTGGCGCGATGCCCTGATTGGTCTTGCCCACATCGCTGTTCAGCGCGACCGTTAATCTTGCCCCCCACCTCCCCGCATCCTTCACGGGGAGGTTCAAAAACGCACCAGTAAATTCCGCATTCATGTAAATTCATCGGGTTAGAGCCCGCATGAATAAAGCCATGTCTTATTCTGAATATCCCTTCAAGTAACGCGAACTTTTTAGAACACGAATGTGAAATGGGTATAGTAAGCCAGTCGTTTCAGAAGAAACGGCGTAGGTGAATCCGAACTTAAGGACAGCGTTATGGATACGAAATTTATCGACTGGCATACGGCAGATATCATTGCGGCACTGCGCAAAAGAGGTACGTCACTTGCAGCAGAGTCGCGCCGCCATGGTCTGAGTTCTTCCACCCTGGCCAACGCCCTGACCCGCCCCTGGCCAAAGGGGGAATTAATTATCGCGACGGCGCTGGAAACGCACCCGTGGGTGATCTGGCCTTCGCGTTATCACGATCCTGTTACCCATGAATTTATCGACAGAACGCGCATGATGCGCCAGAGAAAAGTAAAAACAGAACCGCAGGAATAACGGTTTTTTTGACAGGAATAGCAACCCCCCGGTCATTTCTGGCAGGGGGCTGCCGGAACGATTACTCGCCCTTCACACGCTCGATATTGGCACCCAGCGCGCGCAGTTTGTCTTCGATACGTTCATAGCCACGATCGATGTGATAAATACGATCCACCACCGTTGTGCCTTCCGCGATACAGCCCGCCAGCACCAGGCTTGCAGACGCACGCAGATCCGTTGCCATTACCTGAGCGCCGGACAGTTTCTCAACGCCATGGCAAATCACGGTGTTACTTTCGATCTCAGCATGTGCACCCATACGGATCAGCTCCGGGACGTGCATAAAGCGGTTCTCGAAAATCGTCTCGGTGATCACACCGGTTCCTTCGGCAACCAGGTTCAGCAGGGTGAACTGCGCCTGCATATCGGTCGGGAATGCCGGATGCGGCGCCGTACGCACGGTCACCGCTTTAGGACGCTTGCCGTGCATGTCGAGGCTGATCCAGTCTTCACCGGTTTCAACATCGGCACCTGCTTCACGCAGCTTCGCCAGAACGGCATCCAGAGTGTCTGGCTGTGCATTACGGCAGACAATCTTACCGCCAGAGATCGCCGCAGCCACCAGGAAGGTGCCGGTTTCGATACGGTCCGGCAGAACGCGGTACACACCACCGCCCAGACGCTCAACGCCTTCGATGGTGATGCGGTCAGTCCCCTGGCCGGAAATCTTCGCACCCAGCGCCACGAGGAAATTGGCGGTATCCACGATCTCCGGTTCACGCGCGGCGTTTTCGATGATGGTGGTACCTTCTGCCAGCGTCGCCGCAGACATGATGGTGACCGTAGCGCCAACGCTCACTTTGTCCATGACAATATGCGCGCCTTTCAGACGGCCATTGACGGAGGCCTTAACGTAACCTTCTTCCAGCTTGATCTCTGCGCCCAGTTTCTCCAGGCCAAAGATATGCAGGTCAACCGGACGCGCGCCGATGGCGCAGCCGCCCGGCAGCGAAACCTGACCCTGACCGAAACGTGCCACCAGCGGGCCAAGCGCCCAGATAGATGCACGCATGGTTTTCACCAGATCGTAAGGTGCAGAGAAGTTGTTCACGTTGCTGGCGTCGATCCAGACGGAACCGTTGCGCTCAACTTTCGTGCCCAACTGGGTGAGCAACTTCATGGTCGTGTCGATATCTTTCAGCTTCGGTACGTTCTGAATTTCTACCGGCTCTTCCGCGAGCAGCGCAGCAAAAAGGATTGGCAGCGCGGCGTTCTTCGCGCCAGAAATTGTGACTTCGCCCTGGAGACGCGTTGGCCCCTGTACACGAAATTTATCCATTGTGTGCTCTCTTATAAATTCAACCGTGCTGCGGGCCTGTCGCCCTCAGCTCAAAAACCGTTTAGTTTGCGATCGCGTGCCCATTCTTGCGGGGTGAACGCTTTAATCGACAGGGCGTGGATGCGGTTATCCGCAATATATTCCATCAGCGGCGCGTACACAGCCTGCTGCTTCTTCACACGGCTCATACCGTCGAACATCTCACCCACAGCAATAACCTGGAAGTGACTGCCATCGCCAGTGACGTGGGCTTCCTGAAGGGAGAGTGCATTCATCAGCACTGTCTGGATTTCATGATTTTCCATGGGCTCTTAATCATCTGATAGTGAAAACAAGCCCAACATCTTAGAGCAAAGTGGCGTCGTCTTAAACAAGCAAAAAGCCCCGACGATGAAACTGTCAGGGCTTTCGGAAGTAACGCACTGAAAATATTAACGAGGCAGTACGTCCTGAGGCAGATTGTAGAGTTGCGCAAGGGTAACGACATTGTCACTCGCGCCATGAAGCATGACGCTTGTTCCCTGCTTTTTACCCACGGCAACCAGATGGGCAAGCAACGCAACGCCTGCCGTATCCACCCGCGTGACGTCGGTTAAGTCGATAAGCGTCACGCCCTGCATCGCTTCATGGCGTTTATCCCACAGCGGGTTCAGCAGATCCTGGTCCAGTTCACCGGACAGCCTTAACGTCTCACCTTCACGCGACCAGCGGAGTTGCTGCGACATTACTTCTTCTCGTCCAGGGTAATTTTCTGACGAGAAATAGACTGCAGCTGTGCGGTCAGGCCATCAATGCCCTTGGTGCGCAGCAGGTCGCTCCACTCGTTCTGTTTAGTGGTGATCATGCTCACCCCTTCGGCGATCATGTCATACGCCTGCCAGTGGCCGGTCTGGCTGTTTTTACGCCACTGGAAATCCAGACGCACCGGCGGACGGCCGTTAGGATCGTTGATCGTCACGCGGATAGGAATGATGGTGGCATCGCCCAGCGGCTGCTCTGGCGCAATCTGATAGGTTTGACCGTGGTACATCGCCAGCGCCTGGCCGTAAGCCTGTTTCAGGTATTCACGGAATGCAGCAAAGTAGGCTTCACGCTGAGCAGGCGTCGCGTCTTTGTAATAACGCCCCAGTACCAGCGCTCCCGCATATTTGATCTGCACATACGGCAGCAGTTCCTGGTCAACCACGTCACGCAGATAGTCAGGATTCGCGCGAATTTTTGGCTGTTCGTTTTTGAGACGGTCGAAGGTTTTCTTCGCAGCTTCGTCCATCAGTTTGTACGGGTTGCTCTGATCCGCAGCATGCGCCGCAGTGAGAGGGGCAATGACCAGCATGGCAACCATTAACAGTCGTTTAAACATGAATGACTTCTCCTGAATTAATTCGCAGCACCAGGGGTCGGCGCAACGTTGGTATGGTCTTCACTCTGCGCAGGGGCATCGTCAGACTTTTTATCATCCCCTTTACTGTTGTAAAGGAACTGACCAATCATGTCCTCCAGCACCATCGCGGACTTCGTATCCTGGATAACGCTACCGTCTTTAAGGATAGTCGTTCCCAGCTCAGGGTCTTCAAAGCCCACGTTAAGGGCCAGATATTGTTCACCCAGCAGGCCGGAAGTACGGATAGAAAGGGAGCTGGTGTCCGGAATGTGGTTGTAACGTTCTTCGATATCCATCGCGACGCGCGGCAAATACGTTTTTTCATCGAGCGTAATGTCAGATACGCGGCCGATCACCACACCGCCAATGCGGACCGGTGAACGCGCCTTCAGCCCGCCGATGTTATCGAACGTGGCATAGATGCGATACGTCGGCTCGGTGCGCACAGACGTGATATCCGCCGCTCGCAGGCAGATAAACAGCGCCGCCAGCAGCGCCAGCAGCAGGAAAACGCCGACCCAAATTTCATTTTTTCTCGTTTGCATGAACTCAATTCCCAAACATCAGTGCGGTGAGCACAAAATCCAGACCCAGTACGGCCAGCGACGAATGTACGACAGTACGTGTAGTTGCACGGCTAATGCCCGCCGAGGTCGGGATGGCATCGTAACCATTGAACAATGCAATCCAGGTGACCGTAATGGCAAATACCACGCTTTTAATCAGGCAGTTAACCAAATCCATTCGCAGGTCGATGGCGTCCTGCATCGCGGACCAGAAGAAACCGGCATCAATGCCTTTCCAGTGGACCCCAACCAGCGAACCGCCCCAGATCCCCACGGCGACAAACAGAATAGTCAGTAGCGGGAGCGAGATCACCCCCGCCCAGAAACGCGGCGAGATCACGCGACGCAGCGGATCGACCGCCATCATCTCCATGCTGGAGAGCTGCTCGGTGGCACGCATCAGGCCAATCTCAGCCGTTAATGCCGATCCTGCACGCCCGGCGAACAGCAGCGCCGCCACAACCGGCCCCAGCTCGCGCAACAGCGAGAGCGCCACCAGCATCCCGAGGCTGGTTTCCGCACTGTAGGTTGTCAGGACGAGGTAGCCCTGCAGCCCCAGCACCATGCCGATAAACAGACCGGAAACAATAATGATGAGCATCGACAGCACGCCGACATTATAAAGCTGACGCACCAGCAGAGGGGCGTGCTTGCTAAACTCCGGCTTGCCGACCAGCGCGTTGAATAACATCAATCCGGCACGCCCGAACGTCCTGATGGTTTTTATGCCACGGTGTCCGAGAGCGGCCAACGCATTTAACAGCATGAGTGGCTTAACTCCCTATTCCCAGTAAATCGTCACGATAATCGCCCGCCGGGTAGCGGAACGGTACGGGTCCGTCAGCAATACCGTCAAGGAACTGCCGCACGCGCGGATCGCAATTTTCCTGCAGCGCCTGGGCGCTACCGTGTGCAACGATCTTTTTGTCCGCCACGATATAGGCGTAATCGGCAATGCTCAATACTTCCGGTACATCGTGAGACACCACGATACAGGTGACGCCGAGCGCGCTGTTCAGTTCAGAGATGAGCTTTACCAGCACGCCCATCGTGATGGGATCCTGCCCGACGAACGGTTCGTCGAACATGATTAAATCGGGCTCTAATGCAATGGCTCGCGCCAGCGCGGCGCGGCGCGCCATCCCGCCGGACAGCTCCGAAGGCATCAGCTTCGCGGCTCCCCGCAACCCCACGGCTTCAAGCTTCATCATCACCGTACTTTTCAGAAGCTCAGGCGGCAGGCTGGTATGCTCGCGTAGCGGATAGGCCACGTTATCAAAGACGTTCATGTCGGTGAACAACGCCCCTGACTGAAAGAGCATACTCATACGTTTGCGGACAGTATACAGGCGCGAGCGCGACATCTCCGGGACGTTTTCGCCATCGAAGAGGATTTCACCGCTATCCGGTGGGATCTGACCACCAATAAGGCGCAGGAGAGTCGTTTTACCGATCCCGGACGGCCCCATGATGGCGGTGATTTTGCCACGCGGTACGGTCAACGAAATATCATCGAATATCAGTCGATTGCCACGAGAAAAACTCACACCGCGGACATCGACAATATTCGCCATCGTTTGGCTCATTTATAGTTCCTTTCTTACCCTGCTCACGTTAAGGCGTGCAGCCTGAATCAGCCCTTAACCCCGCATTTTTACAGAATATTAGCCGTTGAGGTTAGCGAAAGCTGGCATTTGTTTTACTTTTCCGGCGCATAAAGTCAAAATTAGGAATTCGTTACGCCTCAGACCGTATGCAGTCCAGCCATTCCCGCGCGATGGACCGACAAGTATACCTGAAGAAAGGACTTTTGATGCTTTTAGCAACAGCACTGTTAATCATTGGTTTACTGTTAGTGGTCTACAGTGCTGACCGTTTAGTCTTTGCTGCATCTATCCTGTGTCGCCTGACGGGCGTACCGCCTGTTGTCATCGGGATGACCGTGGTCGGCGTTGGCACGTCACTTCCTGAAATCATCGTCTCCGTCTCGGCGTCGCTGCATGGTCAGTTGGACCTGGCAATTGGTACCGCAATTGGCTCTAACATCGTCAATATATTACTGATTTTAGGCCTTGCGGCACTGCTCCATCCATTTCGCGTCCATTCTGATGTTCTGCGACGTGAATTGCCGCTAATGTTAGTCGTAAGCCTGCTGGCAGGATGCGTATTCTATGATGGCGTACTGAGCTATAGCGACGGCATTTTCCTGCTGGCGCTGGCCGTCATCTGGTTACTGTATAGTGTTAAAATTGCCCGCCAGGCGGAAAAGCAGGGTCAGGATAGCCTGACGCGTGAGCAGGTTGCCGAACTCCCGCGTGAAGGTACGCTGCCGGTCGCCCTGCTCTGGCTTGGCGTTGCGCTGATCATCATGCCGATGGCAACGCGCATGGTCGTGGATAACGCGACGGTGCTGGCGAACTATTTCGCCATGAGCGAACTGACGATTGGCCTGACGGTGATTGCTATCGGCACCAGCCTGCCGGAGCTGGCCACCGCCATTGCGGGGGCGCGTAAAGGGGAAGATGACATCGCCATTGGTAATATCATCGGCTCCAACATATTTAATATCGCGATTGTCATGGGCCTGCCGGCTCTGATTACGCCGGGGCCGTTTAACCCCCTGGCGTTTTCACGCGATTACGGGGTGATGCTGCTGGTCAGCGTGATATTTGCCCTGCTCTGCTGGCGGCGGCAACGCCAGATCGGCAAAGGCGCAGGCGCGCTGCTGACGGGTGGATTTATCGTATGGATGGCGATGCTGTACTGGCTCTCGCCTCTTCTCTCTGGGTAAACGGAAACGCATTATGTCGCAAATAGAATTGCAGCCGGGTTTTGACTTTCAGAAAGCAGGCAAAGAGGTTCTGGAGATTGAACGTGAAGGTCTGGCGCAGTTAGATCAGTACATTAATCAGGATTTTAGTCTGGCATGTGAGAAGATGTTCTACTGTGCCGGGAAAGTCGTGGTGATGGGGATGGGCAAGTCCGGCCACATTGGGCGCAAAATGGCGGCAACGTTTGCCAGCACCGGAACCTCGTCCTTCTTTGTACACCCGGGGGAAGCCGCGCACGGCGATCTGGGGATGGTCACGCCGCAGGATATCGTTATCGCGCTTTCCAACTCCGGTGAGTCCAATGAAATTCTGGCATTGATCCCCGTACTGAAGCGTCTGCAGGTTCCGCTGATTTGCATGACCAGCCGTCCGGAAAGTAGCATGGCGCGTGCGGCCGATATTCACCTGTGCGTTAAAGTACCGAAAGAGGCCTGCCCGCTCGGCCTGGCGCCAACGTCCAGCACCACCGCCGCGCTGGTCATGGGCGATGCGCTTGCCGTCGCGCTGCTCGAAGCCCGCGGTTTTACGCCGGAAGATTTCGCGCTCTCCCACCCGGGCGGCGCGCTGGGGCGCAAACTGCTGCTGCGGGTAAACGATATTATGCACACCGGGGATGAGATCCCTCACGTCAGTAAAGAAGCCTCCCTGCGTGATGCCCTGCTGGAAATCACCCGCAAGAATCTGGGGATGACGGTCGTGTGCGACGATCTGATGAAAATTCAGGGTATCTTCACCGATGGCGACCTGCGTCGCGTGTTCGACATGGGTGTAGATGTCCGCACGCTCGGCATTGCCGATGTGATGACGCCCGGCGGCATTCGCGTGCGTCCGGGTACGCTGGCCGTGGATGTGCTGAACCTGATGCAGTCCCGCCATATCACCTCCGTTATGGTTGCCGATGGCGACCAGTTGCTGGGTGTGGTACATATGCATGATCTGCTGCGCGCTGGCGTAGTGTAATAAAGGATAAGACAATGAGTAATGCGGGTGCATCCCTTGCAACCTGTTATGGTCCGGTCAGTACCCAGATGATGGCAAAGGCGGAAAATATTCGTCTGCTCATTCTGGATGTGGATGGCGTACTTTCCGATGGCCTGATTTACATGGGCAATAACGGTGAAGAGCTGAAAGCGTTTAACGTTCGCGACGGCTACGGTATCCGCTGTGCGCTCACCTCAGGTATCGAGGTTGCTATCATCACCGGACGAAAAGCTAAACTGGTAGAAGACCGCTGTGAAACCTTAGGCATTACCCATCTTTACCAGGGTCAATCCGATAAGATGGCAGCGTTCAACGATTTACTGGGTAAACTGGCTATCGCACCGGAAAACGTGGCCTACGTCGGGGACGACCTGATTGACTGGCCGGTGATGGCTGAAGTCGGTCTTAGCATCGCGGTTGCTGATGCTCATCCGCTGCTGATCCCACGCGCTGACTACGTTACCCACATCAACGGTGGCCGGGGTGCCGTCCGTGAAGTCTGCGATCTGCTTCTGCTGGCGCAGGGCAAGCTTGATGAAGCCAAAGGGCAATCGATATGAGTAAAACCAGACGTTGGGTTATCATTCTGCTTTCGCTTGTCGCACTGGTATTGATTGGCGTTAACCTTGCCGATCGCGACGATACGCAAACGGAAGTCGTCAACAATAACGATCCAACCTATAAAAGCGATCACAGCGACACCGTGGTCTATAGCCCGGAAGGTGCGCTGAACTATCGCCTGATTGCCCAGCACGTTGAATACTTTTCCGATGACGGCGTTTCGTGGTTTACCCAACCTGTCATGACCACTTTCGATAAAGACAAAGTGCCGACGTGGTCAATTAAGTCAGATCGGGCCAAACTGACAAATGACCGTATGCTTTATCTGTATGGCCACGTTGAAGTCAACGCCCTGACCGCTGACTCGCAACTGCGAAAAATTACGACGGATAATGCCCAGATCAACCTGGTAACCCAGGACGTGACGTCGCAGGATCTGGTCACACTGTATGGCACAACATTTAATTCCAGCGGTTTAAGAATGCGCGGGAACTTACGCAGCAAGAACGCCGAGCTGATTGAAAAGGTTAGAACCTCCTATGAAATTCAAAACAAACAAACTCAGCCTTAAAGTAATTATCGCCAGCGCGATGCTGGCGGCCAGTCTCCCCGCGCTTGCTGTAACGGGCGATACCGACCAGCCGATCCATATCGAGTCCGACACCCAGTCTCTCGATATGCAGGGTAACGTCGTCACCTTCACGGGTAACGTCGTCGTGACGCAGGGCACCATCAAAATCAACGCCGATAAAGTGGTCGTTACCCGTCCGGGCGGCGAGCAGGGCAAAGAGATCATTGATGGTTACGGCAACCCGGCCACCTTCTACCAGATGCAGGACAACGGCAAGCCGGTGAAGGGCCACGCCTCGCATATGCACTATGAGCTGGCGAAGGATCTGGTCATCCTGACCGGAAAAGCGTACCTGGAACAGCTGGACAGCAATATTACCGGTGACCAGATTACCTATCTGGTGAAAGAGCAAAAAATGCAGGCCTCCAGCGAGAAAGGCAAACGCGTAACCACCGTGCTGGTTCCGTCGCAGCTGCAGGACAAAGGCAAGGGCCAGGCCCCGGCACAGAAGAAGAGTAACTAATTCGCTATGGCAACATTAACTGCAAAAAATCTCGCGAAGGCCTATAAGGGCCGCCGTGTCGTAGAAGATGTCAGTCTGACCGTCAACTCCGGCGAAATTGTGGGCCTGCTTGGCCCGAACGGTGCGGGTAAAACCACCACCTTCTACATGGTGGTTGGCATTGTGCCGCGCGATGCCGGCAACATTATTATTGACGATGAAGATATCAGCCTGCTGCCGCTGCACGCGCGCGCGCGCCGTGGCATCGGCTATCTGCCGCAGGAAGCCTCTATTTTCCGTCGTCTGAGCGTCTTTGATAACCTGATGGCGGTCCTGCAAATTCGCGACGACCTGACCAACGAACAGCGTCAGGATCGCGCCAACGAGCTGATGGAAGAGTTTCACATCGAGCACCTGCGCGACAGCCTGGGCCAGGCATTGTCCGGGGGTGAACGTCGTCGTGTTGAGATTGCGCGCGCGCTGGCCGCCAATCCGAAGTTTATCCTTCTGGATGAACCGTTTGCGGGCGTTGACCCGATCTCCGTTATCGACATTAAACGCATTATCGAGCATCTGCGTGACAGCGGGCTTGGCGTGCTGATCACCGACCACAACGTTCGTGAAACGCTGGCGGTATGTGAACGCGCGTATATCGTGAGCCAGGGCAATCTGATCGCTCACGGTACGCCACAGCAGATCCTCGAAGACGATCATGTTAAGCGCGTCTATCTTGGGGAAGACTTCAGACTCTGATAGGGTAGAGGTAACGTAACGCCGAACCGGAGAAAAATGCTCTGAACATGAAGCAAGGTTTGCAATTAAGGCTCAGCCAACAGCTGGCGATGACGCCGCAGTTACAGCAGGCAATTCGTCTGTTGCAACTGTCCACCTTAGAACTCCAGCAGGAGCTCCAGCAGGCGCTGGACAGCAACCCCCTGCTGGAGCAAGCCGATCTTCATGACGAGGTAGATACCCAGCAGTTGCAGGACACAGAAGCGCTCGACACCGCGGATGCACTCGAACAAAAAGAGATGCCGGACGAGCTTCCGCTGGATGCCAGCTGGGATGAAATCTATACCGCCGGCACCCCTTCCGGCACGCGTGCAGACTACCAGGACGACGAGCTACCGGTCTACCAGGGTGAAACCACCCAGTCGTTGCAGGATTACCTGATGTGGCAGGTAGAGCTTACCCCCTTCTCCGATACCGACCGCGCCATTGCCACGTCGATTGTCGACGCCGTTGATGACACCGGCTATTTGACCGTCACGCTGGACGACATTCTGGAAAGCATGGGCGATGAAGAGATTGAGATTGAGGAGATTGAAGCGGTATTGAAACGCATTCAGCGCTTCGATCCGGTCGGGGTGGCCGCGAAAGATCTGCGCGATTGCCTGCTGATCCAGCTTTCTCAGTTCAGCAAAGAAACACCGTGGCTCGACGAGGCACGCTTAATCATCAGCGATCATCTGGATCTTCTGGCTAACCACGATTTCCGCACCCTGATGCGCGTGACGCGCCTGAAGGAAGAGGTGCTGAAAGAGGCGGTAAATCTCATCCAGTCCCTCGATCCGCGTCCCGGTCAGTCGATCCAGACCAGCGAACCCGAGTACGTTATCCCGGACGTGCTGGTCAGAAAACACAATGACCGCTGGGTCGTTGAACTGAACTCTGACAGCATCCCTCGCCTGCAAATCAACCAGCAGTACGCCTCCATGTGTACCAGCGCGCGCAACGACTCCGACAATCAATACATTCGCAGCAATCTTCAGGAAGCGCGATGGTTGATAAAGAGCCTGGAGAGCCGGAATGATACCCTGCTTCGCGTGAGCCGCTGCATCGTTGAACAGCAGCAGGCATTCTTTGAGCAGGGCGAAGAGTATATGAAACCGATGGTGCTGGCGGATATCGCCCAGGCCGTCGAGATGCATGAATCCACCATTTCCCGCGTTACCACGCAGAAGTATCTGCACAGTCCGCGCGGTATTTTTGAGCTTAAGTATTTCTTCTCCAGCCATGTGAACACCGAGGGTGGCGGCGAAGCCTCCTCAACGGCGATTCGCGCCCTGGTGAAGAAGTTGATCGCCGCGGAGAACCCCGCGAAGCCACTAAGTGACAGTAAGTTGACCTCCATGCTGTCCGATCAGGGTATTATGGTGGCACGTCGTACTGTTGCGAAGTATCGAGAGTCTTTATCCATTCCGCCGTCTAACCAGCGTAAACAGCTGGTCTGACACAACCGATAAGGAAGACACTATGCAGCTCAATATCACAGGACACAACGTCGAGATTACTGAGGCCTTACGTGACTTCGTGAACGCTAAGTTCGCGAAACTCGAGCAGTATTTCGAAAGGATCAACCAGGTCTACGTTGTGTTAAAAGTGGAGAAAGTGACTCATATCTCGGATGCGACCCTGCATGTAAACGGGGGTGAGCTCCATGCCAGTGCGGAAGGGCAGGACATGTACGCGGCTATCGACGGCTTGATTGACAAGCTTGCGCGACAGCTCAATAAACATAAAGATAAACTGAAACAACACTAATTGTCCGGGCAGTTAACGGGTGCAGGACGGCCTGTTGTGAAACACAACAGGCCATTTGTACAGTTAGCGCTTAGGTGAAATTATGATGAACAACGATTCCGCTCTTCAACTGAGCAATGTCCTTAACCAGGAATGTACCCGCAGTGCCGTTCACTGCCAGAGCAAAAAACGTGCGCTGGAGATCATCAGTGAATTGGCTGCAAAACAGCTGGGCCTGCCGCCGCAGGTGGTGTTCGAAGCAATTCTGACCCGTGAAAAGATGGGCAGTACCGGTATCGGCAACGGCATCGCGATCCCGCACGGCAAGCTGGAAGAGGACACCCTGCGTGCCGTCGGTGTGTTTGTGCAGCTGGAAACGCCAATCGCTTTTGACGCCATTGATAACCAGCCCGTCGATCTCCTCTTCGCGCTGCTGGTGCCTGCCGACCAGACCAAGACCCATCTGCATACGCTTTCGCTGGTTGCTAAACGTCTGGCGGATAAAACCATCTGCCGTCGACTGCGCTCAGCCCAAAGTGATGAAGAGCTTTATCAAATTATCACTGAAGCAGAAGGCAATCAGGATGACGCATAACCAGGTGATGGCCTTCACATCTGTTGTCCTGAGGAGAAACGGAACATGGTGCTGATGATTGTCAGCGGTCGTTCAGGGTCGGGTAAATCCGTTGCCCTGCGCGCGCTGGAAGACATGGGTTTTTACTGCGTCGATAACCTGCCGGTCGTGTTATTGCCCGATCTGGCACGCACGTTAGCGGAGAGACAAACCTCCGCTGCCGTCAGTATCGACGTGCGTAACATGCCGGAATCCCCGGAGATCTTCGAACAGGCAATGAGTAACCTGCCTGACGCGTTCTCGCCTCAGCTGCTGTTCCTTGATGCCGACCGCAATACCCTGATCCGCCGCTACAGCGACACCCGTCGTTTGCACCCGCTTTCCAGCAAGAATCTCTCGCTGGAGAGCGCCATCGACGAAGAGAGCGATCTGCTTGAGCCGCTGCGATCTCGTGCCGATCTGATTGTCGACACCTCAGAGATGTCCGTTCACGAGCTGGCGGAAATGCTGCGTACCCGCCTGCTGGGTAAACGCGAGCGCGAGCTGACGATGGTATTCGAATCCTTCGGCTTTAAGCACGGTATTCCGATTGATGCGGACTATGTTTTCGACGTGCGCTTCCTGCCGAACCCGCACTGGGATCCAAAACTGCGTCCAATGACCGGTCTGGATAAGCCCGTGGCGGCGTTCCTCGACCGACACACAGAAGTTCACAATTTTATCTACCAGACGCGAAGCTACCTTGAGCTATGGTTACCTATGCTGGAGACAAACAATCGTAGCTACCTGACGGTAGCGATTGGCTGTACCGGCGGTAAACATCGTTCGGTCTATATCGCCGAACAGCTGGCCGACTATTTCCGCTCGCGCGGTAAGAACGTTCAGTCCCGTCATCGCACGCTGGAAAAACGTAAAACATGACCGTAAAACAAACCGTTGAGATCACCAACAAGCTGGGCATGCATGCGCGCCCGGCGATGAAGCTGTTTGAGCTGATGCAGGGTTTCGATGCAGAAGTGCTGCTGCGTAATGACGAAGGCACCGAAGCGGAAGCCAACAGCGTGATTGCGCTGCTGATGCTGGACTCCGCCAAGGGGCGTCAGATCGAGGTAGAAGCCACCGGACCTCAGGAAGAGGAAGCCCTGGCGGCGGTAATTGCGCTGTTTAACGCCGGCTTCGACGAAGATTAGGCCTGCTATTCTGGCGGGTGGCGCTGCGCTTACCCGCCCTACATTAACGCATTTCTCTCCATAAACCCTTCCCCACCCAGCTGGCGCATCTGGCGCATGATCCACGCCTGACGGCTTCGCACGTACCCTGACGGGGCGCTGGCCTTGAAGCGGATAGGATTAGGCAGAACAGCCGCGAGCAGCGCCGCCTCCGACATGCTCAGCCTGCTGGCAGGTTTATTAAAATAGCGTTGTGATGCAGCTTCGACACCAAATACCCCGTCGCCGAACTCGGCGATATTAAGATAAACGGTCAGAATACGCTTTTTGCTCCAGACCGTTTCCATTCCCAGGGTCAGGCCCGCTTCCAGCCCTTTTCGCACCCAGCTTCGGCCATCCCACAGGAACAGGTTTTTAGCCGTCTGCTGCGACAGCGTTGACGCACCGCGTACGCGGTTTTCGTGACGTTCGTTATGGGCCAGCGCCTTTTCAATCGCGGCCACATCGAACCCCCAGTGCTCCGGGAATTTTTGATCTTCCGCCGCGATAACCGCCAGCCCCATGAACGGAGAAATTTCATCCATGCTCACCCAGTCAGAATGGGCAACGTAGCCGAAATCACCGGAGAACCACGCGCTAAGCTGGCGCTCAACCATGACCGCTGAAAACGGTACCGGCAAAATGCTGAACACCGCCAGCCCGCCTCCCCATAACACCGCCAGCACGAGAACGATGCGTAGAAGAAGGCGTTTCACCCATGCGCCTGCGGAAAACTGACGCCTCATTCCGTCAGCACCAGTACCCGGGCGACCAGCTTTTCAATACCCACGGCGGCTTCCGCAATATTCTTCGCCAGCATATACGCGGGCGTGGTGACAACTTTATTGTCTTCATCCACCACAATGTCATCGACCGGGCACGGAACGTGTTCGCCACCCATATCTTCGACGACCTCTGCGGTATCAATATCGGTTCCGATCGTCAGCCGTAACGGGAAATCGAAAATGTTTGGCAGCATGGCCGGCGCAATACAGATAAAGCCCAGCGGCTTGCCCGCGGCATGCATCGCCAGCGTCAGCGTTTTTAAATCAGGGTCCACCTTGCATGCGGCGCCTTCGGCAGCAAAGGTGCTGAGATTTTTCGCGGCGCCGAAGCCGCCCGGCACAATGAGTGCATCCAGCTCAGCGGCATCTGCCTGCGCCAGCGGATGAATCTCTCCCCGGGCAATACGCGCGGCTTCAATCAGCACGTTGCGCGTTTCGGCCATCGGCTCGCCGGTCAGATGGTTAATCACATCCGCCTGATTTTTGTCGGGCGCAAAACAGATAACCTCTGCTCCCTGTTTCGCCAGGGCCAGCAGCGTGATTACGGCTTCATGTATTTCTGAACCATCAAAAACACCGCATCCGCTCAGGACGACACCAATTTTTTTCATCTTGACGATCCTTCTTTGCAACTCGCTGAAGCACATTAATAATTTTGATTAAAACGCTATGCTTCACACATTTCACTGATTCATGTAACAAACCATTTAAGATTTGCTATCTTATCTGCGTGCGGCCTAAATTTTTACGGCGGCGCCCATTAGAAAATTACTTTAAAAAACAGGCGCAGCCACGATTTCCCTGGTGTTGGCGCAGTATTCGCGCACCCCGGTCTAGCCGGGGTCATTTTTTTCTGGCGTCCACCCAGGCTTTAAGCACCGCAACATCGTTCTGCCACTCTTGTTTCATCTCTTCAACCCAATCACCCACGTTATCTTCCCAAGCTGGTAAATCAGGCGACTGAATCTGTTGACCCAGCTGCTGCAGGTGGCGTAACCCGACCGAGCCGGCCGCGCCTTTGATTTTATGCCCTTCTTCCACAATGCCCTTCTGGTCCCGCGCCGTCAGATTTGACTCCAGCACGCTCAGATAGCCCGGCATCATTTTTTCAAACACCGCCAGACCGTCGGTAATCAGTTTCGGGCCGACCAGATCGATATACTGCTCCAGCATCGCGGTATCGAGTATCGTTTGGGCTTTTGCGCTATCAACAGACGTCATGGTGCTCTCCTCTTCATCGTGGGTATCCCAGAACTTCTTGATCATGGCGGTCAGAGCAGGCACCGCCAGAGGCTTGCTGAGTACATCGTCCATACCGGCGTCGAGATACTCTTTTTTATCTTTCAGCACGTTTGCCGTCAGCGCCACCAGCGGCGGCAGTTCATCAGCCGCGTACTGACGCGTCAGTTCACGCGAGATATCCAGCCCGGTCATATCCGGCAACTGGATATCCAGCAGAACGAGGTCATATTCGCCCGGCTTAAACATCTCCAGCGCGGCTTTACCGGTCATCGCGACATCCACGCTGTTGCCCAGTTTTTCCAGCACCGAGCGCGCTACAATCACGTTAAGCTCAATATCCTCCACCAGCAGGACGTGCAGCGCAGGCAGCGGCATATCGTCGTTTTCGAAGGTATCCTCTACCTCTTCCGCCACCGCCGGCGCATGCACCGTCAGCGTGAAGGTTGACCCTTTGCCCGCCTGGCTGGCAACGGTGATGTCACCGCCCATGCTCTTCGCCAGCCGTTTAGAGACCGCGAGGCCGATCCCGGTGCCGGTGGCCGGTTTTCCGCCGTTGCTGTCCTTCACCTGGTAGTACATCGCGAAAATCTTGTCCTGCTCCTCCTGCGGAATACCAATCCCGGAGTCCTCCACCTCGAAGTGCAGCATGTCGCCTTCGTCATAGCGGATACGCACCGCCACCTGCCCCTTCTGGGTAAATTTCACCGCGTTGCTGATGAGGTTCCACAGGATCTGACGCAGCCGCGTGCCGTCGGTAACAACTTTATGCGGCAGCGGCAGGGTGGGCTCCATGACAAAATTCAGCCCCTTCTGCTGCGCCTGCAGACCAGACAAGTTTTCCAGATCGGCAAGGAAGCTGGTGAAATCAACCGGCTGGTTATCAAGCTGAACCTTACGGCGCTCCATCTTATCCATATCAATAATATCGTTGAAGATATTACCCAGCGTGACCGCCGAGACATGAATCGTTTTGAGGTATTTTTCCTGCTCTGCGGTCAGGTCGGTGTCCAGCAGAATGCGGCTCAGCCCCACGATGCCATTGAGCGGCGTACGCAGTTCGTGGCTGATTGTCGAGATAAAGGTGGTCTTGTCGCGGCTGGCGCGCTCCAGCGCATCCTGGTAGCGCTTACGCTCGGTAATATCGCGGCCAAAGCCCATCAGGCCGTGGCGCTTCCCGACGCGGTCATAGTACGGCACCTTGCGGATCTCAAAGCAGGCTTTACGCCCGTCCGGGTAATCCAGCCACTGTTCGTAGGTTAGCGAGACGTTATGGCGGAACACTTTTTCATCCGTTTCCATAACCTTGGCCGCCGCCTCTTCGGAGTAAACGTCCTGCGGCTTGAGGTGAATCAGCTGCTTCTCGCTTTTCCCGGTGAGGAGCTCCATCGCCCGGTTACAGCCGGAAAATTCTTTATCTTCGTTACGGTAGAACACCAGATCCGGCGAAGCGTCCAGGAACGAACGCAGGAAGGAGGATTGCTGCTCAAGCTGGATCTGCGTCACCTCGCGCTCTTTCATTTCGATTTTCAGCTGTTCCAGCGTGGCCTGACGCTCTGCCTCTGCCTTCTCACGATCTGAAATCTCCTGATTCAGCTGCGCAATGTTGTCTTTAAGCTGAACGTTGAGCTTCAGGTCGCGCTCGCGCATCTCCTCGAGCTTATCGACCAGTTTTGATAAGCGCTGACGGGACTCCTCCAGCTGTTCGACCACCACGGAAAGGAAATAGACCGCCCAGGGGGTAATGAGCAGGCCGAAGAAGATAGAGCGGATAACGTCGATACTCTCGACCTGACCATGCAGAACCATCGTAACGGCCATCTGCACGACAATGGCCAGCACGACCAGCGCCAGCGCCAGCAGCATGGAGAAACGCACCAGCCCAAGCTTCATCATCAGGTCGACGTAGTACTGGGCAAGCATTCGAATTTGCTTCATAGAGGATCCCTTCACGACTTTATCGCTCAATAATACTCAAATTCGAGGCGGGACGTTGAAGGTTGTGAGAAAAAGTGCGGGGTGAAACAGGAGATTAGCCTCGCTCCCGGTTCACCGGAAGCGAGGAGAGGTCAATCAGGAGCGTTTCAGCAGCAGCCAGAGGCTGATCAGGAAGAAGCTGGCGCTCGGCAGCAGCGCACCGATAATCGGCGGGATGCCATAAACCAGCGTCAGCGGACCGAAGATCTGATCGAGTACGTAGAAGACAAAGCCGAAGCTAATACCGGTCACGACGCGCACGCCCATCGGCACGCTACGCAGCGGGCCGAAGATAAACGACAGCGCCATCAGCATCATCACCGCCACGGACATCGGCTGGAAGATTTTGCTCCACATGTTGAGCTGATAGCGTCCCGCATCCTGCCCGCTCGACTTCAGGTACTTCACATAGTTATGCAAGCCGCTGATAGAGAGCGCGTCAGGATCCAGCGCCACAACCCCGAGCTTATCCGGCGTGAGGTTGGTCTTCCAGGTGCCGGTCACCGTCTGTGACCCGGTAATCTGTTTTGGATCGGTCAGGTCAGATTCATCAACCTGCGACAAACGCCACTGCTTATGTTCCGCGTCAAACTTCGCTGAAGAGGCGTGTCGGACAGACTCCAGACGGCGCTGATCATTGAAAGCATAAATGCTCACCCCGCCCAGTTCATCATTGCCCTTTACCCGTTCGATGTAGACGAAGTTTTTACCGTCTTTCGCCCATAAACCTTGCTGAGTCGAGAGCAGTGAACCACCGTACATAGCCTGAGCACGATAGTTACGCGCCATCTGTTCGCCCTGCGGTGCCACCCACTCGCCAATCGCCATGGTCAACAGCACCAGCGGGATGGCGGTTTTCATTACCGACAGCGCAACCTGCATACGGGTAAAGCCTGAGGCCTGCATCACCACCAGCTCGCTGCGCTGAGCCAGCATCCCCAGCCCCAGCAGCGCACCCAGCAGGGCCGCCATCGGGAAGAAGATCTGCACATCTTTTGGCACGCTGAGCAGGGTGTACATCCCCGCCCCCATCGCGTCATAGCTGCCCTGCCCGGCTTTTTTCAGCTGATCGACAAATTTGATAATGCCGGAGAGCGACACCAGCATGAACAACGTCATCATGATGGTGGTGAAAATGGTTTTACCGATATAGCGATCAAGAACGCCAAACGCCTGCATTAGATGGCTCCTTTACGCGAGAATCGGGCACGTATGCGGCGCACAGGCACCGTATCCCACAGGTTTAATCCCAGCGCCAGTAAGATGTACAGGCTGTTAACGAACCACGTCCAGACCATCGGATCCAGCTTACCCTTCGCGCCGTTAGAGCGAATCGAGGTTTGCAGCAGGAAGTAGATCAGGTAAAGCAGCATCGCTGGCAGCATAGAGAGCACGCGCCCCTGGCGCGGGTTCACCACGCTCAGCGGAACGACAATCAGTGCCATCATAAACACGGTGAATACGAGCGTAATACGCCAGTGGAACTCAGCCCTCGCTCTGTCGGTATCGGTATTCCACAGCGTGCGCATATCCATTTGCTCGGTATCCGTCGGATCGAGCGCCACCGCCTGATGACCAATAATGGCCTGATAGTTCTGGAAATCCGTAATGCGGAAGTCGCGCAGCATCGCGGTGCCTTCGAAACGGGTGCCTTTATTCAGCGTGACGACCTGAGAACCGTCTTTGCGCTGGGAAAGCTGGCCAGAATCGGCAACCACTACGGACGGACGCGCGTTACCTTTAGGACGCAGCTGCGCCAGGAAGACATCGTTAAATTTACTGCCGTCAACGCTCTCAATAAACAGCACGGAGTTTCCGTCAGTCGCCTGCTGGAACTGCCCCTGCGCAAGCGCCGCCATGCCGGGGTTTGCTTTCGCTTCGGCCAGCACTTCGTCCTGATGACGGGAAGACATAGGGCCCGCCCACATCACATTCACCGCCGCAACAATGCCCGTGAACAGCGCCAGTATCATCGCCGCTTTCACCAGTACGGCTTTACTCAGGCCGCAGGCATGCATCACCGTAATTTCACTCTCGGTGTACAGCTTACCGAGGGTCATGAGCAGGCCGAGGAATAGACTCAGCGGCAGAATAAGCTGCGCCATTTCCGGGATCCCCAGCCCAAGCAGGGAAAGCACCAGATTCGTTGGAATTTCGCCGTCAACGGCCGCACCGAGGATCTTCACCAGCTTCTGACAGAAAAAAATCAGCAGCAGGATGAAGAGGATCGCCAGTTGGCTTTTGAGCGTCTCCCGCACCAGATATCTTATGATTATCACTTTAAATACGCCCGTAAAAACCCGTCTCTTTGCTGGAAAATCGCTTGTTTCATGGCTTAAACGTCATTTATTCTCTTGAGTCGTCGAAATCGTCGCTAAGATTAAAACATCCGGCGGATTCACGCTTCAGGACTTTTTCTGACGTGTCGAAACCGTAGTAACGTAAGATTAACACGAAGTCACCACAACAGCGGACATGAGTTACGAAAGGTTTCAATTCTATCCGTAGCAGCCGCCGTTGTCTTTAAGATTCAGGAGCGTAGTGCATGGAGTTCAGTGTAAAAAGCGGTAGCCCGGAGAAACAGCGGAGTGCCTGCATCGTTGTGGGCGTCTTTGAACCGCGCCGACTCTCCCCGATCGCCGAGCAACTCGATAAAATCAGTGACGGCTATATCAGCGCCCTGCTGCGCCGTGGCGAACTGGAAGGCAAACCTGGGCAGACGCTGTTACTGCACCATGTTCCGAACGTCCTGTCAGAGCGTATTCTGCTGATTGGCTGCGGCAAAGAGCGCGAGCTGGATGAACGTCAGTATAAGCAGGTTATTCAGAAAACCATTAATACGCTGAATGATACTGGTTCAATGGAAGCCGTCTGCTTCCTGACCGAGCTGCACGTCAAAGGCCGTAACACCTACTGGAAAGTGCGTCAGGCAGTCGAAACCGCAAAAGAGAGCCTGTACAGCTTCGATCAGCTTAAGACCAACAAAAGCGAGCCGCGTCGTCCGCTGCGCAAAATGGTCTTTAACGTGCCAACCCGTCGCGAACTGACCAGCGGCGAGCGCGCCATCCAGCATGGTCTGGCAATTGCCGCCGGTATCAAAGCGGCAAAAGATCTCGGCAACATGCCGCCAAACATCTGTAACGCCGCCTACCTCGCCTCTCAGGCGCGCCAGCTGGCTGATTCCTACAGCAAAAACGTCATCACCCGCGTCATCGGCGAACAGCAGATGAAAGAGCTGGGCATGCACTCTTATCTGGCGGTGGGTAACGGCTCGCAGAACGAATCCCTGATGTCGGTCATCGAATACAAAGGCAACCCGTCCGAAGATGCGCGTCCGATCGTGCTGGTGGGTAAAGGCCTGACCTTCGATTCCGGCGGTATCTCCATCAAGCCTGCCGAAGGCATGGACGAGATGAAATACGACATGTGCGGCGCGGCGGCGGTATATGGCGTGATGCGCATGGTCGCGGAACTTCAGCTGCCGATTAACGTCATTGGCGTGCTGGCAGGCTGCGAAAACATGCCTGGCGGTCGCGCGTATCGCCCGGGCGACGTCCTGACGACTATGTCCGGCCAGACCGTTGAGGTGCTGAACACCGACGCCGAAGGCCGTCTGGTGCTGTGCGACGTGCTGACCTACGTTGAGCGCTTCGAGCCTGAAGCAGTGATTGACGTGGCCCCCCTGACCGGTGCCTGCGTGATTGCGCTGGGCCACCACATCACCGGCCTGATGTCGAACCACAACCCGCTGGCGCACGAGCTTATCGGCGCGTCTGAGCAGGCCGGCGACCGCGCATGGCGTCTGCCGCTGGGCGACGAGTATCAGGAACAGCTGGAGTCTAACTTTGCGGATATGGCGAACATCGGCGGTCGTCCTGGCGGGGCTATTACCGCGGGCTGCTTCCTGGCGCGCTTTACCCGCAAGTACAACTGGGCGCACCTGGACATCGCCGGCACCGCATGGCGCTCCGGTAAAGCCAAAGGCGCAACCGGCCGTCCGGTGGCGCTGCTGTCGCAGTTCCTGCTCAATCGTGCGGGTTTCAACGGCGACGAGTAAGTCAAAACGGCAGTAAACCGTAGGCCGGGTAAGGCGAAGCCGCCACCCGGCTTAAGCATTTAAAGCGAGCACAAGAAGCCCCATATATGAAGAATGCAACGTTCTACCTTCTGGACAACGACACCCATCAGGATGGCCTCAGCGCCGTTGAACAGCTGGTGTGTGAAATTGCCGCAGAACGTTGGCGCGCAGGTAAACGCGTTCTGATTGCCTGTGAAGATGAACAGCAGGCGATTCGCCTTGATGAAGCGCTGTGGGCGCGCCCGCCTGAGAGCTTTGTGCCGCATAACCTGTCGGGCGAAGGTCCGCGAGGCGGGGCCCCGGTCGAAATAGCCTGGCCGCAAAAGCGCAACAGCAGCGCGCGCGATATTCTCATTAGCCTGCGGACAGACTTTGCAGATTTTGCCACCGCTTTCACAGAAGTGGTAGACTTTGTCCCTTACGAAGAATCCTTGAAACAACTGGCGCGCGAACGCTATAAAGCGTACCGCCTGGCTGGTTTTAACCTGAATACGGCAACCTGGAAATAATGGAAAAGACATATAACCCACGCGATATCGAACAGCCGCTTTACGAGCACTGGGAACAGCAGGGCTATTTCAAGCCTAACGGCGACGAAAGCAAAGAGTCCTTCTGCATCATGATCCCGCCGCCGAACGTCACCGGCAGTTTGCATATGGGGCATGCTTTCCAGCAGACCATCATGGACACCATGATCCGCTACCAGCGCATGCAGGGCAAAAATACCCTGTGGCAGGCGGGGACTGACCACGCGGGTATCGCGACCCAGATGGTGGTTGAGCGTAAAATTGCCGCTGAAGAAGGTAAAACCCGTCACGACTACGGTCGCGAGGCGTTCATCGACAAAATCTGGCAGTGGAAAGCAGAATCCGGCGGCACCATTACCCGTCAGATGCGCCGTCTCGGCAACTCCGTGGACTGGGAGCGCGAGCGCTTCACCATGGACGAAGGCCTGTCCAACGCCGTGAAAGAAGTGTTCGTCCGTCTGTACAAAGAAGACCTGATTTACCGCGGCAAACGCCTGGTAAACTGGGACCCGAAACTGCGCACCGCAATTTCTGACCTGGAAGTGGAAAACCGCGAGTCCAAAGGCTCCATGTGGCACATCCGCTACCCGCTGGCCGACGGCGCGAAAACCGCAGACGGTAAAGATTACCTGGTGGTGGCGACCACCCGTCCGGAAACCCTGCTGGGCGATACCGGCGTGGCCGTTAACCCGGAAGATCCGCGCTATAAAGATCTGATCGGCAAATTCGTGGTGCTGCCGCTGGTAAACCGCCGTATTCCAATTGTTGGCGACGAACACGCCGACATGGAAAAAGGCACCGGCTGCGTGAAAATCACCCCTGCGCACGACTTCAACGACTATGAAGTGGGTCGTCGTCACGCCCTGCCGATGATCAACATTCTGACCTTCGACGGCGATATCCGCGAAAGCGCAGAAGTGTACGACACCAAAGGCAACGAATCCGACGTCTATTCCAGCGAGATCCCGGCGGAGTTCCAGAAGCTGGAGCGCTTTGCCGCACGTAAAGCTATCGTAGCTGCCGTTGACGCGCTCGGCCTGCTGGAAGAGATTAAGCCTCACGATCTGACCGTGCCGTACGGCGACCGTGGCGGCGTGGTTATTGAGCCAATGCTGACCGACCAGTGGTACGTACGTGCCGACGTGCTGGCGAAACCGGCTGTTGAAGCGGTTGAAAACGGCAGCATTCAGTTCGTGCCGAAGCAGTACGAAAACATGTACTTCTCCTGGATGCGCGACATTCAGGACTGGTGTATCTCCCGTCAGCTGTGGTGGGGTCACCGCATCCCGGCATGGTACGACAACGAAGGCAACGTCTACGTTGGCCGTAGCGAAGACGAAGTGCGTCAGGAAAACAGCCTGAGCGCTGACGTAGCCCTGCGTCAGGATGAAGACGTGCTGGATACCTGGTTCTCCTCCGCGCTGTGGACCTTCTCCACTCTCGGCTGGCCAGAGAACACCGACGCGCTGCGTCAGTTCCACCCAACCAGCGTGATGGTGTCAGGCTTCGATATCATCTTCTTCTGGATTGCCCGCATGATCATGATGACCATGCACTTCATCAAAGACGAAGACGGCAAGCCGCAGGTTCCGTTCCATACCGTCTACATGACCGGCCTTATCCGCGACGACGAAGGCCAGAAGATGTCCAAGTCCAAGGGCAACGTGATTGACCCGCTGGACATGGTTGACGGTATCTCCCTGGAAGACCTGCTGGAAAAACGTACCGGCAACATGATGCAGCCGCAGCTGGCTGAGAAAATCCGCAAGCGTACCGAGAAGCAGTTCCCGAACGGGATCGAATCTCACGGTACCGACGCCCTGCGCTTCACCCTGGCGGCGCTGGCCTCTACCGGCCGCGACATCAACTGGGACATGAAGCGTCTGGAAGGTTACCGTAACTTCTGTAACAAGCTGTGGAACGCCAGCCGCTTCGTGCTGATGAATACCGAAGATCAGGACTGCGGCTTCAACGGCGGCGAAATGACCCTGTCTCTGGCAGACCGTTGGATCCTGGCGGAATTCAACCAGACGGTGAAAGCCTTCCGCGAGGCGCTGGACAGCTACCGCTTCGATATCGCAGCGGGCATCCTGTACGAATTCACCTGGAACCAGTTCTGCGACTGGTATCTGGAGCTGGCGAAGCCGGTGATGAACGGCGGTTCTGAGGCGGAGCTGCGCGGCACGCGCAACACGCTGATTACGGTTCTGGAAGGTCTGCTGCGCCTGGCGCATCCGGTCATTCCATTCATCACCGAAACCATCTGGCAGCGCGTGAAGGTCATTGCGGGCATCAACGCCGATACCATCATGCTGCAGCCGTTCCCGGAATTCGATGCGGCTAAGGTTGATGAAGCGGCGTCTGCGGATACCGAGTGGCTGAAACAGGCGATCGTTGCGGTACGTAACATCCGTGCCGAAATGAACATCGCCCCTGGTAAACCGCTTGAACTGCTGCTGCGCGGCTGCAGCGAGGCTGCCGTTCGTCGCGTCACCGAGAACAACACCTTCCTGAAAACTATGGCGCGTCTGGAGAGCATCACCGTGCTGCCTGCGGATGACAAAGGTCCGGTTTCCGTGACCAAAATCATCGACGGCGCCGAGCTGCTGATCCCGATGGCGGGCCTGATCGACAAAGACGCGGAGCTGGCGCGTCTGGCGAAAGAAGTGGCGAAAGTCGACGTGGAAATTGGCAAAATTGAAAGCAAGCTGGCGAACGAAGGCTTTGTTGCCCGCGCGCCGGAAGCGGTCATCGCCAAAGAGCGTGAGCGTCTGGTTGCCTTTGCCGATGCGAAGACCAAGCTGATCGAGCAGCAGGCGGTTATTGCAGCCCTGTAATGCTTTTACCCCTTACGCTTCAGGGCGTAAGGGGTAACCTTCCTGAAAACTCCTCGCTTGCACTCCCTTTTCCGCGGTGCTATTAACAGCAACTGTGTGTCAATTTTTGTAATGAGTAATGCCATGAGCGTGATTACCCCCGTCGCGACGACGATGCGTCGGATCACTGAGCAGGACAATCCGGCTATCGCCGCCGTTATCCGCACCGTATCTGCAGAGTATGGGCTGACAGCGGATAAAGGTTACACCGTTGCCGACCCAAACCTGGACGAACTTTTCCAACTCTATAGCCAGCCGGGACATGCCTACTGGGTCATCGAACAGGACGGTAATGTCGTGGGCGGCGGCGGCATAGCGCCGCTGAGCTGCAGCGAGCCGGATATCTGTGAGCTGCAGAAAATGTATTTCCTGCCGTCGGTTCGTGGACAGGGCCTGGCGAAAAAGCTGGCGCTGGTCGCCCTGGAGCACGCGCGCGCTCATGGGTTTAAACGCTGTTACCTCGAAACCACCGCCTTCCTCAAAGAGGCCATCGGCCTGTATGAACATCTGGGCTTTGAGCATATTGATGCGCCGCTGGGCTGCACGGGCCACGTTGACTGCGAAGTCAGAATGCTGAAAAGTCTGTAAGTTTCGTTCCTGCCCCCTTCTGTTAAGCGGCTGTAAACTGAATGCTCTACACTCTCAGTTCACACCACAACGGGGGAAACACGATGTCGAAGATAAAAAGCTACGCCGCACCGCAGGCGGGTGCAGAACTTGAGCTGTACGAGTACGATGCGGGCGAACTAAAAGCAGAAGACGTCGAAGTACAGGTTGATTACTGCGGGGTCTGCCACTCAGATCTCTCGATGATCGACAACGAATGGGGCTTCTCCAGCTATCCGCTGGTTGCCGGGCACGAAGTCATTGGCCGCGTCGTCGCGCTCGGCAGCGCCGCGCAGGACAAAGGGCTGAAGGTTGGCCAGCGCGTGGGCATTGGCTGGACGGCACGCAGCTGCGGCCACTGCGATGCCTGCATCAGCGGCAACCAGATCAACTGCCTTGAAGGCGCGGTGCCCACCATCCTGAATAAGGGCGGTTTCGCCGATAAGCTGCGCGCCGACTGGCAATGGGTCATCCCGCTGCCGGACAGCATTGATATTGAATCTGCCGGTCCGCTGCTGTGCGGCGGGATCACCGTCTTTAAACCGCTGCTGATGCACCACGTCACCGCCACCAGCCGCGTGGGCGTGATCGGTATCGGCGGTCTGGGCCATATCGCCATCAAGCTGCTGCACGCGATGGGCTGTGAAGTCACGGCGTTCAGCTCTAACCCGTCGAAGGAAAAAGAAGTGCTGGCCATGGGCGCGGACAAAGTCGTGAACAGCCGCGATCCGGACGCGCTGAACGCGCTGGCGGGCCAGTTTGACCTGATCATCAACACCGTGAATGTCGATCTCAACTGGCAGCCGTACTTTGAAGCGCTGGCCTACGGCGGTAACTTCCACACCGTGGGTGCGGTGATGAAGCCGCTGCCGGTTCCGGCCTTTACCCTGATCGGCGGAGATCGCAGCGTGTCCGGCTCAGCGACCGGTACGCCGTACGAGTTGCGCAAGCTGATGAAGTTCGCCGGACGCACCAAAGTGGCGCCAACCACCGAGCTGTATCCGATGTCGAAAATCAACGAAGCCATCCAGCACGTGCGCGACGGCAAAGCCCGCTACCGCGTGGTGTTGAAAGCGGATTTTTGATGTGACATTGCCGGGGAATGTGCAGCCTGATGCCCTCACCCCAACCCTCTCCCACAGGGAGAGGGCGCAAACACTAAAAACGGTAACGGTTGTTACCGTTTTGCTTCTACCATGGCCTTAAACACCTCTGCCACCGCAACCGCCCCCGGGTCCATTACCCCGTCCAGATTCTCTTTATTCACATACGATGAACGCCCTGCTCCGGCTTTTGCCATTTTTGCCGTTGCTTCGGCACCCTGCTGCGCAGCCTGCGCCGCCGCCTGAAGATCGCCTTTCTGCAACGCTTCCAGCGCCGGTTGCAGCGCATCGATCAGCGTGCGATCGCCGAGATCTGCCCCGCCATACTGCTTCATCTGCGCCAGCCCACTGAGCAAGGCTTCAGGTAGCGGCTGCCCTTCGTGAAGCTTTTGCCCGGCCGCCGTAAAGAAGATCGACATCAGTACGCCGCTCGATCCGCCCATGACCGTAGCCAGCCGTTCCCCCACCAGCAGCAGAAGCTCAGGCACATCATCAAGCGGGAGCGCGTTCTCCTCCAGACGCTGCGCAATATCCCGCGCCCCTTGCGCAAAGGTGGAGCCGGTATCGCCGTCGCCCACTTTGGCGTCCAGCGCGTTCAGGCGGTTTTCCAGCTCTATGAGCGTCTTCGTCACCCGTGAAACAGACTCCTTCACCTGCGGATTGTCAGAGGGGGTATATTCCACGCGATCGTGAATAGCCGTTTGCGGAACGGTACGCAGAGGGGCAAACGCCACGGGTTTCTGCCAGCCCAGCGTTTCCACCTCTTCATGCAGCGCTTTTTCGAACAGATCGTTGAGCTTCAGCAACGTCAGAGAAAAGCCCTTCATGTCCAGGGCGCTCACCAGCGGTGCCGGACCAATGAGATAGGCAATGTTCTCTTTTAGCGCCGAGTGCGCCAGCTCTTTGGTCAGCAGCGCCATTTCCAGCGCAGAGACGCCGCCGAGGTTGTTAATCAGCACCGCGAAACGCCCCTCGCCCGCCTGCGCTTTGAGCGGCGTCACCAGCGTGTCGATAATCGCTTTGCTGTTTTGCGTATCAACCACCGAGGCACCCGGCTCCCCGTGGATCCCCAGCCCCAGCTCGACATGGCCCTGCTTGATGCGCCCCTCTTCATCGTCGCTGCCCGGCAGGTTGCAGGTTTGCATCGCAACGCCCAGGCTCCAGAGGTTATCGCAGGCCTGCTGCGCAATATCCCGCACCTCGCTCAGCGATTTTCCGTGCTCCGCCGCATAGCCCGCAATCTTATGCACCAGGGCCGTGCCGGCAATGCCGCGCGGCTGCTTGTTGTCGGGCAGCGCGATATCGTCCGCCACAATGACCATCTCGACCTTCAGGCCGTAGCGTTTGGCCTTCTCTGCCGCCAGACCAAAGTTCAGGCGGTCTCCTGTATAGTTTTTGACGATCAGCAGGCAGCCGCGATCGCCCGTCACCGCCACAATAGCGTTCAGCACCGCATCCACGCTTGGGGAGGCGAACAGATCGCCACACACTGCCGCCGTCAGCATGCCTTTACCGACAAATCCGGCGTGCGCCGGTTCGTGCCCGGAGCCACCGCCGGAGATCACCGCCACGCGGCTTTTATCCCAGTCACCGCGGGCGACAACCCTGATGGCGGGATCGATATCAAGTTTGACGAGATTCGCATGTGGCGCAGAAAGCAGTATGCCTTCAATGGCGTCGTTGACCAGCTGTTTGCGATCGTTAAAGAAGAATCTGGACATTGTTTTCCACTATTTTATGAACCGTATGCAAAAGCATAGCCCGCGCTGGACAATGCGCCGCAAAGTCATCAATTTACTCAACCATTTTGCCGTCAGGTTGCCTATACTCCACCCAGGACTAAGAGAGGAAGCGCATCATGAGTACACCATTGTTAATTGCCCGGACGCTGGAAAAAGAGCTGTATCTACTGCCCGCGATGGCGAACCGCCACGGTCTGATTACCGGCGCCACCGGCACAGGGAAAACAGTCACTCTCCAGAAGCTGGCGGAGTCACTTTCAGAGATTGGCGTGCCGGTCTTTATGGCTGACGTAAAAGGCGATTTAACCGGTGTGGCTCAGGAGGGTACCGCTTCTGAAAAACTGCTCGAACGGCTGAAGAATATTGGCATTACGGACTGGACGCCGCACGGCAACCCGGTGGTGGTCTGGGACATCTTCGGTGAGAAAGGCCACCCGGTGCGCGCCACCGTTTCCGATCTCGGCCCGCTGCTGCTGGCCCGCCTGCTCAACCTCAACGACGTGCAGTCCGGGGTGCTGAACATCATCTTCCGTATCGCTGACGATCAGGGGCTGCTGCTGCTCGATTTCAAGGATCTGCGCGCCATTACCCAGTACATCGGCGATAACGCAAAATCTTTCCAGAACCAGTACGGCAATATCAGCAGCGCCTCCGTCGGTGCCATTCAGCGTGGGCTACTGACGCTGGAGCAACAGGGCGCCGAACACTTCTTTGGCGAGCCTATGCTGGATATCAAGGACTGGATGCGCACCGACAGCAGCGGCAAAGGCATCATCAACATTCTGAGCTCAGAGAAGCTCTACCAGATGCCAAAGCTTTACGCCGCCAGCCTGCTGTGGATGCTTTCCGAACTGTACGAGCAGTTACCGGAAGCGGGCGATCTGGAAAAACCCAAACTGGTCTTCTTCTTTGACGAAGCGCACCTTCTATTTAACGACGCGCCGCAGGTGCTGCTGGATAAAATCGAGCAGGTCATTCGCCTGATCCGCTCCAAAGGGGTCGGCGTCTGGTTTGTGTCGCAAAACCCGTCGGATATTCCGGACAATGTGCTGGGCCAGCTCGGCAACCGCGTGCAGCACGCCCTGCGCGCCTTTACGCCGAAGGATCAGAAAGCGGTGAAAGCCGCCGCGCAAACCATGCGTGCCAATCCGGCCTTTGATACCGAAGCCGCGATTCAGGCGCTGGGCACCGGTGAAGCGCTGATCTCGTTCCTTGATGCGAAGGGCAGCCCCTCCATCGTCGAGCGCGCCATGGTGATCGCGCCCTGTTCGCGCATGGGGCCCGTTACCGACGATGAGCGAAACGGCCTGATTAACCACTCTCCGGTGTACGGCAAGTATGAGGACGAGGTGGATCGCGAATCCGCGTTCGAGATGCTGCAAAAAGGGGTACAGGCAACCGCCGAATCGCAGGATGCGCCACCCGCGAAGGGTCAGTCAGTCGCGGTGGATGATGGCATTCTCGGCGGGCTAAAAGACATTTTGTTTGGTACAACCGGGCCGCGCGGCGGCAAGCGCGACGGCGTGGTACAGACCATGGCGAAAAGCGCCGCGCGGCAGGTTACTAAACAGATTGTGCGCGGCATGCTGGGAAGTCTGTTAGGCGGCCGTCGCCGGTAGGCGGGGAACCCACGGCCGGCCCAGCGCCGACCCCTGCACGCCGTTTTCCTGAAGATAGCGGTCGATTTCCACCATCCCCGTCCAGCGGTTCTCACACCATAGCGGTGCCAGAAGCGTTGGGCGGCGGGCGCTGGCGGAGATACGGTGATAGACAATTTCCGGCGGCGTGTGGCGAATCATCTCCCCTGCCGTTACCGTATATTCCTCAAGCTCAATACCGCTTAACCGCCCGGCTTCCCAGGCTTTGGCCATAATGCTTCCCGTAACGATATGCAGCGGGTGCAGCTTGATGCCGTCCACGCCGGTTTCAACGACTTTTTCCAGCGTCTCCAGGCCGTGCTGCTGCCCTTCACCAGGCAAGCCGACAATCAGATGCGAACAAACCTTCAGGCCGCGCTCGCGGGCCAGCCGCGTGGTGCGCTGGTAGCAGGCGAAATCATGGCCGCGGTTGATGCGGTGCAGGGTTTTGTCATGCGCGGTCTGCAGGCCCAGCTCCAGCCAGATCTCGTAGCCCTGCTCTTTGTACTCGCTGAGCAGATCCAGCACCGCCTCCGGCACGCAGTCCGGGCGCGTACCGACGCATAGACCGACAATATTGGCCTGGGTGACCGCCTGCTGATACATGGAACACAGCACCTGCACCTCCGCCCACGTGCTGGTGTAGGCCTGGAAATAGGCCAGATACTGCTTCGCGCGGTTCACCAGGCTTGCCTGATGGGCGAGCTGTTCCGCGATGGATTTATGCTGCTGGGCTTCGTCAGCAAACGACGCGACGTTACAGAAGGTGCAGCCGCCGCGCCCGATAGTGCCGTCGCGGTTCGGGCAGCTAAAGCCACCGTGCAGCGTCAGCTTATGAACCTTTTCGCCGTATCGCTGCAAAAGATCCCCACCAAACATATTGACTAATTTCTGTAACTGCATAATCTGATAGACCGTCCCGAAGAAAGGGGACAAGCCTGCCATTTTTAGCCTCTGTCGGCGATGACCTGGATCAATCGCCCTGGACGGCCTTTATCTATATGAATAAATACTCAGGATTACTGCAATTTCATTCACGCTATCTGTGATTACTTTTCCTTATGTTCTGATTGTTTTTTTCATTTATAGCGGCAACACTGAAAAACAGTGATTTTATGCGGCTTTGAATACATCACCAGATTATTATTCTGCTATAAATCAGCATTTCAGCACGCTGCATCAATAATACCGCTTTCATATAGTGAGTCAGATCACACTCCTTCACGGCTCCCCTGGCCTTTCGATGGTTATAAAAACAGTTAAATATCATTTAAAAACAAAGCGATAAGTAGTCTTTAGCACATATTTGTATAAATAAGATTGCCATTTGACCTGTGTACCAATTCTCGATAAGTTGGAAATCCGCTGGAAGCTTTCTGGATGAGCGGCCTGCTCATCATATTTATGCAGTAATTGAGATTCCCTCTGAAGCAAGTCCTCAAACTTGTTTACCTGCGCGAAAGGATGAAAAAGAGGGCGAATGCGAGGTCCGCGTATGAAACGCAAACCCCGTCGCCATGCTCTTTCTGCGCCTGTGCGCCACGGTAAAGTTCAGTGGGAAGCCCGACGAGCCTGGGGAGGTTCACTGATATGTTGTACGATAAATCCCTTGAGAAGGATAACTGTGGTTTCGGCCTGATCGCCCACATAGAAGGCGAACCTAGCCACAAGGTAGTGCGTACCGCTATTCACGCACTGGCCCGTATGCAGCACCGTGGCGCCATCCTGGCCGATGGTAAAACCGGCGACGGTTGCGGCCTGCTGCTGCAAAAACCGGATCGTTTCTTCCGCATCGTGGCGGAAGAGCGCGGCTGGCGTTTAGCCAAAAACTACGCTGTCGGCATGCTGTTCCTGAATCAGGATCCTGAAAAGGCTGCCGCCTCACGCCGCATCGTTGAAGAAGAACTTCAGCGCGAAACCCTGTCGATTGTCGGCTGGCGCGATGTGCCAACCAACGAAGGGGTGCTCGGTGAAATCGCCCTCTCCTCGCTGCCTCGTATTGAGCAGATTTTCGTTAACGCGCCTGCGGGCTGGCGTCCGCGCGATATGGAACGTCGTCTGTTTATTGCCCGTCGCCGCATCGAAAAACGTCTCCAGGACGATAAAGAGTTCTACGTTTGTAGCCTCTCTAACCTGGTGAACATCTATAAAGGTCTGTGTATGCCGGCTGATCTGCCGCGCTTCTACCTGGACCTGGCGGACCTGCGTCTGGAATCGGCCATTTGCCTGTTCCACCAGCGCTTCTCCACCAACACCGTGCCACGCTGGCCGCTGGCGCAGCCGTTCCGCTACCTGGCGCACAACGGTGAGATCAACACCATCACCGGTAACCGCCAGTGGGCGCGCGCCCGTACCTATAAGTTCCAGACCCCGCTGATCCCTGACCTGCACGATGCCGCACCGTTCGTGAACGAAACCGGCTCGGACTCCAGCTCCATGGATAACATGCTGGAGCTGCTGCTGGCGGGCGGGATGGACATCGTGCGCGCCATGCGTCTGCTGGTGCCGCCGGCCTGGCAGAACAACCCGGATATGGACCCTGAGCTGCGCGCGTTCTTCGACTTTAACTCCATGCACATGGAGCCGTGGGACGGCCCGGCGGGCATCGTTATGTCCGACGGTCGCTTCGCTGCCTGTAACCTGGACCGTAACGGCCTGCGTCCGGCGCGCTACGTCATCACCAAAGACAAGCTCATCACCTGCGCCTCTGAAGTCGGCATCTGGGATTACCAGCCTGACGAAGTGGTCGAGAAAGGTCGCGTCGGCCCGGGCGAGCTGATGGTTATCGACACCCGCGGTGGGCGCATCCTGCACTCCGCCGAAACCGACAACGATCTGAAGAGCCGCCACCCGTACAAAGAGTGGATGGCGAAAAACGTGCGTCGTCTGGTGCCGTTTGAAGATCTGCCGGACGAAGAGGTGGGCAGCCGCGAGCTGGACGACGATACGCTTGCCAGCTTCCAGAAACAGTTTAACTACAGCGCGGAAGAGCTGGACTCGGTTATCCGCGTGCTCGGCGAAAACGGCCAGGAAGCAGTCGGCTCCATGGGTGACGATACCCCGTTTGCCGTGCTCTCCAGCCAGCCGCGTATTATTTACGACTACTTCCGCCAGCAGTTCGCGCAGGTCACTAACCCGCCGATCGATCCGCTGCGCGAAGCCCACGTGATGTCGCTGGCAACCAGCATCGGTCGCGAGATGAACGTCTTCTGCGAAGCCGAAGGCCAGGCGCACCGTCTGACCTTTAAATCGCCGATCCTGCTGTACTCCGATTTCAAACAGCTCACCACCATGACCGAGGAGCACTACCGCGCCGACACGCTCGACATTACGTTCGACGTGACCGAAGCGAGCCTCGAAGAGACGGTTAACGCGCTGTGCGACAAAGCCGAGCAGATGGTGCGTAACGGTACCGTGCTGCTGGTGCTGTCTGACCGCAATATTGCCAAAAACCGTCTGCCGGTGCCTGCGCCAATGGCGGTGGGCGCTATCCAGACGCGCCTGGTGGATAAGAGCCTGCGCTGCGACGCCAACATCATTGTGGAAACCGCCAGCGCCCGCGACCCGCACCACTTTGCCGTGCTGTTAGGCTTTGGCGCGACGGCGATCTACCCGTACCTGGCCTACGAAACGCTGGCCCGTCTGGTGGACACCCGCGCCATCGACAAAGATTACCGTACGGTGATGCTGAACTACCGTAACGGCATCAACAAAGGCCTGTACAAGATCATGTCCAAAATGGGCATCTCGACCATTGCCTCTTACCGCTGTTCGAAGCTGTTTGAAGCGGTAGGCCTGCACGACGACGTCGCCAACCTCTGCTTCCAGGGCGTGGTCAGCCGCATCGGCGGGGCCGGTTTTGCTGACTTCCAGCAGGACCTGGTTAACCTGTCCAAACGCGCCTGGCTGGCACGTAAGCCGCTGGATCAGGGCGGTCTGCTGAAATACGTTCACGGTGGCGAATATCACGCCTACAACCCGGACGTGGTGCGCACGCTGCAGCAGGCGGTACAGAGCGGCGAATACAGCGATTACCAGCAGTACGCTGAGCTGGTGAACAACCGTCCGGCGGCGACGCTGCGCGACCTTATTGCCCTCAATCCGGGCGATGAAGCGGTCAGCATTGACGAAGTTGAGCCTGCATCCGAACTGTTCAAACGCTTTGATACCGCAGCGATGTCCATCGGCGCGCTGAGCCCGGAAGCCCACGAAGCGCTGGCGGAAGCCATGAACAGCATCGGCGGCAACTCCAACTCCGGCGAAGGCGGTGAAGATCCGGCGCGTTACGGCACCAACAAAGTGTCCCGCATCAAGCAGGTGGCATCCGGTCGCTTTGGCGTCACGCCAGCGTACCTGGTCAACGCCGACGTGATTCAGATTAAAGTCGCTCAGGGTGCTAAACCGGGCGAAGGCGGCCAGCTGCCGGGTGATAAAGTCACCCCGTACATCGCCAAACTGCGCTACTCGGTGCCGGGCGTGACGCTGATCTCCCCGCCGCCGCACCACGATATCTACTCTATCGAGGACTTAGCGCAGCTGATTTTCGACCTGAAGCAGGTCAACCCGAAAGCGATGATCTCCGTGAAGCTGGTTTCCGAGCCGGGCGTCGGTACCATCGCTACCGGCGTGGCGAAAGCCTATGCGGATCTCATCACCATCGCCGGCTACGACGGCGGCACCGGCGCAAGCCCGCTCTCGTCCGTGAAATACGCGGGCTGCCCGTGGGAGCTTGGCCTGGTGGAAACCCAGCAGGCGCTGGTGGCTAACGGTCTGCGCCACAAGATCCGTCTCCAGGTGGACGGCGGCCTGAAAACCGGCCTCGACATCATCAAGGCGGCGATCCTCGGCGCGGAAAGCTTCGGCTTCGGTACCGGCCCAATGGTTGCGCTCGGCTGTAAATACCTGCGTATTTGCCACCTGAACAACTGCGCAACGGGCGTTGCGACCCAGGACGAGAAGCTGCGTAAAAACCACTATCACGGACTGCCGTTCAAAGTGACCAACTACTTTGACTTCATCGCTCGCGAAACCCGCGAGCTGATGGCGCAGCTGGGCGTGAAGCGCCTGGTAGACCTGATTGGCCGCACCGACCTGCTCAAAGAGCTGGAAGGCTTCACGGCGAAGCAGCAGAAGCTGGAGCTGTCTAAGCTGCTTGAAACCGCGCAGCCGCACCCTGGCAAAGCGGTTTACTGCACCGAGAACAACCCGCCGTTCGATAACGGCGTGCTGAACGCGCAGCTGCTGCAGCAGGCGAAGCCGTACGTGGACGACAAGCAGAGCAAAACGTTCTGGTTTGATATCCGCAACACCGACCGCTCCGTGGGCGCATCCCTCTCCGGCTACATCGCGCAGACGCACGGTGACCAGGGGCTGGCAGCGGATCCGATTACCGCCCACTTCAGCGGTACCGCGGGTCAGAGCTTCGGCGTATGGAACGCAGGCGGCGTTGAGCTGTACCTGACCGGTGATGCCAACGACTACGTCGGCAAAGGCATGGCGGGCGGTCTGCTGGCGGTGCGTCCTCCGGTCGGCTCAGCCTTCCGCAGCCACGAAGCGAGCATCATCGGTAATACCTGTCTCTACGGCGCGACCGGCGGTCGTCTGTTTGCCGCAGGCCGTGCGGGCGAACGTTTCGCGGTGCGTAACTCCGGTGCGATCACCGTGGTGGAAGGTATTGGCGACAACGGCTGTGAATACATGACGGGCGGGATTGTTTGCGTTCTCGGTAAAACCGGCGTGAACTTCGGCGCAGGCATGACGGGCGGTTTTGCGTACGTCCTGGATGAAGACGGTGAGTTCCGCAAACGCGTGAACCCGGAGCTGGTGGAAGTGCTGGACGTTGATACGCTGGCTATCCATGAAGAACACCTGCGCGGTTTGATTACCGAACACGTGCAGCATACCGGTTCTTCGCGCGGCGAAGAGATCCTGGCGAACTGGCCGGCGTTCTCTGCGAAATTTGCGCTGGTTAAGCCGAAGTCCAGCGATGTTAAAGCCCTGTTGGGTCACCGTAGTCGTAGCGCAGCAGAGCTGCGCGTGCAGGCGCAGTAAGGAATTCAGATGAGCCAGAACGTATACCAGTTTATCGACCTGCAGCGAGTTGATCCGCCAAAGAAACCGCTGAAGATCCGCAAAATTGAATTTGTTGAAATCTATGAGCCGTTTTCGGAAGGCCAGGCCAAAGCACAGGCAGACCGCTGCCTGTCCTGCGGTAACCCTTACTGCGAATGGAAATGTCCGGTACACAACTACATCCCGAACTGGCTGAAGCTGGCCAATGAAGGGCGTATTTTTGAAGCCGCCGAGCTGTCTCACCAGACCAATACCCTGCCGGAAGTGTGCGGCCGCGTGTGTCCTCAGGACCGCCTGTGCGAAGGCTCCTGTACGCTGAACGACGAGTTCGGTGCGGTAACCATCGGCAACATCGAGCGCTATATCAACGATAAAGCGTTCGAGATGGGCTGGCGTCCGGATATGACCGGGGTGAAGCAAACCGACAAGCGCGTGGCGATCATCGGCGCGGGCCCGGCGGGCCTGGCATGCGCGGACGTGCTGACCCGCAACGGCGTGAAGGCGGTGGTCTTTGACCGCCATCCGGAAATCGGCGGTCTGCTGACCTTCGGTATCCCGGCCTTTAAGCTGGAAAAAGAGGTCATGACCCGTCGCCGTGAAATCTTCACCGGCATGGGCATCGAGTTCAAACTGAACGTGGAAGTGGGCCGCGACGTGCAGCTCGACGACCTGCTGAAGGATTATGACGCCGTGTTCCTGGGCGTTGGCACCTATCAGTCCATGCGCGGCGGTCTGGAGAACGAAGACGCGCCGGGCGTTTATGATGCCCTGCCGTTCCTGATTGCCAACACCAAGCAGATCATGGGCTATGGCGAAACGGCCGATGAGCCATACGTCAGCATGGAAGGCAAACGCGTGGTGGTGCTGGGCGGCGGTGATACCGCGATGGACTGCGTGCGTACGTCCATTCGTCAGAATGCGGCGCACGTCATCTGCGCCTACCGTCGTGACGAAGAGAACATGCCGGGCTCTAAGCGCGAAGTGAAAAACGCGCGCGAAGAGGGCGTGGAGTTCCAGTTCAACATCCAGCCTCTGGGTATTGAAGTGAATGCCAACGGTAAAGTGAGCGGCGTGAAGATGGCGCGCACGGAGATGGGCGCGCCGGATGCAAAAGGCCGTCGTCGCGCGGAGATTGTCGCAGGCTCTGAGCATGTAATCCCGGCCGATGCCGTGGTGATGGCGTTTGGTTTCCGTCCTCACAGCATGGAGTGGCTGGCGAAGCACAGCGTCGAGCTGGATTCGCAGGGCCGCGTGATTGCGCCAGAGGGTAGCGATAACGCGTTCCAGACCAGCAACCCGAAAATCTTTGCCGGTGGCGATATCGTTCGCGGTTCTGACCTGGTGGTCACGGCGATTGCCGAAGGTCGTAAGGCGGCCGACGGGATCCTAAACTACCTGGAAGTGTAAAAAAAACAGGCCCAATCGGGCCTGTTTTTTTATTTAACGACACGTAGCGCCGGTCGACCACCGCGAGGTGGCGGATCGTCATCAGGATCGTTGTCATCTTCACGATCGGGCTTATCGCCATCAATCACGGACATTACCGTTTCGCTTTCGCTGGCGGTGATGCCTTCGTCATCGTTGAGGCTGGCAACCTCTTCATCGTATGCCGCTTCCGGCTCGAACATCGTACCTGCACCGTTTTCACGCGCGTAGATAGCCAGCACCGCAGCCAGCGGCACGGAAACCTGACGCGGCACGCCGCCGAAACGCGCGTTGAAGCGCACTTCGTCGTTTGCCAGTTCCAGGTTACCCACCGCACGCGGGGCAATGTTCAGTACGATCTGTCCGTCACGCGCGTATTCCATCGGAACCAGCACGCCCGGCAACGTCACATCCACAACCAGGTGCGGCGTGAGCTGGTTATCCAGCAGCCATTCATAGAAGGCGCGCAGCAGATACGGACGGCGTGGGGTAAGTTGTGACATTTCCACAGTCATTAGCCTCGGCCGAGACGCATTTCACGTTCCGGTTCAGTTAAAGATGCCAGGAAAGAGTCGCGCTCAAATACGCGAGTCATATAGCCTTTCAGCTCTTTTGCGCCAGGGCCGCTGAACTCTACGCCCAGGATTGGCAGACGCCACAGCAGCGGAGCCAGGTAGCAATCCACCAGGCTGAACTCATCGCTCAGGAAGAAAGGTTTCTGACCAAACACTGGGGCAATTGCCAGCAGCTCTTCACGCAGCTGCTTACGCGCAGCGTCGGCTTCAGAAGCGGAGCCGCTGGTGATGACGTTCATCAGCGAGTACCAGTCTTTTTCGATACGCTGCATGTACAGGCGGCTTTCACCACGCGCAACAGGGTAAACAGGCATCAGCGGCGGATGCGGGAAACGCTCATCCAGGTATTCCATAATGATACGGGATTCCCACAGGGTCAGCTCGCGATCCACCAGCGTCGGTACACTTTGGCTCGGGTTGAGATCGATCAGATCCTGAGGCGGGTTATCCTTTTCCACATGCTCGATCTCAAAACTGACACCCTTCTCGGCCAGCACGATACGAACCTGATGGCTATAAATGTCAGTAGGACCAGAAAACAGCGTCATTACCGAACGTTTGTTGGCAGCGACAGCCATGAAAACCTCCAGGTATATTCAGAATTTTTACTGCTACCAGCCCAACAGGGGCCAGCCAGATGTTGTATCGCCCATCCCCGAGAAGACACATTGTTCAAGAATCGAACAAAAATCGAGTATTCACCGATATTTGGGCAGAAAATTGGATGATAGTTTACCAGATTTTGATGGCTTTGTGGTGAGGGGATTCTGGAAATGTGGAAAAAGAGAAGATATATGAAATGTTACTGTGGATAACCTGCGCATTATCCATAAAAAAACCCGCCGAAGCGGGTTTTTCGCCAATCGTTCTGCGTAAGCAGAATGGATTAACGTTTGGAGAACTGTGGACGACGACGTGCTTTACGCAGACCCACTTTCTTACGTTCAACCTGACGAGCGTCACGAGTAACGAAGCCAGCTTTACGCAGTTCAGAACGCAGGGATTCGTCGTACTCCATCAGAGCGCGGGTGATACCGTGACGGATCGCACCTGCCTGACCGGAGATACCACCACCTTTAACGGTGATGTACAGATCCAGTTTTTCTACCATATCAACCAGTTCCAGCGGCTGGCGAACTACCATGCGGGCAGTTTCGCGACCGAAGTACTGTTCCAGAGAACGCTGGTTGATTACGATTTTACCACTGCCCGGTTTGATGAAAACGCGAGCTGCGGAACTTTTGCGGCGACCAGTGCCGTAGTATTGATTTTCAGCCATTGCCTATAATCCCGATTAGATGTCAAGAACTTGCGGTTGCTGTGCCGCGTGGTTGTGCTCGTTGCCTGCGTAAACTTTCAGTTTACGGAACATAGCACGACCCAGCGGGCCTTTTGGCAGCATGCCTTTAACCGCGATTTCAATCACACGCTCAGGACGGCGGGCAATCATCTCTTCAAAGGTCGCTTCTTTGATACCACCGATGTGGCCGGTGTGGTGGTAGTACATTTTGTCAGTACGCTTGTTGCCGGTAACAGCAACTTTGTCAGCGTTCAGAACGATGATGTAATCACCGGTATCAACGTGCGGAGTGTATTCCGCTTTATGCTTACCGCGCAGGCGACGAGCCAGTTCAGTAGCCAGACGGCCCAGAGTTTTACCGGTCGCGTCAACAACATACCAGTCGCGCTGTACGGTTTCTGGTTTAGCTGTAAAAGTTTTCATTAAAAGCTTACCCAAATAATAAGTTACACGTTGGTGAACACCCAAACGTTTAGTCAGTTGAGGTTCACACGACAAAGTCCGGCAAACCTACCCCTTCGAATAGCACATGCCGACACATAGAAAGTTTCGGGAAAAAAACCTTCTCGTAACGTGGGGTCGCAAGATTATAGAGAAGTTGAGGTCAAAGATCGACCCTTAAATGTGATTTGGAATAGGTTTTTCGGGGGGCGAGTTTGTGCGGCCTGATGCCCTCACACCCAGCCCCTCTCCCACAGGGAGAGGGGGGCTTTTATGGCATATGCTGCAGCTTCAGGTACTCCTCGCTCTGCATCTCCTGTAGGCGCGAGAGGCAGCGCTGGAACTCGAACTTCAGCCGTTCGCCCTGGTAGATCTCATATAAAGGCACCTCGGCGCTGACCACCAGCTTGACGTGGCGCTCGTAAAACTCGTCCACCAGCGCAATAAAACGCCGCGCTTCGCTCTCCATCAGCCGCGTCATCACCGGCACATCCAGCATCATCACGGTGTGGAACAGGCGCGAAAGCGCAATGTAGTCATGCTGGCTGCGGGCATCCACGCAGAGCGTCGTAAAAGAGACCGCCAGCGTTTGGTTTTCTACGCCAAGGGTTGGCAACGGACGATGGTTAATCTCCAGCGTCGGTGCGTTTTCGCGTTTTGCACCCGCCAGCGCCAGCCAGAGTTTATCCATCTCGCGGGTGGTGTCGGCGTTTAACGGCGAAAGCCACAGGTGAGCCTGCGTTAACGTGCGCAGACGATAATCAACACCGGCATCGACATTCATGATGTCGCAGTGCTGCTTGATAGCATCGATGGCGGGCAGGAAGCGCGCCCGCTGCAGGCCGTTGCGATAGAGTTCATCTGGCGGGATATTCGACGTGGCAACGAGCGTGATCCCGCGGGCAAACAGCGCTTTCATCAGGCCGCCTAACAGCATGGCGTCGGTGATGTCAGACACGAAAAACTCATCGAAGCAGAGCACGTCCGTTTCCGCCTTGAATCTGTCAGCCACAATCTCCAGCGGATCGCTTTTGCCCTGCAGCGCGGTCAGCTCTTCATGCACCCGCAGCATAAAGCGATGGAAGTGCAGGCGCTGCTTACGCTCACCCGGCAGGCTGAGGTAAAACAGATCCATCAGCCAGGTTTTCCCGCGACCGACGCCGCCCCACATATATAAACCGCGCACCGGAGCCTGATCCTGCGGCGCTTTTTTGCCGAGCAGGCGCCCAAACGCGGCCTTGAGCCCGCCACTCTGTTCTACTTCAGCAGGTTTTGCCGTGAGCGCCTGATAAATCATCTCCAGACGGTTTACCGCCTCACGTTGAACGTCATCAGGCTGATGAGTGCCCTCATTCAGGGCCAGTTGATATCGCGATGCAGGGGACAGGTTTTGCATAATCTTATTGTTATTCCTTCAATTAACGCTCATCAGCAGGCGTGACTGATGAAAAAAAGGCCGTTCTACACTACGCGATGATACGTCAGGATTCCACTTCTGCGGAAATAGCGGTTATAGTGGCATTATCAGGCACAGGCAGGAGCCGAGCCAACACCCTACGGAACAACAAGACAACGGGAGAAGTTCATGACCTGGGAATATGCGCTAATCGGTTTAGTCGTCGGCATCGTGATCGGTGCTGTGGCCATGCGTTTCGGTAACCGCAAATTGCGTCAGCAGCAGTCACTGCAGTACGAACTGGAAAAGAATAAAGCAGAGCTGGAAGAGTATCGCGAAGAGCTGGTCAGCCACTTTGCCCGTAGCGCCGAGCTGCTGGACAACATGGCGACCGACTACCGTCAGCTGTATCAGCATATGGCGAAAAGCTCCAGCAGCCTGCTGCCGGAAATGACCGCGGAGACTAACCCGTTCCGCAACCGTCTGGCCGACTCAGAAGCCGGTAACGATCAGGCTCCGGTTCAGATGCCACGCGACTACTCTGACGGCGCGTCCGGCCTGCTGCGCGGTGGCGCAAAACGCGATTAATCGCACAACATAAATATATTTTACGGGCGCATCTCTTGCGCCCGTCCTTTCTTCCCGTCCCCAGCTATTATTTAGTCAAACACCTCATTGTTCAGCGGTATAAAATTCAATAACATCATCATGATTTTGGGCCGTTCTTCTTTCATTCCAGGATACGAGAGTCAGCATCAATGAAGAAAAAAAACCAGCTGTTGAGCGCGTTAGCGTTAAGTGTCGGGTTATCTCTCTCGGCGTCCTTCCCTGCCGGTGCGGCGTTGCCTTCGCAGGTGCCGGGACAGGCAGCCATTCCCAGCCTCGCGCCGATGCTGGAAAAAGTATTGCCCGCGGTTGTGAGCGTTCAGGTAGAAGGCACGGCGGTTCAAAGCCAGCGCGTACCGGAAGAACTGAAAAAATATTTTGGCGATGAGTCCCCCAACCAGCAGGCTCAGCCTTTTGAAGGCCTGGGCTCTGGCGTCATCATTGATGCGGCTAAAGGCTATATTCTGACCAACAATCATGTCATCAGCCAGGCCGATAAAATCAGCGTCCAGCTGAACGATGGCCGCGAATTTGACGCCAAACTGATTGGCGGCGATGACCAGAGCGACATCGCGCTGTTGCAGGTGCAGAACCCGAGCAACCTGACCCAGATTGCCATTGCGGATTCCGACAAACTGCGCGTCGGTGATTTTGCCGTTGCCGTGGGCAACCCCTTTGGTTTAGGGCAAACCGCCACCTCCGGCATTATCTCGGCGCTGGGACGTAGCGGCCTGAATCTGGAAGGCCTGGAAAACTTCATCCAGACCGATGCCTCAATCAACCGCGGAAACTCCGGCGGGGCACTGCTCAACCTTAACGGCGAGCTGATCGGCATTAACACGGCGATTCTGGCGCCGGGCGGCGGCAGCATTGGGATCGGCTTTGCGATCCCGAGCAATATGGCTAAAACGCTGGCGCAGCAGCTAATTCAGTTTGGCGAAGTCAAACGTGGACTGCTGGGTATTAAAGGCATGGAGATGAGCGCGGATATCGCGAAAGCGTTCAATATCAACGTGCAGCGCGGTGCGTTTGTCAGTGAAGTGCTGCCAAACTCCGGCTCGGCAAAAGCAGGCATCAAATCGGGCGATGTGATCGTCAGCCTTAACGACAAGCCGCTGAGCAGCTTTGCTGAGCTGCGTTCGCGTATCGCCACCACCGAACCGGGAGCCAAAGTGAAGCTGGGCCTGATCCGTGACGGTAAGCCGCTGAACGTCGAAGTAACGCTGGATAAGAGCACCTCGTCATCTGCCAGTGCGGAGCTTATCGCCCCGGCGCTGCAGGGGGCAACGCTGAGCGACGGGCAGCTGAAAGACGGTACGAAAGGCATTCGCCTGGACACCGTCGAGAAGAGCAGCCCTGCCGCGCAGGCCGGATTGCATCAGGAAGACGTCATCATTGGCGTGAACCGCAATCGCGTGCAGTCCATTGCCGAACTGCGCAAGGTGCTGGAGAGTAAACCGGCGGTCATTGCCCTGCAGGTCATGCGTGGCAATGAGTCTATCTACATTCTGTTGCGCTAAGCATTTGCGATCCCGGACATCACCGCTGCGTGTGATGTCCGGATAACTCATGTTATGCTGCAAATCGTTCCTTTTTTCACGACACGCGCATCATGCTTTTAAAGCTCTTACGTTCCATTGTCATCGGTTTGATTGTCGCTGGCCTGCTGCTGCTGGCGATGCCGTCTTTGCGTCAGTTTAATAAGCTGTCTGCTCCCCAGTTCGACAGCACGGATGAAACGCCGGCGACCTATAACCAGGCCGTTCGCCGCGCCGCCCCTGCCGTGGTTAACGTTTATAACCGCGGCCTCAATAGCTCAGCGCATAACCAGCTGGAGATCCGCACCCTCGGCTCCGGGGTGATTATGGACGAGCGCGGCTACATTATTACGAACAAACACGTGATCAACGATGCCGATCAGATCATCGTCGCCCTGCAGGATGGCCGCGTGTTTGAGGCGTTGCTTGTGGGTTCAGACAGCCTGACCGACCTGGCCGTGCTGAAGATTAACGCCACGGGCGGCTTGCCGGTCATTCCGATCAACCGTAAACGCACGCCTCACATTGGCGACGTCGTCCTGGCAATCGGTAACCCTTATAACCTCGGCCAGACGATTACGCAGGGGATCATCAGCGCAACCGGCCGCATTGGCCTTAACCCGTCAGGGCGGCAGAACTTCCTGCAGACGGATGCGTCAATCAACCACGGTAACTCCGGCGGCGCGCTGGTCAACTCGCTGGGCGAACTGATGGGCATCAACACCCTCTCGTTCGATAAAAGTAACGACGGCGAGACGCCGGAAGGGATCGGCTTTGCTATTCCGTTCCAGCTGGCGACCAAGATTATGGATAAGCTGATCCGCGACGGACGCGTGATCCGCGGCTATATCGGTATCGGCGGGCGCGAAATTGCGCCGATGCATACTCAGGGCGGCGGTATCGATCAGATTCAGGGCATCGTGGTCAACGAGGTGGCACCGGGTGGCCCGGCGGCTAACGCGGGGATTCAGGTTAACGATGTCATCGTGTCGGTCAACGGCACGCCGGCAGTCTCTGCGCTGGAGACGATGGACCAGGTGGCCGAAATTCGCCCTGGCTCGATCATCCCTGTGGAAATCATGCGCAACGATAAGAAAATGACGCTGCACGTGACGATTCAGGAATACCCGGCAACAAACTAACAGCCATAAAAAAACCGAAGCCAGTAAGTGCTTCGGTTTTTTTGCCGGGTGGCGCTTCGTTTTACTTGTTAACGAACTCTTCACCCAGGGTGATATCTTTCTTAAGCGTGTCCAGCATGCCTTCCATCGCGTTTTGCTCAAACGCGCTCAGCGTACCGATAGACTTACGCTCTTCAATACCGTTTTTGCCCAGCAGCAGCGGCTGAGAGAAGAAGCGGGCATGTTCGCCGTCGCCTTCAACGTAAGCGCATTCAACAACGCCTTTCTCGCCCTGCAGGGCGCGAACCAGTGACAGACCGAAACGTGCAGCCGCCTGGCCCATAGACAGGGTTGCAGAACCGCCACCCGCCTTCGCTTCCACCACTTCGGTGCCCGCGTTCTGGATACGTTTGGTCAGGTCAGCCACTTCCTGCTCGGTGAAGCTCACGCCCGGGATCTGCGACAGCAAAGGCAGAATGGTCACGCCAGAGTGGCCGCCGATAACCGGCACTTCCACTTCTGTTGGCTGTTTGCCTTTCAGCTCAGCAACGAAGGTGTTGGAACGGATGATATCCAGCGTGGTCACGCCGAACAGTTTGTTTTTGTCGTACACACCCGCTTTCTTCAGCACTTCGGCTGCAATAGCAACGGTGGTGTTCACCGGGTTAGTGATGATACCGATGCATGCTTTCGGGCACACTTCAGCAATCTGCTGCACCAGGTTTTTCACGATGCCCGCGTTGACGTTGAACAGGTCTGAACGATCCATGCCTGGCTTACGCGCCACGCCTGCAGAAATCAGGACCACGTCAGCACCCTGCAGCGCAGGACGCGCATCTTCACCGGAGAAGCCTTTGATTTTGACAGCGGTCGGGATGTGGCTCAGGTCAACCGCCACGCCTGGGGTTACCGGAGCAATATCGTACAGGGAGAGTTCTGAGCCTGAAGGCAGTTGGGTTTTCAGTAGTAGGGCAAGCGCCTGGCCGATACCACCAGCAGCGCCGAGGACTGCGACTTTCATCCTAAACTCCTTATTATGGTTAACTTAAGTATCTGTAAATCCGTTGCCGCGACCTTAAATCAGCATGTCTTTAATTACAATTTTCGAAGCTAAAGAATTTGAGGTCACACGACTTTATCTCTCACCAGAAAGCTATCTGACGACAGATGGCAACGAATTAAGAGGTGGTTACAATACACCCTGCCCCGCCACCAAAACAACATCATTTTGATAACATTTAATTTACTTTTAAGCTTATTTGCGCGGCGTGACCCAGGCATGTTTTCTGATAACGAAATCTGATAAAATCACTCCCTTTCATAACATTATTTCAGCCTGCCATTGAGCAGATAATTTGCATAAAAATTCATCCACATGCATAATAATGTTGTTTCTTTCGTCATATTCCGGGTGACTTATGCGAAGCTCGTCTAAGCAAGAAGAATTGGTAAAAGCGTTTAAGGCGCTACTTAAAGAAGAGAAATTCAGTTCTCAGGGAGAAATTGTTCAGGCGCTGCAGGAACAAGGCTTCGATAACATCAACCAGTCGAAAGTCTCCCGCATGTTAACCAAGTTTGGCGCGGTGCGTACCCGCAACGCCAAGATGGAGATGGTCTATTGCCTGCCGGCAGAACTTGGCGTGCCGACCACCTCCAGTCCGCTCAAGAATTTGGTTCTGGATATCGACTATAACGACGCCGTTGTGGTCATCCACACAAGCCCGGGTGCCGCGCAGCTGATTGCCCGCATGCTGGACTCGTTAGGTAAAACAGAGGGTATCCTTGGCACCATTGCCGGTGATGACACCATCTTTACCACCCCGGCTAGCGGTTTCTCCGTGAAGGATCTCCACGAAGCGATTCTGGTTCTGTTCGAACAGGAACTGTAATGCGCTCTCCCCGTAGCGCCGCTGCGGGGATCATTCTGCTCTTGCCTCATTTCCCCCTTTATTTCTCTGCCCTTGCTTTGACGATTAGTGCTTTTTACCACTCATTAACATTCATCCAGTGAATAACAATCCCGTAAATCGCACAAAAAATCAAAATGCGATATCCCTATGATTTACTTATAAATACCAGCGTAACTTGCTCATAAAACACCCAATATTATGCAATTAGGTTATAAAAAAAAGCGTGTTTAACACGTAATAACAAGGGAAACCATTAGTCTGGTATTAATTTTTGCCGTTATTAGTGTATACTTGATTTTGTGATGAGGGTCACGAAACAAGACCCCACTAAAAAATTCGACGAGGTAAGAATCATGAAAATCAAAACTACTGTAGCGGCGCTGAGCGTCCTGTCTGTCCTGTCCTTCGGTGCTTTCGCGGCTGACGCTATTAATGCTGACCAGGCGCAATCCCGTGAGGCAATCGGTACGGTTTCTGTCGGCGCTGTTGGCACGTCTCCAATGGACATGCATGAGATGCTGAACAAAAAAGCGGAAGAAAAAGGTGCGTCATCCTATCGCATCATCGAAGCACGTTCCGGTGACCACTGGCACGCCACCGCCGAGCTGTACAAATAAGTTTTAGTAATCACTGAAGACGTAATTCTCCACTCAACGGCACCAGGCATAAAAATAGCAGTTCAACCCTTCTCGCCGTTGAGCAAAAAACCTGTTCAGGAGTAAAAACTATGAAAACCAAATTGATCATCGCAACCCTGGGTCTGGCATCCGTTCTCTCTTTCGGCGCAAGCGCAGCCGTGCAGCAAGTGAATGCCGATCAGGCACAAAATCTGCAGCCGATGGGCAGCGTCTCCGTGACGTCAGTCACCGGCTCCCCGATGGACATTCGTCAGGAACTTGCCGCCAAAGCTGAGAAAGCAGGCGCCAGCAGCTATCGCGTCACCGAACTGAATCAGGGTGACCACTGGCATGCCACGGCAGAACTGTATAAATAAACCCTCGTCGTATCTCATCATACGACTTGCCCCTGGCCTCGTGGTCAGGGGCTTTTTTCATTTAATGCCGCGCGTTAAAGCGCAGCTGTCCTTCAAGCTCTTCCTCCGCTTCATCGAAGAGTAATATCAGCGCGCCGAAACGTCTGCGCAGCTTATCGGGCAGATGGATAAACTCAATCTCCAGCGGTAGCGGCAGCATGCTGCCGGTGACCACGTCCCACAGCGTATCCAGATTGGTCACGCTTTCCCGTTCAAGATCAAACGCCCGGATAAATTCCCGATAAAAGTCTTCCTGACTGTCGATTTCGTCAAAATCAAAAGTATAGGTTTTCATTGCCAGCCACTCAGTCCAGGCGGGCGGCAGATGCCGCCCTGTCTATTATAATCCCCCGATATGCAGGGTTTTAACTTCCAGATACTCTTCCAGCCCCAGCACGGATCCCTCACGCCCAAGACCGGACTCTTTTACGCCGCCGAAAGGCCCCAGTTCGGTGGAAACGGCGCACTCGTTAATGCCAATCATCCCGCTCTCGATGGCCTGTGAAACGCGGAAAACCCGGGAAAGGTTCTGGGTGTAGAAGTAAGCCGCCAGCCCGTAAGGCGTGTTATTCGCGCGCTGGATGACCTCATCTTCCGAGGTGAAGCGGAAACACGCCGCAACCGGGCCAAACGTCTCTTCTTCTGCCAGCTTCATGCCTTCGTGACAGTCGCCCAGCACGGTTGGCATCCAGAAATTGCCGCCCAGCGGATGGGGTTTGCCGCCCGCCAGCACGGTCGCCCCTCGTGCGACAGCATCTTCAACGTGCTCACGAACCTTGTCGACCGCGGCGGATTCAATCAGCGGCCCGACGACGACGCCGTCATCAAGGCCATTCCCCACCTTAAGGGCATTAACCGCATCTGCGAGCTTATTCACAAACTTGTCGTAGACGGTTTCCTGAATGTAGAAGCGGTTAACGCTGACGCAGACCTGCCCCGCATTGCGGAACTTATTGGCGATCGCGCCTTTTACCGCAGCCTCGATGTCGGCATCCTCAAAGACGATATACGGGGCATTTCCCCCCAGCTCCATCGAGACTTTTTTCATGGTTTCTGCGGCGTTGCGCACCAGCGTTTTGCCGACGGAGGTCGAACCGGTAAAGGAGATTTTACGCACGTCGTGGCTGGCCATGATCGCGTCGCTGATTTCATGGGTATTTCCGGCCACCGCGTTGAGCACACCGTCGGGCACGCCCGCCTGTTTTGCCAGCGTCAGCAGCGCAAAGGCGCTGAGCGGCGTGTTATTGGCAGGTTTGATCACCCCGGTACACCCGGCTGCCAGCGCCGGGCCTAACTTGCGGGTGAGCATCGCCATCGGGAAATTCCACGGCGTGATGGCCGCGACGACGCCGATGGGTTCACGGGTCGCCAGAATGCGCGAGCCGGGCTTGATCGGCGGAATAATTTCACCGTTCGCGCGCTTGGCCTCTTCGGCAAACCACTGGATAAAGCTGGCGGCATACTCCACTTCCCCTTCCGCCTCTTTCAGAGGCTTGCCCTGCTCGGTAGTCATTAACCGCCCGAGCCAGCTTTTATTTTCAATAATCAGTTCGTACCAGCGGTAAAGAATGGCCGAACGCTCTTTCGCGGTTTTGGCACGCCATGCCGGGAAGGCTTTGGTGGCCGCTGCGATCGCTTCTTCGGTTTGCGCTTTACCCGCTTTCGCCACTTTGGCGATGACCTCACCGGTCGCGGGGTTCAGCACATCAAACGTTGTGTCCAGCGTTTTCCAGATGCCGTCAACCAGATAGCCGGTCTGAAAAAGGGTGTTGTCCTGAAGCGCCTGAGTCGTCATGTGTCCTCCCTTCCTGAATGTAAGTACGTGCTGGAATAAGTATAGCCACAAAAAAACCGGCGCTTTTGGCGTCGGTTTTTTTACTTCAGTCAGTTATCCGTGAGGGCATTCTGGTAGCGATGCAGCATAAACACCAGCCGACCTACCGGCTCGGTCACCTGTGGCGGCGCTTGCCAGTGCTTGAGTTTTTCCTGATAAATATCCAGTTCTTCAAGCAGTTGGGTAAAGTAACGACGGCGTTTGTCGTCACTGCTGGCGGAAAGCACATGGTCGGCGGTACGACGCAGCTGACGGTGGAAGGCCGAGAGATCGTCGTTGATCGGCACCGGCGCGTTACGCAGACGCTGGTGCGCGATGATCATGGTTAACGCCAGGCGGAACTTCGCAACGTCGCCCGGGAACTTGTTCAGCAGTAAAAACAGCTGCTGATAGAGCGCGGGCAGGTGGTTCTCTTTACGACGCGCGGTATTGGTGGTCATCGACGACACGGCAGCCGATACAAACTGGTTCAACAGCACGCGCCCCGTGCGCGCCTGCGAGTTATCGCGCACCAGCAGAATCACCATCATCGCCAGGAAACAGCCCACCAGCTGACCCAGCGCGCTGTCGAGGAACTGGCTGAAGTGGAAGGTCATCGGGTTATCCAGCACGATGATGTTAATCGTACTCGCCAGCGCCCCCAGCGATCCCAGGCGGCGCTTTTGCACTTCAATGCCGATAAAGAACGCCATCACCGCCAGGCTAATACAGAGCAGCAGCATGCTCTGCTGCGTCGACGGGATGATGACCAGGAAATAGAGCGCGCCAATCGGCAGCGCGGCGATGGTGCCGTAGAGGAAATCAATGGCGACCATGCGCGGGTTAGGCAGACGCATCGCCAGCGCGGTCACGACGGCAATCATTACCATCGCGCCGCTGCCGGACGTCCAGCCCGTCCACAGCCAGAACAGCGTGCCGAGCATGCAGGCAAGCGTGGTACGCCAGAAGTTGACCATCGCGTGATGGCGCTCGGCTGATTCCGCCTTGATCACCACTTCGCCCTGGAGCACCTCTTCTTCCGCCGCGCTGATTTTGGTGTTACTGATTACACCGCGCTTCAGCAGCAGATAGCGCGTCGCGGCGCCAACCCAGGTATAGATGGTTACCGGCGTGTCGCGCTCCCCGGTCCAGGCAATCACCCGGCGCATGCGCTTAAGCTGCTTATGCACGTCCTGCACGGTCTCTACCGGCTCGGCAAACAGCTCGCGGAACGTATCGGTGACCGCTTCCGGGCGGGTGTTCTGGATGAGATAGGTTTCGCACGCCTGGGTAATCAGCGTTAAGGAGACGGTATTGAGGGCTTTAAGGCGACGATTCGCCCGCGCCCAGCGCGACGACTCCATATTGAGGTTGCTGCGCATCCCTTCCAGGGCCTGCGTACGGCGTACCAGCCCGCTCCAGGCTTTATCCACCTCTTCGCTGTCGCCGTGTTTAATGCACAGCTGCATCAGCTGGTACTGGGCAACGATCAGCGCGTCCAGCTCGCGATCCACCTCTTGCTTGATCGAGCGCGGAGAGAAAAGCAGATCAGCCACGATCGCGCAGACAATACCAATCACAATTTCGCTGCAGCGCTCCACGGCAAACTGCGGCGCGAGAAGCGGTTCGCTTTGGATGGTGATGACAATGATCAGCGCGGTATAGCCCGCCAGCCCCCAGGCGTAGGAGTTCTCGACTTTCACCAGAGACGAGATCCAGGTGCAGAAACCCGCCCAGATGCAGCAGACCATGAGCATCAGCAGCGGCGTGCGGATCATCAGAATAATAATGGTCAGCGCCGCGAAGCAGCCGATAAAGGTCCCGATGATACGCAGCATCCCGCGATAGCGGATCGCGCCAGAGTAGGGTTCCCCGCCCGCGGCGAAGGCTGGGCCCGCTGCGACAATCGCAGCGGTGAGCACCGCCCAGCGAGGGGTTTCAAGCTGGAAGTGGAAGCCAACGAACAGCGCAAGCACGATGGCGCACGCCAGCTTCACGGCGAAGCGAATGTGCTGGCTGGCGATGGAAAAGATACCCATGGCGATTAACCAAACTCGCGCAGGCGATGGGCAATTTTACGGAAGAGGGAGTCCTGGCTGGCATCCCGGTCTTTTTCTCCGGTGATCACCACCGTCGCCGTGGTACCCGCTGGCCACAGGTTGCCCTGCTGCTCATCGAGATGAATACGTACCGGCACGCGCTGCGCCAGACGCACCCACTCCAGGTTAGAATCCACCGTCGCCATCCCTTTGGCATCGTTAGAGCTGCTGGAGTTGGTTACCCCTGCGGCGACGCTGTCAACGGTACCTTTAAAGACGCGGTTGCTGCCAAGCGGCGTGACTTCTGCGCGATAACCCGGACGGACGCCCTCCAGCTTGGTCTCTTCCATATAGGCGAGCACGTAGAAGGAGTTTTGTTTAACCAGCGCCACGGCAGTTGAGCCGCGGGTAATGAATTCCCCGGCATAGACGTTGAGGTTGGTCACCCAGCCATCGGCTGGCGCGCGGATCACGGTACGCTCCAGGTCGAGCTTCGCCAGATCGCGAGTTGCCTGCGCTTTCGCCAGCTGGTGCAGCACGGTTTGCAGCACGTTGTTGGACTGGTCAATCTCTTCACGGGACATGGCCTGAACGCCCAGCTGGTTGCGGCGGCCAGCCTCACGGCGTTTCTCCGCGGCCAGCGCCTGGTAATAGGCTACGTCTGCTTCTGCTTCCTCCAGCGCCTTCTGATAGCGAGGCTGGTCGATGGTAAACAGGACCTGATCTTTCTTCACCAGCTGGTTATCGTGAACGTTAACCGCCGTGATAAGGCCGGCCACGTCGGGGGCAATAGCCACCACATCGGCGCTGAAGCGCGCGTCACGCGTCCACGGTGATTCGGTGTAATAAACCCAGGCGCGAAAAATAGCGATGAACGCGAGGATAACCAGCGCCATGGTAATGGCGGTGCGGGAGATTTTTCTTGTTAGCGTTTTCACATCAACCTCAGACAAACATGCGCGATATCAGGTAAAACAGGCAGCAATACAGCGCGGTATTGAACAATGCAGGGTGCCAGACGAAATCGTAGATCCCGGTCGGGACCAGCACCTTGCGCACCAGCCAGAAGATCGCCAGTGATAAAAGAAGCTCGAAAAATATCGGTGGGAACGACAGACCGAACACCACGATAACGGGAAACAGACTCATGTTGACCTTGATAAGAGAGAGTGCAGGCTTCAGAATTTTTAAGCGCACGCCATCGCAGGAGAGCAAGAAACGCAGGGCGAGAATGGTGCAGCCGTTATGTAATTAATAATATATTAACGTAACTGTTATGCTGTTATCTATCATATGTGATCTAAATCACTTTTAAGCCAGAGTGAACAATGGAACGTTTAAAACGCATGTCCGTCTTCGCCAAAGTGGTTGAACTCGGCTCCTTTACCGCCGCCGCGCGCCAGCTTCAGATGAGCGTCTCATCCATCAGCCAGACGGTGTCCAAACTGGAAGATGAGCTTCAGGTTAAGCTGCTCAACCGCAGCACCCGCAGCATCGGGCTGACGGAAGCCGGTAAAATTTACTATCAGGGCTGTCGCCGCATGCTGCATGAAGTGCAGGATGTTCACGAACAGCTTTATGCCTTTAACAACACGCCGATCGGCACCCTGCGCATAGGGTGTTCTTCAACTATGGCACAAAATGTTCTCGCTGCCATGACGGCGGACATGCTGAAAGAGTACCCTGGGCTTACCGTCAATCTGGTGACGGGCATTCCTGCGCCGGACCTGATTGCCGATGGATTAGACGTGGTGATCCGCGTTGGCGCATTGCAGGATTCCAGCCTGTTCTCGCGCAGGCTGGGCAGCATGCCGATGGTGGTCTGCGCCTCGAAGAGCTATCTGGCACAGTACGGCGTGCCGGAGAAACCTGCCGATCTCGCTAACCACTCGTGGCTGGAGTACAGCGTCCGCCCCGATAATGAGTTTGAACTGATAGCCCCGGAAGGGATCTCCACCAGGCTTCTGCCAGAAGGCCGGTTCGTCACCAACGATCCGATGACCATCTCCCGCTGGCTGGTGGCCGGCGCCGGGATCGCCTACGTGCCGCTGATGTGGGTGATCAATGAGATCAACAGCGGCGTGCTGGAGATCCTCTTCCCGCGCTACCAGTCCGATCCGCGCCCGGTCTACGCCCTGTATACCGAAAAGGACAAGCTGCCGCTGAAGGTGCAGGTGTGTATTAACTATCTGACGGACTATTTTGTGGACGTGGCGGAGCTGTTTCAGGGGATGCGGGGGAGAAGGAAAGAGTAGGCTTTTCCCTCACCCCGGCCCTCTCCCCAAAGGGGCGAGGGGGAAAAGACCGCACGGGGCAGTCCCCTCTCCCCGTTGGGGAGAGGGTTAGGGTGAGGGGGGGAGGAAAAATTACGCCGTGCCGCCCACCGTCAGGTTATCAACCTTCAGCGTTGGCTGACCCACGCCAACCGGCAGGCTCTGGCCTTCTTTACCGCAAACACCCACGCCGTTATCCAGCTTCAGATCGTTACCGACCATGGAAATCTGCTGCATGGCTTCAATGCCGGAGCCAATGAGGGTTGCACCCTTCACCGCTTTGGTCACTTTGCCTTTCTCGATCAGATACGCTTCTGAGGTGGAGAAAACAAACTTACCGGAGGTGATGTCCACCTGGCCGCCGCCAAAGTTTGGCGCAAAGATACCGTAATCCACGGATTCGATAATCTCCTGCGGCGTGGATTTGCCCGGCAGCATATAGGTGTTGGTCATGCGCGGCATCGGCAGGTGCGCGTAGGATTCACGACGGCCGTTACCCGTCGGCGCTACGCCCATCAGGCGCGCGTTGAGTTTGTCCTGCATGTAGCCTTTCAGCACGCCGTTTTCGATCAGCACGTTGTACTGGCCTGGCGTACCTTCATCGTCGATAGAAATTGAGCCGCGGCGGTCAGGCATAGTGCCATCATCCACTACGGTGCACAGCTCAGAGGAGACGAGCTGACCCATCTGGCCGCTGAATACGGACGTCCCGCGACGGTTAAAATCGCCTTCCAGACCGTGGCCCACCGCTTCGTGCAGCAGCACGCCCGGCCAGCCTGCGCCCAGCACCACCGGGAATGTCCCGGCCGGCGCCGCAACAGCATTAAGATTCACCAGCGCCATGCGCACGGCTTCTTTAGCCCACGCGTCAGCGCGCGCTTCGCCGTCAACGTCGCCCAGGAACCAGTCATAGCCGAAACGACCGCCGCCGCCGCTTGAGCCGCGCTCGCGTTTGCCGTTGTCATCGACCTGCACGCTGATGGAGAGACGCACCAGCGGACGTACATCGGCCGCCAGCGTACCGTCCGTTGCCGCCACCAGAATCAGTTCATACACACCGCTCAGGCTGGCGGAAACTTCCTGCACGCGTTTGTCGGCGGCGCGCGCCACTTTGTCCACGCGGCGCAGAATGTCCAGCTTCTCTTCGCGGGTCATGCTCTGCAGCGGGTCGATGCTGGTATAAAGCGCGGAGTGCTGCACTTCACCCAGGGTTTTCACGCGACCGTCGCCGGTATCGCGCACAATGGTACGCGCGGCCTGAGCGCTCTGCTCAAGCGCGGCCAGGCTAATCTGGTCGGCATAGGCAAAACCGGTTTTTTCGCCGCTGATGGCGCGCACGCCGACGCCCTGGTCGATGTTATATGAGCCATCTTTGATGATGCTGTCTTCTAAAACCCAGGATTCGTGATAGCTCGACTGGAAATAGAGATCGCCGTAGTCGAGACGGCGTTCGGTCAGTTGACCAAGAATGGAGAACAGGTCCTGATGGCTCAGGCCGTTCGCTGCGAGCAAATGTTCACTTACCAGGTTCAGACTCATCGTATTGCTACTCGTTCGTTGCCGCCCGTGGCGGTATAAAGATCGTATTTATTGAGAGTGAGGCAATTACCAGCCCACGTCAAATCATTGCTGTGCATCTTTGCGCGGCTGGCGCAGCACCTCGTTAATCTGCGGTTTATCCACCGGGCCGGTAATGCGGTAGCGCAGAATGGAGACCTTGCTCCACAGCGGCCCCAGCACTTTACTGGCGGCAAACACCGCCGCACCGACAATCGGGTTCACCACAAAGGCCGCCGCCACGCCCACGCTTGCGGAAATTTCCGGCGCCACCACGGCTTCCATATCCAGCTCGCGACGCACGAGGTTGACAGAGCCTTTCATGGCGATGTCCGCTTCCAGCCCATCCACCAGCGTGTCGTCCGTATGCAGAACGCCGTCCTTGATCCACGCCGTACTGCGGATGGAGTCATAGTAGAAACCTTCGCTGAAGGTGTCGCTGAAATCGAAGCGCAGCTTGCGCAGCAGCGCATCAAAACTCAGCAGGCGCAGGATCTGCCCGGCGCGCCCCGTGCTGACGTCGGCGATTTCACCTTTGCCAAAGTGGGTTTTCAGAATACCGTTCAGAGACGCTTCGTCCGGCGTCCACGGCGCGGCGCGCCAGTGAAGATCGTAATTAACGTTAAACGAGGAGCCGCGCAGCGGCGTGCTGATGCCAAAGAAGTTGGCCGCCGCATCCAGCTTGTTGCCTTTAATGTCGCCCTTCAGGGACGTGCGCTGCTCGCCCGGCTTGTTCACCCATTCCCCGCCCGCCGTCATGCGGCCAAAGCCGGTATCGATCAACCCGCCGGAGAGCTTAAGCGTATTCCCCTGAATGGCAAAATCACCGTCGATACGGCCGTACTTTTGCCCCCACAGCCAGCACTCCGCGCAGCGCAGCTGCAGATCGGGCCAGCCGCTAAAATCGACGCGGGTGGTATTACTCAGTGGGGATGTATTCGCCGGTTTATCTTTACTCGCGGCGGCCGGGTTGTAGTAGAGATAGCGGATCGCTGCCTGCCACGGCGCATTATTGCGCATGGTCAGCGTGCCGTTGATCTCCCGGCCCTGAGCCTCCACTTTTGAGCCGTTAGCGGTTGGCTGGGAGACAATGCTCAGGTTGTTCCACTGCTGTCCGCCCAGCATCAGCGACGGCGTGCGTACGGTAATGATCTGCGGGAACTGGGCGGCTTCATCAACGTTTTGCCCAACGCCTTTCTGGAACAGCGCCAGCCACTCAGCGCCATCCATCGGCGGGAGATTCAGCTCAACGCCCGCATGCTCAGGCAACGGCGGCGTGGTTTTGCTGTCCGTCGTCCAGATGGCTTTGTCGAGGGTAAGCTTGCGGTTAAGCAGCCAGCGGCTGTTAAAGTGGTTTGTTCCGCCCGCGCTTCCGGTCAGCGCGAAGCTCTCCAGATTGCCATCCACGTTAAGCTTCACCGGCAGCGGCTGTCCGGCCTGTTTATCCAGCGGCGCGGGCAGCTGGCTTTGAATATTCTTCAGGTCGCCCGTGATGTCGACCTTATACTTTGCCCCGGCGTGATAAGGCAGGTCGATGGCCACTTTGCCCTGCCAGGCGACCGCGCCCGCCACTGACGCCTCAATCGGCTTCGGCAGGACGTCCATACGCGACGGCTGCCAGTTGCCGCCCAGATTGACGGCCACCTGATAAGCCTTTTGCCCCTCGGCTGTTGAGAAGTCGATATTTACCGGCTGATTAAACCAGCTGGCGGTAAGCGGCTCGCTTTTCAAATTACCGTTCACAAAGCTGAACTGTCCGCTGAGATTTTTCAGGGTGCTATCAAGCGGTTTAATGTACAGGCTGTTGTTCTTCAGACGGACGTCACCTTTGGCGGTGGTCATCTCACCGTCCAGCGGGATATCAAGATGTAAGCGAGCATTCACATCGCCATCGAGCTGGAGCTGCTGAAGGGTCGCCGCCAGCGACTCTTTGAGTGGAGTCTCCTCAAAGTACGGTCCCACCGCTTTCCCGGGGCCGTTGATGTCGGCATCAATCAGCAGCTTCTCTTTTGAGTAGTCCGGGATGTTGGCCGTCAGGTTGCTGGCCGTTACGCCGCCCAGCGCGACGCTGTCCGCCTTCATCCATAATCCGTCGTTGAGGAAGTTAAGCTCGATATCCAGGTTTTTCAGCGCGGGCCAGCCCGGCTGGAACGCGAAGGTGGCGTCGTGCAGCGGCACCAGCACCTGGAACTGTCCCTCATTATGTTTGTACGGGAAAAGATGCGGGTTACCTCCGTAGACCAGCGTGGCGTTTTCCGCCTGACCGCCCTGAATTGCGCCGCTCAGATAGTCGACCAGCGCCTTCCCCATCAGGTTTTCCGGGAAATAGCGCCATGCCTGAGAGCCGTCATCGGTACTGATCCCGGCCAGAATACCCAGCCACGGTTCGTCACCCTGCGGCTGCAAATAGCGGAAGTCACCGCGCGCGTGTACCGCTTTGGCTTTAACGTCGATATGGCGACCATCAAGCTGGAAGCCCTTATCGTTACGGAGCCAGTTAAGCACCGCGCTGCCCTGCTCAATTTCCAGCGGCGCGCGGAAGACCGTCTCGTAAGGCATTTTAGCGTTGTGCATATCCGCCGTCAGCCTGCCGTTCTCCACGCTCCCTTCCAGCTTGCCGCTGAAATGCTCCGCGCCCGGCAGCATCTTCCACTGCTTCCAGGCAAGGTCTTTCCAGGATGCCTGGAAACGTGTTTTTTCCGTCGCCTGAAGCGGTATATCCAGCGCAAGAGAATCAATCTTTCCGCTCGGCTGCGTCGCCAGCCAGATCTCGCCCAGGTCCGGAGAGAGCTTTGCCGCCATGGAGCGCAGACCTTCAATGGCCGCCAGATCCAGGTTACTGGCGCGGATGCGCAGCTCGTCGCTGCGTTTACTGGCCGCGCCGCCCACGTCCTGTTCAGGCATCCAGGCCAGCGTCAGCGCACCGCGCGGCCACGGCTTGCCGTCCATCGTGATGCGCGTATCCGGGATGGCGAACTGCCAGCCCTCTTTTTCCTGCGTCACGTGCGCGGTGAGGTTATCAACGGAAAGCTGATGCTGCTGTTTTTCGCCTTTCCAGCTCGCGCCCCCCTGCTTCAGCCAAATATCGCCGCTGGCAAATTTCCCTTTCGTCAGGGTCATCCAGCCCTCAAGGCTGAAACGGGCGGTTTCCAGCTGCATGTTTTGCTGTAACCAGTCGCCGAGCCAGGGCTTTACATCCACATCGTCGGCCTGCAGCCAGACTTTGCCGTTGTTTAACAGGCCGTCATCGTCACGCAGGTCCATACGCACCTGCATGACGCCGTGCTGGCCGTTCAGGCTGGAAAGATTGACCTGCCCCTCGGCGCGGTGCCGATCCTTGCCGTTGAGCCAGGTCAGCTGCGGGATCGCCAGCTCGGCGCGCTGGCCGGAAAGGGTAATAAAGCTCACTTCGCTGTCGCGAAGATCGAAATGATCGAACTGGCGGAGGAAGAGATCGCTGAAGCGGTTGGCTTCCAGGCCCTGATTGTTATCACCGCCCGTCAGCGGCGTATTGGTCAGAAACTGGAGTTGATAAAAGGTGAGATCGCGAAACTGCCAGCGCAGATGCAGCAGGCTCTGCCAGACGTCCAGCGCCAGGGTCACGCGTTTGATTTTCAGGTAGCCGCCGTCTTTCAGGCTGGCGTTGATGTCCCGGACATCGAGCGTCGGGCCAAAGTTCTGCCAGCTGGCGCTGACCTGACTGACGTCCACCGGCACGCCGGTGGTGGATTCGATTTTCGCCAGCAGCTGCGGACGCCAGCTGTCCAGATGCGGTAACACGAGGCGTAGCCCGCTCACGAGCAACGCGACAATCACGACCAGCGTTGCCCCTGTAAGCAATAAAATCCCCGGCAATCGCCTCACGCATCTCTCCTTGTCAGCTTTCGTCACGCAGCGTACTGCGTTTTACATCATTACGACGTCAAACTGCTCCTGGTTATAGAGCGGTTCAATTTGTACTTTTACCTGTTTGCCGACAAAGATTTCCACTTCCGCCAGCGCGTGCGACTCTTCGCCTTTCAGCGCTTCAGCCACCGCAGGGGAAGCATAGACCAGAAAACGATCGGAGTCGTAGGCATGATGAACACGGACGATTTCGCGCATAATTTCGTAGCAGACGGTCTCAACCGTCTTTACCGTTCCGCGTCCATGGCAGGTCGGGCACTCATTACACAGCACATGCTCAACGCTCTCGCGGGTGCGCTTGCGCGTCATTTCCACCAGCCCCAGCTGAGAGAAGCCGTTGATGCTGGTCTTCACGCGATCTTTACTCAGCGCCTGCTCCAGCGAGTGCAGCACGCGGCGGCGATGGTCTTCATTACTCATATCGATGAAGTCGATGATGATAATGCCGCCGAGGTTGCGCAGACGAAGCTGGCGCGCAATCGCCTGCGTGGCTTCGATGTTGGTATTGAAGATGGTGTCATCCAGATTGCGATGGCCGACAAACGCGCCGGTGTTGATATCGACGGTGGTCATCGCTTCGGTTTGATCGATGATCAGATACCCGCCGGACTTCAGTTCGACCTTACGCTCCAGGGCGCGCTGGATCTCGTTTTCGACATCATAGAGATCGAAGATCGGCTGACGCCCGGTGTAATGCTCCAGCAGGCCCGGCATTTCCGGGATGTATTCAGCGGTAAACTCCAGCAGCGCTTCATACGTCAGGCGAGAGTCCACGCGGATGCGGTCGAGCTGCGCGTCGGCAAAATCACGCAGCACGCGCTGCGCAAGCGCCAGCTCCCCGTAAAGCTGGTAGCGGGTCTGGTTGCGCTTTTTACGCTCCATCACTTTGGTCCAGACGCGCTTCAGGTAAGCCGCATCCGACGCCAGGTCTTCTTCGCTGATCCCTTCTGCGGCGGTGCGGATAATAAACCCGCCCTGTTCATCACAGTAGGCGCTGACCACTTTCTTCAGCCGCTCGCGCTCGCTTTCGCTTTCAATACGCTGCGAAACGCCCACATGAGACGCGCCCGGCATAAAGACCAGGTAGCGGGAAGGTAAGGTAATGTCGGTGGTCAGACGGGCACCTTTGGTGCCGAGGGGATCTTTAACCACCTGCACCATTAAGTCCTGGCCCTGACGCACCAGCTCGGAAATGTCGCGAACGGCAAACTGCTTTTGCTCTTCGCCCGCAACGCACTCGGTGTGCGGCATGATGTCGGAGGCATGTAAAAATGCCGCCTTATCCAGTCCAATATCTACAAAAGCCGCCTGCATACCCGGCAGTACACGACTGACACGACCTTTGTAGATATTGCCTACTATTCCGCGCCGCGCTTCACGCTCAATATGAATTTCCTGAAGAATGCCACCGTCAATATAGGCCACACGGGTTTCCGATGGCGTTACGTTTACCAACAATTCAGCCGTCATAATTATCCCTTCCCTCACGCAGTGAGTTAAAATTGCTCAGCAACTCATACGTTTCCACCAGCGGTAAGCCGACTACGGCGTGATAGCTGCCATTAATCTTCCTGACAAAACAGCCACCCAGCCCTTGAATACCGTATGCACCTGCTTTATCCATCGGTTCACCGCTGGCAATGTAAGCGGCGATCTCGTCGTCGGTAAGCACTCTGAACGTGACATCCGTAACCACCAGGCAATCCAGCACGTGCTGGCTGTCCGCCAGCGCGACGGCCGTCATCACCTGGTGCGTTTGCCCGGACATCTTGCGCAGCATGCGCGCCGCATGGTCGGCGTCATGCGGTTTCTCGAGGACTTCACCGTTAAGGATAACGATGGTATCTGCTCCCAGCACGGGCAGATCGCGCGGCACGCAGGCCACGCCCGCCAGCGCTTTCTCGCGCGCCAGACGAGACACGTACTGCCGGGCACTTTCGCCCTCAGCACGTTTTTCTTCAATGCCGGTCACGATGCGTTCAAAAGAGACCCCTAACTGCGCCAGGAGTTCCTGACGGCGCGGGGAGCCGGAAGCAAGATACAGAGACGTCATAGAAACCTTTTATTGCACAGCAAACTGCTGGCGAACCTTACGCATCAGCAGGAATAGCCACGGCCAGAGCACACCGTTTACTACACTACTCCAGAACACTTCCGGTCGGAAAGAGACGTTGATCACTAAAAACTCTGCCCAGAAAACAACGATATCCGCAGCAAGCGACAACAGCATCACGACCAGGGCCTGTTGCCAGAGCGCGAGGTTACGGAAGAGCTGGAATTTCAGTGCGACGAGGTACGCAATAATGCTCATGGCCAGGGCGCGCACGCCCAGCGTAGAGCCACTAATGAGATCCAGTATGGCACCCATCACAAAACCCGTGCCGACATTTACGCGATGCGGCAGGGCAAGGATCCAGTAAAGTAAAATGAGCAAGACCCAGTTTGGCCGGAAAACGAGAATGTTATCCGGCCAGGGCATAATCTGCAGCAACAGTGCAATGAGGAACGAGAGCCAGATGACCCAGCGTCCCTGGCTACGATAGCTTGCCACTACTGCCCTCCCGAAGAGAGTTTAGGCGGTGGCGGCGCATCAGGCTGCGGCTGCGTTAACCCGGTTGCCGGCGCAGGCACGGGCGCAGGCGGCCCCATTGAGTCCGCTGGCGGGAGAACCTGCGGCATCATCTGCATCAGGCGTTCGTTCGCCACGCGATGCACCTCTTCAGGCGTCATCGGGTTAGCACCGTTACGATCGGCGCCCCAGAGCAGCAGCAGGTAGCGCAGACGCTGTAAACCGGCGGTTGGACGGGCCTGAATCACGGTGTATGCACGCTGCGTATCCAGCTTAACCGAAGAGACCACCGCAACCGGGTAGCCCTCAGGGAAGCGTCCACCGAGACCGGACGTCACCAGCACGTCGCCGACACGGATGTCCGTGTTAGCAGGCAGGTGTTCCAGCTGCAGATCGTCCGTGCAGCCATTACCGGCCGCAATCACGCGGATATCATTACGCAGGACCTGGATCGGCAGCGCGTGGGTGGCGTCGCAAATCAGCAGCACGCGGCTGGTCAGTTTGGCGACGGCAACAACCTGGCCTACTACGCCCTTATCACTGATGACGGGCTGACCTTCATACACTCCGTTCACGCTCCCTTTGTCGATCACAACCTGATCGCTGTAAGGGTCGTTCACGGTGGAGATCACCTGGGTAACCATCTTCTGCTCGTCCTGACGCAGCGGTGAGCCGAGCAGTTCACGCAGACGCGCGTTTTCCTGCTTGTATTGCCCCAGCATCAGCAGTTCGCTGTTTTTCAGCAGCAGTTCCTGGCGTAATGCCCGGTTTTCAAGTTCGAGCTGGTCTCGTGAAGACAACGTTTGAGAAACGGAGTCGAGCAGTTCACGGGGACCATTTGATATAAAGTAGAAAGGACTGACGGCGGTATCCATGTACGTTCGGATCTGGCTGAACGTACCGAGGCGGCTATCGGCAATAATGACGCCAAGCGCAACCAGAACCGCCAGAATGAGGCGAAACTGTAGCGATGGGCCACGGCTAAAAATTGGCTTCATAGGCTATGCGTATTCTCGTGTCAGAGAGAAAGGGTAGCGATTCGCTACCCTTTCACCATGACTACTCTTCGCTGAACAAGTCGCCGCCGTGCATGTCGATCATTTCCAGCGCCTTGCCACCACCGCGGGCGACGCAAGTCAGTGGATCTTCTGCAACTACGACAGGAATACCTGTCTCTTCCATCAACAGGCGGTCGAGGTTACGCAGCAGCGCACCACCACCGGTCAGAACCATACCGCGCTCGGAGATGTCGGACGCCAGCTCTGGTGGACACTGTTCCAGCGCAACCATTACCGCGCTCACGATGCCCGTCAGTGGTTCCTGCAGTGCTTCCAGAATTTCGTTGGAGTTCAGGGTAAAGCCGCGTGGAACACCTTCCGCCAGGTTACGGCCACGCACTTCGATCTCACGCACTTCATCGCCCGGATATGCAGAACCGATTTCGTGTTTGATACGCTCTGCGGTGGCTTCACCGATCAGAGAGCCGTAGTTACGGCGCACGTAATTGATGATGGCTTCATCGAAGCGGTCACCGCCGATACGTACGGAGGAGGAGTACACCACGCCGTTCAGAGAGATAACGGCTACTTCAGTGGTACCACCACCGATATCCACCACCATAGAACCGGTGGCTTCAGAAACAGGCAGGCCCGCACCGATTGCCGCAGCCATTGGCTCTTCAATCAGGAACACTTCACGTGCACCTGCACCCTGGGCAGATTCACGGATTGCGCGGCGTTCTACCTGAGTTGCGCCAACCGGCACACACACCAGCACACGCGGGCTTGGGCGCATAAAGCTGTTGCTGTGAACCTGCTTGATGAAGTGCTGAAGCATTTTTTCAGTCACGAAGAAGTCAGCGATAACGCCGTCTTTCATTGGGCGAATAGCGGCAATGTTGCCAGGGGTACGACCCAGCATCTGCTTCGCGTCATGACCCACTGCGGCCACGCTTTTCGGCGAGCCTGCACGATCCTGACGAATGGCCACAACAGAAGGCTCATTCAATACGATGCCTTGTCCTTTTACATAAATAAGGGTATTCGCGGTACCCAGGTCAATGGACAGGTCATTGGAAAACATGCCACGAAATTTTTTCAACATACTAAGGGATAATCCTGAAAGCTGGGGCGGAAAACAAAATCCGCTTACTTTACCAACCACACGCAGCAGCGACAAGGCGCAAAAATCATCTGCAACGGTGAAAATTTGTGCAGTACGTTTCCTGATGTTACAAATTCATCCCCTGACTCCCTCAGGGCTGAGTAAACAGTCGTGTTCCTCACTGACATTTGTAACCCGTTAAAGGTCGTTCACTGGCTTTTTGCTCGACATACTCAAAGCTACAGGCGCGATATTCTACGTGAAAACAACGTAAACGGCAGGTCAAACAGAGTATCTTTGCAAATATTTTTTCACGTTGGTGTCAAGCGGCTGAGAGGCAGCAAAAAAATCGCCCTGACCACCCGTTACCCCGCGCTCTGCTAACATCTGCCATTCGCCTCTGGAGCGCACGCCTGCGGCAAATACTTGCGTTCGCGTTCCCTTACACGCTTCAACCAGACTCTGAACCAGCAGCTGGTTTTCCGTGCGCTTTTCAATATTCCTTACCAGCCCCGGATGTAGCTTTAATAGCTCCACATCCAGCTCCTTAATCCAGCTGGTGCTGACCAGCGTTAAACCAGCCTGCGTTACCGCGACACGGGCACCGAGCGCGTTGATCAAACGGACTACCGGACGCAACCGGCTGATGTGTTGACCCACATCCGCCTCAGCAAGTTCAAAAATAATGCGTTTGCGTTGCGATTTTTCGCATTGCATTAATGTATCACGCAGCCAGCGCTGAAAACGCGGGCGTATTAATGACTCAACGGTGACCTGTAACGCCAGGTTCTCTTCGGGCCAGAATGATAAAAACGGAATCAGGCGTGTAATTTGCTGGCGGTCATACTCTTCGGAGAGCCCAAATTGCAGCACCATCGGCAGATATTCCGCAGAAATAACCTCTTCCGTCCCGTCGAAAATACGGCACATCAATTCCCGGTGATGAACATAGCCGTTTTTCATGACCGCCGGTTTTTGATAAATACGTGGCCCACCGCGACTCAGCATTTGCTCAATCAAAGTACGCCAGCGCACGTTTCCGCGCCCTTTTTCCGGCAGCGAATCATCGTAGACCGCCCATCCGTTCGCCCCCTGCAATACCGCGTTGCGGGTGGCCGCTTCCGCATGCTCCATCACCTGCTCTGTCGACTGTCCGCCGCGCCAGGCGCAGATCCCCATATGAACCATATCGTCTCTGTCGAGCATTTTGCTCTGCGGCAGCGCGTCGACGGCCTTAAGCAGCTGGCTGGCAATGCTTTCTGATTCCTTCAGCGTGCGGTGCGGCAGCAATACGGCAAAGTCGCTGCGGTGGTAACGGGCCAGCAGCGCGCCCGGATAGCGCATAATAAAGGTGGAGAGGAGGTTGATCAGCGTAAAGAGATTTTCTTCCGCCGCCCGCTGTCCCCATGTGTCGCGCAGCAGATCGAAATCGGGCAGGCGAATCATCATCACCACCCCGTGCGTGCCCACTTTCTCCGGGTCGTCGAGCAGCGTGGCGAGTTGATTGTCAAAGAAAAGGCGGTTGTTAAGGCCGGTTTTATTATCCTGCGCGGCATAAGAGCGGATTAGCGTATCCATACGGCTGCGCTGGTCGCTGGCAAACTGGATCTCTGAGAGCAGCGTATCCAGCGCGCTGCTGGCGCGTGACGGCCATTCATGGACCGAGCCGCGCACCTGCGGGCCGCGTTCGCCGTTCAGGATACGCACGGAGCGGTTCTCCAGCAGTTCCTGACCGGAGAGCTGGCGGCGCAGCCAGCGGACCGCGAGAAAAATCAGCAAAATAATGAAGCCGACGGCGACAGTGAGCGGCGCGGTGGTCATCATGGAACGGAAATAGCTGGCCATCGGATCGAGGTAGACCATGCGTATGGTCATCCCCGGATTTTTGAGGGAGTGCACCGTTACTTCCCGATACTGGCTCACCACACCCGCAGGTCGATAGCTGTCCTGCCGTTCATGGCTTAAAACCGCATGCTTTCCCTGCTGAATGTCGACCTGAATTATATCAACCGGCACCATCAGCTCATCCAGCTCCCGGGAAAGCTCAGGAAGCGGAGTGGTCAGCAGACGCGTATCAATCACCGACGCAACGGACTGCACTCGGTTGACCAGTTTGTCCTGGATGGCGTTATAAAAGCTCAGAGAGCAACCAAGAAGCGTGACAAAGATGGTAAGCCCCGTCAGCAGGGTGATAAAAGCCGAGAACTTCGTCGTTAATCGCATCCTTGAGATTACTCCGTGGGTTGATGGGGTAGCGAGTAAGCGCTAACTTGCATTTCAAATGCGGCATACTACCAAACCTGGCGTATCTGGCAATTTATTGCGTTAAATCGGCATTGCTTTACCCTGAGCGAGTATAGTCTCCAGGAACTATTTTCCAATCATCTGAGCCGTGAGGACCCCATATGCAGGCTTTAATCTTAGAACAGCAGGACGGCAAAACGCTTGCCTCCGTACAGGCCGTAGAAGAGACTCGCCTGCCGGAAGGCGACGTCACCGTCGACATCGACTGGTCCAGTTTAAATTATAAAGATGCGCTGGCGATCACCGGTAAGGGTAAAATCATCCGAAATTTCCCTATGGTGCCCGGTATTGATTTTGCTGGCCGGGTTCACAGCAGCGAAGATCCCCGTTTTCATGCGGGCCAGCAGGTGCTGCTCACCGGCTGGGGCGTGGGCGAAAATCACTGGGGCGGTCTGGCAACGCAGGCGCGCGTGAAGGGCGACTGGCTGGTGCCTATGCCGAAAGGCATAGATGGCCGCAAAGCGATGATCGTTGGTACCGCGGGCTTTACCGCCATGCTGTGCGTGATGGCGCTGGAAGATGCAGGTATTCGCCCCGAGTCGGGTGAAATTGTCGTGACCGGGGCCAGCGGTGGCGTGGGCAGCACGGCGGTCACGCTGCTGCACAAGCTGGGTTATCAGGTTGCGGCGGTTTCCGGCCGTGAAAGCACGCATGATTATCTGCGTCTGCTCGGCGCCAGCCGCATTCTTGGCCGCGATGAGTTTGCCGAGACCCGCCCGCTGGAAAAACAGGTCTGGGCAGGCGCGGTGGATACCGTCGGTGATAAGGTGCTGGCAAAAGTCCTGGCGCAGATGAACTACGGCGGCTGCGTGGCAGCCTGCGGCCTGGCGGGCGGATTTGCCCTGCCAACGACCGTCATGCCATTTATTCTGCGTAACGTCCGCCTGCAGGGCGTGGATTCCGTGATGACGCCTGCGGCTCGCCGTGCAGAGGCATGGGAGCGTCTGGTGCGCGATTTGCCGGAATCTTTCTATACCCAGAGCGCCACCGAAATTACGCTCAGCCAGGCACCTGAATATGCCAGTAAGATCATGGATAACCAGTTCCACGGCCGCGCGCTGGTGAAAATCGCCTAATCTTCAAATTTTCGTGACATATTCGCGCTAACGCTTCTCCTCCGTCATGCTTAGAAAAACGCATGACGGAGGATGCCATGAAAAACCGAAAACTGACGGAAGCCGACGTAACGTCTGAGTCTGTCTTTATGTTACAGCGCCGCCAGATCCTGAAAATGCTTGGCATCAGCGCCACGGCACTGACGCTCTCTCCAGCGGCGCACGCCGACCTGCTCGACTGGTTTAAAGGCAACGATCGCCCAAAGGCCCCTTCCGGCGCCCCGCTTACCTTTACCCAACCCGCCGAATGGCAAAACAAGCTGGCGCTGACGCCGGAAGATAAAGTCACCGGCTACAACAACTTCTACGAATTTGGTCTGGATAAAGCCGATCCTGCCGCCAATGCCGGCAGCATGAAAACCGATCCGTGGACGCTGAAAATCGACGGCGAAGTGGCAAAACCGCTGACGCTGGACCATCACGATCTGACCACCCGCTTCCCGCTCGAAGAGCGTATCTATCGCATGCGCTGCGTAGAGGCCTGGTCGATGGTGGTGCCCTGGGTAGGCTTCCCGCTGCATAAGCTGCTGGCGATGGTTGAGCCCACCAGCAACGCAAAATACGTCGCCTTCCAGACGCGCTACGCCCCGGACGAGATGCCGGGCCAGAAAGACCGGTTTATCGGCGGCGGGCTGGAGTATCCGTACGTTGAAGGGTTACGTCTTGACGAAGCCATGCACCCCCTTACCCTCCTGACCGTCGGCGTTTACGGCAAGGCGCTTCCGCCGCAGAACGGTGCCCCCATCCGTTTAACCGTGCCGTGGAAATACGGTTTCAAAGGGATTAAATCAATCGTCAGCATTAAGCTGACCCGCGAACGTCCGCCAACGACATGGAACCTGGCGGCGCCGGGTGAATACGGATTCTTCGCCAACGTGAACCCGCATGTGGATCATCCCCGCTGGTCGCAGGCGACGGAACGCTTTATCGGCGCCGGCGGCGCGCTGGACGTGAAGCGCCAGCCCACGCTGCTGTTTAACGGGTATGCGGATGAAGTGGCGTCTCTTTACCGTGGCCTTAATTTACGGGAGAACTTCTGAGTGCGATTAACGGCAAAGCAGATAACCTGGCTGAAAGTGCTGCTGCATTTAGCCGGGATACTTCCTTTTCTGTGGCTGTTCTGGGCGGCCAGCCAGGGCCTCTTTAGCGCCGATCCGGCAAAGGATATCCAGCATTTTACGGGTCGGATGGCTCTGAAATTTTTGCTGGCCACCTTGCTCGTCTCGCCGCTGGCGCGCTACGCTAAACAGCCATTATTGATACGCACCCGTCGGCTTTTGGGGCTATGGTGTTTTGCCTGGGCGACCCTGCACCTCACCAGCTACGCCCTGCTGGAACTGGGAATTAACAATCTGACACTGCTTGGCCGCGAGCTGGTGACTCGGCCTTATCTGACGCTGGGTATTGTGAGCTGGGTGGTTTTACTGGCGTTAGCGCTGACGTCCACGCAATATGCGCAGCGAAAGCTGGGCCGTCGCTGGCAGTTGCTGCACAACTTCGTCTATCTTGTCGCGATCCTCGCCCCCATTCATTATCTGTGGTCGGTGAAGATCCTCTCTCCACAGCCGGTCCTTTACGCGCTGGCGGCCGTGGCGCTTTTAGCATGGCGTTACAAGAAGTTCCGCCAGTGGTTGCGATAGTTCGCGAAACTGTGCGTTTTCCCGCAGATTACCTCTCAACCGCAAATCTTTTTTGGATTGCGGTTGATAATCTTCCCTGATAAGACCAGTATTTAGCTGCCAAATGCTACGAAATCGTTATAATGTGCGACCTTGGTTCGCCTGACAGCGGTTTTGGGCCTCTGAAAAGGTGACATTTGCGCTTCGACGGTATATTTTGTTTTTTACCCGAAAATCGCAGGAGATAGCGGCATAATGACTGATAAGTTCCATATCTTAGTTTTAAACGGACCGAACCTGAACATGCTCGGCACCCGTGAGCCAGAGAAGTACGGCACGCTGACATTGAGCGAAATTGTTAACCGTCTGAGCACGGAAGCAGCCTCGCTGAATGTGGATTTGGATCATTTTCAGTCAAACGCGGAGTACGCAATCATCGACCGTATTCATCAGGCTAAAGACAATGTGGACTATATCCTGATCAATCCGGCCGCGTTTACGCACACCAGTGTTGCTATCCGCGACGCACTGCTTGCGGTGAGTATCCCGTTTATCGAGATCCACCTGAGTAACGTGCACGCCCGAGAGCCGTTCCGCCACCATTCGTATCTGTCGGATATCGCTGCTGGCGTTATCTGCGGACTGGGCGCAGACGGCTATTCATACGCTTTACAGACAGCGGTAAAACGCCTGTCACAATCACACTAAACAAGAGTACGGAACCCACTCATGGATATTCGTAAGATTAAAAAACTGATCGAGCTGGTTGAAGAATCAGGCATCTCCGAACTGGAAATTTCTGAAGGCGAAGAGTCTGTACGCATCAGCCGTGCAGCCCCAGCCGCTAGCTTCCCGGTAATGCAGCAAGCTTACGCTGCGCCAGTGCAGCAGCCTGCGCTTTCCGCAGCCGTTGCGCCAGCAGCAGCTGAAGCCGCACCTGCCGCTGCAGCAGAAATCAGTGGTCACATCGTACGTTCCCCAATGGTTGGTACTTTCTACCGCACCCCGAGCCCGGACGCGAAGGCGTTCATCGAAGTGGGTCAGAAAGTCAACGTAGGCGATACCCTGTGCATCGTTGAAGCGATGAAAATGATGAACCAGATCGAAGCAGACAAATCAGGTACTGTGAAAGCGATTCTGGTCGAAAGTGGTCAGCCGGTTGAATTTGACGAGCCGCTGGTCGTCATCGAGTAACGAGGCGAACATGCTGGATAAAATTGTTATCGCCAACCGCGGCGAGATCGCACTGCGTATTCTTCGTGCCTGTAAAGAACTGGGCATCAAGACAGTCGCTGTGCACTCAAGCGCGGATCGCGATTTAAAACACGTATTGCTGGCGGATGAGACGGTCTGTATTGGCCCGGCTCCGTCCGTAAAAAGCTATCTGAACATCCCGGCTATCATCAGCGCCGCTGAAATCACCGGCGCGGTGGCAATTCATCCGGGTTACGGCTTCCTCTCTGAGAACGCCAACTTTGCTGAGCAGGTTGAACGTTCTGGCTTTATCTTCATCGGTCCGAAAGCCGACACCATTCGCCTGATGGGCGACAAAGTGTCTGCAATCACCGCGATGAAAAAAGCCGGTGTTCCAACCGTACCAGGCTCTGACGGCCCTCTGACCGACGACATGGATGCTAACCGTGCTCATGCTAAACGCATTGGCTACCCGGTTATCATTAAGGCGTCCGGCGGCGGCGGCGGTCGCGGTATGCGCGTTGTGCGCAGCGACGCTGAACTGGCGCAGTCCATCTCCATGACCAAAGCGGAAGCGAAAGCGGCTTTCAGCAATGACATGGTGTACATGGAAAAATACCTGGAAAACCCACGCCACATCGAAATTCAGGTGCTGGCTGACGGTCAGGGTAACGCTATCTATCTGGCAGAACGTGACTGCTCAATGCAGCGTCGTCACCAGAAAGTGGTCGAAGAAGCGCCAGCGCCGGGCATTACCCCGGAACTGCGTCGCTACATCGGCGAGCGTTGCGCCAAAGCGTGCGTCGATATCGGCTATCGCGGGGCGGGTACCTTTGAGTTCCTGTTCGAAAACGGCGAGTTCTACTTCATTGAAATGAACACCCGTATTCAGGTTGAACACCCGGTGACCGAAATGATCACCGGCGTTGACCTGATCAAAGAGCAGCTGCGTATCGCAGCCGGTCAGCCTCTGTCCATCAAGCAGGAAGAAGTCGTGGTGAAAGGCCATGCGGTAGAATGCCGTATCAATGCCGAAGACCCGAACACCTTCCTGCCAAGCCCGGGTAAAATCACGCGTTTCCATGCGCCGGGTGGCTTTGGCGTGCGTTGGGAATCTCATATTTACGCCGGTTACACCGTACCGCCGTACTATGACTCAATGATCGGCAAGCTTATCTGCTACGGCGAAAACCGTGACGTGGCGATTGCCCGCATGAAGAACGCCCTGCAGGAGCTGATCATCGACGGTATCAAAACCAACGTTGATCTGCAGATGCGCATTATGAGCGACGAGCACTTCCAGAATGGTGGGACGAACATCCACTACCTGGAGAAAAAACTCGGCCTGAACGAGAAGTAAGAGAGCTGTGTTGCTAAAAGGCCGGATTATCCGGCCTTTTTTTATTTCTGGGGATCGCAAAGCCCCATCATGTACAATCCCCGCTTTCTGCATCCACAAGGGACAAAAAATGGACAAACGTTTTGTTCAGGCCCATAAAGAAGCGCGCTGGGCGCTGTGGCTGACCCTTCTCTATCTTGCTGCATGGTTAGTAACTGCTTACTTACCTGACTCCGCTATCGGCATCACCGGCCTGCCGCACTGGTTTGAAATGGCCTGCCTGCTGGTACCGCTGGTGTTTATTCTGCTGTGCTGGGCGATGGTGAAATTCATCTACCGGGATATTCCGCTGGAGGACGATGATGCAGCTTGAAGTCATTCTGCCGCTGGTCGCATACCTGCTGGTCGTGTTTGGTTTATCCATTTATGCCATGCGTAAAAGAGCGACCGGCACTTTCCTGAATGAGTATTTCCTCGGCAGCCGTTCGATGGGCGGCGTCGTGCTGGCGATGACGCTTACCGCGACCTATATTAGCGCCAGCTCGTTTATTGGCGGTCCCGGTGCGGCCTACAAGTACGGGTTAGGCTGGGTGTTGCTGGCTATGATCCAGCTGCCTGCCGTCTGGCTCTCCCTCGGTATTCTGGGCAAAAAATTTGCCATTCTGGCGCGCCGCTATAATGCCGTCACGCTCAACGACATGCTGTTTGCCCGTTACCAGAGCCGCTTACTGGTGTGGCTGGCGAGCTTAAGCCTGCTGGTGGCCTTTATCGGTGCGATGACCGTACAGTTTATCGGCGGGGCGCGCCTGCTGGAAACGGCGGCCGGGATCCCTTACGAGACAGGCCTGATTATCTTCGGGGTAAGCATCGCGCTGTATACCGCGTTTGGCGGGTTCCGCGCCAGCGTGCTGAACGATACGCTGCAGGGAATGGTCATGCTCATCGGCACGATCGTTCTGCTGGTGGGGATTGTTCATGCCGCGGGTGGACTCACTCATGCGGTGGAAACCCTTGAAGCGATTGACCCGAAACTGGTCTCACCGCAGGGCGCGGATGATATCCTCTCGCCGACCTTTATGACCTCTTTCTGGGTGCTGGTCTGCTTCGGGGTGATTGGTCTGCCGCATACCGCCGTGCGATGTATCTCCTATAAAGACAGTAAAGCCGTTCACAAGGGCATCATCATCGGGACGATTGTGGTCGCGGTGCTGATGTTTGGTATGCATCTGGCAGGTGCATTAGGGCGCGCGGTGATCCCCGACCTTACCGTGCCGGATCTGGTGATCCCAACGCTGATGGTTAAAGTGCTGCCGCCCTTCGCCGCCGGGATTTTCCTCGCTGCCCCAATGGCCGCCATTATGTCGACCATTAACGCCCAGTTACTGCAAAGTTCCGCTACGATCATTAAAGATCTCTATCTTAACCTGCGCCCTGAGCAGGTTGAAAATGAACGTCGCCTGAAGCGGATGTCTGCCGTCATTACGCTGGTATTAGGCGCTTTGCTGATGTTAGCCGCATGGCGTCCGCCGGAGATGATCATCTGGCTGAACCTGCTTGCGTTTGGCGGTCTTGAAGCCGTTTTCCTGTGGCCGCTGGTATTAGGTCTTTATTGGGAACGCGCGAACGCTGCAGGCGCGCTGAGCGCGATGATTGTTGGCGGTGTGCTGTATGCCATCCTTGCGACATTTAAGATTCAGTATCTGGGCTTCCATCCGATTGTGCCTTCGTTACTGCTAAGTTTACTGGCGTTTGTGGTGGGGAACCGTTTCGGTCAGCCCGCCCCACAACCCGCTATGATTTCTACTGATAAATAAAGAGTTTTGCCATGCCGTGGATCCAACTAAAACTGAACACAACCGGCGCGAACGCCGAAGAGCTGAGCGATGCGCTGATGGAAGCCGGCTCTGTCTCCATCACCTTCCAGGACACGCACGACACGCCGGTCTTTGAACCGCTCCCCGGCGAAACGCGCCTGTGGGGTGATACCGACGTGATTGGCCTGTTTGATGCCGAAACCGACATGAAAGAGGTGGTGGCGATTCTGGAAAACCATCCTCTTCTGGGTGCAGGTTTTGTGCATAAAATCGAACAGCTGGAAGACAAGGACTGGGAACGCGAGTGGATGGACAACTTCCACCCGATGCAGTTCGGCAAACGTCTGTGGATCTGCCCCAGCTGGCGCGAGGTTCCCGATGAAAACGCGGTTAACGTGATGCTCGACCCAGGCCTGGCGTTTGGCACCGGCACCCACCCAACCACGTCCCTCTGCCTGCAGTGGCTGGATGGTCTGGATCTGGAAGGTAAGACAGTGATCGACTTCGGCTGCGGTTCCGGGATCCTTGCGATTGCCGCCCTGAAACTGGGCGCGGCGAAAGCTATCGGGATCGATATCGATCCGCAGGCCATTCAGGCCAGCCGCGATAATGCCGAGCGTAACGGCGTCTCCGATCGCCTGGAGCTATACCTGCCGGAAGCGCAGCCAGAAGCCATGAAAGCCGATGTGGTGGTCGCAAACATCCTCGCGGGCCCGCTGCGTGAACTGGCGCCATTAATCAGCGTGCTGCCCGTTGAGGGCGGTCTGCTGGGACTTTCTGGCATCCTGGCAAGCCAGGCAGAGAGCGTTTGCGAAGCCTACGCCGATCTTTTCGCTCTCGACCCTGTTGTGGAGAAGGAAGAGTGGTGCCGTATTACCGGTCGTAAAAAATAAGTATTTGGCGTGGTCCTCTGACCACGCCTTTTCTCCTCGAATATTCCTCCCGCCCCTGGCCTGCCTCCGGTAAAATAACCATACAAATCATATTGATATGTTTTGATTTTGATAATAAAAATTCACAGGAAGAATATTATGAAACACGTTTATGGCAAGGCAGCGCTGTTAGCGCTGAGCATGATCTCGGCTTCCGCATGCGCATCACACTGGAGCTACAAAGGAGAAAGTTCACCGGAGCACTGGGGCGAACTGGATGAAGCGTACAAAACCTGTAACAGCGGAATGAACCAGTCTCCGATTAATATTGACTCGACCGTTAACGCCCACCTTTCCCCGCTGCAAACGCACTACATTGATGGCCCTGTGACGCTGACAAACAATGGCCATACCATTCAGGCAAGCGAGCAGGCCGACACCCGCGACACCATCACGCTGGATAAGCAAACCTGGACGTTACAACAGTTCCACTTCCACGCGCCGAGCGAAAACACCGTGCATGGCAAGCATTACGCAATGGAAATGCACCTTGTGCATAAAAACGCGAAGGGGGAACTGACGGTGGTCGCGGTCATGTTCGACAAAGGGGCCGCGAATCCGGAGCTGAATAAATTGTGGAGCGTGATGCCTCAGCAGGCTGAGCTGAACGTCTCCATCAAGCAGGAGCTCAACCTGAATAAGCTGCTGCCGGAAGATAAAACGTACTGGCGTTTTAGCGGTTCGCTAACCACGCCACCGTGTTCAGAAGGCGTCACCTGGATCGTGCTTAAGCATCCGCTGACGGTCTCCGCCGAGCAGCTCGAGAAATTCACCCACACAATGCATCACGATAATAACCGTCCGGTACAGTCCCTCCATGGTCGTCTTGTGGTCGAATAACCTGCATTTTTTGCCCTGAGATCATGTTCTAAAATGCGACGTAGATCGCAATGAAGCGGGGAAATCTGCTGCTAAAAACAGCAGATTATCCCGCTCATATGTCGCATTTATTCAGAATTGATGAGAAGTTACGGGAAATTGTAAGCGCCCATAAAACAACCATTCAAGCATAACCCAATGATTTAAATAATGAATAATTTTCAACAGAAAGATTGAGCGGCGATTCCTTGATCTATAACAGTGGATTGTTCAAAGTTTGGCCTTTCATCTCGTGCAAAAAATGCGTAATATACGCCGCCTTGCAGTCACAGTATGGTCATTTCTTAACTCATGCGCATCGGACACCACCAGCTTAGAAATCGCCTGATCGCAGCCCCAATGGCAGGTATTACCGACCGGCCGTTCAGGACGCTGTGCTATGAGATGGGAGCCGGTTTAACCGTATCCGAGATGATGTCGTCTAACCCGCAGGTTTGGGAAAGCGATAAATCCCGCCTTCGGATGGTGCACATTGATGAACCAGGTATTCGCACCGTGCAAATTGCCGGAAGCGTGCCTGAAGAGATGGCAGATGCCGCGCGTATTAACGTGGAAAGTGGTGCCCAGATTATTGATATCAATATGGGTTGCCCGGCCAAAAAGGTGAATCGCAAGCTTGCAGGTTCAGCCCTTCTGCAATACCCCGACCAGGTGAAAGCTATCCTGACGGCGGTTGTCAGCGCAGTGGACGTTCCTGTTACGTTGAAGATTCGCACGGGTTGGTCGCCGGAACACCGTAACTGTGTAGAGATTGCCCAACTGGCCGAAGATTGTGGTATTCAGGCCCTGACCATCCACGGACGCACTCGCGCCTGTTTGTTCAATGGTGAAGCTGAATACGACAGCATTCGGGCAGTTAAGCAGAAGGTTTCCATTCCGATTATCGCGAATGGCGACATAACTGACCCGCTTAAAGCCAGGGCTGTACTCGACTATACGGGAGCTGATGCTCTGATGATAGGACGTGCAGCTCAGGGAAGACCCTGGATCTTCCGGGAAATCCAGCATTATCTGGACACTGGGGAGCTGCTTGCCCCACTGCCTCTGGCAGAGGTAAAGCGCTTGCTTTGTTCGCATGTTCGGGAACTGCATGACCACTACGGCCAGGCAAAAGGGTACCGAATTGCGCGTAAACACGTCTCCTGGTATCTCCAGGAGCACGCTCCAGATGACCAGTTTCGGCGCACATTCAACGCCATTGAGGATGCCAGCGAACAGCTGGAGGCGTTGGAGGCATACTTCGAAAATCTTGCGTAATGAAATAAAGAGCTGACAGAACTATGTTCGAACAACGCGTAAATTCTGACGTACTGACCGTTTCTACCGTTAACTCTCAGGATCAGGTAACTCAAAAGCCCCTGCGTGACTCGGTTAAACAGGCACTGAAGAACTATTTTGCTCAACTGAATGGTCAGGATGTTAATGACCTGTATGAGCTGGTACTGGCTGAAGTTGAACAGCCACTGTTGGACATGGTGATGCAATACACCCGCGGTAACCAGACCCGCGCTGCGCTGATGATGGGTATCAACCGTGGTACTCTGCGTAAGAAACTGAAAAAATACGGCATGAACTAATTTCGATTAGCTAACTGCTTGTTTAAAAAGGCGCTACCTGGCATGGGGATGCGCCTTTTTTATTGTCGTTTTCTGTCACAGTCAACGCTTTGTAAACCTTCGCTTATCCCGCTTTTAAACCGCTTCTTTTCGTGTATATTTCCACCACTTCAGTGGCTCTCTCTTCTCGCGGAATGACACAATGATTCGTAAATACTGGTGGCTGGTTGTCTTTGCAATCTCCGTTTTCCTTTTCGATGCCCTCCTGATGCAGTGGATTGAACTGATGAGCACCGAAACCGACAAGTGCCGCAATATGAACTCCGTCAATCCGCTGAAGTTAGTGAACTGTTCAGAACTCGATTAACGCCCTGCCGTTTCCGACCTCCCCGTATTACCCACTAAAAACGGGGATTTAAATCCCTTTGAGCCGTTACCTGACGGTGATAATGTCTCGCCCTTCTCTACCTCTCCTGCGTAACGTCATACTCGAGTAGAACCGACCATGCTGGTTAGCCAATACAACCCTATCCTTGTAGCCCTCTCCTTTGCTGTTGCCATCCTTGCCGCTTACACCGCGCTGAATATGGCAGCACGTGTCGCCGGGAGTCAGGGCATCGCAGCGCGCGTCTGGCTGGCGGGAGGCGGTGTTGCAATGGGCATTGGCGTATGGGCCATGCACTTTATCGGCATGCTGGCGATGGATCTCTCCATGAGCATGAGCTACAACGCGACCCTGACGATTTTATCTATGGTCATCGCCGTGGGGTCGTCACTGTTTGCGCTATGGCTCGTCAGCTGTGAACAGCTGCGCATGCGCCGCCTGCTCCCCGGCGCTCTGGTGATGGGAATCGGTATTGTTGCCATGCATTACACCGGTATGGCAGCGCTGGAGGTGATGCCGGGGATCGTCTGGGACACGCTGTGGGTAGCCATTTCGGTCGTGATTGCGCTTGCCGCTTCGCTTGCGGCATTGTGGCTGACCTTCCGCCTGCGCCACGAAGCCGCTCAGGTGGTGCTGATGCGCCTGGGTGCCGCCATCACGATGGGAATTGCCATCGCCGGTATGCACTACGCCGGGATGAAAGCCGCGCAGTTTCCAATGTCTACCATGGTTCACCATCAGGGTATTAACGGCAGCTGGCTGGCCGTGCTGGTCAGCGTCGTCGCGCTCTCTATTCTTGGGATCACCCTGCTGGTGTCGATGCTGGATGCCCGCCTGCAGGCACGAACCGCCCTTCTGGCCTCGTCGCTGGCAGAAGCGAACCGGGAACTTGCGCAACTGGCGCTGCACGATACGCTGACGCGTCTGCCCAACCGTATCCTGCTGGAGGACCGGCTCGATCAGGCCATCAGCAAAGCTGACCGTGAAGGTACCCATTTCGCCCTCATGTTCATGGATCTCGACGGTTTTAAAGCCGTCAATGACGCCTACGGCCATGATGTCGGTGACAGGCTGCTGGTCGCCGTTACGCAGCGTCTGCTGCATCTCCTGAAGGGCCAGTTTACCCTTGCACGCATCGGCGGCGATGAGTTTGTTCTGCTGGCTGAAGGAGAAGGTCCGGACGATGCGGCCTCGCTGGCAAATTCGCTGGTGCGGGCGATCGATAGCCCGTTCACTCTCGACCCCTATGAACTGGTGGTAACGCTTAGCATTGGTATCGCCCTCTACCCTCACGACGGCAAAACCGAACGCGAGCTGATGTTTAACGCCGACGCGGCGATGTATCACACCAAGCATATGGGCCGAAACGGGTATCACTTTTTCCAGCCCTCCATGAACACGCTGGCGCAGACGCATCTTCAGTTAATGAACGATCTGTGGATGGCTATCGATCGTGATGAACTACGCCTGCTTTATCAGCCAAAATTTCACGCGCCCGCGGGCCCCCTCCTCGGGTTTGAAGCGCTGCTGCGCTGGCAGCATCCGAAGCGGGGTTTACTGACGCCGGATCTTTTCCTGCCGCTGGCGGAAAAAACCGGGCTTATCATTCCTATTGGTAACTGGGTGCTCAATGAAGCCTGTCGCCAGCTGAGGGAATGGCATCTTCAGGGGCATCGAAACTGGTCAATGGCAGTAAACCTGTCGACGCTGCAGTTCGAACAGCCCTCGCTGGTTAAAACAGTGCTCGACTGCCTGGAGCGTCATCACGTCCCGCCGGAAATGCTGATCCTGGAAGTCACGGAAACTACGGCGATGAGCAACCCCGATGAAAGCGTGCGGGTGCTGACAGAGCTTACGGATGCTGGGGTGAAAGCCTCGATTGATGATTTTGGAACCGGATATTCGAGCCTGCTGTATCTCAAGCGTTTACCGGCCTGTGAACTGAAGATAGACAGAGCGTTTGTGAAAGAGTTAAGCGGTGAAAGCGAGGATGCCACCATTGTCTCTGCGATTGTGGCCCTCGCGAAAACGCTCAATCTCAAAGTCGTGGCTGAAGGTGTGGAAACCGAAGCGCAGCAAACCTTTTTGACGGAGCTGGGCTGTAATACCTTACAGGGTTATCTGTTAGGTAAACCCGCCAGCGCGCAGACCATCGAGGCGCTTTGCGCACGGGGTGAAATGTTGCCAGGCGCTGTGGAGTAATCATCACGAGGCGACACGCGCAAGAGAGGGAGTGTCGCCAGAATACAGTCGCCCAGGGCTGGCGCCTGCTGGTAAAGATTAAAACTGTCGGTATTCATTAACCAGTTTTTAATGATGCCGCTAAAAAAACCGTGGAATACGATTATGGTCAGATCAACGTTCACCTGCGACGAAATGATGTTCCGAGAAATACATTTTTCCAGCGTAACGCGCAAAAAATCATAATTAAACCCAATGCGTTTCCTAATTTCATTCTCTGAAATCATATCGCTATTAAATTCACACTTATGATACAAAATTTGTAACAGCGCACATTGACGGGGTTCGTGCGCGATATACTGCAACGCAGTAATAAATTGCTCACGAAGCATTAACAACGGGTCGTCATTTTCGGAGAGAGAAAGCCTGTCGCGAATGATGTCACGCAGCGGTAATTGCTGTTCCCAAATGGCATTAAATATTTCTGCTTTACTGGTAAAGTGCCAGTAGATAGCACCACGCGTAACCTTTGCGGCATCTGCGATATCCGTCAGCGTCGTGCTGGCTACGCCTCGCGTCGCAAACTGCCCGATAGCCGCCTCTATCAACTGCTGTCGTGTTTGTTGAGCCTCTTCTTTCTTTTTACGCGCCATTGACAGCTACTCTTTACTCACTGGGTATATACGTAACATCAGGTTCGGATGGCTGGAAGTATTCACTAAAACCCGTTTTAATTTTGCACAAAAAAAGTCAATTTACTTAATCTATAAGTAGCCTAAATACATACCTGGAATTAAATTCACGAAATAAATGATTTGCGTATTAAACCCTATTAACCTGATTTATCGGGCAGAAGTATATCCCTCTTTTCTACGAGACCGATTCTGATTTTACCCTCAGGCCTCGTCATTCGCACTTATAAATTAAAAAACATTAAATACCCTCATTATTATACGCAGCTACATTTTATTTTTTCCCTCTGCCCCAACTACCGATCTAAGGCAAACATCGGTTAATGGGTATTTAAAGGAACAGTAATGACGAATCATTTCAGACGTTTACCCTTAGCCGGTTTCATTGTCTGCGCTGTACTGCTCACTGGATGCGATGGCCAGGAAAATCAACAACAACATGCACAGGCGCCTCAGGTCAGCGTCCATATCGTGAAAAGCGCGCCGCTGGCCGTCACAACTGAACTCCCGGGCAGAACAGATGCGTTCCGCGTTGCGGAGGTTCGTCCACAGGTTAGCGGTATCATTCTGCGTCGCAACTTCACGGAAGGTAGCGATGTAAAAGCAGGGGATTCACTTTATCAGATTGATCCTGCCACCTATCAGGCGGCTTACGACAGCGCGAAAGGCGAGCTGGCAAAGGCGCAGGCGGCAGCCAATATTGCACACCTGACGGTGAAACGTTATCTCCCACTGGTGGGAACACAGTACGTCAGCAAGCAGGAGTATGACCAGGCCGTGGCCACGGCCCAGCAGGCAGATGCCAGCGTTGTCGCCGCAAAAGCGGGCGTTGAAAGCGCACGTATCAACCTGGCGTATACCAAAGTAACGTCCCCTGTCGATGGCCGCATCGGCAAATCCAGCGTGACGGAAGGGGCGCTCGTCACGAACGGGCAGGCCGCGGCGCTGGCGACGGTCCAGCAGCTTGATCCGATTTATGTCGATGTCACCCAGTCGAGCAATGAATTTATGCGCCTGAAGCAGACGAGCCTGCAAAAAGGTGACACGGCCAGCAGCGTTGAGCTGCTGATGGAGAATGGCCAGCCCTATCCGCTGAAAGGCACCCTGCAGTTCTCCGACGTTACGGTGGATGAAAGCACCGGCTCAATCACGCTGCGCGCCATTTTCCCGAATCCTCAACACCTGCTGTTACCGGGGATGTTCGTTCGCGCCCGCATTGATGAAGGCATACAGCCAGATGCCATTCTGGTTCCGCAGCAGGGAGTGACCCGTACGCCGCGAGGCGACGCAACCGTGCTGGTGGTTAATGATAAAAACCAGGTTGAATCACGTACCGTCGTTGCGCCTCAGGCCATTGGCGACCGCTGGCTGGTGACGGAAGGGCTGAAAAACGGTGACCGCGTGATTGTCAGCGGATTACAAAAAGTCAGACCAGGGGCTACCGTCGTCGCCACGCCAGATACCACCACGACTCCCGCCGGTTAAGGAACGACGACATGGCTAATTTCTTTATTCAGAGGCCGGTTTTCGCCTGGGTACTTGCCATCATTTTGATGATTGCAGGCGGGCTGGCTATTCTCAAACTGCCCGTCGCCCAGTATCCGACGATTGCTCCGCCTGCCGTGGCAATTTCCGCAACCTACCCCGGCGCTGACGCCCAGACGGTGCAGGATACCGTGACCCAGGTTATCGAACAGAACATGAACGGTATCGACAACCTGATGTATATGTCTTCCACCAGCGATTCAGCAGGTAATGTCACCATCACCCTGACCTTCGAGTCAGGAACGGATCCGGACATCGCCCAGGTGCAGGTGCAGAACAAGCTGCAGCTCGCCATGCCGCTGCTGCCGCAAGAGGTACAGCAGCAAGGGATTGGCGTTGAAAAATCCAGCAGCAGCTTCCTGCTGGTCGCCGGTTTTGTTTCGGACAACAAAAACCTCACTCAGGATGATATCTCCGACTATGTCGCCTCGAACGTCAAAGATGCTATCAGCCGCACGACGGGCGTCGGCGACGTTCAGCTGTTTGGTGCCCAGTATGCGATGCGCATCTGGCTCGACAGCAACGCGATGAACAAATACCAGCTGACACCGCTGGATATTATCAACCAGTTGAAAACGCAGAACGATCAGATAGCGGCAGGCCAGCTGGGCGGTACGCCGTCTGTGCCCGGACAGCAGTTGAATGCCTCCATCATCGCGCAGACTCGCCTGAAATCACCCGAAGAGTTTGGCCGCGTGACGCTCAAAGTGAACCAGGACGGCTCGATGGTTCACCTGAAGGATGTCGCTCGCATTGAGCTGGGTGGCGAAAACTACAATATGGTGACCAAAATCAACGGGCAGGCAGCCACCGGCCTGGGGATTAAGCTGGCAACCGGGGCAAACGCGCTGGATACAGCGGCCGCCATCAAGAGCAAACTGGCGCAACTGCAACAGTTCTTCCCGCAGGGGCTGAAGGTCGTCTATCCCTATGACACCACGCCTTTTGTGAAAATTTCTATTCATGAAGTGGTGAAGACCCTGTTTGAAGCGATCGTTCTGGTCTTCCTGGTCATGTATCTGTTCCTGCAAAACCTGCGGGCAACCCTTATCCCCACGATTGCGGTGCCGGTCGTGCTGCTGGGGACTTTCGCAGTACTGGCGGCGTTCGGTTTTTCCATCAACACCCTGACGATGTTCGGGATGGTGCTGGCGATAGGGCTGCTGGTTGATGACGCCATCGTGGTCGTTGAGAACGTTGAGCGCGTGATGGTCGAGGACAAGCTGCCGCCGAAAGAGGCCACGCAGAAGTCTATGGAGCAGATCCAGGGCGCGCTGGTGGGGATCGCCATGGTTCTCTCGGCGGTCTTTGTTCCGATGGCCTTTTTTGGTGGCTCGACGGGCGCCATCTATCGTCAGTTCTCGCTGACTATCGTTTCCGCCATGGCGCTCTCCGTGCTGGTTGCGCTGATCCTGACGCCTGCACTCTGCGCAACGCTGCTTAAGCCCGTCTCTGGCGATCATCATGAGAAGAAAGGGGGGTTCTTTGGCTGGTTCAATGCGCTCTTTGATAAGAGCGTGGAGCACTACAGCAACAGCGTAAGCGGTATTTTGCGTAAGACTGGTCGCTATCTGGTGGTGTACGTCATTATTGTCGGTGGGATGGCGGTGCTGTTCCTGCGCTTACCTACCTCCTTCCTGCCTGAAGAGGATCAGGGGGTATTTATGACGATGGTCCAACTCCCGGCGGGTGCGACTCAGACGCGTACTCAGCAGGTTCTCGACCAGGTTCAGGACTATTATCTGACTAAAGAGAAAGCGAACGTTGAATCCGTCTTTACCGTTAACGGCTTTAGCTTTAGCGGCCAGGGCCAGAACTCCGGTATCGCCTTCGTTAGCCTGAAGCCATGGGAAGAACGTTCTGGAGAGGAAAATAGCGTTGGGGCCATCGTGGGCCGAGCGACAAAAGCCTTCAGCCAGATCAAAGACGGCCTTGTATTTCCGTTTAACCTGCCTGCCATTATCGAGCTGGGAACCGCAACGGGCTTCGACTTTGAACTTATCGATCAGGCAAACCTGGGGCATACCCAGCTGACGCAGGCGCGTAATCAGCTGCTCGGTATGGTGAAAGAGCACCCTGACCTGCTGGTTCGCGTGCGTCCTAACGGTCTGGAAGATACACCGCAGTTCAAGCTGGATGTCGATCAGGAGAAAGCGCAGGCGTTGGGTATTAGCATATCTGACGTCAACCAGACGATATCGACGGCATTGGGTGGTACCTATGTGAATGACTTTATCGATCATGGCCGCGTGAAAAAAGTTTACGTCCAGGCGGATGCGAAATTCCGTATGTTGCCGGGGGACATCAACAACCTCTACGTGCGCAGCGCGAATGGGGAAATGGTGCCGTTCTCATCCTTCAGCAGCGCTCACTGGGTTTACGGTTCCCCTCGTCTGGAACGCTATAACGGCATGCCGTCCATGGAGATCCTCGGTGAGTCAGCCCCAGGGAAAAGTACCGGTGAGGCCATGGTGATGATGGAAAGCCTGGCGGCAAAACTGCCTTCCGGCATTGGCTATGACTGGACGGGAATGTCTTATCAGGAGCGTCTTTCCGGCAACCAGGCGCCTGCCCTGTACGCCATTTCGCTGATCGTGGTGTTCCTGTGCCTGGCAGCGCTGTATGAAAGCTGGTCCATTCCCTTCTCTGTCATGCTGGTTGTGCCGCTGGGCGTCATCGGGGCGCTTTTCGCAGCGTCGCTGCGCGGGTTAAACAATGACGTCTATTTCCAGGTCGGCCTATTGACGACGATTGGCTTATCGGCGAAAAACGCCATTCTGATCGTCGAATTTGCTAAAGACCTGATGGAAAAAGAAGGTAAAGGGATCATTGAAGCCACGCTGGAAGCCTCACGAATGCGTCTTCGCCCGATCCTGATGACCTCTCTGGCCTTCATACTTGGCGTCATGCCGCTGGTGATCAGCTCCGGGGCCGGGAGCGGCGCGCAAAACGCCGTCGGTACGGGCGTAATGGGAGGCATGCTTTCCGCAACGCTTCTGGCGATTTTCTTCGTGCCCGTTTTCTTTGTGGTGGTCCGGCGACGATTTACCAACCATCAGGATTAATATATCCCTGAAGGCACCGTTTGGTGCCTTTTTTATTTTTAATATAAACAAAGGATTAGTCATTATCGGATTGCGCATTAAAACCTCATGAGTTTGCATTAAGTAAAAATGCCCTCTTGCGTCTCCATAATTTCTCCATGAATTCATTCATGAAACGCTTTTTCTCCATGATTTTTACAAACTACATAATTTGAGATTATTCCACGTGTAACGGGAACTTACCCTGGTGGTAAAATAATCTCCAGTTCGTTAATAGCCCTCCTGGCTTTGTAGCGAATGAGAAATAATACTGAGGTAACATCATGAAAAGGTTCATTTCCGTTGCACTTCTCGCTGCGCTGCTTGCTGGTTGCGCGCACGACTCTCCTTGTGTACCGGTTTACGATGACCAGGGTCGACTGGTCCATACCAATACCTGTATGAAAGGCACCACCCAGGATAACTGGGAAACAGCGGGTGCTATCGCCGGCGGCGCTGCCGCAGTAGCGGGTTTGACGTTAGGTATTGTTGCCCTGACGAAGTAACATCTGCTCAGAAAGCGCGGCTCCGGCCGCGCTTTTGCTTTTAATGAGTGCACCATTTTCTAATAAATAAAAAAGTACCGTATTTATTCTTATATGTAATTTCATCCAACCGCTATCAACACTTTTTTATATCTGATGATTTTCATACATTAATACTATTGAATACTCTGCCAATATTCACTGCTGAAACTATCTCGTCTTTTATCTCATCCCGGTTAAAACTTTTGCTCCAATTTGTGGCACAGGTTGTAATTTCGCACTGTTTCGGGGCGCTCATTTTATTTAAGCCTGTCTACACTCTGCATTAAGCGTTCAGTTATCACTTATTTCGCTGAACGCAAAACTGGCATTACGTTTGCTTTATAAACGTTGGCCAATGCCACAGACAGGTTAAGCGCTTAAAAACGCTTCTATAACAATAAATTTCGCCACACAGGATCCATTATGAAAAAGACGATGATAGCCAGCCTGACCGCTGCAGGCATGTTGTTTGCCATAGCTGGTCAAGCCCATGCGGGAACGACGCTGGATGCCGTTAAAAAGAAAGGTTTTGTTCAATGCGGTATCAGTGACGGTTTGCCTGGCTTCTCTTATGCCGATGCGAACGGCAAATTTACCGGTATTGATGTGGATGTCTGCCGTGGCGTCGCCGCTGCGGTTTTTGGTGATGACAGCAAAGTAAAATACACCCCGCTGACGGCGAAAGAGCGCTTTACGGCGCTGCAGTCCGGCGAAGTTGACATGCTCTCGCGTAATACCACCTGGACCTCTTCCCGTGACGCAGGCATGGGGATGTCATTTACGGGCGTGACCTATTATGACGGCATCGGCTTCCTGACCCACAATAAAGCGGGCCTGAAAAGCGCCAAAGAACTGGACGGCGCCACCGTGTGTATCCAGGCGGGCACCGATACCGAGCTGAACGTCGCGGATTATTTCAAAGCAAATAAGATGAAATACACCCCAGTGACTTTCGACCGCTCGGATGAATCAGCCAAAGCGCTGGAATCCGGTCGCTGCGACACGCTGGCCTCTGACCAGTCACAGCTGTATGCATTACGCATTAAGCTGAGCAATCCGGCGGAATGGATTGTTCTGCCTGAAGTAATCTCCAAAGAACCTCTCGGACCGGTTGTTCGTCGTGGCGATGAAGACTGGTTCTCTATCGTTCGCTGGACGCTGTTTGCCATGCTGAATGCAGAAGAGATGGGCATCAACTCGAAAAACGTCGATGAGAAAGCGGCGAATCCTTCCACCCCGGATATGGCGCACCTGCTCGGTAAAGAAGGTGACTTCGGCAAAGATCTGAAGCTGGATAACAAATGGGCTTACAACATCGTCAAACAGGTGGGTAACTACGCTGAGATCTTCGAGCGTAACGTGGGATCGGAAAGCCCGCTGAAGATCAAACGCGGCCAGAACAATCTCTGGAATAACGGCGGCATTCAGTACGCGCCACCAGTACGTTAAGTCATAGCTGTAACGGGCACTGCTCGGGCAGTGCCCACTCCAGAGTCATGGTTACTGAGGTTTCTTTATGTCCCATCGCCGCTCAGCCGTAAAAGGATCGCTATCCTTTTCTCATCCTGCGGTCCGCGCCTGGCTATTCCAGATTATTGCTATTGTTGCGGTTGTTCTTATCGCCGTGTATCTCATCCATAACACCATCACTAACCTGAATAATCGCGGTATTACCTCTGGCTTTGCGTTTCTGGATCGCAGCGCGGGGTTTGGGATTGTTCAGCACCTTATCGACTATCAGGAAGGAGACACGTACGGACGCGTGTTTGTGGTTGGTTTACTGAATACGCTGTTGGTATCCGCACTGTGTATTGTCTTCGCGTCCATCCTGGGCTTCTTTATTGGGCTGGCGCGTCTTTCTGAAAACTGGCTCCTGCGAAAGCTTTCCACTATTTATATTGAGACGTTTCGCAACATCCCACCGCTGCTGCAGATCTTTTTCTGGTATTTCGCGGTGCTGCGTAACCTTCCCGGTCCCCGCCAGGCCGTCGATGCGTTTGAGCTGTTTTTCCTGAGTAATCGTGGGTTATACATTCCCTCTCCGCAGGTTGCCGAAGGGATTTACGCCTTTATCGTCGCTATTATTGTTGCGCTCGCGATTTCCGTCGGCCTGTTCCGCTATAACCGCAAGCACCAGATTAAAACCGGCCAGCTTCGTAAAACATGGCCAGCAGCCGCTGCGCTGACTGTTGGCTTACCGTTAGTTGCTCACTGGCTTTTTGGTGCAGCCCTGCACTGGGATATTCCTCATCTGCGCGGGTTCAATTTCCAGGGCGGAATGGTGTTAATTCCTGAACTGGCAGCACTAACGCTGGCGCTTTCAATTTACACCTCCGCGTTTATTGCGGAAATCATCCGCTCCGGGATCGAGGCCGTACCTTATGGGCAGCACGAGGCGGCACGTTCACTCGGTTTACCGAATACCGTGACGCTTCGCCAGGTCATTATTCCGCAGGCTTTACGGGTGATCGTTCCGCCCCTGACCAGCCAGTATCTCAACATTGTCAAAAACTCATCGCTGGCAGCTGCCATTGGTTATCCGGATATGGTGTCTCTTTTCGCCGGAACCGTGCTTAACCAGACCGGACAGGCTATAGAAACCATTGCCATCACCATGTCCGTCTATCTGATCATCAGTCTGGCCATTTCGTTGCTGATGAACCTTTACAACCGTCGTATAGCACTGGTCGAGCGCTAAGGATCTATGATGACAAAAGCGATACTGTCGCACTCCTCGCGCCCTGCCAGCTCGACGGGTGGACGTTTTATTCTCTGGGCGCGTAAGAATCTATTCTCCAGCTGGAGTAATAGCCTGCTGACGATTGTCTGCCTGTGGCTCATGTGGGAATTGATCCCTCCCCTGCTGAACTGGGCGGTTATACAGGCCAACTGGGTCGGTTCAACCCGAGCAGACTGCACAAAAGCCGGCGCTTGCTGGGTGTTTATTCATGAGCGCTTCGGTCAGTTCATGTATGGATTGTATCCGCATGAACAGCGCTGGCGGATTAATCTGGCGCTGGTCATCGGCCTGCTCTCTATCGCGGTGATGTTCTGGAAAAAGCTGCCTCATCGTGGACGGTATATTGCCGGCTGGGCTGTGGTGTATCCGATTATTGTCTGGGTGCTGATGTATGGCGGTTTCCTGGGGCTGGAACGTGTTGAAACACGCCAGTGGGGCGGTCTGACGTTGACGTTGATTATCGCTTCAGTAGGGATCGCCGGCGCGCTGCCGTGGGGCATTTTACTCGCCCTGGGTCGCCGTTCAAAAATGCCGGTCGTACGCGTGCTTTCCGTTATCTTTATTGAATTCTGGCGCGGCGTACCGCTTATCACCGTACTGTTCATGTCGTCGGTCATGCTGCCGCTGTTTATGGCGGAAGGCACAACGATCGACAAGCTGATCCGTGCCCTGGTCGGGGTGATTCTCTTCCAGTCCGCCTATGTCGCTGAAGTTGTGCGCGGTGGCCTGCAGGCGTTGCCCAAAGGCCAGTACGAAGCGGCGGAATCGCTGGCGCTCGGTTACTGGAAAACGCAGGGGCTGGTGATCCTTCCGCAAGCGCTCAAGCTGGTTATCCCTGGACTGGTCAATACGATCATTGCTCTCTTTAAAGATACCAGCCTGGTGATCATCATCGGATTGTTCGATCTCTTTAGCAGCGTACAACAGGCAACCGTTGACCCTGTCTGGCTGGGTATGTCCACCGAGGGATATGTCTTTGCCGCTCTGATCTACTGGATCTTTTGTTTTAGCATGTCGCGCTATAGCCAGCATCTGGAAAAGCGCTTTAACACCGGGCGTACACCGCACTGAGGAAATTATGAGCCAGATTACTATGACACCCGCCAACGCGATGATTACGCTGGAAAACGTCAATAAATGGTACGGACAGTTTCATGTCCTGAAGGACATCAATCTTAAGGTAAAGCAGGGCGAACGCATCGTCCTTTGCGGCCCTTCCGGTTCAGGTAAATCCACAACCATTCGCTGTATTAACCATCTTGAAGAGCATCAGCAAGGGCGCATTGTGGTTGATGGTATCGAGCTGAATGAAGATATCCGCAATATCGAACGCGTGCGGCAGGAAGTGGGAATGGTATTCCAGCACTTTAATCTGTTTCCACACCTGACCGTTCTGCAGAACTGTACACTTGCGCCGATTTGGGTCCGAAAGATGCCGAAACAGGAAGCGGAGGCGCTGGCGATGCACTACCTGGAACGCGTTCGTATCGCGGAGCACGCCAATAAGTTTCCCGGCCAGATCTCGGGCGGGCAACAGCAGCGTGTGGCTATCGCCCGTTCGCTGTGCATGAAACCGAAAATCATGCTGTTTGACGAACCAACATCTGCCCTGGATCCGGAAATGGTGAAAGAGGTACTGGATACCATGATTGGGCTGGCGCAATCCGGTATGACGATGCTCTGCGTGACGCATGAGATGGGTTTTGCCAGAACGGTAGCGGATCGGGTGATCTTTATGGACCGCGGCGAGATTGTTGAGCAGGCACCGCCGAATGAGTTCTTTGCGCATCCGAAGTCAGAACGTACGCGAGCATTCCTGTCGCAGGTGATTCATTAGTCGTTTGCTCTGCCGGGTGGCGGCTTCGCCTTACCCGGCCTACGGTTTGTGCAGGGCAGAAACGCAAAAAGGCCATCCTTGCGGATGGCCTTTTCACTTATTTGATGTCTGGCAGTTCCCTACTCTCACATGGGGAGACCCCACACTACCATCGGCGCTACGGCGTTTCACTTCTGAGTTCGGCATGGGGTCAGGTGGGACCACCGCGCTAAAGCCGCCAGACAAATTCTTTTACTTCTTGCCGAACTTTAACCTAAGTATAAAGTGGTGCTGATACCCAGAGTCGAACTGGGGACCTCACCCTTACCAAGGGTGCGCTCTACCAACTGAGCCATATCAGCACGCTAA